>NZ_JAXDRS010000018.1:0-38569 GCF_034090835.1 Evtepia sp.
CAACGACGGGGCAACGAAGGTCAGCATGCGGCTGGGGGAGTACCTCCAGGCGCTGGGCATCCTGACCGACCACCGGGGGGACCCTCGGTTTTCCGATTGGGACGCCCTGCTGAAAGACTACGAGGCCTTTCTTGCGCAGCAAGAGGAAAAGGAACCGGGAGCGTGATGATGCTCCCGGTTCCTTTTTTTGAAAAGGTTGGAGCGGTTTTCATAGGAAGGTACAATAGAGGTACCTGCCATGGGATTTTATAGAGAGGGCAGAATAGAACACATCGAGACCATGGACGGCACGAGAATCCGGGTGGGCGAGGTGAAGTACATCGCCGGGGATGCGGTCCGGCGGGGCCGGGCGGAGATGAAGGGGCTGTGCCAGAAGGCGGGGGTGGAGGCCACCAAGGTGTTTCCCCGCAACCTGCGCTATTTGTTCGCCCGGACCTTTTATAAGGCCAGACGGACCCTGGCCCAGCTGGCGGATGAGTTTGTATACTCCAGCATCGAGACCACCCTGATTTATCTAATTTCCACCGAGTAGGAGCACGCAAGACAGTTGGAACTGTTGGGGTTTGGCCAATGAAATGAAAAGATAATAGACAAAAATAAAATTTTGCATGGTTAACACGGGAGGAGACTCGATTCAGAGGATATCTTCCTTTTGGAACTATATGCAGCCCTGTTGAAAAGATGAAAAAAGACGCGCCAAAGGAAGTCGCAAAAAAATAGCGTGTTTTTGGCTTCTTTTGGCGCGCTTGAAGAAGGATCTTTGTATTGCCTTTTTAAATTTTTTGTGGTACAATTTCCGAAAATATGATACGTATATATTTGTTTACATCTATTTTTGTACAACATATTGTTTTTGTGAACAAAGGGAGGTGGTCGTTTGAGGGAGAACTTGTGCACCTATTGCTTGCGCCAGAACCACTTGGGTGTTTCTGCTAGATGAGTGGGACGCCCTGGGTGCGACGCACCCTGCCTCCGAAAGAGAGATGTCTCCCATGGGAGTAAGAAGCGGGTGTGGTGGTGCGACAAGGGGCGCGTCTGGCAGGCGCCCGTCTATATACCAGCAACGCCGACGGCTGCCCGGTGTGCGCCGGTTTGGGCTGCGGCAAGCGGAGACTCCAGTATGACCGGATCATGGCTGAGTTGGAACGGTGAGTACAGCCTGCTTCGGTACAACAGAAAAGGAGGTGGGGCCAGGGTCAACGAACCTGAAATCCACAAGATGACGAAAGGAGAAAAAATGAAGAAACGAGTCCTATCTTGCTTCATGGCGTTGGTGATGATGCTATCCCTTCTGCCCATGAGCGTGCTGGCTGCGCTGGGGGAGACACAGGCTAGTTCAGTGTCTACCGATTCCGAAAGCCCGATTCAGATCACGAAGTCTGTCTCGGAGGATGGAAGAAAGATTACCATGGAGGCATATGCCAAAAACACCGTTACGACCACAACTAAGACCGAACCACTGGATATTGTTCTGGTGCTGGACGTATCCGGGTCCATGAACGATCCGTTCAGCGATAGCTCGAATAGACTATCTGCACTGAAAAACTCGGTCCGATCCTTCATTGATAGCGTTCAGAAGAACGCAGCTGAGAGTGATGTGAATCATCGGATCGGTATTGTGAAATTCGCAAGTGACAAAAAAAATACAGTTGGAAATGAAACATATTTTGGTAACCGTAACTATTCTCAAATCGTAAAAGAACTGACAGATGCTTCGAACGCACCTGAATTGGAATCGGCTGTTAATGGCTTGCGTCATGGCGGCGCTACACGAGCCGATTTTGGCATGGAAAAAGCGGAAGAAGCCTTGAAGGACGGCCGTGAAGAAGCCAAAAAAGTTGTCATCATGTTCACGGATGGAAGTACTACCAGCAGTAATGGCTTTGAAATGCAGGTTGCCGACGATGCAATTAAAAGAGCCAGAGACTTGAAGAATAGAGGCGTGGCTGTTTATACCATCGGCATTTTTGAAGGCGCTGATCCGAGTGACACCGAGGCACCGACAAACGCCTACATGAATGGCGTTTCCTCCAATTATCCGGAAGCTGAGGGATATATAAATCTTGGCACCCGCGTAGTGGGGGACTACTATTTTGCCGCCAGCGATGCAGCAAGCCTGAATCAAGTATTCCAGAAGATTTCTGAGGAGATCTCCAGCCTGAAGGTTAACCCTGATGCGAACTCTGTTCTGTCGGATATCCTGTCCCCCTACTTTGCATTCCCTGAGAACGCCACAGATGATGTACAGGTATCGAAGGTCCGGGTGGCGGGAAAGAACGGTGACAACTACACTTGGGGAGAATCTGAGGATATTACTGATAGGGTTACGGTCAACGTCACAGTAGATGGGAATGATAAAACCATTTCCGTTACTGGGTTTGATTACAAAGAAAACGCAGTGACAGAGAAGACTGTCAATGGAGAGACGGAATACAGTGGCGCTAAGCTGGTGATTACCTTCCCCATTGAGGCGGATACTTCCTATACCCAGTGGGAAGAAGGAAAAAAATATTATCCCACTAATCAAGCTGCTAGTATGACTTATAAGAATGAGAGCGATGATCAGGCTGAGACCAAACTGAACGACTCCCCATCAGTACCCGTGACCGCATATAAGGTGACGTATGAGTGGGACAACGCTCCTGAGGGAGCTCCCACACCGCCTGCTGATGGAAAGTATTACATTCAGGGACAGAGTTATTCTGTGGATTCCACTCAGTACAATCCCATTGAAAAAAAGGATACGTATGGCAATGTGAATGGCCGATACACCTTTAGCGGCTGGAAAGTGAATGGTGAAGGTGAAGTTGTCACTGGCGAACAGGCAATGGGTACCAGTGACGTGACCCTCAAGGGTGAGTGGACGTATACTCCGGTTGCTGTTGAGACACACAGAGTAACCTATGAGTGGACCGGTGATGTTCCCGAAGGTAAGACCCTTCCTGGTGATATTACCGGTTTGGTAAATAATCAACCTTATACCGTTGATACTGAGTATACCAAAGATACTGTGGTAGAGACAAAGGATACGTACGGCAATGTGAATGGCCGATACACCTTTAGCGGCTGGAAAGTGAATGGTGAAGGTGAAGTTGTCACTGGCGAACAGGCAATGGGCGCCAGTGACGTGACCCTCAAGGGTGAGTGGACGCATACTTCGGTTGCTGTTGAGACACACAGAGTAACTTATGACCCCAACGGCGGTCGCGGCACCATGAATGACGGAAACTCCCCCTATGTGGCTGGCAGCGAGGTCACTGTGCTGAAGAACAAGTTCTATCGTTCCCACTACAGATTCCTGTACTGGACCACCAATAAGGATGGCACAGGAACGAGATACCATGCTGGCGACACGTTCAACATCAATGCAAACACTACTCTGTACGCACAATGGCGGCACACCGGTGGCGGCGGCGGTGACGTGAAGCCACCCGTGCTGGACACCAAGAACCACTATGGTTATATCGTGGGTTACACCGACGACACCGTCCGGCCCAACGGCGACATCACCCGTGCTGAGGTGGCTACCATCTTCTTCCGCCTGCTGACCGACGAGTCCCGCGACCAGTACTGGAGCCAGACCAACAGCTTCACGGACGTGGCAGCAGATCAGTGGTACAACAACGCCATCTCCACCCTGACCAACGCAGGCATTCTGGACGGCTATGAGGACGGAACCTTCCGTCCCAACGGCAAGATCACCCGTGCAGAGTTCGCCACCATTGCGGTGCGCTTCTTCGACCTGAGCTATGAGGGCAAGGACCTCTTCCCGGACATTGCCAACCACTGGGCAAGAGAGTACATCAACCAGGCGGCCTCTGCCGGCTTCGTGAACGGCTATGAGGACGGCGCCTTCCGTCCTGATAACCCCATCACCCGTGCCGAGGCGGTGACCCTGGTGAACCGGACGCTGAAGCGGAAGCCTCACAAGCACCATATGCTGGACAACATGAAGATGTGGTCCGACAACATGGATAAGACTGTCTGGTACTATGAGGCCATCCAGGAGGCCACCAACTCCCACGAGTACTACATGGAGAAGAACGACCAGGGTGTCGAGTACGAGATCTGGACCAAGATCCTCCCCATGCGCGACTGGCCCGCTCTGGAAAAAGAGTGGTCTCAGAGCAACGGCGGCAAGTAAGACTTCAGCCAAAGCATACACGGACCCGAGCCTGACGAGGCACTCTCTTATTTGAGAGAAGCTCCCCACCCGGTTCGCCGAAGAATATGCAGCAGTCCCCCGGAGAAAATCCTCCGGGGGACTGTTTTATGCCCTGGTCAAGAGCTTTACTGCGGTGTTTTGGTGCCCTTCTGTCAGGGCGAAGCGGGAGGCCAGGCCGTCGGTGAGATAGAGGTCCCCCTGGGTGGTGATGAACACAGCCTCAAAGTCGTGGCTTTCCCGCCAGAAGGCGGCAGCGTTCATAGTCCCCGGAGGTGACCACGGCCTGGTCCTGGACCGAGAGAACCAGGATAGGGGCGCCGCCGTTGGGGTCTTGGACGGCGATCTTCCATAGTGTGCCGTCCGGTTTGCTGCCGATGGCCTGGATGTTTCCACCCAGATTCAGCAGGGCGGAGGTCACCCCGTGTTCCCGCAGGAGCTGGGCGGCCTGACGGCCGACGTAGCCCTTGGCCACGCTGCCCAGATCGATCTGCATACCCGCAGGGAGAGAGAGGGTCCCGGTTTCCGCATCCAACCGGATCCTGGTGTGATCTACATGGGAGAGCAGGGCGTCCAGCGTCTCTCTTGGGGGGATTTGGTAGCGGCCTGTGGTAAAGCCCCACGCCCGCACCACCGGGTAGATGGAGAGGTCCAGGGCTCCGCCGGTGCGCTGGCAAAGGGCCAGAGACTCTGCCATCAGGTCTGCGGCGGCCCCTGTGAGGGTCCCTGCGCCGGTGCGGTTGATGGTGTGCAGCGCACTGGTCTCCGCCGTGACGGAGAGCTGCTCTTCCAGACCGGTCACCAGCGCTTTCGCCTCATCCAGGAGGGACGACTCTCCGTATACGGTGAAATGCATGGTGGTGTCCATGGCGAAAAAGTTCGTCTCCCGGGGCTGGCCGGCGGCGGAAGAGGCGCAGCCGGAGAGCAGGCAGGCGGCCAGAAGTCCAAAGATCCACTGTCGTTTCATAGAGAGGCCTCCTTTCGCGGGGGAAAAGGCAGAGGGGAAGGAAAAACGAGCATTGACAAATTCCTCCTGATTCGGTATACTTTTGTTCTGTGATGGTTAGCCATAACTAACCGTCGCGGAAAGGCAGCCATGAGCGGCATTTTATTTTGCACAATGGTTAGTTAAAGCTAACTGAATGGGAAATAAAATATCCCAGCGCAGGATGGTCTGCATTATACCATGGAAAGAGGGTGGTTTGCAACCGGCTGTTTTTCGACGTACGGCGGATATACGCCAGACATACTGAACGCCGCCCGGAAGGATGGGCGGAAAACGCAACAGGAGGTTAGACCATGAAGACGATCCTTCGAAAAGTGGGGTCTCTGCTGCTGTCGGCGGCCATGCTGGCTTCGCTGGCGGTCAACGCGGCGGCGGTGGAAGCCCCGGGTCCGGAGGTGCGGGAGAGCCGCGCCGGCCATGCGGCTGCGGAGCAGGCGGCTCCCCCCACCCAAGTGACAGCAACATACCATAAGAAATACATTGAGGCCTCCCACGTGTACCTGAACTTTGGCCAGGATGAGGCGACCAAGGCGTGGCTGGAAAGCCTTTCCCAGGTGACGGTGCAGGGGGTGACCTACAGCAAACAGCATACCATTGTGTCCCAGAAAAGAGCCTGGACGGTGGACAAGGATATGGAAGCACATGATCTGCCGAAGGTGCTGAAGATCACCGAGAGCTTTACGCCCCCTGCCGTGGTCGTCCTGTCTGCTGAGGGCTACCAGGACCTGACCCTGACTCTCACCAGAAGCGGCAGCGGTTCCGATGCCAGCTACACAGGAGAGATCCAGAGGGACGGCGCCAGAGAGACGGACCCGCAGCCGGAAAAGACCATCTCCCTGGACCAGATCCAGGTCACGGATGACGGCGGGATCTTTCCTGCCTATCATTGGTACATTGGCTTCACACAGGCGGAAGGCTATGTCTCTGCCATCACGAACGTAGAGGTCAACGGAGAGCCCTGGGAAAAGAGAGACTTTGCGCCCTCCGCAGGCGGCGCATATGCTGCGGAAACCGGGGAAAACCGTCTGGTGTTCTCCATCAACAGCTTCAGCTCCGGTGCGCCGGCTGCCTTGAAGAGCGGTGACGTCATCAAACTCACCGCCACGGGCTACAAAGATCTGGAGTTCAAATTCATGCTGGATAAGAACGGCAAGAACCCCACCGTGGAAGCCAACGACGGTCAGGGTGACCGGTATGACCTGCATGTGAAGCTGAAAGGCTCCTTTGAGGCGGCCATTGTGGGACAGAAGGACTACGATGGGGTATCCGGCGCAACAGGCAGCGTCTCCACCAACAAAAACAGCGACGTTACCGTCTACGGGGCGCTGGTGGAAAAGGGGACGGAACCCCAAGAGAACGATTGGAAGGAACTGGAGAGCGGCGCCTCTGACATCACCATTGATGGCAGCAAGTGCACTGTCTCCATTGTTCCGGATACCGAAAAGGGAACGCCCGCCAATCATGAAAGCGGGATGCGAGGGGTCCATCTGACCATCAGCAGTGCGCTGACCCTCAGCGGCACCCCCAAAGATCCGGGCCACTATCTGGTCTCCATGACAGTGGCCGACGCCCAGGGGCGCACAGCCACCAGCAATGCGCTGCCCTTCCGGGTCTATACCGGGGAAGAAACGCTGGCCGACCAGCTAAAACTGGAAAATCTGAGACAGACCCAGGACGGCAAGCACATGTGGGACATCATGGAGCCCTGGGCCATCAAGCACTTTGGCAGCAACGTGGTGGAGGAGGAGAACAGCGTCCGGGTCCCTGCCACGCTGAAAGCCTGGTACGGCTCCCACACCAGCGGTACCTATGGCTACCTGGGTTATGACATTCCCTGGGAGGAAGTCCTGGCGGACAACATCCCCCAAACCCTGCACATCCCCAACGGCTGCGATCTGACCCTGGTCAACATGAAGATCCTCAGCAGCGTTCGCATCGTGGTGGAAAACGGCGGAAAACTGACCCTCCGGGACTCTGTGGTCCAGGGGATCATCGACGTGGCCGACGGCGGGACCTTCTCCATGAACTACAACGGTTTCGGCAAAGGGACCTTCCTGACCGGCGCCTCCCTCTGCGGCCAGCTGCGGCTCCAGGATGGAGCCATCCTGGAGAACGCTGCCATCTATTCCCACACCAACTATCTGGCCAACGGTGACCTCACCGACCGCACCAGCAACCAGCCTGTGGTGGTGGCCAACGGAAACGTCACCGTCCGCGGCAAGGTCTTTATCCAGGGGGATGAGGCCGGGGATGGCGTCCTTGGTCAGGCCGGCCTTCTGGTAAAGAAGGGGACCCTCACGGTAGAGGAGGGGGCCACCCTTGTGGTCTACGGCGGCGACGCAAAGGTGCAGCCGGCCACCGGTGGTACTGCCATCCAGCTGGACGAGGGCACCATCACCGGTGAGGGAACGGTGGTGGCCATCGGCGGCCGGCCCCTCTTCGGCAATGGCGGCACCGGCGTCACCGGACAGGGGACCATCTCCACCGCCCAGGCCTTCCTGCAGGGGGCCACAGCCTTCTCCTCTGGAAGCCAGGCGGGTAAGGCCCTGAATGGTGAAATTTCCGTCACCTCCCCCAGACGGCACGTGGCCGATGGCACTATGGCAGGAACGACAGCGGACGATCCTCTGGCAGACCTCTACTGGAAGAGCGGCATTGAGCCGACGCCTCCCCTCTCGGCGTTTTCTATCCCTGCGCTCTTCACCATCACGGCAACTGCCGGGGAGGGCGGCAGCATCTCGCCCGTGGGTGAAGTGAAGGTAGAGGACGGCAAAGACCAGACCTTCACCATCCAGCCCAACAGCGGCTATCACGTGAAGGACGTGACTGTGGACGGGAAGAGTGTGGGTGCGGTGAGCAGCTATACCTTCGAAAAGGTAACTGGCGACCACACCATCAAGGCTGTCTTTGCAAAGGATGACCCCACCACCCGCTACCGCATTGAGGCCAGCGCAGGCCCCGGCGGCACCATCAGCCCCGAGGGCATCGTCCGTATCTCCCAGGGCGGCAGCCAGCACTTCACCATCACCCCCAACGAAGGGTACAAGATCCTGGACGTGGTGGTAGACGGCAAGAGTGTGGGCCCGGTGGACAAGTATACCTTCCAGAACGTCCGTGCGTGGCACACTATTGAGGTGACCTTCACCAGGCAGCCTGCCAGCCCCGGCGACACTGGCGTGTCTAACTGGCTGGACACCAAGAATCACATGGCCTATCTGAACGGCTATCCCGGCGGGGTCTTTGCTCCCCAGCAGAACATGACCCGTGCCGAGGCGGCGCAGATGTTCTGCAACCTCCTGCTGGAGAAGAACGTGCCCATTACCGTGTCCTTTACCGACGTGAACGACAACGCCTGGTACGCCAAGGCCGTGAACACCCTGGCTTCCCTGGGGATGATCCAGGGCGTGGAAGGCAACCGGTTTGAGCCGGACCGTGCCATCACCCGTGCTGAGTTTACCGCCATTGCCATGCGGTTCACCAACGGCGGCACCAAGGGAGACAACATCTTCTCTGACGTGCATCCCGGCCAGTGGTTCTATGACGCTGTGGTGGGTTCCATCCAGTACGGCTGGATCAACGGCTATGAGGACGATACCTTCCGTCCCAACAACACCATCACCCGTGCCGAGGTGGCTGCCATCACCAACCGGATGCTGGACCGTGAGGCCGACCGCGGCTATGTGGATGCTCACGCTGACGAACTCCGTCTGTTCTCCGACGTGGACAAGGGCCATTGGGCTTACTACACCATCGTAGAGGCCAGCCACGCCCACTAGTACACCAAGGACCACAACAACCAGTTCTGGAAGTGATGGGCTTCCCAAACTGAACTTCCGTGGTCCGGGATCACGCATATCCTGGTCCATAAGAACGAAAACAGCAAGGGCGCTCCCAAAATGGGAGAGCCCTTGCTGTTTTATCTTCGTGGATTAGGACAGGCGGCTTTTAAAATCTTCGTAGCCGAATGCCCGGATGAGGGTTTCCTTGCCCTCTTTATCCCGCCAGACGATGGAGGGAAGCGCCATACCGTTAAAGGTATTGGTTTTCACCATGGTGTACAGGGCCATGTCCTGGAACACCAGCAGGGAACCCTCGGTCAGGGGATGGTCAAAGGAATAGTCTCCGATGACGTCTCCGGCCAGGCAGGTGGGCCCGGCCAAACGATAGAGGTGGGGCTTTTCTCCCGGTTGGCCGCTGCCCTCCAGCGGCGGACGGTAGGGCATTTCCAGTACGTCGGGCATGTGACAGGCGGCGGAGGCATCCAAAATGGCGATCTGCATTTCGTTCTCCACCACCTCCAGCACCCGGGTCATCAGGAACCCGGCGTTGAGGACCACGGCTTCCCCCGGTTCCAGATAGACCTCCACGCCGTACCGCTGCCGCAGGCGGCGCACCAGAGAGATGAGACGGTCCACCTGGTACCCGGGGCGGGTGATGTGGTGTCCGCCCCCCAGGTTCAGCCATTTGAGGCCGGAGAGCCAAGGGCCGAAGGAGGCTTCAAAGGCGTCCAGGGTAGTTTCCAGGTCGTCAGCGTCCTGCTCGCAGAGGGTGTGGAAGTGGAGTCCATCCAGCAGAGGGAGCTGGCTGGGGTCAAAGTGGGCCAGAGTAGTGCCCAACCGGCTGCCGGGGGCACAGGGGTCGTAAATGGCGTGGCCTTCCTGGGTGGAGCACTGGGGGTTGATGCGCAGGCCCACGCTTTTTCCGGCGGTCCGGGCTTTGGGCGCGTACCGGGCCACCTGAGCCGGGGAATTGAAAACCAGGTGGTCGGCGTAGGTCAGCAGCTGGTCAAACTCATCCGGCCGGTAGGCGGGGCTGAACACGTGGGTCTCGCCCCCGAAGGCCTCTTTGCCCAGCCTGGCCTCGTAGAGGCCGCTGGCGGTGGTGCCCGCCAGATACTGGCGGAGCAGGGGATAGCAGGCAAACATGGAAAAGGCCTTCTGGGCCAGGAGGATCTTGCATCCGGCCTCCTCCTGCACCCGCCGCAGGAGGGTCAGGTTCTCCAGGAGCCTTGCCTCATCCACAAGAAAGTAAGGGGTACGGAAGGACATCAGTCAACCAGCTCCGTGTTCTCATCCAGCTGCCAGGGCAGGCCCCACTGGTTCAGAGCGTCCATGTAGGGATCGGGATCGAACTCCTCTACGGTGTACACGCCGGGCTTGTTCCACTTGCCAGTGAGGAGCATCATGGCGCCCACCATAGCGGGCACGCCTGTGGTGTAGCTGATGGCCTGGCTGCCCACCTCCTGATAGCAGGCCTGGTGGTCGCAGACGTTATAGAGGTAGGCCTTCTTCTCCTTGCCGTCCTTGCGGCCAGTGAAGATGCAGCCGATGTTGGTCTTGCCATGGGTGCGGGGACCCAGGGAGGCGGGGTCGGGGAGCATGGCCTTCAGGAACTGAATGGGCACGATGGAGTGGCCCTCGTAGTCGATGGGGGTGGTGGAGAGCATGCCCACGTTTTCCAGGCACTTCATGTGGGTCAGATAGCTCTGGCCGAAGGTCATGAAGAAGCGGATGCGCTTGACCCCGGGGATGTTCTTGGCCAGGGACTCGATCTCCTCGTGGTGGAGCAGGTACATGTCCTTCTTGCCTACCTGGTCGAAGTCGTACTCCCGCTTGATGCTCATGGGCTCCACCTCCACCCAGTGGCCGTTCTCCCAGTAGGAGCCGGGGGCGGAGACTTCCCGCAGGTTGACCTCGGGGTTAAAGTTGGTGGCGAAGGGATAGCCGTGGTCGCCGCCGTTGCAGTCCAGGATGTCGATGGTGTCGATCTCGTCAAAGAGGTGCTTCTGGGCGTAGGCGCAGAAAGCCTGGGTCACGCCGGGGTCGAAGCCGGTGCCCAGCAGGGCGGTGAGGCCGGCCTCCCGGAACTTCTCCTGATAGGCCCACTGCCAGGAGTAGTCAAAGTAAGCGGAGAAGCCCAGCTTCTTGCAGCGCTTTTCATAGGCGGCCTTCCACTGGGGCTCGTCCAGGTTTTCCGGCTCATAGTTGGCGGTGTCCAGGTAGTTCACGCCGCAGGCCAGGCAGGCGTCCATGATGGTGAGATCCTGGTAGGGCAGGGCGATGTTCATGACCAGATCGGGCTTCACGTCATTGATGAGGGCGATGACCTGGTCCACCTGGTCGGCGTCCACCTGGGCGGTGGTGATCTTGGTTTTGACGGTGCCTTCCAGCTTGGCTTTCAGGGCGTCGCACTTGCTCTTGGTGCGGCTGGCGATGCAGATCTCCTCAAAAACCTCGCTGTTCTGGCAGCACTTCTGGATGGCGACGTTGGCTACGCCGCCGCAGCCGATGATCAAGACTTTGCTCATGGATGGGTCCTCCTTTGTGATGATTATGATAGAAAATAGAATGCGTTCCGATAGATAGGGGTAACAGGATAGAGCGTTACCGCGGGGGCAGGGCCAGGAGCATCTCCCGGATGACCTTGCAGGCCACTGCTGTAGAAACCCCGGTGGGGTCGTAGTGGGGGGAGAGTTCGTTGACGTCGCAGGCCACTACGTTGGCCCGGCTGCACACCAGGGTCACAGCCTGACGCAGGGCAGAGAAGGAGACCCCCTCCGGCTCCGGGGTGCCGGTGCCGGGAAAGACCGAGGGGTCCAGTACGTCCAGGTCCACTGTAAAGTAGACAGGCTTGTCACCAATGGCGGTCAAAGCGGTTTCCAGACCGTCCAGGTCGAATTTGTGGGTGGTCACATGGTCCTGGGCCCAGCGGAACTCCTCCCGGGTGCCGGAACGGATGCCGAACTGGAAGATCCGTCCGTCGCCCACCAGCTCCCAGCAGCGCCGCAGCACGCAGGCGTGGGAGAGGGGGGTGCCCAGGTAGTCCTCCCGGAGATCGGCGTGGGCGTCAAAGTGGATGACGTGGAGGTCGGGGTACTTTCGGACAGCAGCCCGGAAGGCGCCCAGGGTGACCAGATGCTCTCCGCCAATGAGGAAGGGACGTTTGCCTTCAGCCAGGATGGCATCCGCCTGGTCCTGGATGGCGTCCAGGGCCCGGGCCGGGTCCCCGAAGCAGAGTTCCAGGTCGCCCAGGTCACAGACGGCGGTGTCCTCCAGGTCCTTGTCCTGGTAGGGGCTGTAGGTCTCCAGACCGTAGGACTCCTGCCGGATGGCGGCGCTGCCGAAGCGGGTGCCCGGCCGGAAGGAGGTGGTGGAATCAAAGGGAGCGCCAAAGAGAATGGTGTGGGCCTCCCGGGGATCTTTTTCGCAGGCCATAAAGCCGTCGAAGGGTTTACTCAACATGTCGCAGCAGCTCCTCTACATAAGCGGGAATATAGAAGGCACCCTTGTGCAGGGTGGTGGTATAGTACCGGCAGGGCAGGCCCCGCTGGTTCCAGCGGGCTTCGTCCAGGTCCCGCAGGGGATGGTATTTCTTGCTGGCAAAGCCAAAGAGCCAGTGGCCGGAGGGATAGGTGGGGATATGGGCCTGATAGACCTTGCTGATGGGGAAGGACTCCACGATGCGCTTGTGGGCCCGCTGGCAGGCCACGGCGTCCTCCTCGTAGAAGGGGCTCTCGTGCTGGTTCACCATGATGCCGTCGGCCCGAAGGGCCTTGTAGCAGTTGCCATAGAACTCCCGGGTGAAGAGGCCCTCCCCGGGGCCGAAGGGGTCGGTGGAGTCCACGATGATAAGGTCATACTTGTCCTGGGGGGAGCGGACGAACTTGAGCCCGTCTGCGTAGTGGATGGTGAGACGGGGATCGTCCAGGCAGCAGGAAGTCTGGGGCAGGTGAGCCTTGCACACCTCCACCACCAGGGGGTCGATCTCCACCATGTCGATGTGGCGGATCTCCGGGTAGCGGACCAGCTCCCGGATGACGCCTCCGTCTCCGGCGCCGATGACCAGCACATCCTGCACATGGGGATGGACGGCCATGGGCACGTGGACGATCATCTCGTGGTAGATAAATTCGTCCTTCTCTGTGAGCATCATGTAGCCGTCCAGGGTGAGGAAGCGGCCGAACTCCGGGGACTGGAATACGTCGATGCGCTGAAACTCGCTCTGTCCGCTGTACAGCTGGCGGTCCACCCGGATGGAGAGTTTCACATGGGGGGTCTGTTTTTCACTGAACCAAAATTCCATAGCGTCCTCCTCTCAAGTGTCCAAAATATTGAGGCTGGTGATGTCCGGGTCCTCAGGCCCGGTGATGGAACAGCCTTTGTCCTTGGCGTAGCGGATGTAGTCGATGATCTCCTTGGTGATCCGCTCGCCGGGGGCCAGAATGGGGATGCCGGGGGGATAGCACATGACGAACTCGCTGCACACCAGCCCGGCGGTATCCTCCAGAGGCAGGCGGCGCTTGGGGGCGTAAAAGGCCTCCTGGGGGGAGACATCCACCTTGGGCTCGATGTACTCCTGTTTCATGAGGTCGGTGCCCGAGCCGCCGAACCGGCGGCGGATCTCGCTCAAAGCGCCCACCAGCCGCTCCACGTCCCGGAGCCGGTCTCCGATGGAGAGATAGGCCAGGATGTTCCCCAGGTCGCCGAGCTCGATCTGGATGTCATACTCGTCCCGGAGCAGGTCGTAGACCTGGATACCTGCCAACCCCACGTCCAGGGTGTTGACGGACAGCTTGGTGATGTCGAAGTCATATACGCTGTCCCCGTTTACCAGCTCCCGGCTGAAGGCGTAGTAACCGCCGGTGGCGTTGATCTCCTCCCGGGCGTACCGGGCGATCTCGATCACCCGGGAAAAGGCCTCCTGTCCCCGGAGAGCCAGGTTCCGCCGGGCGATGTCCAGGCTGCTCAGCAGCAGGTAGGAGGCGCTGGTGGTCTGGGTGAGGTTGATGGTCTTGCGGATGTGGCCGGGCTGCATCCGAGGGCCGGCCAGCAGGAGACTGCTCTGGGTGAGGCTGCCGCCGGACTTGTGCATGGAGACGGCGGCCATGTCCGCCCCTGCCTCCATGGCGGACACGGGCAGGTCGGGGTGAAAATAGAAGTGGGTGCCGTGGGCCTCGTCGGCCAGGCAGTACATATTGTGCTCGTGGGCCAGCTTGACAATGCCGGGAAGGTCGGAGCAGATGCCGTAGTAGGTGGGGTTGTTCACCAGAATGGCCTTGGCGTCGGGGTTTTCCCGGATGGCCTTTTTCACCTGGTCCAGGCGCATTCCCAGGGGGAGGCCCAGGCGGTCGTCGCAGGCGGGGTTGACGTAAACCGGGATCGCGCCGCACAGCACCAGCGCCCCCATGGCGCTCAGGTGGACGTTGCGGGGGAGGATGATCTTGTCTCCCCGCTTTACCACGGAGAGGATCATGCTCTGCACGGCGCTGGTGGTGCCCCCTACCATGAGGAGGGCGTGGGCCGCGCCGAAGGCCTGGGCAGCCAGCTCCTCTGCCTCCCGGATCACTGAGACCGGGTGGCAGAGGTTGTCCAGGGGTTTCATGGAGTTGACGTCCATGCTCACGCAGGTCTCCCCCAGGAGCTTGGCCAGCTCGGGGTTGCCCCGGCCCCGCTTGTGGCCGGGCACGTCAAAGGGCACCACCCGCATGGCCCGGAACCGCTCCAGGGCTTCGTAGATGGGGGCCCTGGTCTGATCCAGAGGATTCATGGCTGCGCCTCCTTAATAAACATTTCGTCCGCTGAAGATCTCGATCATCTCCCGGCGCAGGTTGCTCATGATGTCCAGGCGGACCTTAGGGGGCAGCTCATAGACGTCGGTCTTGAAGAGATAGTTTTGCAGGTCCACTTCCTTCAGCATCATCTTGGTGTGGTAGAGGTTGGCGTCGTAGACGTTCATGTCCACGGCGTCGTACCGCCGGAGGATATCGGGGTTGATGTAGTCCTGGATGGAGGTGACTTTGTGGTCCATGAAGAGCTTTTTGCCGTCCACGTCCCGGGTGAAGCCCCGGACCCGGTAGTCCATGGTGATGATATCGGAGTCAAAGGAGCCGATGAGGTAGTCCAGGGTGGACAGGGGGGTGATCTCCCCGCAGGTGGCCACGTCGATGTCCACCCGGAAGGTGGCCAGGCTGGTCTCGGGATGGTACTCGGGATAGGTGTGCACGGTGACGTGGCTCTTGTCCAGGTGGGCCAGCTGGGTGCCCCCGGCGGGGATCATGGAGCCCTCGGCGATGAGGATGGCCACGGAGGCCCCCTGGGGATTGTAGTCCTGCTTGGCGATGTTCAGCACCTTGGCGCCGATCATGTCGGTCAGGTCGGTGAGGATGCCGGTGAGTCGCTCGGAGTTGTACTGGGAATCGATGTAGGCGATGTAATCCTTCTGTTCCCGGGCGGTTTTGGCGTAGCAAACGTCGTAAATATTAAAGCTGAGCGCTTTGGTCAGGTTGTTGAACCCGTAAAGCTGCAATTTATCGGCCATGGTGAGTCCCCCCATTTCTCTTTCCTTTTTCTTCCCTGCCGGAAGTGGGATGGTTCCCGGAGTGCGGGTCTGTCTGCGCCAGGTCACGGGCGCAAAAAAACAGGCAATGCGTCGATTACGCATTGCCTGTGTACCGTCAAAGAAAGAGAAGGATCAGAGATATGGGAAAAAGCCACACCGTAAGACCCGGTTTTGAGAAACCGAGCGGCAGGGGAAATCAGATCCTTTCCCGGGAAATTCCGGGACAAAGACGCGAATTCATACAGAGTCTATATAGCAAATACTTACTTTTACTACTCTTATTGACGTCTCATTGACAGTTTTACAAGTGGTCGCGTAAGGGATACGCAAATAGTTTTGAGAGAACCAACTCATAAAATTGAGCAAAGCGCCCAATCAATAATGGCAGCGAAACACGCCGCCCCTCGGCAGTTGACCCGGCTGTCCGTATGGCCTTTAACCCTCGAGCGGGTGGTCAGAAGAAATATTTGCATGGATACTCTGTACAAACACTCATATCACATGTCGGAATTAGTATAAAGGCTTCCCCATGAAATGTCAATCCTTTTTCTGCAGCGGCGAAAGAATTCCCCCGCCTGCCTCGGCAGGCGGGGGAGAGGATCACTTGACGAAGGCTTCCAGCTCCTGCTTGGACTTGACGCCCACGGATACGCCGGCGGGCTGTCCGTCCCGGAAGAGGAGCAGGGTGGGGATGGCGGCGATCTGAAAGCGCCGGGCCAGTTCCGGGGCCTCGTCTACGTTGACCTTGGCCACGGTGAGTTCAGGGTGTTCTTCGGCCAGCTGCTCGACCACAGGGGAGAGCATGGTGCAGGGGCCGCACCAGGAGGCCCAGAAGTCCACCAGCACCGGGTTTTTGGACTGGGAAATGGTATGGTCAAAATTCTCGTGGTTCATGGAAATAACAGACATCATCAGCACTCCTTTTCTGAAAAGATCTTGGTTTGTTTCTTTGACCATAGCATAGCGGAAAATCCGGCGGGGTACTGTGATGAAGGCACACTTCCTCCCAATTTTTTTCGCCTTGACAAAACACTCGGCTGCCGATATAATAACTATATCGAAAGACGATATAACGGAAGGCGAGGGATCAAAACCATGGCAGAGCATCCAACCGCCCTGACCGAGGCGGTCTACTATATTCTCCTGGCCCTGGACCAGCCCCTTCACGGCTACGGCATCATGCAAACGGTGGAGGCGTGGAGCGGCGGCCGTCTGCGGCTGGCCCCGGGTACCTTATACGGGGCGCTCACCACCTTGCAGGAGAAGGGGTGGATCTGTCCGGCTGGAGGGAGCGGACGAAAGAAGTGTTATGAATTGACCCCGGCGGGGCGGCAGGCTGTGCGAACCGAGCTGGCTCGCCTGCGGGAACTCACCGCCAACGGGGAGGCAGTGACGAAAGAATGGGGGGAACCGGTATGAAGGAAGAAAAACGGGTGTTTCGTCTGTATTTTGCCTGGGACTATCAGCGGGAAGAAGCGTGGCTGAACCAGATGGCAGAGGAGGGCTGGGCGCTGGAGGAGAGCAACGGACTGCGCTACCGTTTCCGCCGCAGCCAGCCGGGCCAGTGGGTGGTGCGGCTGGACCGCCCTGCCTTTTCCATGGACAGCCAGGAGGGACAGGAGTATCTGGACCTTATTCAGGAGAGCGGCGCCCAGTGGGTGGGCGGGATCAACCGGTGGATCTATCTCCGCCGACCGGCGGCGCTGGGGCCCTTTTCTGTGTACTCCGATCTGGCCGGGGAGGAGGCCCTGCTGCTGCGGGCCCGCCGGCAGATCCTCATTCCCGGTGTGCTGCTCTTCCTCCTGCTGGTCCTGGCCATTGGCGGCGCAGTCCGGGGAGACCGTGCCCTCTTGCCTGCGCTCATCACCTGGGCCGTGGTGCTGGGGATGTTGACCGCGGGACTCATCCAGCTCCAGCGGCAGCTGGGGCAGCTGCGCCGGGAGCGCCGCCTGCGGGAGTGAGGCGCAGCCTTGACGGAGCAGGAAAAGGGGCGGTATACTGAGACTGACAGGACCGGGGAACCTCCGGCCGGGTCCGTCCTCCTTCCTGTTCTCCGGAGGAAAAAGGAGATGACCATCATGCGCTATGCCATCGTATACAGCAGCAAAACCGGCAACACCAGGCTTTTGGCAGAAGCTCTGCGGGAGACCCTTCCCCGGGAGGACTGTCTGTATTTCGGTCCGCCCTGTGACCAGGCTCTGGAGGCATCGGTCCTCTATGTGGGGTTCTGGACGGACAAAGGGACCTGCGACCAGGACGCAGGAGACTTTTTAAAGAAGCTCGTCCCCGGGCAGCAGGTGTTCCTCTTCGGCACCGCCGGATTCGGCGGGGGAGAGGCCTATTTTTCCAAGATCCTGACCAACGTACGGGAGAATATTGGGGAAGGGGTGACCCTCACCGGCACCTATATGTGCCAGGGGAAGATGCCCCAGGCGGTGCGCCGCCGGTACGAGGCCATGGAGGACAGACCCCGCCGTCAGGCCATGCTGGACAACTTTGACCGGGCGCTGCACCACCCGGACCAGGGGGATCTGGACGCGCTGAAGCAAGCGGTACACCCCTGATAGAAACGAAAAAAGCCCCGGTATTCCGAAGGGGACCTGCCTTCGGAATACCGGGGCTTTTCGTTGCGTCAGGGGGATTTTTCCCTTTGGTAAGAGGGATCGACAGGGATCTCGATGCACACGATGGAGTCCTGCGGGGTCGGGGCTGTGCCCTCGTTGAGGGTGGTTTCGTAGGCGCAGCCCGTGAGGGGAATGCCCTGTTCCCGGACATAGTCCATGATCTCCTGGTAGCGGCCGGGCAGAGCACTCCAATCCCCCTGGCAGAAGGCCCGGAGATAGGTGCCCCTGGGCGGGGTGTGGAGACAGCCGTGTTTGGCGGGGGCGTCCATTTGGATGAAGAGAGCGGTGTAGTTGGTATAGTCTCCTTCGTAAAGGCTCTCTACGGGGACCATGGCCCCGAAGAGGGCGCTGGACAGCTCCCGGGTGGAGTAGTCGTTGGTCTGCTGGCAGATGCGCTCAAAGTCCTCTTCATAGGAGGCGTCCCGGGTGGTGGGCACCAGCACCAGGGGCGCCCAGGTCTTTTCCACCAGTGTGATGGCAGAGAGATCGGTTTCCCGCAGGATCTTCAGGTTTTCCAGGTAAGAGGTGATGAAGCGGCGGGTACTTTGCAGCTGGGTGATGCGCTGATCCAGGCTCGCCAGCTGCTGCTGGAGCAGAGGTTCCAGGGTGTCGGGGGAGGGGGCGTGGGTAAAGGGGCGGATCTGGGCGATGGGCACTTCCAGGTCCCGGAGGGTGAGGATGGCGCACAGAGGGAGGCTTTGAGCGGCGGTGTAGTAGCGGTAGCCGTTTTCTCCCACGTGGTCCGGGTGGAAGAGACCGATAGAATCATACCAGAGCAGGGTCTTTTTGCTGATGCCGTGGAGGGCGGCGAACTGACCGATGGTATAGTATTTTCTGTTTTTTTCATGGATGGAGGTTCCTTTGGATGGCTTAGGCGTAGTGGTACTTCTTCCGGCCCCAGAGAAGAAAACAGGTGGTGACCGCCAGGGCAGCTGCCTCTGCCACCGTGATGGACAGCCAGATCCCGTCCACCCCCAGCACCAGGGGGAGCAGCAGCACACTGCCCACTTCAAAGGCCAGGGTACGAAGAAAGGAGATGGCGGCGGAAACAGGACCGTTGCTCAGCGCGGTGAAGAAGGCGGAGCCGAAAATGTTCAGGCCGCTGAGGAGAAAGGCGAAGGAATAGATGCGCAGGGCGTGGGCGGTGAAGGCGCACAGCTGAGGGTCGTAGCCCACAAAGATCTGAGCCAGGACGGGGGAGAGCAGGGAGGCGATGAGGAGCATGAAAAAGGGCATGGCCAGGAGGATGATCCGGCTGTAGAGGATGCAGTCTCCCGCCATAGAGCCTGTGGCCCCCAGCAGACGGACGATATGGGGGAGGAAGACCTGGGCCAGGACCGCCAGCACCACCCCCGCCCCAAAAGTGAAGCAGGCGAAGAGGGAGAAGCTGCGGTTGGCCTCCTGAGGGTTTTGCTGGCCCAGCAGGCGGCCCACAATGGCGCTGCCGCCGGTCCCCATCATAAAGCCGGCAGACCCCAGGATCATAAAGAAGGGGAAGACCAGGTTGATGGTGGCAAAGGGAAGCTTGCCCACGAAGTTGGAGATAAAGAGACCGTCTACCATGCTGTACACAGAGGTGATGATCATGGTGAGCACGGAGGGAAGGACCCACCGGAGAAGCCGGGGGTAAGTGAAGTGGTCGGAAAGCTGGATCTTCATAGCGGCAGCCACAGACGCCCCTTTCTGCAAAGGATGGCCGGGCCCCCGAAAGAGGGGTGCCCGGCAGGGTCATGTCGATTATAAAGGGTACAGTAACGGTACAGTCAAGAGGCTTTTTCTCCTGCCGCTCCTGGGTTAAAGAGGGAGAGAAGAGAGCGTGCGAGGACCACCGTGCAGGGGACGCCGGCGGTCATGCCTGCCTCTGCCCGGCGGCCTGCTGCACCACCTTTTCATAGGGGGCAATGATGTAGCGGTTCATCTGGCCTTTCATCTTCTTTTGGGCAGAGGGCAGGGAGAGGAGGGCGCCCACCAGCTTCATCTGTACGATGCGCTTTTTCTGCTTCTGAGGGAAGTCATATATGCCGTTGACCTTGTAGAACTTGTGGTCGGCCTTCATAAGACCCTGCATCACATAGATGAGATCCCGGAAGATCTTCATCCTCCAGAAGCTCTTCCGGGAGGATGCCGTCGGGCCGATATCGCCGACCCATGGACAAGCATTCCAGAAGATGAAGGCATGGATAGGGTTTGTCATGAATGTACTGGATGAGAGGTTCCATGGTTTCCATAGAAAAGCTCCTTTCCTGAGACTGCATGAGGGAGATTGGCCGGCGATCCCGGTCCGGCCAATCCCCGTGGCAGATCAGCGGACCTTGATCTTACCGAAGGTAGGCAGTGCGGGAGGAATGGGAGGCATCTGCCAGGTGGTGGTAAGGGGTACGGTGATATCGCGGTCAATCTTCACGTCGATGACGGTGGGACGGCCAGACTTGATGGCGTTCTCCACGGCGCCGGCAATGTCGCCGGGCTTGGTGATGGTGACGCCGTCGCCGCAGACGTTAATGCAGGTGGTCTCGGGACGGGCCAGCTTGGCGCCCAGCACGCCTACGACGCCGAAGCCCATGGCAGCGAAGCCGCCGGCGGTGAAGTGGGTGTTGGGGGTTTCGGTGGTCCAGTACTGCTCCACCCAGGGCTGGTTGTTGCCCACGTCGGAGAACATGATGGCGTCCTTGGGAGCCACCTTGCGGATCTCGGTGATCAGGCGGCGGGGATCGATGGGATCGGCGTCGCTCTGACCGAAGGGAGTGACGAAGTCGCCCCATTCCTTGCGGAAACCGGCGATTTCCTGGTGCCAGACGGTGTAGTCGCCCTGGACCTTCTTTTCCTTGGCCATCTCGATGAGCTGGGTGAGGACGGTGCGGATGTCGCCCACCACGCCAACATCCACGGGATAGTTGCGGGCGATCTCGGTGGCGTCGATGTCCACCTGGATGAGCTTGGTGACGGGGAAGTTGTAGGCGAAGCCGGGCTGCCAGGTGGCGGTGTGCAGGTCGTTGAAGCGGCAGCCCAAGGCCAGGATCACGTCGGCGTTGCGGGCGGCTTCCACGGCGGGGTAGTGGCCCCAGGTGCCGTTGACGCCCAGACACAGGGGATGGGACTCCGGCAGAGAGGACTTACCCATAAGGGAGGTGATGACGGGGATGTTCATTGCCTCGGCGAAGATCCGCAGCTCTTCCTGGGCGGAGGAGTGGTTGACGCCGCCGCCAGCCAGGATAAGGGGCCGCTTGGCATCCTTCAGCTTCTGGAGAATGGAGCCGACAACCCGCTCTTCTGCGCCGGTGCGCCAGGCGATGGAGTCGGACCAGTCGATGGGGTCTGCGATGACGGTCTCGGCTTCCAGCTGGTAGACGTCGTAGGGAACTTCGATGTGGACGGGGCCGGGACGGCCGGTCTTCATGAGCTTGAAAGCTTTGGGAAGGAAGGAAGAGAGCTGTCCTGCGGTGACGGCCTGGTAGCTCTGCTTCACGTAGGGCTGAATCGCTGTGGAGAAGTCAGCCTGGTGATAGCGGTACTGTTCCTGGAGGGCGCCAGTGTCAAACTGAGACAAGGGGGCCTGTCCGGTAAACTGAAGGAAGGCAGAGGAATCGTAGAATGCGTTGGCTACGGCGCAGGTAGACAGAGCCGGGCCCGGGCCAGTAGAGACGTAAACAGGCAGAGGCTGCTTGGTTACGCGGAAGTAGGCGTCGGCCATGAAACCGCAGGCAGTTTCGATTCTGGGCCATACGATCTTGATATCATCCTGCTTGTTGAAGAAAGAGTCCAGCATACCGATGGCGCCGTGTCCGGCATAACCAATCATGTATGGGATCTTTTCCTTCATCATGTACTCAGCGATGATATCAGCGCCTTTCATTTTCGACACTTTGTCAGGCTTGTAAATCATGATAGATCCTCCCGTAGTAGAGTTTGGATGAGAAAACCGGAAAGCGGCCTGCATAGGGGACAGGAAATTTTTCTCAGGAACAGGCGGTGCTTATAGGGGTACTGAGAAAAATCTTGTTTTTTTGGCGACTCATCCTTTATGCGATAATATTATCACACTATTTCTCGCTGCTCAAGGAGGAATAGTGAGAATTTTGGGTTTCTTCGATTGCGATAGAACAAGATTCTTGTTTTTTACGATTTGTTAAGAAGAATGCTTGCGGCGTTCTTAAAAATATGATAGAATTTTCTCAAATCAAGAAATTCTCATTTCTGAGAGGAGGGGGACCATGATTTCGTCCTTCGATTTTCCTGCCATCCAACGTGCGTGGGAACGCTATGTTTTGGGACCGGAACCGGTTCCGGAGCACATTGAAGGGGTGCGCCAGGAGATCGTTGATTCCTGGCGGCGGACCAAAGGAAAGGTAAATCCTCTGTCGTTGGGAAAACCAATCCCTGAGGAAACGCTTTATAAAATCCAGGAAGAGAATGCACAGTTCATTTCCATCGCCCGACCCTATCTGCTGAACCTTTTTGAGTATCTCCGAGATAGTGGATACCAAATTACCATCGTCGATAAGAACGGATGTATTCTTGATACCATTTTTGATGACAGCGTATCCAGAGAGCCACCGGAACAGTTTCGGATCGAAAACGGAAGCCTCTTTGCAGAGGAGGCTGCTGGGGTGAATGGGATTTCCCTTTGCCTCCAGCTGCAAAGGCCAGTGTCGGTGTTTGGCCCGGAGCATTTCCAACAGAGCAACCATAACAGCATCTGCTACGCTGCGCCCATTCACGACCAGTTCCACCACTGCATCGGCTGCGTGGATATCTCCGGGCCTTTGAAGAATTACCATCCCTCTGCTCTGGCCATGCTCCAGATCGCCATCAGCGGCATTGAGCGAGAGCTGTCTTTCCGACAGACCAACGCAGTGCTGACCTCTACCTTGGACGCCTTTAACGAAGGAATCCTTGTTTTAAATGGAGACAACGTGATCATCCATCACAACGCCAAGGCCAGAGAGGTGCTGGCTGTAGGGGAGGATACCCTCATCGGACAGTCGGTGTATTCTGTTCTGCGGCAGGATTCGCTGCCTGCTCCGGCGCAGTCTCTGCGTCAGCGGATTTCATCTATGGAGTGTACTATCCTTAACCGGTACCAGACACCCTTAGACGTGAGCCTCACGGTGATTCCTGCGGACGACACGAACGGACTGCACATCACACTGATTAAATTGGAGTCCCGGGCGGAAATGGCCCATCTGGTGTACCGGGGCAACGAGTTTTCCGCCCATTATACCTTTGACTCAGTGATTGGCGTATCTCCGGGGATTCAGTCAGTGAAAGCTATGGGGATGGTGGCAGCCACAACATCCACCCCGGTGCTCATTTTTGGTGAGCAGGGGACGGGTAAGGAGATCATCGCCCAGGCCATCCACAACAGTAGTCAGTGGGCGGACGGCCCCTTTGTTTCCCTGAACTGCAGCAAGCTCCCGCGGGGATTGCTGGAGAGCGATCTGTTCGGGTACGAGGGAGGCGTGTTCTGCGGTGGCAAGGAAAATGGATACACCGGGAAATTTGAGCTGGCCAACGGGGGAACTCTGTTTATTGACGAAATCGATTGCCTCTCCCTTGAGGCGCAGGGTGACCTGCTCCAGGTGCTGCAAACCGGGACAGTCACCCGTTTAGGGGGAAAGTACGCCAAAAGCGTGTCCTTTAAACTCATCGTTGCCACCACTACGAACCTGCTCTCTGCGGTGCAGAAGCGAAACTTCCGGGGTGACCTCTACTACCGGCTCAATGCCATGACTATTACCATCCCTCCCCTGCGGGAGCGGAAGGAGGACATCATGCCGGTGGCCCGCCATTTTGTGGAGCAGTACCAGTTTGACGCAGGAAAGCCGGCGGTCTCCGTGGACCCGGAGGTGGAGCAGGCACTGCTGGCCTATCACTGGCCCAACAATACCCGAGAGGTGGAGGCCATGGTGGAGGAGACCCTGCATATCGCAGAGGATTCGGTGATCCATTTGAGTGATCTTCCCACTACGCTGCTGAGTAACTATTACGCAGATAAAGCCCGGCAGGAAAAGAAGGACGGCACACGGGAGAACGTCGACCCGCCTGAAGAGACGGAGGATACCCGGGGCAGCCAGAGCCATCTGGAGGAGTACCAGAGTATTATCAGCGAGCTGAAAGCCCAGGAGGGGAACGCCAAAAAGACAGCGGCGGCCCTTCATATGCCCCTGAGTACTCTGTATCGGAAGCTGAATAAATATGGCGTTAACCCCAAGGACTACAAGAAAAAAGGGTAACGAAAGGAGAGAGGCGATTTTCGCCTCTCTCCTTTTTCGGAACGGAAAGAGCATTGTCAGGAAAACGGGCGGAATTGCCGCGTCTGCCAGGTGGCTTTTTTCTCCGGGACCCGGTATACTGAGAGCATCTCATACAAGGCAGGAGGACGCACCATGGGCTTAGGAAGCAGTTTGTACCACGCCAGAAAGAAGAGCGGACTTTCCCAGGAGAACGTGGCGGAGAAACTGGGGGTCAGCCGCCAGACCATCTCCAAGTGGGAGACCGGCGAGACCCTGCCGGACATTCGCCAGTCTAAGCAGCTGGCGGTGCTCTACCACATGACCTTGGATGAACTCATTGACTACGATGTGGATGAGGCGCAGGTTAGGGAGATGATTGACAGCGTCAGCGAGGAAACCCAGAAAAAACTGGATTGGAACAAGGTCTGGAGCAAGAAGTATCCGGTCCTGGCGACCTATCACCAGAAAGTGCGGGTAGAGGACTATGCCCCGCAGATCCAGGAGATGCTCACCCAGCTGCGGGTGGACTACGGCTACAACAATACGGATGCTCTTTTGGTGTTAAAAGACATTCTGGCCCGGGTATGGAAAGGACAGCTCTAACCCTTTCTCTGGGACGGTATGCGCCCGGAACCATCGGAAGCTCGGTGGTTCCGGGCGCTTTGCGCAGAAGAGGGAAGGGAGCAAAAACAAAGGGCGATTTTGAGAAATAGAGACAGGCCGCAGGGGAATAGAGTAGAGGACAGGAGGTGATGCCAATGATTTCGGCATGGATTTTACTTCTGATTCAAACCATCTGTTTCCCTCTTCGCCTGGGCAACGCCAGTTCCTTTCCCCGGCCTCTCAAGGCGGAGGAGGAGCGGGCCTATCTGGAGCGCTTTGCCCAGGGGGATCTGGAGGCGCGCAACAAGCTGGTGGAACACAACCTTCGTCTGGTCTCCCACATATTAAAAAAATACTATGTGCAGGCGGGGGATCAGGATGATCTGATCTCCATTGGGACCATTGGGCTCATCAAGGGGATCTCGACGTTTAAGTCGGACAAGAAAGTCCGGCTGGCGACCTACGCCAGCCGGTGCATTGAAAACGAGATTTTGATGTACTTCCGGGGACAGAAGAAGTACCAGGGAGACGTCTCCCTGTCCGACTCCATCGACTCGGATGGGGAGGGGGGCGGCCTGTCCCTGATGGATGTGATCAGCGTGGACGACGATATGCTGGAAAACCTGGACGCCAGGGAATCCTGCGCCAGGGTGCGCCAGTGCGTCAGGACCTGCCTCACCGAGCGGGAGGCCCGGGTGATCGCCCTGCGGTACGGCCTGGACGGGGAAGGAAAGGACCCAGGACCCAGCGGGAGATCGCTTCCCGCTGCGGCATCAGCCGGTCTTATGTCTCCCGCCTGGAGAAGAAGGCCCTGAGCAAGCTGCGGGCCGAGATGGAGAAAGGGGCCCAGCCGGGATAAGGGAAGAACGCAAGGAAGGAGGGGACCCGGATGGGTCCCCTCCTTCCTTGACAGGGGAAAATCAGAGACGGGCAGCGATCTCGTGTCGCTTGGGCCCGGTGGAAACAAGGGCAATGGGGGTTTCGATCTCCCGCTCCAAAAAGTCTACGTAAGCTTTTGCGTTTGCAGGAAGTGCGTCATATTCGGTGATCCCCCGGATGTCACACTTCCAGCCCGGCAGGGTGGTAAACACCGGCTTGGCCTGGTCCAGCAGGGCGGGCACCGGGAAATCCCGGGTGACGACGCCATTGACCTCGTAGCCGGTGCAGACCTTGATCTCGTCCAGGTAGCCCAGAACATCCAGGCAGGTGAGGGCCACCTTGGTGGCGCTCTGAACCATGCAGCCGTAGCGGGTGGCCACAGTGTCGAACCAGCCCACCCGGCGGGGGCGGCCGGTGGTGGCGCCGAACTCGCCCTTGTCGCCGCCCCGGCGGCGGAGCTCATCTCCCTCGGGCCCCAGCAGTTCGCTCACGAAGGGTTCGGTTTGAGAACCCACACAGGAGGAGTAGGCCTTGGTCACGCAGATGACATCCTCGATGGCGGTGGGGGGGATGGCAGCGCCCACGCAGCCGAAGCCGGCCAGGGTATGGGAGGAGGTGGTCATGGGGACGATCCCCAGATCGGGGTCCTTCATGGCGCCCAGCTGGCCTTCCAGAAGGATGGTTTTGCCCTCCTTCAGGGCCTGGTGGACGTAGGCCACCGTATCCCCCACATAGGGACGGATCACTTCCCGCAGGGACAGAAGCTCCTCATACAGTTCCTGGGCGTCCACAGGCGGCTGGTGATACAGGGCCTGGAAGAGGACGTTTTTCACCTCCAAAGCCTGCTCCAGCCGCTGTTTCAGCCGGTCCTCGTGGAAGAGGTCGCAGACCTGGATGCCGATCTTGGCATATTTATCGGAGTAGAAGGGGGCGATGCCGCTCTTGGTAGAGCCAAAGGCACGGCCCCCCAGACGGGCTTCCTCATAGGTGTCCTGAAGCACATGGTAGGGCAGCAGGAGCTGGGCCCGCTGGGCAATGATGAGGTTGGGGGCGGGGACCCCGGCGTCAATGAGCATCTGTAGCTCCTGGGTGAGCTTCCGGATGTCCAGGGCCACTCCGTTGCCGATGATGTTGGTGATATGGGAATAAAACACGCCGGAGGGCAGGGTGTGCAGGGCAAAGCGTCCATAGTCGTTGATGATGGTGTGTCCTGCGTTGGCGCCGCCCTGATAACGGATCACAAGATCGGATCGCTCCGCTAAGAGGTCGGTGATTTTTCCTTTTCCTTCGTCGCCCCAGTTGGCGCCGACAATCGCTTTTACCACAGAAGATCCCTCCTAAGAAAAAAATACAGTTTATTATAATCCGGAGACCTCTTAGATGCAAGAGGGGAAGAAAAAAATTTCATTTCCTCTCCAGAGCCTTGCGGGAAGGGAAATCTGCATCTTTACATTCACGATTTAACTTGGTAAAATGAACAGGTAAATTGGCGCAAAGGAGGCGCATTTCATGAAGAAATCTCCCAATGAATCCTATGATTTATTATATGAGAGCCTTCTGCAGCTGAAAGACGCAGAAGAGTGCCGCCGCTTTATGGAGGACCTGTGCACGGTCAACGAACTCAAGGCCATGACCCAGCGGATCGAGGTGGCTATGTACCTGCGGGAGGGGATGATCTACCAGGACATCCTGAAACGCACCGGGGCCAGCAGCGCCACCATCAGCCGGGTGAATCGCTGCCTGCAATACGGAGCGGAGGGCTACCAGACAGTGCTGCCCAGGGTGGACCTATTCTGGGAGAAAGAGAAGAAGGAAGCACCGTGAGCCAGTGGGACAGAACCTATGACGCCCTGGCCGGCTGCTACGACGACATGACCGAGGACGTGAACTACCGGGACTGGGCAGACTTTCTGGAAAAGCTCTTTGCCCGGGAGAAGCGCCCGGTAGGCACGGTCCTGGACCTGGCCTGTGGGACAGGCACCATGTCCTTCCTGCTGGCCGAGCGGGGCTATGAGATGATCGGGGTGGACTTCTCCCCGGAGATGCTGTCGGTGGCGGCGGAGAAGACTGTGTCGGAGGGGAAGATCCCCCCCATCTTTCTCTGCCAGCCTATGGAGGAGCTGGACCTGTACGGCACAGTGGACGCCTGCGTCTGCCTGCTGGACAGTGTGAACCACGTGGTGGAAGCCCGGCGGCTGTGGGAGGCCTTCCGCCGGGTGTGGCTCTTTTTGGAGCCCGGAGGGCTCTTTATTTTTGATGTCCACACCCCGGAGCACCTACGGTCTCTGGGTGGGGGCATCTTCCTGGACGAGACTGAGGACGCTTACTGCGTCTGGCGGACCGATTACCACCCCCGGCGGAAGATCTGCACCTACGCCATGGACGTGTTCACCCGGCAGGGGGCCCTGTGGCGGCGGGAGGAGGAGATCCACGAGGAGCGGGCCTACACCCCCCAGGAGCTCACCCAGGCCCTGGAGCGGGCGGGCTTTACCGCCATCCGCCAGTACGGCAACCGGAAGCTCCGCAGCCCGGTTAACGGGGAGGAGCGCATCTTCTTCACGGCCCATAAGCCGAACGTACCTTAAAGAAGAGAAGGAGACCATTACCTATGGATTATATTGTACGCATGATCGCAAAGGACGCCCCGGTGAAGGCCATGGCCATCCAGGGCAGAGCGCTGGTGGAGCGGGCCCGGGCCATCCACAACACCATGCCCGTGGCCACCGCTGCCCTGGGCCGCACCCTCATGGCCACCTCCATGATGGGCCAGCAGCTCAAGGAAAAGGAGGGGTCCATCACCGTGCGCATCCAGGGGGGCGGCCCCCTGGGGAGTATTCTGGCGGTGTCTGACAGCCAGGGCAACGTCCGGGGCTATGTGCAGAACGGGGCAGTAGAGCTGCCGCTGAAGGGCCCGGCCAAGCTGGACGTGGGAGGCGCCGTGGGAACCAGCGGCTCCCTCACAGTGATTAAGGACCTGCGGATGAAGGAACCCTATGTGGGGACCATCCCCCTGGTGTCCGGAGAGATCGCCGAGGATATCACCGCCTACTTTGCTGAGAGCGAGCAGATCCCCACCGCCTGCGCCCTGGGGGTGCTGGTGGACCGGGACCTCTCTGTAGCCGCTGCCGGCGGCTATCTCATCCAGCTGCTGCCCGGCGCAGACGATGACGTGATCGACAAGATCGAGGCGGGCATCGCCCGGGTGGGCCAGGTGACCACCCACCTGAACCAGGGGGCGACCCCGGAGGACCTGCTCCACCAGGTGCTGGGAGATTTCGATCTGGAGACCCTGGAGACTGTGCCCGTGGAGTACCGGTGCTATTGCAGCCGTGAGCGGATGCAGAACGCCCTTATCAGCATGGGCAAGCAGGAGCTGCGGGCACTCATCGACGAGCAGGGCAGAGCCGAGATGACCTGCCAGTTCTGCGACGCAGTCCACGTGTTTGAAAAGGAAGAGCTGGAGGCGCTTTTGGCCACCCTGTGAGGGGCCGTCAGGGGGCCGATTTGGCCCCCCTGATCCCCCGCAAAAAAATCCCAAAAAATTTGAAAAAACCTATTGACAAATGCCCCCTTCATGGATATAATAAGTTTTGTCGCTTGGGGGTGTGAACCTCCCCGAAAGCCTCAAGGGAGCATAGCTCAGCTGGGAGAGCACATGCCTTACAAGCATGGGGTCACAGGTTCGAGCCCTGTTGTTCCCACCACTTATTTGGCGCGGTAGTTCAGTTGGTTAGAACGCCGGCCTGTCACGCCGGAGGTCGAGGGTTCAAGTCCCTTCCGCGTCGCCAAAAGGGCACGACAACGTGCCCGCAAACATGCCCAGGTAGCTCAGTTGGTAGAGCAGCGGACTGAAAATCCGCGTGTCGCTGGTTCGATTCCGGCCCTGGGCACCACCGTTGCAGAGTTCTCTGCAACGATCTGCGAGTGTAGCTCATCTGGTAGAGCGCCACCTTGCCAAGGTGGAGGTAGCGAGTTCGAGCCTCGTCACTCGCTCCAGATGGCGCCATAGCCAAGTGGTAAGGCAGAGGTCTGCAAAACCTTCACCCCCAGTTCAAATCTGGGTGGCGCCTCCAGAAGAAGCCTTGTCTTTGTGACAAGGCTTTTTGTTTTACCCAGAATCCCCTGAAAGAACAAAAGGAGTCGGCTGTGATCTATTTCGTGGAGGACGACAACAGTATACGGGAGCTGGTGCTCTACACCCTGAATAACTCCGGCTTTTCCGCAGAGGGCTTTGGACGGCCCTCGGAGTTCTGGAGCGCCCTGGGGCAGCAGACCCCTTCCCTCATCCTGCTGGACATCATGCTGCCGGAGGAGGATGGGATCTCCATTCTGAAAAAGCTTCGGGCCGATCCGGCCACCCGGATGATCCCGGTGATGATGCTCACCGCCAAGGGGACGGAGTATGACACGGTCATCGCCCTGGACGCCGGGGCAGATGACTATGTGCAAAAACCTTTTCGGATGATGGAGCTGCTTTCCCGGATCAGAGCACTGCTGCGCCGGGCGGAGCGCTATCGGGTGGCCCAGGAGCCGCCGGAGACCTACGCCATTGGGGAGCTGTATGTGTCGCCCTCCCAGCACATTGTGCGGGTAGGGGAGGAGGACATTGCCCTGACCTTAAAAGAGTTTGAGCTGCTGTGCCTTCTGGTGGAGAACCGGGGGATCGTGCTGACCCGGGACAAGATCCTGGATAAAGTCTGGGGGGACGCCATGGGCCGGGAGAGCCGGACAGTGGACGTCCATATCCGGACCTTGCGACAGAAGCTGGGTGAGGCTGGAAGCCTCATTGAGACGGTCCGGGGCATTGGCTACAAGCTCCGGGGGAACAACGGGACCTGAGAATAGAATCGAATGAAGAAACGCCCAACGGGACCTGCCATGGCAGACCCGTTGGGCGTTTTGTTATGCGTGGCAGACCTTGTCCAGAATCCCGGTGAGGTGGGCCAGGACAATGCCGTAGTTGCAGATGGGGACCTGCTGGCTCTGGGCCTGGGCGATGCGATGGAGCACATGGCGGCGGTTGAACATGCAGGCGCCGCAGTGGATGACCAGGTCGTACGGAGTCAGGTCCTGGGGAAAGTCGTTCCCTCGGACAAAGGTGAAGGAGAGCTCTTCCCCGATCCGTTTGCGCAGCAGGCGGGGGATCTTCTCCCGGCCGATGTCCTCTTCCGTGGGGGCGTGGGCGCAGGCCTCCGCCACCAGAACGTGGGACTGGGGGGTGAGCTGGTCGATGGCTTTGGCCCCCTCCCAGAAGGCCTCGATGTCCCCCTTGTACCCTGCGAAGAGGATGGAGAAGGAGGTGAGCAGGCTCTCTGGGGGCTTCTGGGCCCAGACGGTGGGAAAGACCTGGGAGTCGGTGATGATGAGCTTAGGGGGCGCAGCGCAGCAGGCCAGGGTCTGGGACAGGGTGTCAGCGGTGCAGCTGAGCACCGAGCACTTCTTGTCCAGCAGTTCCCGGATGGTCTGCACCTGGGGGAGGATGAGCCGGCCTTTGGGAGCCTGGATATCCTGGGGCATCACCAGCAGGACCAGGTCACCTGGAGCGGTCAGGTCCCCGGTGATAGAGCGCTCCCAGAAGGTGTCTGGCAGCAGGCGGATGATCTCCTGCCGCAGAGCGTCGATGCCCTGGCCGGTTTTGGCGCTTACGGGTACCAGGGACAGGCCCTGGACCCCCTCCCGGGCCAGGTCGGCCGGGACAGGGGTTTCATCGGTTTTGTTCCATACCAGCAGGGTAGGGATGTTCTTTTTCTGGAGCTGGCGGAGCCAGTCCAGCTCTTCCCGGGGAGCCTGGGTGAGGACCAAAAGGGCCAGGTCGGTTTTATCCATGGCCTGTCTGGTCTTTTCCACCCGGAGCGCCCCCAGCTCTCCCTGGTCGTCGTCCAGACCAGCGGTGTCCAGAAAGACCACCGGTCCCACCCCACGGAGCTCAAAGGGCTGGTAGACCGGGTCAGCGGTGGTACCGGGCACAGAGGAGACCAGGGCTTTGGCCTGGCCGGTGAGGGCGTTGAGAAGGGAGGACTTTCCGGCGTTTCGTTTGCCCAGCAGGGCGATGTGAGGGCGGTTGGCCCGAGGCGTGTCTTGCAGTCCCATGGTCAGCCTCCCAGGTCCAGGGTGAGGCCGCTGCGCCGGGCTACCTCCTGGCAGTGGGCCAGGCCGGAGACGTTTCGCCGGTCAATGGGCCGGAAGGCGTCCGCCTTGGCGTCTGGGAGAAGGTCGCAGAACAGCAGGTTGGCCCCGCAGGCAATGGCGTCCAGGTTGCCCTGCTCGTCCGCCAGACCTTTGGTGAGGTCCTCTCCCGGCTGCTGGGCGGTGATCTTGATGCCCGGCAGCAGCAGGCGCACCAGGGCGATCTCCTTGTTGTTCAGCAGACGGCTGCCCGGTCCGCCCCGGCTGGCCAGCGGGGTGTGCAGGGCGGGGAGATAGGGAATGTTGGGGGCCCAGCTGATGTCCAGCTCCTTCATAAGCAGGATGTCGTCGGCCAGCTCGTCCAGGGTTTGGCCGGGCCAGTCCACGATGTTGCCCGAGGCCAGTTTCATGCCCGCTTCCTTGATAAGCTGGGCGGCCTCCATGCGCTTTTGGAAGGTGGTGGAGGGGTTCAGCTGGTTGAAGCTGTCAGGATGGGACATCTCGAATTTTAAGACGTATTCCTCCACCCCGGCGCTGTGCAGGGCCCGGTACTGGTCGGGTTCCAGCTCTCCGGCCCCCAGGGCGATGGAAAAGCCCTGCGTCCGGAGACCCTCCACCAGGGTGAGGAGGTTGTCAAAGCCGTAGTTCCCGTCGTCTCCGGAGAGGGGGAACATCCGTCCCAGACCCGCCTCCCTGGCCCGTTGGGTCAGGGGGAGGATCTCGGCGGGGGACATGCGGTAGCGGGGAATGGGGCTTCCTGCCCGCATCCCGCAGTAGAGACATTGATTTTTGCAGATGTTGCTGTAAGCCAGCATGGCGGTGACCAGGAGAGTGTCTCCAAACTGGTCCCGACAGACCTTCTGGGCGGCCGGGGCGACGGCCGCCCAGAAGGCGGGGGCAGGCATGGAGAGGACCTCCAGGATCTCCTGTTTGGTTTGGATGTGCATAGGGTGCCTCCTGCGGTCAGAGTGGATGGGTCAGTCCTTGAGGATGTAGTAGAAGTCATCCCCGGGCATCTGGCCACCCACGGCCTTGGGGTTCTGGTCAAAGAGGACCTGGAAGTAACCGGAGAGGGCGGTCTTCATCTCCTCGCCGGTGACGCAGACGATGTTGCAGGCGGGGATGGCCTTTTCTGCCACGGCGGCGTCCACGATGTTGTACTGACCCACCAGAGCGGCGGCTTCCTTCACGTTGTCGTTCACGTACTGGGTGGAGGCAGCGTACTCTTTCAGGAAGGTGGCGACGGCGTCCGGATGCTCCTTGGCGAACTCAGCCCGCACCACCAGACCGGCGGTGACCAGCTGGCTGCCGTTGTCCAGGGCTTCCCATTCCTTGGTGAGGTCCATGGCGACCTTCAGCTTGGGGAACTTGCCCTGGGCCACGGTGACGAAGGGCTGGGGCAGCATGGCGATCACGTGGTCCTGAGCGGCCATCTGGGCCACGATCTCGGTGGGCTCGCTCTTCCACTGGATGGTGACGTCAGAGGCGGGGTCCAGGCCGTTCTGTTTCAGCAGGTAGTTCAGGGCGTACTCAGGGGTGGAACCCTTACCGGTGGCGTAGATGGTCTGGCCTTTCAGGCTGTTCCAATCGGTGACGGTGCTGCCGCCCTTTTCCACGATGTAGATGACGCCCAGGGTGTTGGTGGCCAGATACTGGACAGCGCCCTGGGAGTTGTTGTAGAGAATGGCGCCCAGGTTGGCGGGAACGGCCAGGATGTCCAGCTCACCCTGGAGGAGCTTGGGGGTCAGCTCGTCGGCAGATCCGGCCATGGTGAAGGTGTACTTGTTCTCGGTGGTGCCGGCCTCGTTGTCAGCGAGCAGCTTTACCATACCCATGGAGGTGGGGCCTTTCAGGCCGCCCAGGCGGATGGTGACGGCTTCTGTCTCGGTCTTGCCGGCGTCCGGGGCAGGGGCAGCGGCTTCTTTGGGGGCGCCGCACCCGGCACAGAGGGCCACCAGAAGGCAGAGAGAGAGCAAAAGGGCCAGGAGTTTGTTGCGTTTCATGATACATTACCTCGATTCTTGCCAATGGCGATAATAAGTGTATTATACTTGGTTTTTATAAAAAGCTGGTTGCATTTGCAACCAGCTTTTTGGGATTTGGCGGGAGAACCGGGGAAGGCTAAAAGAGATTGCCCAGGGAGAGGTGCTCCAGGGTGCGGATGTCCTCCAGCGCACCGATGATCTGGGTGTTGGCGGCGGCGTAGCCGCAGGGGTCCCGGTACTGGAGAAAGACCTGGGACTCCCGCAGGAGGATGGAGACCTGATCCACGTCTGTGTGGCACTGGACCAGATGGAGGTAACTGGCGCTGTTCTCCCAGAGGGTCAGGGCCTTTTGAGAGAGGGCTTTGGCCTGGTCCCAGTCCTCCTGGCCGGCGGCCTGGGAGGCCCTGATCAGGGTCTGCTGCATGGGCTGGACCAGATGGGTAAGTTTGTTGGCGTTGGCCAGCAGAAGGAGGGTGACCCCCAGGAGGAGAGCGAGAGAGATCCAGAGATGCTTCATACGGCTGCCTCCTTGGGGGCCAGGTAGATCTTGCCGGCCTCATCCACGGTCATGAGAAAGACCGCGCGGACATCCGGGATCCCCCGCTGGGAGAGCTGATGACGGACCCAGTCCGGGGTGCGGCGGGCGGCTTTCAGGTTGTGGGAGAGGAGCCTGCCGTCGCTGATGAGGATGAGAGGCAGGCCCGGGTCTTTGGGGGATTTGCCCAAGTCCTTGTGGGTGACCGGCTGATCCTTGGCGTAGGGGAGGACGGAGATGTGGCCTGTGGTCTCCAGCACGGCGTACTTCACGGTGGATAGGTCTGTGACCCCTGCGCCCCGGAGCTCCTCCATGAGTTCGTCGATGGTGAAGCGGTTCTTTTTCATCTCCTGGCTGAGCAGCTTCCAGTCCTGGATGATGATGCTGGGGCGGCTGCACAGGAGGGCCCGGAACCGGATGCTCTTCACGGTGAGCACCGAAAGGATGGTGGACAGGCACAGGAGGGTGACGATGGGGAGGATACCCATGAGCAGGGGAATGCGGAAGTCCTGCATGGGGACCGCCGCCAGGTCGGCGATGATGAGGGAGAGCACCAGTTCGGAGGGCTCCAACTCGCCGATTTGACGCTTTCCCATGAGGCGGATGCCCACGATGATGAGCAGATAGAGGATCATGGTGCGGATAAGGGCGGTGATCAAGGGGGAGAACTCCTTTCCTTGGGGGATTCTTACCCATAAGGATGCCCGGCGGGCGGCTTAATATACTGAGGAGAAGGACTTGCAATCTGAGGTAGCTTGCAGTAAAATATGACATCAACCTTGGAGGAAAGACGGAAAGGATGGCCTTGCATGGAACATGAACTTGTCCTTATTTTGGACTTTGGCGGCCAGTATAACCAGCTGATCGCCCGCAGAGTGCGGGAGTACGGCGTGTACTGCGAAGTGAAACCCTACAGCACCCCTCTGGCGGAATTGCGCGCCATGAACCCCATCGGCATTATTTTCACCGGTGGGCCCAACAGCGTCTACCTGGAGAATGCACCCCGGGTGGAGGAGGAACTGTTTACCTGGGGGATTCCCATTTTAGGCATTTGCTACGGGTGTCAGCTCATGGCTCATACCCTGGGCGGCCAGGTGGTACCTGCCCAGGAGGACACGGCGCGAGAGTACGGAAAGACGCTGACCTACTATGACACCAACTGCCCGCTCTTTGACGGGCTGCCTGCCCAGGGCATCTCCTGGATGAGCCACGGGGACTATATGGCCAAGGTCCCGGCAGGGTTCTCCCTGGTGGGTCACACGGAGATGTGCCCCAACGCAGCCATTGCGGACCAGACCCGGGGGTTTTATGGGGTGCAGTACCATCCGGAAGTGAACCACACTGAGCACGGCCTGACCATGCTCCGGAACTTCTTATATAAAGTATGTCATGCGTCCGGTGACTGGACCATGGGGGACTACTGCAAGTCCGCCATTGCAGCCATCCGGGAAAAGGTGGGGGACGGCAAGGTGCTTCTGGCCCTGTCCGGGGGCATGGACTCCTCCGTGGCTGCGGCTCTCTTGGCGGAGGCCATCGGCAGTCAGCTCACCTGCGTGTTTGTGGACCACGGCCTCATGCGCCTCAACGAGGGAGATGAGGTGGAGGCTGCCTTCTCCAAGTGGGACTTGCACTTTGTAAGAGTGAACGCCGAGACCCGCTTCCTGCTGAAGCTGGCCGGAGAGCAGGAGCCCGAGCGGAAGCGGAAGATCATCGGGGAGGAATTTATCCGGGTCTTTGAGGAAGAGGCCAAAAAGATCGGCCGGGTGGATTTCCTGGCCCAGGGTACCATCTATCCTGACGTGATCGAGTCCGGGGCCGGAGAGGCAGCCGCCATCAAGAGTCACCACAACGTAGGCGGCCTGCCGGACTTTGTGGACTTCCAGGAGATCATCGAGCCCCTGCGGATGCTCTTTAAGGATGATGTGCGCCAGCTGGGCCGGGAGCTGGGCCTGCCGGAGTATCTGGTGTCCAGACAGCCCTTCCCCGGGCCCGGCCTGGCCATCCGCATCATCGGCGACATCACCAAGGAGAAGGCCGACACCCTCCGTCTGGCCGACGCCATCTTCCGGGAGGAGATCGCCAAGGCGGGAGAGGATCAGAATCTGAACCAGTATTTCGCAGTGCTGACCAACACCCGCTCTGTGGGCGTGATGGGCGACGGCCGGACCTATGACTATACCCTGGCCCTTCGTGCCGTGACCACCAGCGACTTTATGACCGCTGATTGGGCCCGTATCCCTTACGACGTGCTGGACAAGATCAGCGTGCGGATCGTCAATGAGGTGCAGGGCATCAATCGGATCGTCTACGACATCACCTCCAAGCCCCCGGCAACCATCGAGTTTGAATGACAGAAGCAAATATGTTACTGTTGCAAAACCCTTGAAAACAGTCGGATTTAGCGAGTAGGTGTTGCCAAAAACTCCTGAGTGATACTGTTTTGATACTGAAAAGCTGAAAAGATAGGTTCAAAAGGGAGTTGTTGAATTGAGCGAGTTTTGCGAGCGATACTTATTGACCGAAGGGCAATAAGATAGGTACAAAGGTTAAAAGCCTTCCGTCTTTTATGGTGGGAGGCTTTTGTTGAAAATAGTGTGTGACAAATAAGAAATGTATGGAGAGATTATAAATGGAATGGATATTTAATGGAATAGGAACACAAATAATATCTTTGATTGTAGGAATAGTAATGGGGGTCATTGGAGAGAAAGCTCATCAAAAATATAAACGCAAAGTCAAGCAAAAATCTGGTGACAATTCAATTCAAGTAAATTCATCTGTAGAAGGTGATAACTTTGGGAATACACATCTAATTAGAGGAGATATGAATGTATATAATGTTAATGATGAATTTGATATTAGAAAAATTTCCTTTATGAGTAATTCTGAGATTGAGAAAGTAATTTATGCAGGAAATGATGCGACTACCAGGAAGTGGTGTTTGGAATTAATTCTTGAAAATAAACAAGAATATTTAATAAATATGTGTGTGAAGAAAATGAATAATGACCAAGAAAAATTCAAATTATTAAAATCACTTGTAGAACGAGACACTACGTTGACGAAATATTTGGGATTAATAGAGGAGTCAATAACTAATAATGTTAACTTAACTAAAATAATTGAAACATATATTGATTTTAGACTTGAAGATCGTGTGCCTTTAATCTTTAGAAAAATTAATAATAATAATTATATTTTTAAAAGTTTAATATTAGTGTATCCTGTTAACAAGATACTATTTGATTCTTTATATAAAAATGGAAGTTGTTTCAATGAGGATAAATATATAAAAAAAATGGAGAAATGGATTTGTGAACATTCGGATACTGTTTAGAGACTAAAAGTGTTATAAAAAAGGAATTAATAGGAACCAGTTGATTACTAAATTTTACTAAACGAAAATCCATAATCTCTAATTAAATTCGATTTGCCGTAATAATTGAATCTTATCTAAACACAAAAGCACATGACTTTAAGATTGTAAAATCTTTAACCTATGTGCTTTTTCTGTGCCTATTTTATATCCGGCGGAATCTTAGCGGATATACCTTTTCTATAGAATTTTACATTGCTTTCCTCAAAGGGAACATAATCTTTTTTCAGGCTGTCAGGGTAGTTTGCCTTCCAATCCTGCAAGGCTTCTTTCGTAATTTCATTATTCTCATATTTTTCTTTCATTTCCTGCCACTGTTCAAGCATATTACGGATTCTGAGAATAGCTTCGCTACCGAAATATATGCCTGTGGTAGTGTACTCAGGATCTTCATCATTTAGAATAACGGGGCGGATTTTCACTTCAATGCTGTCATCCAGCTTAAACAAAAACCGCATTAAATCATGTTCCGTATAGGGATAATCAGGCTCTTTTAAATATTCTTTGTTTACATGTAGTGCAGCAGAAATATTTTCCAAGACATCATCTTTAGGAGTACGAATATCAAGTTCGTATTGCCTTATCCTTACATCATCTAAATGTATCCTATCTCCTAATGCCTTTTGCGTAATTCTTCTTAATTCACGGAATTTCTTTATCAATTTACCCAAACTCAATTCAAACACCTCCTTAGGAGCAAAT
>NZ_JAXDRS010000019.1:0-99456 GCF_034090835.1 Evtepia sp.
GGATTATTGACCAGATGGACTATCACCGGGTCATGGTCTTCGCCAACATGAAAACCTCGGTGCGCCAGCTCTGCGATCGCCTGCATAAACAGGGCCGATCGGTGGACTGCCTGCACGGGGATATTCCTCAGTCCCAGCGCAATCAGGTCATGACCGGCTTTCGAGAAGGGAAGTTCGAAATCCTGGTAGCCACCGACGTGGCCGCCCGCGGAATCGACGTGGACGACGTGGAAGCGGTATTCAACTACGACATTCCGGACGAGAATGAGTATTATCTTCACCGCATCGGCCGCACCGGCCGGGCCAAGCACCAGGGCGCTGCCTATAACCTCATCTCCTCGGTCACCGAGGACATCCGGCTGGATGAGATCGTCCGCAACAACCAGTACGACATCCAAACCATCACCCTGTGAGGAACCCCTTTTTTCTATGATTGCATTCCAAACCCCTACCCCCGCAGACCGGGCCTGGGCGCTCCCCCTGCTGCAGATGGAGGGCCTTCCCCTGTGCGACTACAGTTTCCCCGTGCTCTACTGCTGGAAGGACGCCTACCGCTTCCAGCTGGCCCGGCAGGGGGACCGGCTGCTGGTTCGTCTCCGGAGCTCTCTGGGCCACGCCTATCTCTGGCCCGTGGGCCAGGGGGACCCTGTCCCCGCCCTGGAGGCCCTGACCCAGGACGCCCACAGCCAGGGCCAGCCCCTGCGTCTGATCTGCCTGACCCTCTACCACAAAAACTGGCTGGAGGATCACTACCCCGGCCGCTTCCAGTTTGAGGAAGCCCGGGACAACTTCGATTACCTCTACTCCGTGGACCGCCTGGCCGACCTGCCGGGGAAAAAGCTCCACGCCAAGCGAAACCATATCCACCGCTTTGATGACTGCTGCGAAGGCTGGCACTGGACCCCCTTCACCCAGCAGGACATCCCCCACTGCCTGGCCATGAACGACCTGTGGTATCAGGAGGCCAAGCGGCGGGAGCCGGTGCAGGGTCTGTCCTCCCTGGACGACGAGCACCACGCCCTTCTGCTGGCCCTGGACCACCACCGGGAACTGGACCTGAGCGGGGTGGTCCTCCGCTGCCATGACCAGCTCATGGCCTTCTCTCTGGGCGCTCCCCTCACCGACACCGTTTATGACGTCCATTTTGAGCGGGCCAGCGGCATCATCCAGGGGGACTACGCCGCCGTGAACCGCTCCATGGCCCAGTTTGTGCGGGAGACCTATCCCGGCATCCGCTACCTGAACCGGGAGGATGACATGGGCATCCCTGGCCTGCGGAAAGCCAAGCTCTCCTACTACCCCGACTATCTCCAAGTAAACTTCTGCGCGGTAGAAACCGGCGCAGCACCATAACGGCACCCGGGAAACCCCTCCTCCTGACCGGCTTCCCCCGCGCCGCAAAAAGGAGGAATCCCACCATGATCACCATTCGCCCCTCGACCCCTGAGGAGATCCCTCAGCAGAAAGACCTTTGGAAAAAGTGCTTCGGCGACCCCGGCACCTACATCGACATCTTTTACCAGAAGTTCTGCTCGGCAGACCAGGTTCTGGTGGTGGACGATGAGGGAGAGATCGACTCTATGGCTGCCATGCTCACCGGCACCCTCCAGTTCCCCGACGGTACCTCCGTCCCCGTGGGCTACGTCTACGCCCTGGCCACCAACCCCTATATGCAGGGCAAGGGCCACGCCCGCCAGCTGCTGAAGTATGCTGACACCTTCCTGCAGCAAAAGGGCATGACCGCCATGACCCTGGTCCCCGCCTCCCCCTCCCTCCATCGGTTCTTTGAGGCCACCGGCATGGAGGAGTGCTTCGCCACCCGGAAGATCGAGGTCCTGGCCTCCTCCCTCACCGGCGATACCGGCGGCGGGACCATGACCCCCATCTCCCCCCAGGAGTACAACGAGATCCGGGAGGCCCACCTGAAAGGCACCTATCACCTGACCTACTCTGACCAGCTCATCCACTTCCAGCAGATCGGCAGCCACCTGGCCTTTGGTGACCTGTACAAGATCGAGATCGGCGGAGAAGTGGGCTGCGCCGCCATCGAGTACGTCCAGAAGCGCCGCCTGCTCATGAAAGAGCTCCTCATCTCCCCGGGCAAAATGCTCCAGGCAGTAGAGGTGGTGGCCAAGGAAATGGACGCCACCCGGTACCACGTCCGCACCCCCGCTTTCTGGGACGGCATCCACGGCAGCTACAACCAGGCCTTCGGCATGATCAAATGGTATGACCGGTCCCTCCACGCCAAGTGGGGCTCCCTCCAGGACGCCTACCTGGGCCTGGGATTCGACTGAGCCACTGTATGACACGGTACTCACCCTTCCCCCTCCCCCAACCCGGGGGAGGGGGATTTTTTGCCCCTTTGGGGCAAATTTTACAGCAAATCGCACAAAAAATCCATTTTCTCTTTGCGCCTTTTTGCGTCTTGACAGCAAACCGTGTCATTTCTATAATACAGTTAGAACCGTACCACTCGAGCAATACGGTTGGAAAGGAGGGACCCAACCTATGCTGTCGTTTGACCAGCTCACCCTGGACGGAGCGCAGCCCATTTATGTACAGATCATTCGGTACATCAAGCAGGGCATCGCCGCCGGGACCATCGCCAACGGCGAAGAACTTCCGTCCCGCCGGGCGGTCTCTGCGCTCCTGGGGGTCAACCCCAACACCGTGCAGAAGGCCTACCGGATGCTGGAAGAGGAAGGCCTCATCCAGTCCCACTCCGGCGCCAAGAGCCGGATCGTGGTCAGCGAAGAGGTCCAGACCAAGGTCCGGGGCCAGCTGCTCCGCAGCGATGCGGAAACCCTGGTCGCCGCCATGAAGCAAATGGGGGTCACCAAAGAAGAGACCCTCTCCCTGCTGGAAATCCTCTGGAAGGATGGTGACACCCAATGAGACAGCAAGTCTCCTTCCTGTTTCTTCTGCTTCGGCTCAGCGCGCTCCCCGTGCTGCTGTCCATGGCCGTGATGGCCGCCCTCCAGGCAGGGCTTTTCCTGGCCCTCCGGCCGGAAAGCGGGGACCCGGCAGACTGGATGCTAAGGGCCCAGACCCCTCTGGCCCTGGTGTTCATTGGCTGCTTCGTGGTCCTGTCCCTCTTTCTCCAGCGGCCCGCCGGGCTGCGGGTGACCAGCCACCCCCGGTACACCCTGGACCGGCTGCCCCTCTCCCCCCGCAGCTTCCTGCTCTGGCAGAGCGGGTACAACACCCTGGTCTTTCTCCTTTTGCTGGCGGTGCAGGGTCTGGTCCTGGTGGGGCTGGCCCAGGCCGCCGCAGGGCACCAGGCCCAGGGGATCTTCCTGCTCTCCTGGCGCATCCCCTTCTTCCACAGCGTGTTCCCCCTGGAGGACGGCCTCTACTGGCTGCGTAACCTGGTTCTGGCTGCGGGGCTGGGGATCACCGCCGCCTGCGCCACCCGAAAAAAGCTCTGCGGAGGCCAAAGCCTGGCCTTCCCGGCCCTGGCTGTTCTGGCGATTTTGCCGTTCTTCCCCTCCAACGCAGTCTTCTCCGGCAGCCTCCTTCCTGCTGTGCTATCCGGTGTTCTTCCTCTTCCTGCTGGTGTTCGCAGCGGCGCTGGTCACCATAGGGAGAAACTACGCCCGCTTCTGGCAGGGCAGCAAGAGCACCTATTTGATGCGCCGGCTGCCCGACCGCTGGGAACTCCACCGGCGGCGTCTGGCCCTTCCCCTCCTTTCCATCCTGGCGGGGCTCCTGCTCGTCGGGCTGCTCCTGCCCCTCTTCTTCTGGGTCTACACCGCCGCCATCCCCGACCAATGCCTGCCCCGGAACCCCTGGGACGGACTCTGGTCCCACTTCCTCTCCCTTTTTATCCCCTACCTATAATGAAAGGAGCGTTCCTCCATGCTGGTCGTATCCCACGTAAGTAAGTCCTACGCAAACAAACCGGAGGCTCTGGCCGACCTCTCCTTTACCCTCCCCCGGGGCGAGATCGTGGGGCTGTTCGGCGAAAACGGCGCAGGGAAGACCACCCTCATGAAGGCTATCCTGGGCCGCACCTCCTTTCACGGGTCCATCACCCTGGATGGAAAGCCCATCCGACCTTCTAATATTACCCTTCTCTCCTTCGCCACCAGCGAACACTCCTTCTTCCCCACCCTCACCCCAAAAGATCACGTGATCTTTTATGAGGCACACTTTCCCGCTTTCCTGCACCAGCGGTTCTCCGCCCTGATGGACTTCTTCCAGCTGCCCATGAACAAGGCAGTGGGAACCTTCTCCTTCGGGCAGAAGAATCAGTTCGAGGTGATCCTGGCCCTGAGCCAGGGCGCTGACTACATCCTCATGGATGAACCCTTTGCAGGAAACGACCTGTTCAACCGGAAGGACTTTTACAAGGTCCTCCCCAGTATTCTGGAACCCAACGAAACCCTCCTGCTCTCCACCCACCTGCTGGAGGAGGTCCTGCCCATGCTGGATCGGGCCCTCTTACTGCAAAAGAGCCGCCTTCTGGCGGACGTGTCCGCCCTGGACATGGAGGAGAAAGGAACCGATCTGCTGTCGTTTATCCAAACCACCTATCGCTACGAATCCGACCGGGTGCTCCGCGCTTTGGACGCACTCACAGATCGAAAGGAGTTTTCCCCATGAAAAAGCTCGCGATTCTATTCTTCGTCTGCCTGTTTGCGGCCTTCGGCTGCATCGGGGCAGCCTCCCTGGCGGTCCATACCGACAAGGACCAGGTCACCGTCACCGAGAAGACCCTGAAAGGCGATCCCTCCGCTGCCCAGGGCCTGGTGGCCCGGCAGACCGCCCGGAACCTGAACTTCCAGTGGGATCTGACCATCCCCTTGGGTGATCTGGCTTCCACCACCGCCCAGGCCACCGCCGCAAAGGACGTCCCCCAGGACGACCTGCTGCCCGCCTGGGTCCAGGACAACTACTTTACCATCGACCTGACCCACTCCATGGGCGTCGGCGGTGAACCCGGCTTCACCCTGAAGGATCTGCGCACCGGCAACGCCCTCAACGATCCGGTCATGGCCCCCATCCTGGAGGACGTGGGCAGCCGCACCCCCTTGGGTGGTTCCTACACCGAGAAGATCTCCCCCCAGGACTACGGTATGACCTACTACCCTGTGAAGATCCGCATGAACCTGGCCGGTGTGGAGTGGACTGATGAATCCTGGAACGCAATGCAGAAGGCCTTCCAGAACTACTTCCGCTTCCCCATCCCTGAGGATGCGCAGTGGACCGTCACCATAGAAAAGGACATGAAGGGCCTCTTCACCAAGTTAGATGTCAAGGCTCCCTCCTGCAACGGGGTGAATGTCCCCTTCGCCGTGAGCCAGAACAGCCTCTTCTTCGCGGTGGACTCCGGAGGAGAATGGTCCCTGCCCTCCTTCGCCCAGGTGAAGGACGGCTACGGCATCTACCGCCTGGATCTGACCGCCCAGGCCGACGGCACCCGGACCCCGGACCTTGCCAGCCTGCGGATGGTCCACCCTCTGGACCCTGCTGGCACCATCCTGGACCTGACCTGGGATGAGGGGAACCAGCGGCTCCTGCTCACCGACTACCAGGACGGCGCCTATACCTGCACCACGTTTGACCCTGAGACCATGGCAGTCCAGCAGACCCTCTCCCTCCCCGGCGACAAGCCCCAGAAGCGCACCGTGGACGGCTATACCTTCACCGAGTACGCAGGCTACCGCTGCTGGGCAGGAGACAACTTCCTCCTGTTCCGAGGGAAGGATGGTTTTCTTCTCTTTGACGAAAACCTGGATGGCTCCTACACCCACCGTTTCACCGGCCAGCTGCCGGAGGAGAGCATCGGCCTGGACCCGGCAGATACCGTTATCGTCTGGAACGGAGAGACCCTGGCTATCGGCCAGACCTCCATCATCCCCGGCCTGAGACTCATGGTATACAACGCCGACGGCCAGCTCCTGTACCACGGGATCTACCGCACCTCCCTCAACGAGAGCGGCTCCCTCCCCGGTGACGAGACCAAAGCCGGCGTCAGCGAAGAAGACGTCCGGTTGCTGCCCTCCCAGCCCCTGACTCTGTCCTGGGAGTAACCCCCATCCTCTCCTTTGCACACTTCTCTCCCCTGGCAGACCCTCTGCCGGCCGGCGCCCCCGCTCTCCCGGGGGCGCCGGCTCTCTTCTCTAAACGCAAAAAAAGACTGCCCAAAGGCAGTCTTTTTTCTATACTATAAGGTTTTTCTCACAGGCCGGGCTGGAGCATGGGCAGGCCGAAGAACACAGCCACCGTCTCCTCCTGCACGCTCTCGGGGAGCAACAGGGCCAGGGAGGCCTTCACAGGCTGCTCATGGTGGACAGGAGCGGGGAGGGCGGGCTGCTGGGCTGCGTCCACCTCAGGGACCGACGCTTCCACGGCCACGTCCGGGGTCTCCACATACCAATAGCCATTGGAGTTCTCAATGCGGGTGCCATAGGCCTGCTCCACAGGGATGCGGCCCTCGGGATAGTCCTGGGCGGGGTCAGCGCAGTAGAACACGCCGTCGGTGTAATCGGTAAGCAGGATGCCGTGGGGCACGCAGGATGCGTGCAGGACGATCCCCTCCGGATGCTCTGTCAGCAGGTCGATGAGGATCTGCCGGTTGGCTTCGCCGCCGGGGAGCTTTTCCTTGCTCACGTTCATACCGTCATAGGAGAAGTGGTAGGGAAGGCCGCGGCAGGACAGCCAGAAGGCTTCCCGGCAGGAGGCCTCAGTGATCTCTGCCCAGTCTTCGTCGCCCCGGAGCATAGCGGTTCTTCTGAGCATCATGGCGGTGGAAGCCAGGGTGCAGGTCCCTCTTTGCTGCTGCTTAAGGAATACCTCCGGCTGGTTCAGATGATCTGTGGTGGCTGCCATTGCTACGGGAAAAAAAGCCGCCAGCATAATTGCCGTCATTACAAAACTCAGAATTCGCTTAATCATAAAAGACCTCCCTTAGTCCTGCTGCCTGTAAAATTCGGATCGGCTCCGCGGCAAGGCGCTGGTCCAGGCAGAAAAAGAGATCTGCGTGAGCGATCACGCCGCCCTCCCTCAAATTTTATGGTTCCATCTGTTACAATCTCGCTCCCGTTATGTTACCCTCTGTAGCTTTTTTGTAACCTTAGCACACTTTAAAGCAAAAGGAAACCCTTTCAGAGCAATTAACCTCCGTGATTTTGTTGCTATTTTGTTAACATTTTGCAGGATTTTGCGAAAGGCATACAGATCACACAAAACAGCAGCGGTATTTCTCACTTCTTTTGTAATCTCTGTTTCTTTCCGTACCAGCGGAGCCTCAGCGTCTATGCCTTGTCTTTTTCCTGCGGGTTTGCTATAATTACGTAGCATATCACTACAAATTAAGGAGAACTTGTCATGTATTCACCTCTATGCGATTTACTGAACATCCAATACCCTATTATGCAGGGTGCCTTCCAATGGCTGGCTACCCCGGACCTGGCTGCCGCCGTTTCCAATGCCGGGGGGCTGGGCACCATAAGTGCCTCCCTCTATAAGACAAAGGACGAGCTTCTGGATGCCATTGCCCGCACCAAGGCTCTGACGGACAAGACCTTCTGTGTAAACATTTCCATGTTTCCCGAGGTGGTAGAAGGCGAAGCCACCTGGGATTTCATCCACGCCTGCTGTGAGGCAAAGGTCCCCGTAGTGGAGCTGTCCGGCCGTGAGCCTAAAGAGTTCGTCCCCGTCCTCCACGAAGCTGGTATCAAGGTCATTCACAAGTCCACGGCGGTCCGCTTTGCCAAAAAGGCCGCTGCGGCCGGAGTTGATGTGGTTTCCGTGGTGGGCTTTGAGTGCGGCGGCGCACCGGGCAATGACGATGTAACCTCTATGGTTCTGATCCCCGCCGTAGTGGACGAAGTAGACATTCCCGTCATCGGCGGCGGCGGCGTGTGCGATGGCCGGGGATTGGCCGCCATGCGGGCGCTGGGCGCCCAGGGCGTGGTGCTGGGCACACGGTTCATGGCCACCCAGGAATGTGGGATCCACCCCAACTTCAAAGAGAAAATGCTGGAAAGCAACGAGCTCTCCACCATAGTGGTCCAGCGATCCATCCATTTCCCCCACCGAAATCTGAAAAACGAAACCACCTTGCAGGTGGCCGAACTGGAAAAGGAAGAGAACCCCACCATAGAAAAAATATTCCCCTACGTCAGCGGCAAGCGGCAGAAGGCTTGCTACGACAGCGGCGACACTGAGGGGGGTGTATTCCCCTGCGGCGAGGTGGTGGGACGCATCCACGACATCCCAACGGTGCAGGAGGTTATCGCCCGTGTGATGGCGGAAGCCGACGCCGTTCTGTCCGCTCTGAAGTAAAGAAACCAGAACGGGGTTCCCGCCAAATTTTTTAGCAATTTCCCTTTTCATTCCTGTTGTCATATGCTATAATCAGGCTGTATTAACATGGGGTTTTCCCATACATATCGTGTATTTTTATCAGAATTATAACAAAGGAGACTATCTACTATGGAACTGGAAACCGTACTGTATCGCGTAGAAGGCAACGTGGCCATCATCAGCATGAACCGCACCAAGGCCCTGAACGCAATGAACAAGCAGATCTTTGTAGATCTCACCACCGCTTTTGACGCCGCTGAATCTGACAGCAATGTCCGCGTTGTCATTGTCAACGCCGAAGGCCGTGCTTTCTGCGCTGGTGGCGACATCGCCGAGATGAAAGGACTGGATAACTCCGAGGCTGTCTTCGACTTCTACAATATCGCCGGCATCTTCATGAAGAAGATGATGAACTTCGCCAAGCCCGTTATCACCGCTGCTCATGGTGCGATTGCCGGTGCTGGCACCTCCCTGCTGATGGCTGGCGACATTGCTCTGGTGTCCGATGATGCTTTCTTTATGGTTGCCTTTGGCGCAGTTGGCCTCATTCCTGACTGCGCTGGACATTGGATGCTGCCTCGCGCTTGCGGTATGCACATGGCAAAAGAACTCATGATGACCCAGCGCCAGGTCAAGGCCCCCGAGATGAAGGAACTGGGACTGTGCAACCATGTCTATCCCAAAGATCAGCTGATGGACGAGGCTATGAAGCTGGCCACCAAGATCGCCAAGGGCCCCCTGAACTGCTACAGCAGCTCTAAGGCTCTCATGAACAAGGCTCTGGAAACCGACCTGGACACCCTGCTGGCTGAGGAAACCGAAGCTCAGGCCGCTGCCCGTATGCATGCAAATGGCGAAGAGGGTCTGGGCGCCTTCCTGGAAAAGAGAAAGGCCAACTTCCAGTAATCCTTTCTTTTCGACGATATTCCATTCATTATTCATTTGAATTGAATATTCCTTTTGGATATTATGGGCAGTACGGCGACGGCCGTACTGCCCTTTTCCTACACTTCGCTGAATATCGTGGATTTTTTTGCAGAAACCCTTGCATCTTTTTTGCATGAAGTGTATAATACATCTGGTCTTGAGATGGGACGTCCCATCTCTCAAAAAATGAAAAGAGGTTGCAGAATGAAAAAGATCTTTTCTATCGTGATGGCAGCTGCCATGCTGCTGTCCGTGCTGGCTCTGGCCGGCTGCGGCGGCTCCAAGGCCCCCGCCCCCACCACCGACAACAAAGACGACAGCTCCGCCACCACCGAGCTGAAGACCGTGGTGGCCGGCAAGCTCACCATGTCCACCAACGCTGCCTTCCCTCCCTATGAGATGACCGACGACAGCGGCAAGATCATCGGCATCGACGCCGAGATTGCAGAAGCCATCGCCAAGAAGCTGGGCCTGGAGCTCCAGATCGACGACATGGACTTTGACGCTGCTCTGAAGGCCACTCAGGACGGCAAGAGCGACATGGTCATGGCTGGCGTCACTATCAACGAGGACCGTCAGCTGGTCATGGACTTCTCCGACACCTATGCCACCGGCGTGCAGTCCATCATCGTGAAGGAAGACTCCCCCATTGCCTCCGCTGCCGACCTGGCCAACGCCCAGAAGATCGGCACCCAGCGCGGCACCACCGGCTACATCTACTGCTCCGCCACCACCGAGAACGGCGGCTTCGGCGAGGACCACGTGGTGGCTTATGACGACGGCATCGCTGCTGTCCAGGCCCTCATGAACGGCCAGGTGGACGCTGTTGTCATCGACAACGCTCCCGCCAAGGCTTTCGTGGAAAAGAACCCCGGCCTGAAGATCCTGGATATCGAGTATGTCACCGAGGACTATGCCATCGGTTTCGCTAAGAACAACACCGCCCTGAAGGACGCTGTGAACAAGGCTCTGAAGGATCTCATCGAGGACGGCACCGTGCAGAGCATCATCGACAAGTACATCCCTGCCGAAGCTGAGTAATCTTCGGATTCCCGCAAAAGGGCGGCGCAGCAGCCGCCCTTTTGTTATCTTAACTTCCACCATAGAAAGAGAGAGGTGATCGCCCCCATGGCAGAACTGTATACCACGTGGAAAGCCATTGCGGTCTCTGGCGGAGACCTGACCTTCTGGCAATCCTTCTTCGTGAAATTCTACCAGGCCTTTATCGAGGCCGACCGCTGGACCCAGTACCTCAACGGCGTGAAGACCACCCTGTTCGTCACCGCCATGGCCCTGATCCTGGGCCTCATCCTGGGTCTGCTGGTGGCTCTGATCCGTACGTCTCACGACCAGCAGCGCCCCGGCCACAAAAACCCCATCCTGTTCATCCTCAACCTTATCTGTAAAGTCTACGTCACCGTCATCCGCGGTACCCCTATGATGGTCCAGTTGCTCATCATGAGCTTCGTCATCTTCGCCAGCAGCCGGAGCTTTACCATGATCGGTACCCTGACCCTGGGCCTCAACTCCGGCGCCTACGTCTCGGAGATCATCCGCGGCGGCCTCATGTCCGTGGACAAGGGCCAGATGGAGGCCGGCCAGTCTCTGGGCCTCAACTACTCCACCACCATGCGCTTTATCGTGATCCCTCAGGCGGTGAAGGCCATCCTCCCCGCCCTGGGCAACGAATTCATCGTCCTGCTGAAGGACACCTCTCTCATCACCGTCATCGGCGGCAAGGAGCTCCTCTACGCCGCCCAGGGCATCTACAACCGGACGTATGAGCAGATGTTCCCCCTGCTGGGCGTGGCCCTCATCTACCTGGTGCTGGTGATGATCCTGTCCTGGCTGCTGGGCAAACTGGAAAGGAGGCTGCGTCAAAGTGATCGACGTTAAACATCTCTCCAAATCCTTCGGAGACCACCTGGTGCTGGACGACATCGACCAGCACATCTACCCCGGGGAAAAGGTCGTGGTGATCGGGCCCTCCGGCTCCGGCAAATCCACCTTCCTCCGGTGCCTCAACCTGCTGGAGACCCCCACCAAGGGGACCATCACCTTTAACGGCACCAACATCACCGACCCCAAGGTGAAGATCGATGAGATCCGCCGCCAGATGGGCATGGTGTTCCAGCACTTTAACCTCTTCCCCAACATGACCATCCAGAAGAACATCACCCTGGCCCCCGTGCAGACCGGCCTCATGAAGCAGGCCGAGGCTGACGAAGTGGCTATCACCCTGCTCAAGCGGGTGGAACTGTCCGACAAGGCCAAGGCCTACCCCGCCCAGCTCTCCGGCGGCCAGAAGCAGAGAATCGCCATTGTCCGCGCCCTGGCCATGCAGCCCAAGGTTATGCTCTTTGACGAGCCCACCTCCGCCCTGGACCCGGAAATGGTGGGCGAGGTGCTGGACGTAATGAAGGAACTGGCCAAGGACGGCATGACCATGGTGGTGGTCACCCACGAGATGGGCTTTGCCCGTGAGGTGGGCGACCGGGTCCTGTTCATGGCCGACGGAAAGATCGTGGAGGAAAACACCCCCGCAGAGATCTTTGGCAACCCCCAGGAGGAGCGCACCAAGTCCTTCCTGTCCAAGGTCCTGTAATCCCTTATATGCAGCAAAAAAGACTGCCGATTCGGCAGTCTTTTTTGCTTCCCTTTTTCCATAAAAAACGGCCCCCTGGGAGGCCGGAATATATAGCGTCTATTCATCCAGCAGCTGCTGATAGCTGACCCCCAGCACACCGGCAATGGCTTTGAGCTCAATGTCCGTTACAAAACGCTGCCCGCTCTCGATCCGCTGGACTGCATTCTTGTCCAGGTCCAGGTTGGCGATCTGAAGCAGGTCCGCCAGTTCTCTCTGGGAGGGGCTGCCCGGCAGCGCCCGGCGAAATTCCCTGACCTTACGGCCGCACAGGTTGTTCTTCCCCTCCGGGGTCTTGTTTTTGTACATAATGGGCTTCAACCTTTCGCTGCCATTTCTCATTGTTATTTTTTTCATTATATGCTATACTTTTAGAAATATGACATTTAGTGAATGTCAAGCGAAAGGAATGACCATATGCGATCTATTTTATACGATCTCTATTACGGTGAAATTTCTCCCGCAGAACAGTATCAATCCACGAAAGAAGAATATCTTCGCCGCAGCCAAGAGCGCATTGCTCGATATAAAAGCTTTACCAAAAGCCTGCAACCCTACCAGCTCAAAATGTTTAACCAGATTATCGACGACCAATATGATCTGCTCCCTATGGAGCATGCAGACTTCTTTGTGCAAGGATTTCGGTTGGGCGCAAAAATGATAATGGAAATTTATAACGAAGAAAAGCCAAGTGCAGAAGAATAAATACGGCGCAGCCCGCCTGAAAAATCTCGGAAGCCGCCGGGGCACAGCCCCGGCGGCTTCCACTTTCTCTCTCTCTTTGATCCGGGAGCGACAGCCTTAGTAGGCCACGCCCCAGTAGATCATTTTTTTAGCGGCCCGGCCGCAGATGGGACAGGTGTCTCCCAAATGCTCCTGGGCGAAGGGGATGCAGCGGGAGGTCATCCCGGCCTCTTCCTTCATCTTCATTTCACATTCCAGCTCGCCGCACCACATGGTCTTGATGAACCCGCCGTGCTCGGCCTGGAGCTGCTTGGCCTCTTCCAGGGAGTGTGCCTCGAAGATGTGATCTTCCAGGTTCTTCTTGGCCCGCTGATACAGGCCCTCGTGGATGGAGTCCAGCATAGCCATAGCGGTCTCTTCCAGGTTCTCCAGGCTGACGAAGATCTTCTCGCCGCTGTCACGACGGACAAAGACGCACCGGTTTTTCTCCATGTCCTTGGGGCCGATCTCGATGCGCAGAGGGATGCCCTTCATCTCGTACTCAGCGGCCTTCCAGCCCATGGACTGCTCGGAGGCGTCCATCTTGGCCCGGATGCCAGCCTGGCACAGACGGTCCAGCAGAGCGGCGGCAGCGTCCAGCACGCCCTCCTTATGCTGGGCCACGGGGATCACCATGGCCTGGATGGGAGCGATGCGGGGGGGCAGCACCAGACCGTTGTTGTCGCCGTGGGTCATGATGATGCCGCCGATCATACGGGTGGACACACCCCAGGAAGTCTGATGGGGATAATGGAGGGTGTTGTCCTTACCGGTGAAGGTGATGTCAAAGGCTTTGGCAAAGCCGTCGCCGAAGTAGTGGCTGGTACCAGACTGGAGGGCCTTGCGGTCGTGCATCATGCACTCCACGGTGTAGGTCTCCTCCGCGCCGTTGAACTTCTCTTTCTCGGTCTTCTGGCCCTTCACCACAGGCATGGCCAGGACGTTTTCCAGGAAGTCCGCATAAATATTCAGCATCTGCTGGGTCTCTGCCCGGGCCTCCTCAGCGGTGGCGTGCATGGTGTGGCCCTCCTGCCACAGGAACTCCCGGTGGCGCAGGAAGGGGCGGGAGGTCTTTTCCCAGCGGAGCACGGAGCACCACTGGTTATACAGCTTGGGCAGGTCCCGGTGGGACTGGATGACGTTCTTATAGTGCTCGCAGAACAGGGTCTCAGAGGTGGGGCGGATGCAGTACCGCTCTTCCAGAGGATCGCTGCCGCCGTAGGTCACCCAGGCACACTCGGGGGCGAAGCCCTCCACGTGGTCCTTCTCCTTCTGGAGCAGGGACTCGGGGATCAGCATAGGCAGGTAGACGTTCTCATGCCCGGTTTCCTTGAACTTCTTGTCCAGAGCAGCCTGGATGTTTTCCCAGATGGCGTAGCCATAGGGACGATAGATGAACATACCCTTGACGGAGGAGTAGTCAATGAGCTCTGCCTTCTTGCACACGTCGGTGTACCACTGGGCAAAATCCACCTCCATGTCGGTGATCTGCTCGACTTTTTTCTTATTGTCCTTTGCCATACATCTCTTCCTTTATCGGTGATATTGTCAATACTGTGTCACGATCATAAACCCGGCGCAGGGCCGGAGGGTTCCACTGGAGTTTGCTTCCCGCTCCCCGGGGTTTCTTCCCGGCGAGGCGGGCAAATCCCATTTTATTTCAGTCGAAGTTCATTGTATGACTGATTGGGGAAAAAGTCAAGGACCTGCCTGGTCTTCTCCCCGGCGGGGTATAAAATCCGCCTTCTTTTCCCATACTAAAGGAACGAAAGTGAGGAGAGCCCTATGTATACCATTGGAATCGTTGAGAGCGGAGCGGGTCTGTCCTCTTTCCTGAAGGACTGCCTTCCCGACTCCCTCCGCCCCCAGATCACCCTGGTCCCCGCCGCGGACCTGCCCGATGACGTTCCGGCGGACCTTCTGGTGATCTCCCCGGACTTACGGGAAAAACGCGTGTATCCCACCGCCTGCCAGGCCCTGCTGGTGCCCGGCCGGCTGTCCCCCCTGGCGGGGAACATCCCCGCCCGCTGGGCGGTGAGTTACGGCAACTCCCCCCGGGATTCTCTCACCCTCTCCACCCTGGGGGACAACACCATCGGCCTGGCCCTCCAGCGGGAGGTGGTCACCCTGGAAGGGGACTGTCTGGACTGCCAGGAGATCCTCCTGCCCCGGGAGGGGCACACCGCTCCCTTCCATGTGCTGGCCTGTGCCGGGATTCAGCTGCTGCTGGGGATTCCCCCGGAGGAGGTCTCTGTGCTACCCCGCACCCTCCCCTGCGCCGGGGAACCTGGAGAGAACACCGCTCTCTAACCAGAAAACAGGGCGAAGCCAATGCGGCTTCGCCCTGTTTCTTAGTTCAAAAACATACGTGGGTAACCAGGTGGGGGATGGTCGTTGACGCAGCCGCCGAAGAAGCAGTGGTTCATGACCTGCTCCTCCCCCTTTGCATAGCAAAGACAGGGTCACTCATTCAGCGTTGACAACAGGATATTACAGGTTTCACAGAAGTGCGCTTTGATTGCATATGTTTTAGAAAATCTTGGGGTTAACTTGATTCCGCCATTGGATGGGAGGATTACGCCAGACAATTTTTCCTTATCCCACACCAGCATCCGCGAACTCTGGATATAACCGAAACGCATTTCCTTTTTACAATAAGGACATATCACAAAAAAGCCATTCCTTTCTCAAGAAAATAGGGGGTGTGGCATGGCTGCACTGCGGCTTCGCCCCGTTTCTTATTTCAGGAACATACGGATGAGTTTCTCGTTGACCTTTTTATAGGGATGGTAGCGCATGGGCAGATCGATCCAGTTGGCCTTGTTCACGATGGAGCGGATGTGGGAGAAGGTATCAAAGCTCTTCTTGCCGTGGTAGCTTCCCATGCCGCTGTAGCCCACGCCGCCAAAGCCCATATGATGGGTGGCCAGGTGGATGATGGTGTCGTTGACGCAGCCGCCGCCGAAGGAGCAGTGATTCATGACCCGCTCCTCCACCTTCTTGCACCGGGTGAAGAGATAGAGGGCCAGGGGCTTCTCCCGACGGTTCATAAACCGAATGGCCTCATCCAGACGGTCGTAGGGGATGATGGGCAGGATGGGCCCAAAGATCTCCTCTCCCATGGGCTTGGAGGTGGCGTCCAGGGTGTCCGCCACCAGGGTGGGGGCGATCCAGCCGCTGTCCGAGCCGGGGTCGTCCCGGTGGCCGCCGCCAAAGAGGATGTCCTCCCCTTCCAGCAGCCCTTGCAGGCGGTTGTAGTGTTTCCGGTTGATGATCCGGACAAAGTTCTCGTTTTCCATGGGATGCTGGCCCATCATCCGGGTGAACTGCTTCTTCAGCTCCGCCACCAGCTGGTCCCGCACGGACCGCTCCACCAGACAGTAGTCCGGGGCCACGCAGGTCTGACCGGCGTTTAAGATCTTGCCAAAAGCCAGCCGCTTGGCGGTGAGGGGAATGTTGGCGGTCTTGTCCACGATGACCGGGCTCTTGCCTCCCAGCTCCAGAGTCACGGGGGTCAGGTTCCGGCTGGCCTTCTCCATGACCATCTTGCCCACGTCCACGCTGCCGGTGAAGAAAATGTAGTCAAACCGCTGCTCCAGCAGGGCGGAGTTCTGCTCCCGGCCGCCTTCAATAACGGTCACCCAGTCCGGGTCAAACACCGCCGCAATGAGCTCTGCCATGGCGTGGCTGGTGTTGGGGGCGTAGGCGCTGGGTTTCAGCACCACGCAGTTGCCCGCCGCAACCGCCCCAAACAGGGGGTCCAGGCTCAGCAGGTAGGGATAGTTCCAGGGGGACATCACCAGCACCACCCCGTAAGGCTCGGGCAGCTCGTAGCTCTTGGCGGCGAACTGGGCCAGGGGGGTGGGGCGCCGCCGGGGACGGGCCCACTGGGGGGTCTTTTTGATGAGATAGCCCAGCTCGTCCATGCTCAGGCCCAGCTCGCACATGTACCCCTCAAAATGAGACTTATGCAGGTCGGCCTTCAGGGCGTCCAGAAGGATCTTCTCCCGGGCTTTCATCTCCTCTTTCAGGCGGCACAGAGCCGCCATCCGTACGGCCACCGGCCGGGTGGCGCCGGTCTGGAAATAGGCCCGCTGGCGGGCTACCGTCTCTTCGATCTTCGTAACCTGTGCTGTGTAACTCATGCCCACACCTCCTCAAGGATGCCGATGATCTCGTCGTAATCTGCTTCGGCGGGGTTTACGATGATAGCCCCGTCGTTCATGGCCGTCCGGGCCACGGCGGGGAAGTCCTCCCGCTTCACCTTCCCGGTCTGGGACAGGGTGAGGGGCAGGCCGGTCTGCTCCGCCAGGCGGCGGCGAAGGGCCACCAGGGTGTCAATGGTCTTCTGGGCCCGCTGGTCGGCGGGGGTCCGGGCGTACACCTCGGGACCGGCTACATACAGCAGCAGTTCCCCGTACCGCTCCCGGCAGGTTTCCAGGTTGTACTTCATCACCGCCGGGAGAAGAATGGTCATGGCGTCCCCATGGGCCAGGCGGCATACCCCGCCCAGGGCGTGGCCGATGGCATGGACCAGGCCCACCATGGAGTTGGAGAAGGCTGCCCCTGCCAGGAGACTGCCGTTGGCCATCACCAGACGGGCCTTCCGGTTCTTCCCTTCCTTCACCACCACAGGCAGAGCCTGGCAGATCTGGGTGATGGCCTTTTCTGCAAAGGAGTCGCTCACCGGGTTGCGCTGGAGGCAGGTGGCGGCCTCAATGGCGTGGACCAGGGCGTCAAACCCCGGTGGAGGCGGTGATCCGAGGGGGCAGGGTCTCGGTCATCCGGGGGTCCAGCACGGCCACGTCGGGCAGCAGGTGATAACTGAGAAACTCCATCTTCACCTGGATGGCAGGGTTGGCCACCACGGCCACCAGCGTGGCCTCGCTGCCGGTACCGGCGGTGGTGGGCACGGCCACAAAGGGCACATGGTCTCCCCGGGGGAGCACCTCGCACCCGGCGGAGTCCAGCAGGTCGCTGCCCGCCTGGGCCAGCACCATGCCTACCCCCTTGGCGGTGTCGATCACGGAGCCGCCGCCCACGGCAATGAGGCTGTCGCAGCCGGTCTCCCGGTACAGGGCGGCGATGCGGTTGACCACCTCAATGGAGGAGTCCGGAGGGATCTGGCAAAAGACCTCTGCCGGTTCCATCCCTCCCTGGTGGAAGGCTTCCTTGACGATGGTCACGGTCCCCACCTGCTCCAGGCCGGGGTCGCTGAGCAGCAGAGGGCGGCTGGCCCCCAAAGTGTGGAGCTCATGGGGGATATGTTCCAAAGCCCCCTCCCCGGAGAGGATCTTGGAGGGCAGTTTAAACTCATAATAGGCAGACATGACAGATTACCTCCCAAACAGCACCGCCGCGTACACGCGGAGGGTAGAGATTTGTTTTGCAGGCAGACGTTTTAAGATTCGCCTGGCCAGGCACGCCGGGAACAGATAGGCCTCCGCCAGGTCTACGCATCGGACGAAGGGCATGGCCAGGCCCATATCGCCCCGTAACACAAAGCGGTGCTGGGCGTAGGCCTGGGCCACGCTGATCTGCCCGGTGAACACCCGGAAGGCGTCCGACGGGCTCTTAAACCGGATGGTCACATCCCCGGGGGCATCCTGATGGAGTTTGCGGAAGCCGTCCTTGGACCCGGTAATGGTAAATCCCTTGGCGCCGGGGATCTCCAACCGCAGGGTCTTGCCCCGGGGCCAGTTCTGGGCCTCGGCCCGGATGCGGCTGTCCCGGGTGGACAAAAACTTCAGCGCGCGAAACAGACAGGTGGACACCATGCTGCAGGTAGCGCACTGGAAACACATTTTCATGGATCCGTAGGCCAACGATCCATTCCTCCTCTCCTTGCTCCGGCGGCTTCCCGCCGGAACCATATACTTATAAAAAAGATACTGCAATTTTTCCTCGATTGCAAGCAGGAAGCGAAATTTCCTCCCCCAAGGGGCCCTTCCCCTCCCGGTTCGCCCTCCCCTCCTTTTCTCACCCCCCAGGGTTCGACCCCTTCCCCCACTTGACACCCCCTGTCCGCTTGGATTATGATTAAAGGTAAACAATGTTCTATTCTGGGGCGGTATGCCCTTTGTAAACACAAGGAGAATCCTCCATGGCAAACAAGAAAAAGGAATACGGCAACCAGTCCATCTCCATGCTGGAAGGCGCCGACCGGGTCCGGAAACGGCCCGGGGTCATCTTCGGCTCCGACGGTCTGGAGGGCTGCGAACACGCCGTGTTTGAGATCCTCTCCAACGCCATCGACGAGGCCCGGGAAGGCTACGGCGCCGAGATCATCGTCACCCGCTTCCGGGACGGACGCATCCAGGTGGAGGACTTTGGCCGGGGCTGCCCCGTGGACTGGAACGAGACCGTGGGCAAGTTCAACTGGGAGCTGGTCTTCTGCGAGCTCTACGCCGGCGGCAAGTACGACAACCTCACCGGAGAAAACTATGAGTATTCCCTGGGCCTCAACGGCCTGGGCGCCTGCGCCACCCAGTACGCCTCCCGGTTCATGGACGTGACCGTCCGCCGGGACGGCAAACGCTACGACCTCCACTTTGAAAAAGGCAGCCTGGTGGGGGAGATGAAGGTCTCTCCCGCCGACCGGAAAAAGAACGGCACCTGCATCACCTGGCTGCCCGACCTGGAGGTCTTTACCAGCACCGACATCCCCACCGACTTCTTCACCGACGTGCTCCACCGCCAGGCGGTGGTGAACGCCGGCCTGGTCTTCCGCTTCCGCAACCAGGGGGACAAGGGCTTTGAAGAGACCGTCTTTTCCTACGAGAACGGCATCGCCGACTACGCCGCAGAGCTGGCCGGAGAGCACCCCCACACCCCCATCCAGTTCTGGACCGGGGAGCGGATGGGCCGGGACCGGGCGGATAAGCCTAAGTACAAGGTCAAGCTCTCCTGCGCCTTCTGCTTCTGCGGCGGGGCCCACGTGATCGAGCACTACCACAACTCCTCCTGGCTGGAGCACGGCGGCGCGCCGGAAAAGGCCATGCGTTCTGCCTTCCTCTCGGCCATGGACGGCTGGCTCAAGCAGAACGGAAAGTACAACAAGAACGAGGCCAAGATCACCTGGCCTGACGTACAGGAGACCCTCATCTTCGTCTCCAACAACTTCTCCACCCAGACTTCCTACGAGAACCAGACCAAAAAGGCGGTGAACAACCGCTTTATCCAGGAGGGTATGACCGAGTTCCTTCGGGAGCACCTGCAAATCTTCCTCCTGGAAAACCCCCAGGCCGCTGAGGAGGCCGCCCGGCAGATCCTGGTGAGCAAGCGCAGCCGGGAGGCCGGAGAAAAGGCCCGGCTCTCCATCAAGAGCAAGAGTCTGGCCGGGGCGGTGGACATCGCCAACCGGGTGCAGAAGTTCGTGGACTGCCGCACCAAGGACGTCTCCCGCCGGGAGCTCTACATCGTAGAGGGTGACTCCGCTCTGGGCTCGGTGAAGCTGGGCCGGGACGCAGAGTTCCAGGGCATCATGCCCGTCCGGGGCAAAATCCTCAACTGCCTCAAGGCCGACTACGGCAAGATCTTCAAGAGCGAGATCATCACCGACCTGCTGAAAGTCGTAGGCTGCGGGGTGGAGGTCACCGACAAGCACAACAAAGACCTCTCCCTCTTTAACCTGGACAACCTCCGCTGGAATAAGATCGTCATCTGCACCGACGCCGACGTGGACGGTTACCAGATCCGCACCCTCATCCTCACCATGCTCTGGCGGCTCACCCCCACCCTCATTGAAAAGGGCTGCGTCTACATCGCCGAGTCCCCCCTGTACGAGATCTCCGCCGGGGGCAAGACCTGGTTTGCCTACACCGAGAAGGAAAAAGCCGAGATCCTCACCAAACTGGAGGGCAAAAAGCCCACCATCCAGCGCTCCAAGGGTCTGGGCGAAAACGACCCGGAGATGATGTGGATGACCACCATGAACCCCGAGACCCGCCGGCTCATCCGGGTGATGCCCACCGACGCAGAGGCCACCGCCCAGGTCTTTGACCTGCTGCTGGGGGAAAACGCCCAGGGCAGAAAGGACCACATCGCCGAAAACGGATACAAATACCTGGACCTGGCAGACATCTCCTGAAGGCCCGGAGAAAAGGAGTCTCTATATGGACAACAAGCAAGCGAGAAAAACCGGCTGCACCATCATGGTCTGCGGCTTCGTGTTCATCGTCCTCACCAAGATCTGGCTGGGGATCGGGTTTGTCGCCGTAGGCCTGCTGTGCATAGCCCTGCTGGGCCGCTGCCCCCACTGCGGCAAGCAGCTCATCACCCTCCCTCCCACCGCCACCCATTGCCCCAAATGCCACGGGAAACTATAACCCCACACCAAACAAGAGGTACGTAACGTTATGGCCAAGAAGAAATCCTATGACCCGGGAAAAAAACGGACCACACCGGAGGGCGTCATGGGCCTGCACGCCCAGGTCCTGGAGCAGCCCATCACCGACACCCTGGAACTCAACTATATGCCCTACGCCATGAGCGTCATCATCTCCCGGGCCATCCCGGAGATCGACGGCTTCAAGCCCTCCCACCGGAAGCTCCTGTACACCATGTATCAGATGAAGCTCCTCTCCGGCGGGCGGACCAAGTCCGCCAACGTGGTGGGCGCCACCATGAAGCTCAACCCCCACGGGGACAGCGCCATCTACGAGACCATGGTCCGCCTCTCCAGGGGCTACGGCGCCCTGCTCCACCCTCCCGTGGACTCCAAAGGCAACTTCGGTAAGGTCTACTCCCGGGACATGGCCTACGCCGCCTCCCGGTACACCGAGGTCAAGCTGGACGGCATCTGCCAGGAGCTCTTCCGGGACATCGACAAGAACGTGGTGGACTTTGTCCCCAACTACGACGGCACCCTCACCGAGCCCCTGCTCCTGCCCACCTCCTTCCCCAACATCCTGGTCTCCGCCAACATGGGTATCGCCGTGGGCATGGCCTCCAACCTGTGCGGTTTCAACCTCTCCGAGGTCTGTGACGCTGCCATCGCCCGGATCAAGGACCCCCAGCGGGATCTGCTGGACTGTCTGAAAGCCCCGGACTTCCCCACCGGGGGCCTGCTCCTCTACGACCGGAAGGAGATGGAGGCCATCTACCGCACCGGCCGGGGCTCCTTCAAGGTCCGGGCCAAGTGGCGGTATGTGAAAAGCGAAAACCTCATTGAGATCTATGAGATCCCCTATACCACCACCGCCGAGGCCATTCTGGATAAGGTGGCAGAACTCATCAAGGCCGGGAAGATCCGGGAGATCGCCGACATGCGGGACGAGACCGACCTGTCCGGCCTGAAACTGGCCATCGACCTGAAACGGGGAACCGACCCGGACAAGCTCATGCAGAAGCTCTTCCGGGCCACCCCCCTCCAGGACTCCTTCGCCTGCAACTTCAACATCCTCATTAACGGCATGCCCAAGGTCATGGGGGTGGGGGAGATCCTGGACCACTGGACCGCCTGGCGCACCGACTGCGTCCGCCGCTCGGCCCAGTACACCCTGGACCAGAAAACCGAAAAGCTCCACCTGCTCCGGGGCCTGGCCGCCATCCTGCTGGACATCGACAAGGCCATCGCCATCATCCGCAACACCGAGCTGGATGCCATGGTGGTGCCCAACCTCATGGAGGGCTTCGGCCTGGACCGCCCCCAAGCGGACTACGTGGCGGACATCCGCCTGCGGAACATCAACAAGGAGTACATCTTAAAGCGCACGGGGGAGATCGAGCAGCTGGAAAAGGACATCGCAGACCTCACCGACCTCATCCAGAAGCCTGCCCGCATCCGGCGGGAGATCATCAAGCAGCTGGAAGGGGTAAAAAAGGCCTACGGAGTCCCCCGCCGCACGGAGATCCTCTCTCAGGACCAGCTGGCGGAAGAGACCCTGCCCCAGGAGGACGTTCCCTCCTACCCCGTCCACCTCTTTCTCTCCCGGGAAGGGTACTTTAAGAAGATCACCCCCCAGTCCCTGCGGATGTCCGGGGAACAGAAATACAAGGAGGGAGACGGCCCTGCCTTCCACTGGGAGACCACCAGCGCAGCGGAGCTCCTCCTCTTCACCGACCAGCAGCAGTGCTACAAGACCTGGGCCAACACCTTCGACGACACCAAGGCCAGCGTGCTGGGAGACTACCTCCCCGCCCGGCTGGAAATGGACGAAGGGGAGAGCCTCTTCTGGGCCTGCCTCCCGGGAGACTACACCGGCCACCTGCTCTTCTTCTTCGCCAACGGCAAGGTGGCCCGGGTCCCTCTGGCGGCCTATCAGACCGTCACCAAGCGGAAAAAGCTCACCGGGGCCTATTCCGATAAGAGCCCCCTGGTGGCCGTTCTCTTTTTGAAGGAGGGCCAGGAGGAAGAGATCCTCTTCACCTCCACCGAGGGCCGGGCCCTCTGCTTCTCCTCCCAGCTGGTCCCCCTGAAAACCACCCGCAGCACCCAGGGCGTCCAGGTGATGACCCTGAAGAAAAACCACAAGGCCGACCGCGCCGCCTTCCTGGACCAGACCCCCGTGGTCAACCAGTCCCGCTACCGGGCCCGGAGCCTCCCCGCTGCCGGCGCCCTGCTGAAGGCAGAAGACCAGGGCGATACCCAGCTCTCCCTGCTCTGACCATCCCCACAGGAAAGGAGTTCCCTCTATGAAACCGCTCTCTCTGGCCCTGCTCACCCTGGCCCTCCTTCTCCTGTCCGGCTGCTCCATGCTGGAGCGCAGCTACACCTCGGTGGTCCCCCACACCCAGTTCTCCGACGAGGCGGAAAACGACGCCATCCTCCGGGCCGACACCTACCAGGGCCTGGTGAGCGCCATCCTCCACCTGGTGGAGCAGGGAGAGGAACGGGGGATCATCCGCCTCTACCAGTACATCAGCCTCACCGGCTCCGCCGCCAGCGACGTGGACAGCGCCTGCCTGGAGGTCACCCAGGAGGACCCCCTGGGCACCTACGCCGTGGACTACATCAAGTACGACGTCTCCCAGACCTCTGCCTACTACCAGGTGAGCGTCTCCATCGCCTACAACAAGAATCCCCAGCTCCTCTCCCAGGTGATCTCGGTCACCGGCAGCACCGCGGTGGAGCGGGAGCTCATCACCCTCCTGCCCAGCAAACCCACCCAGGTCCTCTTCCGCATCAGCTACTTCACCAAGAACGACAGCACCGAGTCCCTCCGGCAGGCCGTGCTGGACGCCTACGCCCAGCAGGTCAGGGCCCTGCCCCCCCTGAAGTCCGTCCAGGTGAACCTCTACCCCGACCAGGGACAGGAACGGCTGGCGGAAATTCTCCTGACCTGGGGGACCCCCAAACAGGGCTGACCGCCCCCCTTTTCACAAGGGCTCAAAAAATTTTTTAAAAAATCCTAACATACCCCTTGACTTTCCGGCGGGGACGTGATAGTATATTCCTTGCCGATGCGAGTGTAGCTCATCTGGTAGAGCGCCACCTTGCCAAGGTGGAGGTAGCGAGTTCGAGCCTCGTCACTCGCTCCATCGCCCAGACAAACGAAGTTTGTCTGGGTTTTTTCTTTCTCTGCACCAAAAAAACCGGAACCAACAGGTTCCGGTTTTTCTCATCTCAAAAGGGGTTCCACCCCCACCAGCACCGCAAAGAGGGCGACCATAAGCACAAAGCCCCAGAGCAGGGCCCCGGCCAGCCGGACCCACAGCACCGGGCTGCGGGTCAGAGGCAGCTTCCGCCAGATGCCCCGGTAGTTCCCCAGCCACAGAGTCTCCAACAGCAGCAGGGCCAGGCAGCACAGGCGGTTGGCCCACAGGAACGCCCCCCAGGCATGTTCCACCTGTAAGGTCAGACTGAGAAAGACCGCCAGGGCGTACCCCAGCCCCGCCACCACCCAGAGGGCGGGTTCTTTCCCTCGAAACCCCGGCGGCAGCCAGGATGGTTTCCTGCGGGACGGGGGATCCCCCAAAACCCGTCTCACCGCCCTGGCCAGGGCCTCCACAGAAGGGTACCGGTTGCGGGGGTCCATCTGGGTGCACCGGGCGATCACCGGAGCGAAGGGTCCGGTGTCCCCCGCCTCCCCCGGTTCCTTGCCGGTGAGCATGGTTTGCAGCAGGACCCCCAACGCGTACAGGTCTGCCGCCGGGGTAGAGGCAGAAAAGCCGTACTGCTCCGGGGCGGCGTACCCCGCCGTGCCCAGCAGGTGGGTGTCCTTCTTCCGGTCCTCCCTGCTCTCCTTGGCCACGTTAAAGTCCACCAGCACCACCCGGTCCTCCCCGGTGAGGATCAGGTTGGAGGGCTTCAAATCCCGGTGGACGATGGGTGGGGTGCGGTGATGCAGGGGCCCCAGGATCTCGCACAGCTGGCAGAGGCAGTCTGCCGCTCGACGGGGAGAAAAGGGACCGTCCTCCTTCAGGCACTCCGCCAACGTCCGGCCGGAGACGTACTCCTCAATGACAACCAGGGTCCCGTCCGCCTCCACCAGCTCCTGGATGCGGGGGATGCCCCTTGGGGCCTGGTCCTGCAAATACTGAAACACCGACCGGTCATATAGCGTCAGGTCCTTGCGCACGTAGATCTTCCCGCTCTCCGTGTGCTGCACCCGGCAGGCCCTCTTCCAAAAGGCCGACCTGCCCCGGAAGTCCGGCTATAAGCTCCTCTCCGGCGAGCGGCGCACCGCCGACCGGGATCAGCTCCTCCGGCTCTTTATCGCCATGGGGCTGACCTTGAAGGAGACCCAGCGGGCCCTCTCCCTCTACGAGATGCCCGTCCTCTACCCCAAGCACCGGCGGGACGCCCTGCTCATCATCGCCCTGAACCGGAGGATCACCTCCGTGGACACCGTGAACCAATGGCTGGAAGAAGCCGGAGAAGCCCCCCTCAACCGAAGCGGCGGCTGAAATTCCCCCAGATTGGGGGAATTTCAGCCGCTTTTTTCTTTTATGATGTTCCCAGCATCATGGAGAAAGGAGGACATCCCATGCCTGACCTCACCACCGGCGATCTCACCCAGGTCCTGCTGCAAACCCCCTTCCCTCAGCTCCCGGCCATCCACGCCGGAAGCGCAGGAACCCCCCAGAGCTTTGCCGGGTACTATCTGAAAAAGCTGGAGGAGAAGCACTGTTCCCGCAGCCAGGCCCTGGCCAAAAGCGGCCTGGAGGTCCACTACGGCTACCAGATCCTGAACGGACGGAAGAAGCCCAGCCGGGACAAGATCCTCTGCCTGTGCATCGGCGGCGGCTTCTCCATCCGGGAGACCAACCAGGCCCTGGTCTGGGCGGAGTACAGCCCCCTGTATCCCCGCCGCCTGCGGGACGCTGCCATCATGCTGGCCCTGAACCAGAAGCTCCCCACCCTCTGGGCGGTGAACGAACGGCTGGCCGAGCTGGACCTGCCCCTGCTGGGATAGCCCCTTATGATGCTCCCAGCATCCCACTTTCTCTCCCCTGTGGGCTACAATATCTCTGTCTGTCTACTTATGAAAAGGAGGAATCCCATGAAAACCGCAAAACTCATCATCGGCATTGTCAGCATCGTCCTCACCGCCCTGATCCTCTTCCAGTCCTGCGCCGCCTCCCTGGGGGACGCCCTGGAAGGGCAGGGAGGCACCAGCGGCGGCGCCGGTCTCCTGGTGGCCATCTTCATGCTCATCGCCGGGATCGTGGCCATCGCCGCCCGGAAGAGCCGGGGCGGCACCATCTTCTGCCTGATCCTCTACGCTGTGGCCGGGGTGGTGGGCCTCACCTGCCACGGCATCTTCGCCGACTTACAGATCTGGGGCGGCCTGTGCCTGGTCTTTGCCCTTCTCTTCCTGCTGAGCCTGCGGAAAACCCCCAAGTCCGACCCTCACCCTTAACTCGAAAGGAGCGTCACCATGGTCCATTCCTCCCCGGGAGCACTGCGCTCCCTTGTCATTCCAAGTATATGGATAGCCTGCCCGGTTATGCCGGGATTATAAGTCCCCCGCCTAAAAAATTTGCCCAAAAACAGCTTACGCGGCCCTTCCCCCACAGGGAAAGGACCGCGCATTGATTTCGTCTCACTCTTGCAGCCAGGCACCCAGCACCTCTGCCGCAGCCTGGCCCAGCTCCGCTCCGGACCCGCCCTGCTCCACCGCAATGGCCAGGGCGATCTCCGGGTCCTCATAGGGGGCAAAACACACCAGCACCGCGTTGGAGGTCTCCTCCCCCGCCACCTGTACTGAGCCGGTCTTGGCCCCCACCTGCACCGGCAGGTTCTGAAAGGCCTTGGCCAGGGACCCCTCCTGGGTCACCGCCAGCATCCCTTCCTTCACCGCTGCCACGTTTTCAGGGGAGAGGTCGGTCTCCCCTAAGACTTTGGTTTCATAGGGCGGTTCCCCCTCCGCTTTCTGGAACAGATGGACCTGCCGCCGCTGGCCGCCGCTCACAAAGGTGGACACCATATGGGCCAGCTGCAAGGGGGTGAACCGGTTGTTCTCCTGGCCGATGGCTGCGGACAGAACGCTCCCCACGTACCAGGGCTCCCCGATGGAAGCGCTGTAATCCGGCCCGGCCACCACCCCGGCTTTTTCCCCTGCCAGCTCGATGCCGGTCTTTTCTCCCAGGCCCAGGGCGTGGGCGTAGGCGTCCAGGGTCTCGATCCCAACCCTTCGCCCGGCGTCGTAAAAGAAGATGTTGCAGGAGTCCGCAATGGCCTCGCTTACGGTTTCCAGCCCGTGGGTCTTGCCCTCCTGCCGGTAGAGCCAGCACTGGGGCTGGGGGTCCTCATAGTAGGTGTACCGCCCGGTGTCTAAAATCTGGGTGTCCGGGGTGAGGTACCCCTCTTCCAGGGCCGCTGCGGCGGTCACCAGCTTAAAGGTGGAGCCGGGGGCATACAGCCCCTGCACCGCCCGGTTCATGAGAGGGTGCCGCTGGTCTGCCGCCAGGGCCTCGTAGTCTGCGGAAAAGGCAGAGGGGTCATACCCCGGCTGGCTCACCATGGCCAGCACCCCGCCGTCCCGGACGTCCAAGGCCACCAGGGCGCCCCCGGCGCCCTGGGCGTGCTCCTCCAGATAGGCAGAGAGCACCTCTTCCCCCCGCCGCTGTAAGTCGATGTCCAGGGTAAGGGTCACGTCCTTTCCGGGGACGGGGACCTCTGCGTACTTCTCCCCGGTGACCCGGCCCTGGGGGTCCCGCTCCAACACCTTTCGCCCTGGCTGGCCGTGGAGCAGGGACTCAAAGGCGGCTTCCGCCCCGTCCTTCCCCACCAGCTCGTCCATGGCGTATCCCTTTTCCCGATAGGTCTCCCATTCCGAGGGGCTCATCTGTCCCACCCGGCCCAACACATGGGGGGCCAGGGTCCCGCTGCCCACTCTCTGGGCCTCCAGCACAAAGGGCTCCCCTTGCAGATCCTCCTGCTCTCCCGGGCCATGAAGGTGGACGAGACCTCCGGGATGGTCCCCTGTCCGTCCCAGAGGATGCCCTCCCGGTGGCATAGATCGGCCAGGGCTTCCCGGTCCTCCCGGGAGAGGTCCTCCTCCACCTGGGCGGTCCAGACCCCCTGGTCCCGGGCCAGGATCTTCCCGTTTCGGTCCAGGAGTTTTCCCCGGGCCGCCGGGACTTCCACCACCTCCGCAATGCTCCGCTGAGACTTCTCATAGTACGCCGCGCCCTGCACCACCTGCAAATTCCAAAGCAGCAGGAAAAACCCCGCCAGCACCGCCGAAAATACACTCCCTGCTACCGTCCAGCGCATATTCCATTCCGTCCTTTCTCAGAGGGATTTCCGTTTCCTTCGCCGTCTCCGCCGGGCTGGTCTGTGCCAGGTCCGGCCCGCCAGGAACACCAGCACCCAGGCCAGAGGATAACTGAGTCCGGAGAGCAGCCATTCCCGCCCGGCGATCACCGCCGGGCCCCAGGGGCCGCTGCCGCTGAGCCAGTGGCCCGCCATGAGGCAGACCTCCCACGCCCCCAGCAGGGGGAGAAAGCAGAGCCACTTTCCCCAAAATCCACCCACTCTGGGGAAAACTACCCCGGACATTCCACCCAGCACCGCCAAAAGCACCATCTGCCATAGGTTTCCCCCAGCCAGGTACCATAGGATTCCACAGAACAGTCCACAGGCCGCCCCCCAGGTCTCTCCCCAGGTCCGGCCTGCGAGATACACCAGCCCGGGAAAGAGCATGGGGCTCACGCCCCACCAGGAGATCCGGCCCAGCACCACGCTCTGCACCGCCAGTCCCCCCAGCCCCAGCAGGCATAGTTTTCCCCCGGACATCTACCGCACCTCCTGAAAGGCCGTCACCACAAACACCTGGGTGAGGCGGGACAGGTCCGCCGACGGGGTGAGGATGGCGGACATGCTCAGCCCTCCCGGGTCCTCCTCCAGGGCGCTCACCTTTCCCACCGAGAGGCCCGAGGGACCGCTGCCGCTCACCGAGTAGGTCACCACCTCTTCTCCCAGCTGCACCTGGGTGTCCAGAGGCAGGCCGCTGAGCTTGCCCTCCTGCCGGGCCAGCAGGGTCAGGTCCCCGGTGAGCTCTCCCAGCTCTCCCGAGCGAATCCCCTGGCCGGTAAGCCGAAAGCCGCCGTCGCACAGGAGGGTCACTTTGCTCCAGGAGGGCCCCGCCTCCTTGATGAGGCCCACCAGCGCCCCCCGCTGGTCCACCACGCACTGCCCCGGGCGAAGCCCCTGGTTCTCCCCCTGGTCCAGGGTGACCTCCCCCTGCCAGTTGTCCGGGGTCCGAGCCACCACCCAGGCGGGGGTCAGGGTCAGATCCCGCCGCCGCTGCTGGAAGCCCAGCAGGGACCGGAGCCGGTCGTTCTCCTCCAGGGCCAGCGCCCCTTCCAGGGCGCCCTGCCGGGCCTGGGCCAGCTCCTGCTCCAGGGCCTGCTTCTCCTGCCGCAGCTGAGAGATCCCCCGCAGGTAGTCCTCCCCCTGGCGCACCGCCCCGGTTACCGACGAAAAAAGGCGCAAAAAGGGCCGCGACACGGTCTCCCCCCATCGTCCCAGCGGCCCTGCGGTTCCGTTCAGAACCACCGTCAGGGCCGCCGCGGTGAGGCTCAGAGACAGAGCCGCGGCTGCTATTTTCATCCATTTGTGCCGGAACCATTCCTTCACGTGGGCCCCCTTTCCGCCGGCGGGGCCTCTGCCCTTACGGGCGGCAGGCGGCCAGCTTCAGACAGTCTACGCCGAAGTCACGAAGGGCTTGTCCCAGGCGATGCACCGGCAGGCCCACCACGTTGTTGTAGTCCCCCCGGATGCCCTCCACCAGAAGGGCCCCATAGCCCTGGATGCCATAGGCTCCTGCCTTGTCCATGGGCTCTCCGGTGCGGACGTAGTCCTGCACCTCTTCCCGCGTCAGGGCCCGGAAGGTCACCTGGGTGATCTCCCGGAAGGAGGTATGCCGCTGCCCCTGGCAGACGGTCACCCCGGTGCACACCAGGTGGTCCTTACCCGCCAGGGAGAGGAGCATGTCCTCCGCCTCCTGGGGGGTGTGGGGCTTGCCTAGAATCCGCCCCTCCGACACCACCACCGTGTCCGCCCCGATGACGATGGTCTCCGGGTCCTCCCCTCGGGCCACCCACAGGGCCTTCTCCCGGGAGAGGATCTCCACCAGGTCCTGGGCGGTGGGCCCGGTATAGGCGCTCTCGTCGATCTCCGGCGATTTGGTTGTAAACTCCAGTCCCATCTGCTCCAGCAGCTCCCGCCGCCGGGGGGATTGGGACGCTAACACTATTTTCATGGTTTTCCTCCGTGGTTTCCATCGAAATGGGGGACCTGCCCCAACTTTTCCCCTTACTCTACCCCGCGGTAATATAAGCCTCGGGTAAACTGGTCCGGCCCCTCTCCTTCGCCCTTCCGGTAGGCCCGGAAGATCGCAGCGCAGGTCTGGGCGTCCTCCCGCAGGAAGGACAGCCGGGCATAGGTGACCCCCAGTCCGGTCCAGTCCGCTTTTTTGTCCGCCAGCCACAGGGCCTTGCCGTTAAAGAGTTCGTTGCGGCAGCCCCAGGCAGACTCCACCGGGAAGGACTCGCCCTTCCGGTCCCGCAGGATCTGGGTGCCGCTCTCGCAGTGGCAGCCCTTCCCCCAGTTCTTCATGATGCAGTTCTCCATGAGCATGAGGGGCAGGTGGCCGTACACCAGAAGTTCGGTCTCCAGGGGCTTATTCAGGTCCCGGATCTGGCCGAACTTCCCCTCAAAGGACACCGTGGCCGAGGCAAAGCCCAGCACCGCCAGCTCCTGGGCGGTGAGGCTGTTGAGAAGTCCCAGGCCAAAGTCCCCTCGGGGGACCAGACCAAACTCCCGGGCCAGAGCCAGCTGGCTCACGTGGCCCAGCAGGGCCTGGGTGGCCCCTGCTTTCTTCGCTTCCTCCAGTTCCTTTCGGAGCCGGGGCAGCTCCCGGTCCCAGACCACCCGGGGGAAGGTCACCCCAAAGGAAATCTCAGGGAAGGCTTCCACCCACCGGGCCAGTTCTTCTCCGTGGCCTGCCCATTCCTGGCTGGGGAGATAGACCAGCTTGGGGCCCTCCTCCAGACAGCTGCGGGAGAGCTGGGAAAACCGGCGGAAGGACAGGGAAAAGGCCGGGGTCTCCCGGCTGCCCTTCTCCTTCCCAGGGGGCTGGAAGGGCACCTGCCGCCGGGGCGGGACCTGGGTGCGGGCCTGGTCCAGCCCTTCCAGCACCTGGCGGCGCAAACCGTTCACCGCGGACAGGGGTACCGACAACCCCTCTTCTGCCTGGACATCCAGGGCAGCCGCCTGATACACGGTGCCGCCGGTCTTGCGCAGCTGCTGTTCCAGCTGTTCCCGGGTCACCGGACGGGTGCGGGCAGGCTGGGGCTCCGCCCCCTGGGCGGTGACGGTATGCCCCTGGTCATCCTGGGCGGTAACGGTGAGGGGCTGGCCCTGCCGCAGGGTGGCGGACAGGGTCACGGGGGAGAGTTTATGCTCTCCCCGGCCGTAAAACTGCCGGGCCTGGGCAAAGAGGTCCTCCGGGTCCCGGGTCCCCTCCTTGCGGATGCCAAACATCTCCGGTCCCTTCCGGTCGGCGTAGTAGCCCTGGGTGAAGCCCTGGCGGGAGAAGGCCGCTTCCAGCTGGGCCAGTTCCTGGGGGCGGGGCTCCCGGCCCTCCCGGAGGGCAGCGGCGTAGATCCCCGTGACCACGGAGACGTACTCCGCCCGCTTCATCCGTCCTTCGATTTTCAGACAGGCAATGCCCATCTCTTCCAGTTCCTTCAGTTCTCCGGCCAGGGAGAGGTCCTTCAGGGACAGGGGATGACAGGTCCCCTTCTCCCCCGGCCAGCCATAGGCCAGGCGGCAGGGCTGGGCGCACAGGCCCCGGTTGCCGCTGCGGCCGCCCAGGAGGGCAGACAGGAAGCACTGGCCGCTGTACGCCATGCACAGGGCCCCGTGGACGAAGAGTTCCAGCTCCACCGGAGACTTCCGGCACAGCCCCTCGATCTCGCTCCGGGGCAGCTCCCGGGAGAGGACCACCCGGGTCATACCCAGGTCAGCGCAGGCCAGAATGCCGTCCAGGTTGTGGACGGTCATCTGGGTGGAGGCGTGGACCTCCATGTCCGGGCAGGTCTCCCGCACCAGCTTGGCCACCCCCAGGTCCTGCACCAGGATGGCGTCCACCCCGATCTCGTTGGCCAGGGCGGCGGTCTCGGCCGCCAGGGGGAGCTCCCGGTCGGTGAGCAGGGTGTTCAGGGTAAGGTAGACCCTGGTCCCCTGCAGGTGGCAGTAAGAGACCCCCTCTTCCAGCTCCTCCCGGGAAAAATTCTTGGCGTTCCGCCGGGCGTTTAAGGGGCCGAAGCCCAGGTAGACCGCGTCCGCCCCCGCCTGGACCGCCGCGCGCAGGGCCTCCGGGGACCCGGCCGGTGCTAACAGTTCCATGCTGCTCTCTCCTTACTTCTTCTCCTGTTTGGCGGCCCGCTCCGCCTTCTTGGCCTCCCGGCGGAGCTCGCTGAGCTCCCGGGACAGCCGGGCGTTTTCGTCCAGGGCCTGTTTCAGCTGGGCCCGCAGGTTATCCGATACCTGCCGCTCCTTGCTGTACTTGTCCGCTACGTTGAGGCAGGCCAGCATGGCCCCGTCGCTGATGGACAGGGTGGTGCCCTTCATGGCCTCGTCCAGCTCTTTATTTACAATGGACGCACACTGCTGGATATAGCTCTCGTCCTCTTCGGCTACAATGTGATATTCCCGATGATGCAGTACAATGGTCACTCGGTTTGCCATATTCTGTTCCTCCAATCCGAGTTATAGTTGCCTTTGGCAAAGTCAGCGTCATTATACCACAATTCGACAGGGTTTCATAGAGGACTTTCCCCTTTCCCCCAGGTCCTGCCCCCTCGTCCCCCTTTACGAAACCGGGTTTTTCCTGTAAAATGAAGGTTCAATCAGGAAACCAAGGAGGTGCGTCATGGCCAAAGACCTGTTTTACCCCGGGAGCATCCTCTCCTTCCACCGGAAGGCAGCGGACAAGCTCATCGCTTCGGGCAGCCCAGACGCCGCCCTGCTCTATCTGTGTCTCCTCGCCGGCCGGGACGCCGCCGCCCTCAAGTGGGACCCGGCCCGTCTGGAGGCCGCCCACCATACCCTGCTCACCCTCCACCTGGCAGACCCGGAGGCCCCCGTCCAGGCCCCGCCCCCCCAGAAGCTGGAGCCGGACGCGCCCCCGGACTACACCACCCAGGACATCACCGTGGCCCTGGCCCAGGGGGGCTTTGCTGCCCTGGTGCCCGAGGTGGAGCGGCTGCTGGGGAAGGTCCTCTCCCCCAGCGACCTGAAAACCCTCTACATGATCTACGACTTTCTGGCCATGCCGCCGGAGGTCATCCTCACCCTGGTGAGCTACTGCGTGGAGGAGGTCGCCAAAAAGCGGGGGCCGGGACGAAAGCCCACCCTCACCCAGATCCGCCGCACCGCCTTCCGCTGGCAGAAGGCAGGGGTGGACTCTCTGGAGACCGCCGACGCCTACCTCCGCCGCCTGGCCCGTCTGAGCAGCCGGGGCATGGAGATCATGGCCCTGCTGGGCCACCCCGACCGGGCCCCGGTGGACCGGGAGGCGGAGTATCTGGACGCCTGGATCACCATGGGCTTCGACGACGAGGCCCTCACCATGGCCCACGACCGTACGGTCTTCCAGCTGGGCAAGTTCCAGTGGAGCTATATGAACGGCATCCTGCTCAGCTGGCAGAAGCAGGGGCTGTCCACCGCAGCGGAGATCCGCCAGGCAGAGGACCGCCGCCGGGCAGGCTTCACCCGGCCCGCCCCCAACCGGGCCAAAGGGCAGGCTCCCCTGCCCTCCGACGACATTGGACGGATGCTGGAGGAGGCTGCCCGGCAGCAAGCCCAGCAACACCCACACAAGGAGGGATAACCCATGGCATACAGTGAAGGGATCATCGCCCGGGCGGAGCGCCGCCTGAAGGAGCAGCAGGAGGCCCACCGGGCCCAGCAGCAGGCCAGGCGGGAACAAATCTTCCGGGCCCTGCCCCGGACCCGGGAGATCGAGCGCACCCTGCGGCAGACCGCCCCTCGGATCCTGGCCGCCAGCCTGAAACAGGGGCTGGGTCAGGAGGAGGCCCTGGCTGCCCTCCGGCGGGAGAACCTGGCCCTCCAGGATGAGGAAGCCGCCCTGCTGGCCCAGGGGGGCTTTCCCCCGGACGCATTGGACGACCAGCCCTTCTGCCCCCTGTGCAATGACCGGGGCTGGAAGGGTCAGACCATGTGCCGGTGTCTGTCTGCCCTCTGCCGTCAGGAGCAGATTCAGGAGCTCTCCTCCCTGCTGAACCTGGGGGAACAGTCCTTTGAGACCTTCCGCCTGGACTACTACGACCGCCAGACCTGGCCGGAGTTCAAACGCTCCCCCCGGGAGACCATGGAGATCATTCTCTCCACCTGCCGCAGCTATGCCGAGCTCTTCGGCTCCTACCCCCACAAAAACCTCTTCCTCAACGGCAACCCGGGCCTGGGCAAGACCTTCCTCTCTGCCTGCATCGCCCGGGTGGTGGCGGAAAAGGGCTTCTCTGTGGTGTACGACACCGCCGCCAACATCTTCTCCCGGTTTGAGACCCGGAAGTTCGCCCGGAACGCCGAGGACGCCCGTCAGGCAGAGGCCGACGCCCAGCGGTATCTCCGCTGCGACCTGCTCATCCTGGACGACCTGGGCAGCGAGTTCACCACTCCCTTCGTCCAGTCCGCCTTGTACGAGCTCATCAACACTCGGCTGGTGGAGCAAAAGCACACCGTCATCTCTTCCAACCTGAACCTGGATGGCATCCGCCAGCGGTACTCCCCCCAGGTGGCCTCCCGGCTGGAAGGAGAATACTTTATTATGGCCTTCTTCGGCCAGGACATCCGCCTGCTGAAAAAGCAGCTGCGGTAAGAGAAAGGAGAGCGTTCCATGCGTATCTACGACACCCCCGGCCCTGCCAACACCGCCGAAACCCTTCGCCTGGCCTTAGACTGCGCCCAGGAGCGGGGCCTGGACCTGGTGGTGGCCTCTTCCTCCGGCCAGACTGCCCTGACCCTGCTGGACCTGGCTAAAGAGACCGCCTTCCCCCACCGGATCGTGGTGGTCCGCCACGTCTACGGGATGCACGCCCCAGGAGAAAACGACATGCCCCAGGACGTCTATGACCAGCTGGTGGCCCAGGGAGTCCCGGTGGTCACCGCCGCCCACGCCCTGTCCGGGGGAGAGCGGGGGCTCAGCAACCAGTTTGGCGGGGTCTCCCCGGTGGAGGTCATGGCCGCCACCCTGCGGATGCTGGGTCAGGGCACCAAGGTCTGCGTAGAGATCGCCCTCATGGCGCTGGACCACGGGTCCATCTCCTACGGCAAGCCTGTGGTGGCGGTGGGAGGCTCTGCCCACGGGGCGGACACCGCCTGCGTCCTCACCCCCGGCTACACCGCCCATCTGCTGGACACCAAGGTCCACGAAATTCTCTGCAAGCCCTATTAAACCCCACAACAAAAGGCCCGACGGCATTGCCGTCGGGCCTTTTTTCACGTCTCAGGAAAACAGAAGGGCTTTGTATTCCTCCACAGTGCGCACCTGGCCCACGGCGGACAGGGATACCTGGTCCCAGCGCAGCAGCTGCTGGGCCAGCTCCATCACGTCCTGACGGGTCACCCCGTCGTAGGCGGCGATGATCTGCTCAGGAGAGAGGATCTCCCCGGTAAAGAGCAGGGACCGCCCGGCGTGGCTCATCCGGGCCTGGGTGGATTCCAGCCCCATGACCACGTTGGCCTTGGACTGCTCCCGGGCCCGCTCCAGCTCCTCGGGGGTGGGCCCTTCCTTTAGGAAGGTCTCCACCACCTGGCGGATGGTGGTGAGGGCTTTTTCCTCAGTCTCCCGGTTGAGGGCGGTGTAGATGCAGAACACGCCGGTGTCCTCGTGGCCCGCCCCATAGGAGTAGACCGTGTAGCACAGGCCCTGCTGCTCCCGCACCTGCTGGAACAGGCGGGAGGAGACCCCGCCCCCCAGGATGGAGGAGAGCAGCTGCAAGGCAAACCGCTTGGGAGAGTGGTAGGTGAGGCCGGGGAAGGCCAGGGTCAGGTGATTCTGCTCAATGGGCTTTTCCGTCACCACGAAGGAGGGGGTATACACCGCCGGAGGCTGGGGTTCCGCCTCTCCCCCGGGGAGGGTGGCAAACCGCCGCCGGATCTCCTCCAGCACCTGGGGAGGGATGCTCCCCGCCAGGGCCACCACGGTGTTGTCTGCCCGGTAATGGCGCTGGTGGTAGGCCCGGAGAGAATTCCCCGTCATGGTCTTTAAGGTCTCGGGGCTACCCAGAATGGGCCGGGCCAGAGAGGAGCCCTGAAAGACCTGGCCGAAGAGCTTCTCCGCGCACAGGTCGTCGGGGGTGTCCTCATACATGTCGATCTCTTCCAGGATAACGCCCCGCTCGGTCTCCACTGCCTCCTGGGTGAAGGAGGAGTGGTACACCATATCCCACAGGATGTCCAGGGCCTGGAGCAGGTGGCTGTCCAGCACCCGTCCGTAAAAGCAGGTACACTCCTTGGTGGTAAAGGCGTTCATCTGGCCGCCGATGGCGTCGGTCTGGCGGGCGATGTCCGCCGCCGACCGGTGCTCGGTGCCTTTGAACAGCATATGTTCGATAAAGTGGGCTGCTCCGGACTCCTCCGGACGCTCCTCCCGGGAGCCGCCGCCCACCCAGATGCCCCGGGCGGCGGACCGGACGGTGTCCATCCGTTCGGTCACAATGCGCACCCCGTTGGGGAGGGTTTCCATCTGAACCATAGGGTCTCTCCTTCCTTTGGGTCACAGGGTCGGGAAAGACCCGTTTCCAGATCCTTACCGTTTCTTTTCCATGGTGGTGCCCAGGGACTTCTCCGAGATGGATTCCAGCAGCACCGCGTGCTCCATCCGGCCGTCCAGCACCGTCACCGCGCCCACGCCGTGCTCCACGGCGTGGATGCAGTTCATGGTCTTGGGGATCATGCCGCCGGCGATGAGCCCGCTGTCAATGAGTTCCTTGGCCCGGCTCACGTCCATCTTGGCGATCCGGGTGCTCTGGTTGTGGCTGTCCACCAGAATGCCGTCGGTATCCGTGAGGAAGACCAGCTTATCTGCTCCCATGGCTTCCGCCACAGCCCGGGCGGCGTCGTCGGCGTTGCAGTTGTACACCGTGCCGTCCTCGCCCCGGGCGATGGGAGACACCACGGGCAGATAGCCCCCGTCCAGCAGGGTGCGCAGCAGCCGGGGGTCGACCCGGGTGATGGTACCCACCTGGCCCAGGTTCTTGTCCTTCTGACGGGCGGTGATAAGGCCGCCGTCCCGGCCGGAGACACCGCAGGCCTTGGCGCCGATCCGCTCCAGGGCGCCCACAATGGTCTTGTTCACCCGGGCGGACAGGGCCATCTCCGCAGCCTCCAGCACAGGCTGGCTGGTGACCCGATAGCCGTCGGCAAACTGGCTCTCCACGTTGAGCTTATCCAGCAGGGCGGAGATCTCTTTGCCCCCGCCGTGGACCAGCACCACCCGAACGCCCACGGACTGCAGGGCAGCGGCGTCTTCCAGGATGGTGTCGGTAGAGGCGGCGTTCAGAGCGGAGCCGCCGTATTTGATCACAATGGTTCTCCCCTCGTACCGGCGCAGCAGGGGCAGCACATCCAGCAGGGCGCGGACCTTGCTCATACCGTCCATGCCGTGCTGCACGTCGTACTCGTGGAGATACTGCTTGGCATAGTCTACGTCAGAGGGGCAGTCAATATACTCAATGCCCCGCTTCTGCCGGGTCTCAGCCCCCTTACCGGTGAGCAAAATCACCGTGGGCACCTGAGAGCCCATCACGGCCTGACGGATGGCCTCGCCCCGGTCGGGCACGATGGAGTAATCGCAGCCCTCCTGCTCCACGTACTGAGCGATATCCCGGCAGATATCCTGGATGGGCTCCTCTCCCGGGTCCTCCTCGGTGAGGATGACCAGGTCGGAGTTCTGGCCGGACACTTCGCCCAGGTCCCGGCGGCGGTCATAGGCCTTGTAGCCGGGGCAGCCGAAGACGGTGACGATCCGCTTGCCGGGGTACTCCTCCTTCACCGACTGGAACAGGGTCTCAAAGGACAGCCGGTTGTGGGCGTAGTCCACGATGACGGATACCTTTTCGTCGGCGTTGGTATAGACCTCCATCCGGCCGGGCACCCGGGCCTTCATAAGGCCGGCAAAGGCGTACTGCTCGGGAATACCCAGAGCCTCGCACACGGCCAGGGCGGCCAGGGCGTTCTGCACGTTAAACAGGCCGGGCATGGTCAGGCGGAACTCCCGGTTGTACCGGGGGGTCTTTACCCGGAAGAGGATATCGCCGCCGGCCTTGCGCACCTGGGAGCCGAAAATGGTGGCGGAGGGGTCCTTCCGGGAGAAGGTGATCATCCGGGGGCAGCTCTTCCGGGCCGCCTCCAGCACCCGGTCGGCGTGGTCGCAGTCCAGGTTCACGCAGGCAGCCGCAGCCTGGGAGAAGATCCGCAGCTTGGAGGCAAAGTAGTCCTCAAAGTCCGGGTGCTCAATGGGAGAGATGTGGTCCATGCCGATGTTCAGGAACACCGCCGCGGCAAACTCCACGTTCTTCACCCGGTCGTACTTCAGGGCCTGGCTGGAGACCTCCATGGTGAGGTAGCGCATACCGGTGGAGACACCGTTGGCAAAGTGGCGCTCCAGGTCCAGGGGCTCCGGGGTGGTCAGGTGGGACTCAAACTTCTCTACCCCGTCGAAGGTCTCGATGGAGGAGATGACCCCGCTGGGGGTCTGCTTCTTGGCGGCCAGATACTCGTCGAAGATGTACTTTAAGTAGTAGGCCGTGGAGGATTTTCCCTTGGTGCCGGTGATGCCCACCACGCTGAGCTTGGCGGAGGGGTGGTTGTAGTAAAAGTCGGCCAGCAGAGCCATGGACAGGCGGACGTCGGACACCTGCAGGCAGGGCAGGTCCACCTGGTCATAGGGCTTTTCCGCCAGGTAGGCGAAGGCGCCCTTCTCCTTGGCCGACTGGAGAAACTCTACCTTAAAGTGGGCGCCCTTGCAGATAAACAGGGTGCCGGGGGTGACCGTCCGGGAGTCACAGCTCACCAGGGAGACCTCCCGGGTGAGGGGGGCGCCGGAGAAGTCCAGCAGCAGGTTTTTCTTCTGTAACAGCTGAATGTAATCCCCCAGGGGATAAAGGGTCAGGTTCATGGCGTACGGTCCTTTCCTTGTGTGAATGGGTGCGCCCCCGGTCAGATGTTCCGCAGGCGCTTGCCGCAGCGGAGGATGGCCTGCTCGGCCAGGACCTCCATGGCGTCAATATAGTAAGGGGGCAGGCTGTGGAGGCTGCGGTATACCGACAGCTCCGTGCAGCCCAGGATGGCGCAGTCGCACCCCACAGAGCGCAGGTAGGAATCTACCTCCGCAAACTTTTCCCGGGAGCCGGTCTCCCCCCGCTTGATCTCGTCGTAAATGATGGACATGACCACCTTCTGCAGGGACTCGGGCAGGGTCACTGCCTCCAGGCCCGCCGCCTCCAGCTCCTTCTGGTAGATGCCGGTTTTGACGGTCCCGTCGGTGGCCAGGATGCCCACCCGGTGTTTGCCCGCCGCCTGGATGGCCTGGACGGTCTCCCGGATCATGTGGATGATGGGGACCTGGAGCTGGGCCTGGAGCCGGTCGGCAAAGTAGTGGGAGGTGTTGCAGGGGATGGCAAGCACGGTGCAGCCTGCCCGCTCCAGCAGCTGGGCATCCGCCAGCAGGGCGGAGAAGACCTCCTCCTCCCGGCCCCCCAGAATCCCCGCCGTCCGGTCGGGGATCTTGGCGTCGCTCCAAATGAGCACCCGCAGGTGCTCCTGATCGGTCTCGGCCTGGGTGCGGTCAATGATCCGCTGATAAAAGGTGTTGGTGGCCTGGGGACCCATGCCCCCCAGCACGCCTAAAATGCCTTCTTTTTCTGTCATAGGACACTTCCTCTTCTGCCCCCATAGGGGCGCGCGGCAGTGGTTACTTCTTCTTCTCGTAGTACTGGCTGAACTTCTTGAAGTGGCCCAGATAGTTCTTCTTCATGCGCAGGGTGCGGCCCAGGGCCTTGTCCTTGCTGTAAAACAGGGGGGAAACCTCCTGTCCCTGGTGCATCCGCTCCTTCATCTCCTGGTGGTAGTCGGAGACGATGTAGTCAAAGGCCACCTTCTTGGGTACCACCCGCCACAGGCTGGGGTTGTCCCCCAGGACGAAGGGCAGGTCCTTTTCCTCAATCCGGTCTTCCACCACCAGCTTGGCGATGTTGTATCCGGCGCCGGTGACGTAGTAGTTGCTCCGGCCCTGGCGGCAGTTGATCTCAAAGACCTTGTACTTGCCGTCCCGCTGGTCGTACTTGATGTCAAAGTTGGAGAAGCCCAGATAGCCCATTGCCTCCAGGAAGGTCTTCATCTTCTGGCACAGCTCCCGGTTGACCTCGGTGAGGATCACCGCGTGGTTGCCGATGCCGTGGGGGGTGTGCTCCTCCAGGAGCACATGGCCCAGACACATGAGCTTCACCTGGCCGTTGCGGTCAGAGTAGTTGGTGAGCACCCGCATATAGCTGTCGTCCCCGGGGATGAAGTCCTGGATGATCATGGTGTCCGGGTAGCCGGAGGCATAGACCTTGTCCAGCACCTCCTCCAGATTCTCCCGGGTGGGACAGGTAAAGACCTTCTCGTTGCCGGGGAAGGGATGCTCCCAGTAGGCCACGCCGTTGGAGGGCTTGCAGATATAGGGGGGATCGAAGGGCAGGGTGAAGTCGTGGCCCATCTCCTTGCGGTAGATGAAGGTGGCCGGATGGTCGATGCCGTACTGGTCGCACAGATCGTAGAACTTCTCCTTGTTGATGAGGGTGTTGATGAGCTCCCCGCTGACGTAGGGGGCCACGCAGTTGGCCGGGAACCGGTCCTTATTCTCTGCGGCCAGCTTCACGTAGCTGTCTCCGCAGCCCAAGACCAGGATGGTCTTGTTGGGGAACTCCCCGGCCACGGTCTCCACGTTCCGGCGGAAGGTCTCCCCGTCCTCGTTCTGGGCGCAGACCCGGTAGTCGATGATGTGGGAGCCGTAAGCCGGACCCGAGGCATACTTGCCGTAGCAGATGGACTTGACCCCATAGGCCTCATGGAAGGCCCGGGCCACGCTGTAAACATTGATATCCCCGCCAAAGAGCAGGGGCTGGAAGGTGTGTTCCATAGTTGATACGCTTCCTTACTTTTCCCGGGAAAGGCAAAGAGCCGTTTTCTCCGGCTCCTCTTTGTGTTCCCGTTTCTTGGTGGATTTATACAGGCCGTCTGCCTGCAAGACCCCCTCTCCCCCATTGGGGAAAGGGGGTGAAACATGCTCAGCCGCTGACCCGGGTCACGTGATAGACCCCGGAGATCTGGTTGAGTTTATTCATAATGGTGGTCACTTCGCTCTGGGTGCGGACTTCGACCACCAGATTGATCTTGGTGTAGCCGTCGGGCAGGACGTTTACTGTCATGCCCAGGATGTTGATCTTGGCCGTGGACAGCACCGCTGCCACGTCCATGGCCAGGCCCTGGCGGTCCTTGGCGATGAGCTCCAGGGCGGTCTTATAGGTGTTGAGGCTGCCGGCGTCCCAGCTGACCTTGATCCAGCGGTCGGCTTCCTCCGGCCGGCGGCGGCTGGAGATGGCGTTGGGACAGTCCGCCCGGTGGACGGACACGCCGTAGCCCCGGGTGATAAAGCCGATGATCTCGTCTCCGGGCACGGGGGTGCAGCACTTGGCAAACTTCACCATGCACTCGGTCATCCCCGAGACGATGACGCCGGACACGGAGTGCTTGCGGTTACCCGACTTGGCCACGCCCCCGTCCAGGGCGGCAGCCACCTTGGCCGCCTCCTTCTCCGCTTCCTGGGCCGCCCGCTCGGCGGCCAGGCGCTCGGCCTGCTGGCGGTCCTGGTGGACCACTTCTTCTCTCACCCGGTTGGCGCACTTCTGGGCAGAGGCGCCGCCGTAGCCGATGGCGGCGTACATCTCCTCCAGGGAGTGTAAGCGGACCTTCTCCAGCACGTGGGGCAGCATGTGCTCGGTGGTGATCATGGCAATGGTGATGCCCAGGCGCTTGAGCTCGCCCTCGAACATGGCCCGGCCGGTGGCCACGTTCTCCTCCCGCTTCTCCCGCTTGAACCACTGGCGGATCTTGGTGCGGGCCTGGTTGCTCTTGGCCAGCTTCATCCAGTCCCGGCTGGGGCCCTTGGCGTTCTTGGAGGTGATGACCTCCACGATCTCGCCCGACTTGAGCCGGTAGTCAAAGCCCACGATGCGTCCGTTGACCTTGGCGCCGGTCATGGAGTTGCCCACAGCGGAGTGGATGGCGTAGGCAAAGTCAATGGGGGTGGCGCCGGCGGGGAGGTTGATGACGTCGGCGTTGGGAGTAAAGACAAAGACCTCGTCGGCGAACAGGTCCACCTTCAAGGTGCGGATATATTCCTCAGCCTCGGTGTCCTGCTGGTTTTCCAGCAGACGGCGCACCCAGGCGAAGGTCTCTTCGGTGCCCAGCTGCTTGCTGGACAGACCCTGCTTATACTTCCAGTGGGCGGCCACGCCGTACTCGGCCATGTGGTGCATCTCCCAGGTGCGGATCTGCACCTCGAAGGGGATGCCCTCGGAGCCGATGACGGTGGTGTGGAGGGACTGGTACATGTTGGGCTTGGGGGTGCCGATGTAGTCCTTGAACCGGCCCAGCACAGCCTTGTACATGTCGTGGATGCAGCCCAGCACCCCGTAGCAGGTGGGGATGTCGTCCACGATCACCCGGAAGGCGTACAGGTCAAAGATCTCGCTGAGCTTCTTGTTCTGGGCGTACATCTTCCGGTAGATGGAGTACACATGCTTCACCCGGCCGTAGACGGTGCCCTTGATGCCCTCCTTGGCCAGGCGGGCCTGGATCTCGTTCTGGATGCGCTCCATAAAGGCGGCGTGGGCCTGGGCCTGGCGCGCCAGCTCCTGGTCGATCTCGTTGTAGGCCACCGGGTCCAGAAACTTTAAGGACCGGTCCTCCATCTCCCACTTCATCCGCTGCATACCCAGCCGGTGGGCGATGGGGGCGTAGATCTCCAGGGTCTCCAGGGCTTTTTCCCGCTGCTTCCGCTCGGACTGGTACTCCATGGTCCGGATGTTGTGGACCCGGTCGCAGATCTTGATGAGGATGACCCGGATGTCCTTGGCCATGGCCATGAGCATCTTCCGCAGATTTTCCATCTGCTTCTCCTCGGTGGAGGTGTACTGCACCCGGGTGAGCTTGGTGACCCCTTCCACCAGGTCGGCCACCGTCACCCCGAACCGCTTGGAGACTTCCTCGTGGGTGGCCTCGGTGTCCTCAATGGTGTCGTGGAGCAGGGCGGCCATCACCGAGTCGGCGTCCAGCCCCAGCTCCGCCACCAGATGGGCCACCTCCAGAGGGTGGGTGATGTAGGGGGAGCCGTCCTTGCGCAGCTGTCCGTTGTGGTGGTCCCGGGCGTAGGTGTAGGCGTCCCGCACCTGGTTTTTCTCCTCTTCCGAGAAGTTTTTCAGTTTATCTTCCAGTTCTTGAAAACGCAGATCCAATCTATCTTCCATAGGCGGGCTCCTTTCGGTTTGTTGTTCCAGCCGGTTCCCCGGGACCCGGCCGGAACGGCCGCCTCTCTCAGGAACTGGCGCTGCTGCGGTTCATCGACCCATCCTCCTCCCAGGCGATGGCCTGGAGCCGCTGGATGATGGGGGCCTGGAACAGGGCGACCTTGCCCCGCTCCTTTCGTTTTTGCAGGCGGACCCGGATGATATGGTTCTCCTCCTGCCAGATCTTCACCAGGCCGAACTGCTCCAGCACGTCCAGGCAGATCATGGTCCGCAGGGTGGACTCCCAAAGGTCCTCCTCGTGGGCCACTTTTCGCGCCAGACGGATGGGGGTATCGGCCACTTCCCCGTTGCGCCGGGCCAGATAACGCCACACGGCGGCAAACTCATCCCGGCGGGGGATCATGGAGCGGGCCTCCCAGGGGGTGATCCGCTCGCCCCGGCAGAACCGGCGGTAGAGCTCCTGCTCGCTGAGCTGCTTGGTGGAGTAGGAGGGGCGCAGGTCCACCAGGTGGAGCTGCACCGTCCGGGACCCCCGGTACTCGTTGATCTGGGGATAGAAGGCCACATCCGCCTTGTCCCCCACGGAAAGGCCCGACTGGGCCCGGGTCACGGAAAAGAAGATCATATCCACCGTCCGGCCGTCCCGGCTGGCCCGCATCTTCAGGTGGCGGCCGCCGCCCACGTCGGACAGGCAGGTCACCGTCACCCCGGACAGGGAGAACACCGGCTTGGGGTTGCCCGCCCCGTAGGGCTCCAGCATGGACAGGGCTTCCACTTCCTCCACGGTGAGGATGGAGGCGTTTTCGATCTCTCCGTCGATTTGCAGGGTGGAGACCATCTCCTCCCCGCCGGTATTGGCCCGGACGATCTCCTGCATTCTCTCCCGGAAGGCGGGGATGTTCTCCTCCTTGATGGAGAAGCCTGCGGCCAGCATATGGCCTCCGTACCCTTCCAGCAGGTCGGAGCACTGGTCCAGGGCGCAGAACAGGTTAAACCCGCCGTAAGACCGGCAGGAACCCTTGCCCTTGCCGTCCTCCTGCAGGCAGATCATGAACACGGGGCAGGCGAACTGTTCGCTCAGGCGGGAGGCCACAATGCCCACCACCCCCTGGTGCCAGGTCTTATCTGCCAGCACCAGGCAGTCGTACTGCTTCCGCCCGGACAGCTGGTCCAGGCACTGGTTAAAGATGGACAGCTCCACCGCCTGACGCTGGCGGTTGAGCTCGCACAGCTCGTGGGCCAAGAGTTCGGCCCGGCTGGTATCCTCTGTGAGGATGAGCTCGGCGGCCATGGCCGCCCGGCCCATCCGGCCGGCGGCGTTGATCCGGGGGGAGAGACAATACCCCACGGTGGTGGAGGTGATGGCCCGGTTCAGGGTGCCTGCCTCCAGCATGAGGGCGTACAGCCCCCGCCGCTTGGTTTTTTTCAGGTGGTTCAGACCCACCCGGACAATGGTGCGGTTCTCCCCCAGAAGCTGCATTACGTCCGCCACCGTACCCACGGCGGTGAGGTCTGCATACTCATGGAAGAGGGCCCGATACCGGGCGGGACCGCCCAGGGCCATGACCAGCTTCAGGGCCACGCCCACGCCGGCCAGCTCTTTAAAGGGATAGGGGCAGTCTTTCCGACGGGGGTCCACCACCGCCAGGGCGGCGGGGAGCTCCTCCTTGCACTCATGGTGGTCGGTGATGATCATATCCAGACCCAAACCGGCGGCGTACCGAACCTCTTCCACGGCGGTGATCCCGCAGTCCACGGTAATGATCAGCTTCACGCCCTCCTGGGCCAGCTGATCCAGCGCCTGGTTGTTGACCCCGTATCCCTCCTCCAGCCGGTTGGGGATGTAGTAGATCACCTCTCCCCCCTGGCTGCGCAGGTAGTGGGTCAAAAGGCAGGTGGAAGTGATGCCGTCCACGTCGTAGTCGCCGTAGACCGCGATCTTTTCTCCGTTGCGCAGGGCCCGCCCAATTCTGGCCACAGCCAGGTCCATATCTTTCATGAGAAAGGGGTCCTGGAGCTGATCCTCTCCGCTGGAGAGCAGCATCCTGGCCTCATCCAGGCAGGTAATCTCCCGGGCGCAGAGGGTGGATGCGACCAGGGTAGGGATCCCCTGTTTTCGCATGGCCTTATAGGCCTCCTCTGGTCGATGTGTGATATTCCACTGCTGATATTTCATGGTTGGTCCTCGTTTGGGAAAATTTCTGCCTCTCTCCCTCCCCTCCATTTTTTGGGAGGAAAAGGAAAAATGCAAATAACTATACATATTAAAGTGTATCACAAAACCTCCCCTATCTCAAGAGATAAGGGAGGCTTTTCAGAAATTTCAATGGAAATCCGTCATTTTGAAACAGAAAATAGAAGGAAAACTTTCTTTTTTTCCCTCTCATGTCAAATCCCTCAGGAATACCGGTTCCGGTCATAGGCGGATACGTTCTGGAACTGGTCCATGAGGGCCTGGGCGGCAGCCGACGGGGTCTGGGTCAGCGCCCCGTTTTCCATCACCCATCCGGTGGTGTGAAGTACCGGCAGAGCCTGGGCCACTTCCCGCTGGGCCTGCATGTAAGCCGAGCCCTCCCAGCCGCAGAGCCCAAAGACCTCGTTCATCAGGAAGCAGGGGGAGAGATCCGGGCCCTGGCCCTGGAAGTCATTGCCCAGGGTCTCCTTGGCCGAATCGTTGGCCCAGATCATGTACCAGGTCTCGTAATAGTTTCGGAAGCCCTCCTCCGTGGAGGTGTCCAGGTTGATGCCCAGGGTCTCGTAATAGGCCCCCTGGTTGCCCATCCAGGGCTTGTGGTCCCCGAAGAGCACCAGCACCACCGGCTCCTCCCGGCTGTTCAGATACTGGGTGAATTCCTTCAGGTAATGGCTGGTGTCCTGGATGGAGTAGAAGTAGTTGTTCAGGGCGTTGTCCACTTCCGTGGGGTAGTCCCCGGTGCAGTAGCTGTTGCCCCAGTAGGTGAACTCCGTCTCGTAGGGGCCGTGGCCCTGGTAGGTCACGTTAAAGGAGAACAGAGGGGCATCGTTGGTGTCAAAGTATTCTGTGAGCCGCTCCTCCAGGTCGGGGAAGTAGACGTTGTCGTAGACCACGTCATCCTGGGTGTAGCGGTTGTAGTAGTTGTCTGTAAAGAGGTAATCCTCCAGACCCAGGTTGGGGTTGGCGTGCTTCCGGTCATAGAACCAGTCCCGGCAGGGGTGGGACCCGTTGGCCACATAGCCCTGGTCCCGGAGGTACCAGGCCACCGAGTCGGTCTTTTCCAGAAAGTCCCCGTGTTTGTTGCCCCCGGTGATCACCGCCCACTCGGTCTCTGCGGTGCCCCCGGCAAAGATGTCGGTGACCAGGGTACCGGAATAGCTCTGCTCCTGCAGGTCATGGAAGTCCCGGTAGACCTCCGGGGACAGGCCGTCGATGTTGTACTGGGAGAAGTCGGCAAAGGCCTCCATCTGCATGGAGATGATGCTCACCTTCTTGTCCTGGGGGATGTCGGCGTCCTGATACCGGTCCATGATGGCCTTGCCGGCTGCCTCGTCGTACCCCTCCGTGTTCCCCTCCATGCTGTGGAGGAAGGGATAGACCACCCCGCAGGTCATATAGGCCTGGGTCTGGTTCTTGCTGGTCTCCCCGGCCATCCGGGTGTAGAGCAGGTCGTTGGGAAAGACCTTCCAGAAGCAGACCACCAGCACCACCGCCGCCGCCCCCAGGGAGACCAGACGGACCGGCAGCTTGGGCCGGCCCTTCCCCAGGAAGAAGAGCAGCACGGTGACGGCCACGATCACCACGATCCAGAGGATCATGAGAGGGGTCAGGGACACCTCATACTGGCCGGACATTTTCAGGCCCTCCCGAATCCGACGCAGGTCGTCCCAGAGAAGGGGGTCGTCCCGGAAGAGGATCTTGAAGTAGTTGCCTCCGGTGAGAAGGAAGAGGACCGCCCCGGTCACCAGACTGGCGATCCAGGCCTGCCCTGTGGCCAGCCACAGAAGCAGCAGGCAGAGAAACACCGGCAGGGTGTTCAGAAGAAAGATCAGGGGATGGCTCCCCAGGGCGTTTTCCCCCTGCCCCGCCAGGGCCAGGGAAAACCCGCTGTACACCACCGTCACCACCACCAGTAGACCAAAGGTCAGCCAGGGGGAGACGGGTCGTTTATGGGAAAAGGATTTCATAGATACGCTCCTTGTTCTGCTGTTGTTGGGCCGCCTCAGCGGTCATAGTAGTTTCCGGCCAGGACCCAGTTGCTCATGGCCATGATCTGATTGATCTCCTGGGTGCGGGCGGGGTCGCCCTTCTGCCCGCTGGCGCTGTCCCAGTAGGTCTTGCCGTCGTACCAGCTGCCGTCGGAGAAGAACACATAGCCCCCCTGGTCCCCCAGGCCGTCGTGCCCGGCGAAGAATGCGCCGGTGGTGTCCAGGCCGAAGAGGTTGGCAAGGGTGGGCAGCACGTCCAGGCTGGAGGTGACTTTCTCCACCTGGGTGGGCTTGGTATCCTTGGACCAGATAAAGAAGTCCGTGTGGCGGATGAGGTTCATGTTATCTGCGCCTTTGAGCTTCATGCACAGGTCGTCGTCCATCATGTAGTAGTTGTAATGGTCGGCGTAAAAGACCAGCACCGTGTCGTCCAGGTGGCCGCTGGCCTCCAGCTCAGCCATGAGTGCCCCGATGAAGTCGTCGGTCTCCATGGCCCCGCCAATGGCGTAGACGCAGTTGCCCTCCGTGTGCCTGGCGGCGGCCTTGGCCCGGTCGGCGTGGGCCTGGTAGACCGCCCGCTCGTCCCCGTAGTAGCCGTGGGCGGAGTAGGTGATGACGAAGGAGTAGAAGGGGTCGCCCTGGACCATCTGGTCAAAGCCGTTCATGAGATACCGGTCAAACTCCGGGTTCTCCATCCCCAGTTCGCTGCCCCCCACGTAGCGCTCATAGCCCAGGTTGGGATGGACCTCTCCCCGGTTGTACACATCTCCGTCGCTGTTGTGGAAGGTGTTGGCCGTGTACCCCGCCTTTCGGAAGAGGTTGGCGATAGAGTAAGAGAAATCGTCCCGGGTATACACGGAGGTGGGGATCCCTCCCCGGGCGGGGAGCAGAGAGGTGTTGGTCATAAACTCGGTGTTAAAGGTGCTGGCGGTGATATAGGCCGGAGTATAGTGGTTCTCAAAGCAGATGCTCTGCTCCTTCAGGGCCGCCAGATTGGGCATGTAGGCCGGGTCCAGCATCCAGGTATCAATGGCCTCCAGCTGGACCATGATGAGGTTTTTCCCCTGGAACATCCCGCTGTAGTCGTTGTCGGTCTGGGCGGCCTCATAGTCGGCCACATACTGGTCCACCTGCTCCCGCTGGCTGTCGGTCATGGAGCCGGTGGGGAAGAGTAAGATCCACAGGTCCCGGACGGTGTACTGGTACAGGCCGCAGAGTTTCAGGCAGTTGGTGGTGTCGCTGAACTCCTGGTAGGTGGCAGCGGGTACGTCCTCTGCGTCGTTGAGCCAGATCACCGTGTCCATCTTGAGGAAGAAGTGGAAGTGGGTAAAGATCACCAGGCCCACCCCCACCAGAAAAGCCAGCACACCGGTGAGCACCGATTTCTTCACCGGTTTCGGGGGGATGACCTTTAGGAGGCGTCCGGAGGTCATCATGAGAAGGACGGTGATGGTGGCGCCGGCCACCACCTTCCAGTCGATGTGGATGTAAGAGCTGTCCACGAAGCTCCCCGTTCCCCCGAAGATGAGCACGGAGAAGGAGAAGAACTGGCTGAACACGCTCATAAAACCGCTGTGGGTCACGGCGATGGTGACAAAGGTCACCAGCGGGACGCACCGGACAAACCAGCGGGGGGCTTTCGGAAGGAAAAACACCAACCCGGCAAACACCAGGGCCCAGCCCAGGGTGAAGAGGTTGGCAGGAAGATATGTGACCCCCACCATCCCCACGCCCCGGTAGGTGAAGCGCAGGGTGAAGTCCAGGACCAGATAGGCCAGGAAGAAGGGGATGATGTAGAGATAGGGCAGGATGCCGGGCACGTCCCGGCTGTACAGGCGGGCATGGGCCATACAATAACCAAAGGAAAGGCCTTGTGCCTTTCCCTCCTGTGTTTTGTCCATGTTCTTTTTGGAATGGGTATGCATAAGAATGGTCCTCATGGGAAGAGAGGGACCCTCCAAGGGGTGCACTGCTCTCCCTTTGGCGGGATACCGGCGGCAGGGAAAGAGGCCGCGGCATCCATGGCTGTGGTCCTGCCCCGCCGGTTGTCCCGGCGGGGCAGGGCTTGGTCTCTTTCAGTGGGTGCTTAGAAGGACACCTTCTCCTGAATGTAGTCCTTCAGCTGGTCGATGGGCAGACGGATCTGCTCCATGGTGTCACGGTCACGGACGGTGACGCAGTGATCGGCTTCCTTCTCCCCGTCGCCCACGGTGTCAAAGTCCACGGTGATGCAGAAGGGGGTACCGATCTCGTCCTGGCGGCGATACCGCTTGCCGATGGAGCCGGCCTCGTCGTAGTCCACCATGAAGTGCTTGGACAGCTCTTCCTGGATCTTCAGAGCGGGCTCAGCCAGCTTCTTGCTCAGGGGGAGCACAGCGCACTTGAAGGGAGCCAGCGCAGGATGCAGACGCAGCACGGTACGCACGTCGTCCACGCCCTTCTTGTCCTGGCCCACCACTTCCTCGTCGTAGGCGTCCACCAGGAAGGCCAGGGTCACACGGTCAGCGCCCAGGGAGGGCTCAATGACGAAGGGGATGTAGTGCTCGCCAGCTTCCTGATCGAAATAGGTCTGATCCTTGCCGGAGGTGGTCTGGTGCGCGTTCAGGTCGTAGTTGGTGCGGGAAGCAACGCCCCACAGCTCGCCCCAGCCGAAGGGGAAGAGGAACTCAAAGTCGGTGGTGGCGTTGGAATAGTGGGAGAGCTCTTCGGGCTCATGGTCTCTCATGCGCAGGTTCTCGTCCTTCATGCCCAGCTCCTGGAGCCACTTGTGACAGAAGTCCTTCCAGTAGCCGAACCACTCCAGCTCGGTGCCGGGCTTGCAGAAGAACTCCAGTTCCATCTGCTCAAACTCACGGGTACGGAAGGTGAAGTTGCCGGGGGTGATCTCGTTGCGGAAGGACTTGCCCACCTGGCACACGCCGAAGGGGAGCTTCTTCCGGGTGGTCCGCTGAACGTTCTGGAAGTTCACGAAGATACCCTGGGCGGTCTCGGGACGGAGATAGACGGTGTTCTTTGCGTCCTCGGTGACGCCCTGGAAAGTCTTGAACATCAGGTTGAACTGACGGATATCGGTCCAGTTGTGCTTGCCGCAGGTGGGGCAGGGAATGTTGTGCTCTTCCACAAATTCCTTCATCTCGGCCTGGCTCAGAGCGTCCACGGACTTGCCCAGGTCAAAGCCGTTTTCCTCGCACCAGGCCTCGATGACCTTGTCGGCGCGGAACCGCTCTTTACACTCCTTGCAGTCCATGAGAGGGTCGGAGAAGCCGCCCACGTGACCGGAGGCCACCCACACCTGGGGGTTCATGAGGATGGCGGCGTCCAGGCCCACGTTGTAGGGGTTCTCCTGCACGAACTTCTTCCACCAGGCCTTCTTCACGTTGTTCTTCAGCTCCACGCCCAGGGGGCCGTAATCCCAGGTGTTGGCCAGACCGCCATAGATCTCGCTGCCCGGGAACACAAAGCCGCGTCCCTTGCACAGGGCAACTACTTTATCCATGGTCTTTTCGGAATTGGAAAGCATGACAAAACTCCTCCTTCGCCGGATGCCCCGGCGATCTTATATTTTTTTGGTCGGGACAAAACCCGGCAAGACTCTCTTTTTCTATGGTTTTCTATACACTTCCGTAATAGTTCAATTATACCCGAAAACACCATAGTGTCAAGGCCGGGACGGTCGCCCCAGGGAAAAACCGGCTGATCCTCATGGGAGCAGCCGGTTTTCCGGAAAGCAGGCATGCTTTCCCTTCTTGTTTGATCGATTTCTCTATGCTTAATATCCGAAGTTGTAAGACCAACCGCCGCTGCCTTGCTGCTGCTGTTGCTGCTGCTGTTGCCGCTGTTCTTGATATGCCTTACGATCTTCTTCCTGTTTGGCTTCGGTTTCGGGGGTGGACTCTTCCAGAGTCACCTTGACGGTGAGGGTCTCCCCGCTGCGATACACGGTGAGGGTCACCTGATCTCCCGGCTTGTGCTGGTCCACGGCAGCGGCCAGCTCGGTCCGGCTCTTGACCTCCGTATCGTCGATCTTGGTGATGATGTCTCCGTCCTTGAGGCCGGCCTTGGCAGCGGGCATACCCTCGCTCACCTTCCCCACCAGAACACCGGCGGGGATGCCATAGGCCTGCACCTGCTGGTCCACGTCCTCCATGATGACGCCCATCACAGGCTTGCCGGTGACGTATCCCTTGTTCACCAGGTCGGACACCATGCTTGCCACGTCGTCCATGGGGATGGCGAAGCCCAGACCCTCCACAGAGGCGGAGGAAGAGGACCCGTTGGAGGAGAGCTTGGCCGAGACGATGCCGATCACTTCCCCGTGGCTGTTAAAGAGAGGGCCGCCGGAGTTGCCAGAGTTGATGGCGCAGTCGGTCTGGATCATGTTCATCTGCTGGCCGTTGCTCATGGTCACGGTACGGTTCAGGGCGGAGATGATGCCGGCAGTCTGGGAGAAGGTCAGTTCGCCCAGGGGGTTGCCGATGGTGGTGACCTGCTCGCCCACCAGCATGTCGCTGGACTTGCCAATGACCACAGGCTTCAGGCCGGTGGCCTCGATCTTAATGACGGCGATGTCGTTTTCCGCCTCGCCGCCCACCACAGTGGCGGGGTACTGCTTGCCGTCCACAAAGGTGACGGTGATGGAGTTGGCCCCTTCAATAACATGGTAGTTGGTGAGGATGTAGCCGTTTTCCGTAATGACGAAGCCGGAACCGGCGGCGGCGCCGGTGACGGTCTGGCCAAAGATATTGGTGCTCACGATATCCACCGTGATGCCCACGCAGGAGGCGGAGTAGGCCCCGTAGATCTCTTCCGTGGTCATCTCCTTCTCCGTGTTCACTTCCGTCACGTTCAGCTGGGTGGGTTCCCGGCTGCCGGCGTACAGGGTGGTCTCGTTCTTCCCCCCCATCACGCTGGCCAGAGGATGGATGGACGCACCGGCCAGCACACAGACCAGACAGACCGCAACGATCTTCAAGGCGTGCTTGGTCTTGCGGCTCATGGGCTTCCGCTCCTTCTTCTTAGGTCCGCCGGGAAAGTCCGGACCCTCCTGCCCCGGTTGGGGAGAGAAGGGATCATGGTTCCATTGATTGTCGTTGTTGTAGTAGTCCATGGTGAATGCCTCCTGTGCTCCGCTTCGCAGGAGGGCCGCCTGGGTTCTCCTTCCGGCGGATCTGGTTCCTGCTGCATGGGTTCTTGTTTTTTACAGGGGTCAGTATACCCATAATTTATGAAAATTTCGTGACGTCGTCGTGGAGAATTTTTTAATTTTTGGGTCCTTTCCGGGGTGTCTTTCGCAGCAAGGCGGTAAAGTCCTCCCCGGCCATGGCCAGGTCGCCCACCGTCTCCCGGAACATCCCCGCCTGCCAGAGGTTGCGGACCATGATGAGAAGCACCGGGCCCAGGATCATGCCCAGGACGCCCCCCAGTTTCATGCCCACATAGATGGCCAGCAGGGACAGCAAGGGGTGCAGTCCCGTCTGGTCGCCCACCACCTTGGGCTCCATAAACCGGCGGAACAGGCAGATGATCCCCCAGATCACCAGCAGCGGCACCGCCTGCTGCCATTTTCCCAGGAGAATGAGGGCCGCCGCCCAGGGCACCATGGCAGTTCCTGCGCCGATGATGGGGATAAAGTCCATCACACCCAGCAGCACCGCCAGGAGAATGCTGTACGGCTGGCCGATCACCAGAAATCCCACCAGCAGGATCACCATGACCCCCAGAGAGATCAGGGCCTCCGCCTTCAGGTAGCCCCCAAAGGCGGCGGAAAAGGCCCGGCGCAGCTGGTGGGCCACCCGGGCCATAGGCTCCGGGATCCGGCGGGCCACGCTCTCCTTAATATGGGGATAGTCTGCGGCGGTAAAGTACCAGGCCATGAGGAAAAACAGAAAGGCCAGCACAAAGGAGGAGATGCTCCGGGCGGCCGAGGCGGTCTGGGGGACCAGCCCATAGGCAAAGTCTTTCAGCCACAGCAGCAGCCGGTCCGACAGGTCATGGACCAGATCAGCCACCGCCGTGGGCAGCAGGGCCAGCAAAAAGGGCATGGTCAGGGACAGGACAGGCCCCCCGCCAGGAACAAAAACAAAACAATGGCCAGAAAGATCAGCAGACGGATCAGCAGGCGGGCCCAGAGCTGCCGCCGCTGGGGCCAGGAAAGAGGCTGAAAGTTCATACGTGTCTCCTTATTCTACAATAAAAGGATAGAAAAAAACCGTCTGAAATTGTCAGACGGTTTTTTGCATACAGGATCATTACTGGGGGATCTTGTTCAGCCGCAGAGTCATCTTGCTCTTACGGTTTGCTGCGGTATTCTTATGCAGCAGGCCACGGGCAGCAGCCTGATCCACAGCCTTGACTGCTTCCTTGTATCTCTTATCGGCCTCGCTGCGGTTGCCTTCGTTGATAGCAGCGTCAAAATACTTCAGCTGAGTCTTGAGTGCGGACTTTGCGGCCTTGTTTCTTGCGGCCTTTGTCTGATTGACCAGAACACGCTTCTTTGCAGACTTGATATTCGGCAAACCAAACACCTCCTCCGATTCTTGTCATAAAGTCACAAAAGTTCTGTGCGAGAATGTATTTTAGCACAAGCAAATGAAAATTGCAACCTTTTTTCTGGAAAAATTCGAATTTTTACATATTTTTTTGCCCAATGCTAAAAATAGTGGCGCAAAGGTTATTCTTCCACCAGATATGGTGGTTTTTATCAGGGAGGGCGCCATGACGTACCGCAGAAAGATCGATCTGGCCCTGGAGGCCAAGGAGCTGGCGGAGGCTTCCGCCGGGGAACTGTCTCCCCTTCCCGGGGTGAAAGCGGAGGAGTCCACCCTCTTCGGGTTCCCCCTGACCCGGGTGGACATTCTCACGCCGGAGGGGGAAGCGGCCCTGGGAAAACCGGTCGGCACCTATCTCACCCTTACCCTTCCCCATCTCCCCCGGGAGCGGGAGGAGATTTTAGAGGCAGCCCGGGGGGTGGCCGCCATGCTGGAACAGCTGGGCACCCTGCCGGAGACCGGTCCGGTACTGGTGGCGGGCCTGGGCAACCGGAGCATCACCCCCGACGCCTTAGGGCCCAAGACCACGGACTCCCTTTTGGTCACCCGCCATCTGACCAGAACCACAGAGCCCTCTCTCTCCGGCCTGCGGCCGGTGGCCGCGCTGGCCGCAGGGGTGGCAGGCACCACCGGAATGGAGAGCGGCGAAGTGCTGGCGGGAGTGGTCAAAACCATACAGCCGGTCTGTCTGGTGGCGGTGGACGCCCTGGCCGCCCGGCAGCAGGAGCGGGTCTGCCGCACCATTCAGGTCTCCAACCGGGGCATCGTCCCCGGGTCGGGGGTGGGCAACGCCCGCCTGGCCCTGGACCGGGATACCCTGGGCATCCCGGTGATCGCCATTGGGATCCCCACGGTGGTGGACGCCGCCACCCTTTGTATGGACCTGCTGGAAGCAGGGGGCATCCAGGATTTTGACCTGTCGGTCTTTCGCCGGGAGGGAGCAGAGTGGTTCGTGACCCCTCGAAGCATTGACAGCGAAGTGCAGCTGCTCTCCCGGGTGCTGGGCCTGGGGATCAGCACGGCACTCCATGTGGATTTCTCTGTGGAAGATGTGGAAAAGTGGATCTCATAGGGATGAATTTCCCGGATTTCCGGGGATTTTTCCCACATTTTTTCTGATTTTGGGGAAACCATCCCCCTTTTTTCTTCCACAGGACCCTTACTTCCGGCCCTCCAGATAGCGCATCAGATCGGCGTATCCCCCGTGGGGATAAGGGGAGAGATCCTTCTCCCCACGGTTAATGAGGCAATCGGTGAGGAGAAAGACCTCCATGCCCACAGTTCTGGCCACCATATCTTCATCCACGTCGTTGCCCACCATAACGCAGGCCTCTGCCGGGCTGTCCAGCCGGTGGGTGAGAGACCGGTAGTACTCCGGATTGGGTTTGCTGAACCGGCTATTTTCATAGGTGGTGTAGAAGAGGAAATCCTCCGGCTCCAGCCCCGCCCAGCGGATGCGGCTCTCTGTGGCGATGGAGGGGAAAATGGGGTTGGTAGCCAGAGCCACCGGATACCCCTGGGCTTTCAGGGCGGTCACGGTCTCCCTGGCCTGGGGATTAAAACCGCAGAAGGCCTGGGCCTTCTGAAAGTCCTCCCGGTAAAAGCGCTCAAAGATCGCCTGGTCTTCCCGGACCTTCTCCCCGTAGATCTTAGTAAAAGCAGCCCAGAAGGCCTCCTCGTTGGTGCGGCTGCCGTCGTTCTGCACCATGGCGCCAATGCCGGTCCAGATATGCTCGGCCAAAGTATGGGGATCATACCCGTGCTCCTGTAACTTTCCGGCCAGCAGCTGGAAGTATCCTTTCGTAAAGACATCCTGATCCATGGGCAGCAGGGTGCCGTCCAGGTCAAAGAGAATGGTGGGTTTCTTCATGGTTTCATTCCTTTCAAAACCCCCTTTGTCCTACAGGGCAAAGGGGGTTTGCTTCACAGTTGGTCAGCCTTTCCACTTTCGGCTCTCCGCCACGGCCATCTCGTCGCAGCGGTTGTTATAGGGGTTCTCCGCATGGCCCTTCACCCAGTGGTAGGTGAGGGAATGGACCTGGGTGAGCGCCAGCAGCTGGTCCCATAAGTCGGGATTCAGAGCGGGTTTCTTATCGCTTTTCACCCAGCCCCGCTTTTTCCAGCCCCAGGCCCAGCCCTTTTCCAGGGCGTCGATCACATATTTGGAGTCGGAGTACAGGTCCACCTGGCAGGGCTCCTTCAAAAGGGACAAGGCCCTGATGACAGCGGTGAGCTCCATCCGGTTGTTGGTGGTGGAGGCTTCCCCGCCGGAGATTTCTTTCTTATGCTTGCCGTAAAAGAGGACCGCGCCCCAGCCCCCGGGACCGGGGTTGCCGGAGCAGGCGCCGTCGGTATAAATGGTCACCTGTTTCACGGGGTCTCCTCCTTTTTGGCCTGTTTCCTCCTTTTTCTCCGGGGGACCACCAGAAGAGCCAGACCGATCAGGGCGATCACCCCGCCGCCAAAGAGATAGAAACTCCCGTAGTAGAGGTTGGAGGCGGGGATCACATCAACGATGGCCTTCCAGATGAGCAGGGCCCCCAGAATCAGCATGACGATCCCTGCGCCGGTGAGCATCCGCCGGAAACTTTTTTCTTCCATGGGGCCTCCTTATGCCTCCCCGTCCGGGGTGGTCTCTTCGTCGTTCTCCTGCTCCACCCGGGCCAGAGCGATGACCTTGGCCCCCGGAGAGACCCGCATGACCTTCACGCCCTGGGCGGTGCGGCTGTACAGGTTCACGTCAGAGGCTGCCATGCGGATCATGGTGCCGTCGTCGGAGATGATGAGGATATCGTCGTCAGGACCCACCACCTTCAAGGCAGCGGCCTTTCCGGTCTTTTCGGTGATCTGATAAGCCTTCAGGCCGAAGCCGCCCCGGTGCTGGGGCTCTCCGCCGGAACGGATGTACTCCTCCACGGGGGTACGTTTACCATAACCATTTTCGGTGATCATCAGCAGGTTGGCGTCGGGATAGGCCCGGACCGCGCCAATGACGTAGTCCCCCTCCCGGAGCTTGATGCCCCGGACACCCACGGCAGTCCGGCCCATGGGCCGTACGTCGGTCTCCCGGAAGCAGATGGCCATACCTTCATGGGTGGCGATGAGGATGTTCCGCTCCCCGTTGGTCTCCCGCACGGAGATGAGTTCGTCCCCTTCATCCAGGGTGAGTACCCGCAGGCCGGAGGTCCGGATGTTCCGGAAGGCAGATTTTTCTGTCCGCTTCACGGTGCCGTTGCGGGTGACCATGAAGAGATAGCCGTTTTCGTCATAGTCCCGTCCGTGGAGCATGGCGGTGACCTTCTCCCCCGGCTCGAACTGGAAGATGTTGTTCAGATGGGTGCCCTTGGCAGTGCGGCTGGCCTCGGGGATCTGGTACCCCTTCTTCCGATACACCCGGCCGGAGCTGGTGAAGAAGAGGATATTATCATGGCTGGAGGCGGTGAAGAGGGTGTCTACATAGTCCTCTTCCCGGAGGCTCTGGGCGGAAATGCCCTTGCCGCCCCGCTTCTGAGACCGGTAGGTGGAGGCGGGCATCCGCTTAATGTATCCGGCGGCGGTGAGGGTAAAGACGCACATCTCCTCTTCGATCAGGTCTTCGATGTCGATCTCGTCCTCCACGTCCTGAATTTCCGTGAGACGGTCGTCCCCGTACTTCTCCCGCATCACCAGGAGTTCTTCCTTCAGAACCCCCAGCAGCTTCTCCCGGTTGGAGAGGAGCTCGGCGTACCAGGCGATCTTTTCCTCCAGCTCGTCGTACTCGCCCTGGAGCTTTTCCCGGTTGAGGCCCTGGAGAGAGATGAGACGCATATCGCAGATGGCCTGGGCCTGGACCTCGTCCAGGTCGAACCGGTTCATCAGGTTTTCCCGGGCGTTGTCGTAGCTGGACCGGATGATCTGAATGACCTCGTCAATGTGGTCCTGGGCGATGAGCAGACCTTCCAGCAGGTGGGCCCGCTCCTCTGCCTTCCGCTTGTCGAAGATGGTCCGGCGGGTGATGATCTCTTCCTGGAAGGCCAGGTATTCATCCAGAATATGCCGCAGGGAGAGGATCTTGGGCTGGCTCTGGTTGTGCACCAGGGCCAGCATGTTCACCGCAAAGGTGGTTTGCAGCTGGGTCTGCTTTAACAGGTGGTTGAGCACCACCTGGGGGTTGGCGTCGTGCTTGAGCTCGATGACGATGCGCATACCGTTGCGGTCGGACTCATCCCGCAGGTCGGAGATGCCTTCCAGCCGTTTGTCCTTCACCTGATCGCTGATGAAGGTGATGAGCATCCGCTTGTTCACCTGGTAGGGAAGCTCGGTAACGATGATCCGAATCCGGTCATGGTTCTTCCCGTACTCCTCAAACTCGGTCCGGGCCCGCATGGTGATCCGGCCACGGCCGGTGGCGTAGGCTGCCCGGATGCCCGACCGGCCCATGATGATGGCCTTAGTGGGGAAGTCCGGACCCTTGATGTGCTGCATCAGGTCGGCCAGGTCTGCCTCTGGGTTTTCCAGCACGCAGATGGCCGCGTCGATCACTTCCCGCAGGTTGTGAGGCGGGATGTTGGTGGCCATACCCACGGCGATACCGGAGGAACCGTTCACCAGCAGGTTGGGGAACCGGGCCGGCAGGACCTTGGGCTCCTTCCGGCTCTCGTCAAAGTTGGGGCCCCAGTCTACGGTCTCCTGCTCAATGTCGCTGAGCATATCCGCCGCCATCTTGGACATTCTGGCCTCGGTATAACGGTAAGCAGCCGGGGGGTCGCCATCCACGGAACCGAAGTTGCCATGGCCCTCGATGAGGGGATAGCGCATGGAGAAGTCCTGGGCCAGACGGACCAGGGCGTCGTACACCGATGCGTCCCCATGGGGGTGGTACTTACCCAGCACGTCACCCACGCAGGTGGCGGACTTCTTAAAGGGCTTGTCCGAGGTCAGCCCGCTTTCGTACATGGTGTAGAGAATGCGCCGGTGGACAGGCTTGAGACCATCCCGCACGTCAGGAAGGGCACGGCCCACGATGACGGACATGGCGTAGTCGATGTAGCTGTCCTTCATCTCCTTCACCAGGTCGGACTCTACGATGACCTGCTGAGGAAAGGCAATGTCCTCCGGTTTATAGTCTTTGTTCTTGCTCATATCGTAACTCCTTTTCAGGAAGGTTTCCGCATCTTCTGCGGGGTATGGGGAAAACCATACCCCATTCTGCCGTTACAGGGCCACAGGGCCGTCCTCCCGGGCGCTTTTTCGCAAAAAATTCCACACATAGAGTACCAGCCCTGCAAAATAGGGGTAGAACACCCAGCCAAAGGCCACCAGCAAAAAGTCGTACAGGCCGTGGAGCACCGCCGCCAGCAGCCAGGCATTTTTCCGGGCTGCTTCGGCCTGCTGGTACTGTCCGTGGGCTTCCAGCCATTTGGCCCGGCCCACGCCGGCCCCCATGACCACCCCGAACATGGCGTGGCCGGGGATGGAGAAGATGGCCCGCACCACGGCAGTGGAAAAGCCGTTGGTGAGAACATACAGGATATTCTCCACGGCGGCAAAGCCCAGGGAGACAAACACGGCGTACACCACCGCATCAAAGCGAAAGTTAAAGTTGGGCTCCTGCCAGGTCCTGCGGATGAGGACCCGATACTTGACCCCCTCTTCGATGAATCCAGGCACCACAAAGTAGGCCAGGAAGAGATAGACCATGGGACGCCAGGGGAAAAAGTCAATGAACTGGTCGGCCATAAGTTCCAGCACCAGAATGGGGACCATGGCCAGCACGCCCCGGAAAAACAGGGACATAAGAAGGCCCGCCGGTTCCCGGTCCAGCTTGTCCATCCGGTAGACCACCCCCAGCAAAAGAAGGGGAGGCAGCAGGGCGGCCGCCACCAGAAACACCACGGAATTCAAAAACAGCATTGGTTCTGCTCCCTTCGCCGGAAATCAGCTTAAATATCCAGGTTCACCACGTACTTGGCGTTTTCCTCGATGAATTCCTTTCGGGGCTCTACCTTCTCGCCCATGAGGATATTAAAGACCTCGTCGGCCTTCACTGCGTCGTCCAGGGTGATCCGGCGGAGGGTTCTGGTCTCAGGATTCATGGTGGTCTCCCACAGCTCGTGGGGGTCCATCTCGCCCAGACCCTTGTAGCGGCTGATCTCCACCTTGGCGTTGGGGTTATCCCCACGCATCTGAGCAGAAACCTGGTCTCGCTCCGGGTCGGAATAGGCCACCCGCTGCTGCTTGCCCCGGGTGATCTTATACAGAGGGGGAACCGCAGAGTAGACATAGCCCTGCTCAATGAGGGGCCGCATGAAGCGGAAGAAGAAGGTCAAAAGCAGGGTGCGGATGTGGGCGCCGTCCACGTCGGCATCGGCCATGATGATGATCTTGTGATACCGCAGTTTCTCCGGGTTAAACTCCTCTCCGATGCCAGCCCCCAGGGCGGTGATCACCGGGATTAGCTTTTCGTTGCTGTATACCCGGTCCGCCCGGGCCTTTTCCACGTTGAGCATCTTGCCCCACAGAGGCAGGATGGCCTGGAACCGGGCGTCCCGGCCTTGGATGGCGGAGCCGCCGGCGGAGTCGCCCTCGACGATGTAGATTTCCGTGAGGGCGGGGTCCCGCTCGTTGCAGTCCTTCAGCTTGTCCGGCATCTGGCCGGATTCCAGCCCGGTCTTGCGCCGGACCGATTCCCTTGCCTTCCGGGCAGCTTCCCGTGCCCGGGCAGCGGTGAGGGCTTTTTCCAGGATGGCCTTGCCCACGGCAGGATTTTCCTCGAAAAAGATCTCCAGCTGCTCGCTGACAATGGAGTTGACCAGGGTGCGGATCTCGGAGTTGCCCAGCTTAGCCTTGGTCTGGCCCTCAAACTGGGCCTCGGTGAGCTTCACGGAAATGACGCAGGTGAGGCCCTCCCGGCAGTCGTCGCCGGTGACCTTCTCGTCATCTTTCAGGATCTTGGCCTTTCGGCCATAGGCGTTGAGGGAGTTGGTCAGGGCACGCTTGAAGCCCTCCTCGTGCATGCCTCCCTCCGGGGTGTGCACGTTGTTGGCAAAGGAAACAATGACCTCGTTGTAGGTGTCGGTGTACTGCATGGCCACCTCTGCCATGGAGGTGTTCTTTGCCCCGGACATGTAGATCACATGGTCATGGATGGTGGTCTTGTTCCGGTTCAGGTAAGTGACAAACTCCCGGATGCCACCTTCATAGCACATGGTGTCGGAGACTTCCTCTTCTCCCCGCCGGTCAGTGATGGTGATGGTGAGGCCGGCGTTTAAGAAGGCCTCTTCCCGCATCCGGGTATGGAGGGTCTCATAGCTGTACTCCAGGGTTTCCCGGAACATCTCCGGGTCGGGCTTAAAGGAGACTTCGGTGCCGGTGCGGTCGGTCTGGCCTACGATGGTCATTTTCTGGGTGACCGCACCCCGGGAGAACTTCATCTCGTAGATGTTTCCGTCCTTGTAGACCCGGGCGGTGAGCCACTCGCTCAGGGCGTTGACCACCGAGGCGCCCACGCCGTGGAGGCCGCCGGAGACCTTATAGCCGCCGCCGCCAAATTTACCGCCGGCGTGCAGGATGGTAAAGACCACTTCCAGGGCGGGCTTTCCCGTCTGCTGCTGTACGTCCACGGGGATGCCGCGGCCGTTATCGGTGACGGTGATGATGTTCCCCTTTTCGATGGACACGTGAATTTCAGTACAGTACCCGGCCAGGGCTTCGTCAATGGAGTTATCCACGATCTCATAGACGAGGTGGTGTAACCCACTGGAGGAGGTGGAGCCGATGTACATGCCCGGACGCTTCCGGACTGCCTCCAGCCCCTCCAGCACCTGGATCTCCGAGGCGCCGTATTCATGCTCCACTGCCGTAGTGGTTTTGTTTTCCAACTGATCCATAGATAACCTCCAAAACGAGAGAATGCGAAACGAAAATCAAACCGTCTCAAAGCTGCCCGACTCCACCCGCTTGAGGAGGGTGGAGGAAGAGAGCTGAGACAGGTAAATGGTCACTCTGCCGGATGGGTCCTGGCAGAGGGTGAAGGATTTGGGCAGGTCCTCCCCTACGGTGACCACCCGTCCTTCCTGCTGCGCCCGGGCCAGAAACTCCCGGGTGAGTTTGGAATACGATGTGTTGTCCAGGTCAAAGATCCCCAGGACATCCCGCTGGGGAATGACCACAGAGGAACCCAAGTGAAGATACACAGCGGCGGCTCCTTTCCCGTTGGATCCGGAGAAATGAGCCGGACCCCTTGTTTTCTGCCTATTGTATCACGGGGCGGCCTCGAATCCGGGACATTCCTGTCCGGATCTCTCCCCTGCCACCAGCTTTCCCTGGGAAATGTGCAGCACGTTCCCCGAAAAGGCCTCCCCTTCCGGGGCGTCGCAGCCGGTGATGAAGACCTGTCCCCCGGTGATCCGCTCCAGCACAAAGGCCTGCCGCCGGGCGTCCAGCTCAGAGAGCACGTCGTCCAGCAGAAGGATGGGCCACTGTCCGGTGTCGTCCCGGAAGAGTTCCCGCTCCGCCAGCTTCAAAGACAGAGCTGCGGTGCGGGTCTGCCCCTGGGAGGCAAACTGCCGGGCGGACTGACCGTTGATCTCCGTAAGCAGATCGTCTTTATGAGGACCGGAAAGGCAGGAGCGGGCGGCCAGTTCTCCCTGGGCGTGGTTCTCCTGATGAAGACGAATCCCTTCATACAGGGTGGTGGTAGGGGCCAGGGGGTCCTGGATGGTGGAAACGGTGGCATAGGACAAGGAGAGGTCCTCCCGTCCACCGGAAAATTCCCGCTGGATCTCCCCGGCCTTCTCTGCCAGCTTGCGGATAAAATGGGCCCGGTAGTGGATCACCAGAGCGCCCGCCCGGGCCATGGCCTCGTTAAAGTCCTCCAGCACCTGCAACAGTCCGGGATTTTTCTCCCAGTCCCGGAGAATGCGGGTCTTGTGCTCCAAAAGCTTATTGTATTGGGTGAGGGCCTCCCCGTACCGGGGGCGGAGCTGGCAGATGGCGTGGTCCAGAAAGGCCCGGCGTTCTGCGGCCCCGGACTTGATCAGGGACAGGTCCTCGGGACAAAAGAGAACGGTCTGTACGATCCCCGCCAGTTCCCCGGCGGTTTTCAGTTTTACGTGGTTGACGAAGAGCTTTCGGCGGCTGCCCCGGAAAAGCTGCGCCTCCAAAAGAAAGTCCCGGTCCCGGCTGTGGACCTGGGCCGTGATGGTCCCCTTGTCCCGGCTGAAACCGATGAGCTCCTTGTCTCCCCTGGCCCGATGGGACCGGGCCCCGGAGAGAAAGCCGATGGCTTCCAACAGGTTGGTCTTTCCCTGGGCGTTTTCCCCATAGATCACATTGACCCCCGGGGAAAAGGAGGCGGAAAACCCCTCGTAGTTGCGGAACCCGTCCAGGGAAATGGCGTCTACTCTCATTGCACCGTCATCTCTTTGTCAAAGAGCACGGCCACGTCGCCGGGGCGGAGCTTCTTTCCCCGCTGGAAGCAGGGTTCTCCGTTGACCGAGACCTCCCCTTCCTGAATGAGGATCTTGGCCTCTCCCCCGCTGGCCACCACGTTGGCCAGCTTCAAAAGGGCGTCCAGCTTGATGTATTCGGTTGTGATGGGAACGGTGATTTTTTCCATGGTTCTCTTCTCCCCATCCTCAATAGTCAGCCTTGAGCCGCACAGGCAGCACCATGAACAGGAAGTTTTCTTCCCCTTCTGCGGGAACGATAATACAGGGAGTAATGGGGCTGGACAGTTCCAGCTTCACCTGGTCGCTGGGGGCAGCCTTGAGGGCGTCCATCATGTATTTGTTGTTGAAGCCGATCTCCAATCCGTTGCCGCTGCCCTCCACAGGGCAGCAGTCATGGGCGGTGCCGATGGCAGTTTTGGTGGTAATGTCGATTTCCCCGTCATTGATGACGCAGCGCAGGGGGCTTTTCAGCTTTTCGCTGACGATCAGGGAAACACGGTCGATGCAGGACAGGAGCTGTTTGGTTCCGGCCACCACCTGAATGGGGTTGTTCCGGGGGATGGCCTGCCGCCAGGCCAAAAATTCCCCTTCCAACCGGCGGGAAATGAGGATGGTCTGGCCGATCTTAAAGAGAATATGGCGGGAGCCCTGGTGAATGTGCACCGACTCGTCGGTTTCCCGGCAGATTTTTTCCACTTCCGCCAAAGAAGCACCGGGGACCACGAACTCAAAGGTTCCGTTTTTGGAGGTCACCGGTTCCCGGCGCAGAGCCAGACGGAATCCGTCCACCGCCACCAGGGTGAGGCCGTCATCATCCACCACAAACAGGGTCCCTCTGTGGACCGGACGGCTCTCATCGTCGCTGACAGCAAAGAGGGTCTGCCCGATCATGGCCCGAAGGGTCTGTTCCGGCAGTTCCAGAGAGTTCTGATATTCCACAGTGGGGAGCTCCGGGAAGTCTTCCGGGTCGATGCCCATGAGGGAAAACTCACTCATCCCGCAGGAGATGTGGACTTTCAGGGCCTCTTCCTGGAAGAGAACGGTATCGTCGGGCATTTTCCGGATGATTTCTCCGAACAGGCGGGCGGACAGAACCATGGACCCGGCTTCGGTGACGTCGGCCTGGATGGAAGACCGGATGCCGGTCTCCTGGTTGTAGCCGGTGATGAAGAGGGTGCCGGATTCTTCTGCTTCCAGCAGGAGTCCTTCCAGAGCGGGGATGGTGCTCTTGGGAGAAGCCGCCCGGGAGGCGGTCAAAATGGCGCTTTGAAGCAGCGCTTTTTCGCAGCTGAATTTCATGGGAAAGCCTCCAATCGGTTGAAAGATGGAAAAACCTGTGTTTTCTCCCCAAATAAGAGAGAACAGGAAAAATGGTAGTAATCGTGGTCGTAGGGGGAATTTTTGTGGAAAAGCCGGAAAAAGCCAGAAATGCCAAGGATTTTTTACCAACAGGGCCCGTGGAAAAAATTTGACGAAAATTTTGGCTTTGTGGAAAAACGGGAAATATCCACCGGACGGGTTCCACATTTCCACAAAATCCGGTGGATTTTTCAGGAGAACGCCGGAGAAAAAAGGGGGAATTTCTTATCCGTACCGGTCGTTGACATTGGAGCGGATATCCTTCACCACTTCGGCGATCTCGGGGTTGGATTTACTGAGTTTTTCGATGCGGTCAATGGAGTGCAGGACAGTGGTGTGGTCCCGGTTTTCAAACTCCTTGCCGATCTCCTTCAGGGAGAGTTTGGTCATGTTTCGGATGAGGTACATGGCGATCTGCCGGGCCTGCGCCGTCTCCTTGGTTCGGCCCTGGCCCCGGAGGGCAGCGTCCTCAATATTATAGAATTTACAGACCTCTTCTATGATCACTTCCGCAGTGGGCAGAATGTCGGCGGTGTCCTTGAACATATCCCGCACCGCCCGGGTGACGGAGTTGGCGTCCACGTTGCTGCCCAGCAGGTCCCGGAAGGCCAGGATTTTTTTGACGGTCCCTTCGATCTGCCGGACGTTGGAGGTGATGTTTTCCGCCACATAGATGAGAACCTCTTCGGGAAGCTCCACGCCCATGCGGATGGCCTTGTTTTTGATGATGGCCATTCTTGTCTCGTAGTCGGGGGGCTGGATATCAGCCAGAAGGCCCCATTCGAACCGGGTTTTCAGTCGGTCCTCCAGCCGAAGCATTTCCTTGGGGGGACGGTCGGAGGTGAAGACGATCTGTTTTTTCTCCTCATAGAGGCTGTTGAAGGTATGGAACATCTCTTCCTGGGTGGAGTCTCGTCCGGCGATGAACTGCACGTCGTCCATGAGGAACACGTCGGCGGAGCGGTACTTGTCCCGGAACTCCTGGTTTTTGCCCTCCCGGATGGCGCGGATGAGTTCGTTGGTGAAGGAGTCGCCGCGGATGTACACGATCCGGTAATCGGGGTGATTCTGGTGGATGGTATGGGCAATGGCGTAGAGCAGGTGGGTCTTGCCCAGACCGGACTCTCCGTAGATAAAGAGGGGGTTGTAGTTTTCAGCCGGGTGCTCCGCCACGGCCACAGCGGCGGCGTGGGCGAACTTGTTGGAGTTGCCCACCACGAAGCGCTCGAAGGTATACTCCTCCGTGCCGGGGAGGAACCGGGAGACGGTCTCCTTTTTTCCGTACTTTTCCCGCTCCTCGGGACCCAGGATGACCACATCCAGGTCGGCAGAGAAGAGATCGTACAGGGCTTTCTTCATATCCGGCAGGTACCGGGAGGCCACGATATCCTTTTTGAAGTCGGTGGGGATATAGATGACGAACCGGTTTTCCTCCAGGGCGATGGGTTCAGCGTCGTTGAACCAGGTGGAGATGGTGGTGTTGGTGAGCTGCTGCTCCATAATCGCCAGGACCCGGTTCCAAATGTCAGCGGCGGAGTTCATGGGATTCCTCCTTCTTTCTTTCCAGAACGAGACGAGATTGATGAGAAAAAACAAGTATACAATAATCGGCTTATTATACCAGATTTTGCGGACCTTGGCAAGCAGATTTGTATTTATAAGGTAGGAGGGGGAGAGACTTCTCCGGGTCCGGAAAAGAGGGGGGCGGTTGGACCGGGTTTTCCCGGGAGAAGGGGGAACTGAAAAAAATTTTTTTCAGCCCCCTTGGGGAGAGGAGGTTTTTCTCCCGCAAGATATTGTGGGAAAGAGGGAAAAGTCGGTGCGGGACAAGGGGTTTCCGTAAATTTTGGGTTGACACAGCCAATTCTTTTCCGTTATAATAATCTTCGCGTAATCATGGACAGAGATCACGCGTTTATTTGACGACCGCAGCCGGGGCAATTCGGCTGTTGTGGTTGGCGGAAGGGAGATCCTCCGCTGGAAATAGATACAGGAGGTGTATCAGAATGGTTCGTACCTATCAGCCTAAGAAGCGTCAGCGTTCCAAGGAGCATGGGTTCCGCAAGCGCATGGCTACCGCCAACGGGCGCAAGGTTCTGGCCCGTCGCCGCGCCAGAGGCCGTGCCCGGCTGACCCACTGATGCCGGGGTTAACCGCATAAAGAGTACAAGGGGCGGGGAATCCAATTCCACCGCCCCTGCGAAGCATACGGAGTTTCTCTCCCGCTTCGCAGTCTACGTTGCGTGAGGAGAAAATGAAGCTGTGAAGTATACGGTCTCCTTAAAGGAAAACAGAGTGTTCCGCCGGCTCTACGCCAAGGGAAAAAGCGCCGTGGCTCCCACCATGGTGCTTTACTGCCGGAAAAACGGCAGAAAGGAAAACCGCTTCGGCATCACCGCAGGAACCAAGCTGGGCCATGCCGTGGTCCGCAACAAAGTCCGCCGCCGTCTGCGGGAGATCTATCGCCTCCACGAGGGGGAGATCCTCCCCGGCTACGATATTGTCGTCGTGGCCCGGGTCCGGGCGGTGCACAGTCAGTACAGAGACTTGGAGCAGCATTTTCTCCGCCTGGCAAAAAAACTGCAGCTTCTTCGTTCCTCCGGTCCCGCCGGAAAGGAGAAGAAGCCATGAAGACGATCCTCTTATGGATGATCCGGTTCTACCAAAAGGCAATCTCACCTGCCCGTCCCCCCTGCTGCCGTTTTATTCCCACCTGCTCGGCCTACGCCCTGGAGGCCATTGAAAAATACGGCGCAGTGAAGGGGGGCTTTCTTGCCGTGCGAAGAATTCTGCGCTGCAATCCCTTTCATAAGCAGAAAAGCATTGAGTATGATCCCGTTCCCTGAGGATGCTCTTCGGGCCGGCGCCCTGCCGCCGGACTCTCAACCAACCTTGGAGGCGTTGCAATGAACATCATCTTAACCCCCTTCGCCAAACTGGTTCTGCTCTTCTATAACGTGACCGGCAGCTATGGTGTGTCCCTCATTCTCTTCGGTCTCGTTATCCGACTCATCCTCTTCCCCGTCTTTTTGAAAGGCCGGAAGGGCATGATGGGCATGAGCAGTTTGGCGGAGAAGCAGAAAGTCCTGCAGCAAAAGTACGCGAAAGACCGGACCCGGTACAGCCAGGAGCTCCAGAAGCTCTATGAACAGGAAGGGGTCAAGCCCTCCTCCGGCTGTCTGTGGTCCTTCCTCCCCCTGCCCTTCCTGATGGTCCTGTACGCCATCGTCCGTCAGCCTCTGACCTACCTTATGGGCATGACCGAGGACCAGTTCAACTCTGTGTCCAACCTGCTCTACGGAAACGTACTGAGCTACCAGAACCAGCAGCTCCAGATGGCCCAGGATGTCTTCCTGAACCACGACAAAATCGTCTCCGCCATCCCCGAGCTGGCCAACATGCCCCAGATCGACTTTACCTTCCTGGGCATCAACCTCTCCCAGACGCCTTCCCTTTTCTTCTGGAAGGAAGAAAACCTGCTGCCCACCTTTGGCCTGTTTCTGGTGCCCGTTCTCTCCGCGCTGCTCAGCGTGGTGTCCATGATCGTCACCAATAAGATCAACGCCAAGGTCCTGCACACCAATCGGGTGGTGGACCAGAGCGCCAAGATGACCATGGTGATCATGCCCCTGGTCTCCCTGTGGCTGTGCTTCACCCTCCCCGGCGCCCTGGGCGTGTACTGGATCGCCAACAGCCTCTTTGCCATCATGCAGGAGTTCATGAACATCCCCTTCCTCACCAAGTTTATCAAGAAGCAGGAAGAGGAGCGGCTCCGCCGGCAGGAGGAGGAAAAGGAACGGCTCAAGCAGGAGAAAAAGCTCCAGGCCGAGGCTAAGCGAAAGGCTGCGGAAGAGATGCGCCGCATCCAGATGGAGCGCAAGCTCAACAAGAGCATCGCCACCGCCAGCCGGGAGGGGATGCGTACCTATGCCCGCGGCCGCCTCTATGACCCCGACCGCTACCCCACCTTCCCCTATCGCGACCCCAATGAGATCGCCAAGGAGGAGTGGGAGCAGAAGCAGAAGGAAGCCGAAGAGCGGAAGAACAAGAAAAAAGGAAAGAAGGATGGTTCTCCCGCTCCCGCAGAAACGCCTGTGAGCACTGAGACCCCTGTGGCAGAGACCAAGGAAGCTGCTGCACAGGAGGAAACACAGGAGGCTGCTGCGGTGACCCAGGTTCCCGTTTCCTCTCAGCCGGTCCAGCCGGCAGAGCCCGAAGAGGAAGAAGAGGGCTTCGTGGAGGAATCCTTCCTGGAAGAACCTGAGGAAGAGAACGAAGAAAAGTAAGGAGGGAACGCCAGATGTTGAAATGGATCGAAGCCACCGGCAAGACCGAGGAGCTGGCTGTGCGCAGCGCCCTGGAACAGCTGGGTCTGGACCGGGACAGCGTTTCCGTAGAAATTTTAGAGCGGGCCAGAAGCGGCTTTTTGGGCTTTGGCAGCTCTCCGGCCAAGGTGAAGGTCACCTATGAGGTCCCCGACGAGGAACCCGCCCCCGCCCCGGCAGAGGAGCCCGCTGCGCCCCCCGCTCCGGCAGAGAAGGCCGCCCCGGAGAAGGAGCAGCCTGCCCCCACCACCCGCACCGGCACCGTGGAGGAGCGCATCCGCGCCTTCCTCACCGGCCTGCTGGCCCATATGGAAGTTGAGGCGGAGATTCACATCTCCCCCAAGGAAGACAACAGCATCCTGGTCACCCTGGAAGGCAGCCGCCTGGGCGCCCTCATCGGGCACCGGGGCGAGACCCTGGACGCCATCCAGCAGCTGACCAATTACTCTGTCAATCGTGGCCGCTCCCACCGGGTGCGGATCCATATTGACGCGGAAAATTACCGTGCCAAGCGGGAGGAATCCCTGAAGCGTTTGGCCAACAAAGTGGCTGCCAAGGTGGTCAAGTACCGCCGGAATATCACGCTGGAGCCTATGAACGCCTATGAGCGTCATGTGATTCATGAGACCCTGCAGGATTATCCCGACGTCATCACCTACTCCACAGGAACTGAGCCCAACCGCCGCACCGTGGTGGCCTTTTCCCGGGGAAAGCACGTATATTGACCAGAAAAACGGCGGGGGAGGACTGTGTTCCACCGCCGTTTTTTCCCGTTTTAGAGAGGAGAGAATGCCATGACATTCCGTGAACGTATCCATCCGCAGCTTCGTGCCTGGTATGACGCCTCCCCTGGCTTTGACTTCGACCATCTGGAGGAGTTTGTGCCCAAGTGCAACGCCGCCGAGCTGGCCAACCTGAAAGAAGACCCGGAAGTCTCCGTCCGGGATGAGATCATTCCCGGCCCCCACGGGGCCCCTGATGTGAAAGTGCGGATCTATGAGCCCCGGGAGAAACAGGCCCAGCCCCTGCCCTGCCTGTTCTTCTACCACGGCGGCGGCTTCCTCTTCGGCACGGTCTACCGGCAGGAGGCCCTGTGCCAGCGCTACGTCAAGAATGTAGGCTGCATGGTGGTGTCCGTGGAGTACCGTCTGGCCCCCAACTGGAAAACCCCCGCTCCCCTGGAGGACTGCTACGCCGCCCTTCTGTGGGTGTATGAAAACGCCGACACCCTGGGGGTGGACCGGGAAAAGCTGGCGGTGTCCGGCCTGTCCGCCGGAGGAAACCTGGCTGCGGCCATGGCCCTGCTGGTCCGGGACCGGAAAGGCCCCAAGCTCTGCCTGCAAATGCCCTTGTACGCGGAGCTGGACTATACCCTGGATACTCCCTCCAGCCATGAGATCACCGACGAAAAGGTCTGGTGCCGGTACAACTGCGAAAAGTCCTGGGAGAAGTTCTTGAATCCCGGGAAGATGCCCGACCAGTACGACGCACCTGCGCTGGCCAAGGACCTCACCGGCCTGCCTCCTCTCTTTTCCTACATCGGGCAGCTGGACCCGGGCCGGGACGAAAACATCGCCTACTGGACCCGGATGATGGAAGCCGGGGTGGAGGTAGAATATCATGTGTTCCCGGGCTGCTACCACTGCTTTGAGCTGAGCGTTCCTGACGCAGATTACAGCCAGGCAGCCTATGCCCTCACCTACGCCGCCCTGCGCAGAGCGTTCGGCAGGTAAGAACGGGATTCTTTACACAATTTCACGCCACGTTGTGGAAAAAGGAGGGAGACTTCCCTGTGGATCGGATGGATTTCCTGGAAAATCGAATGAAACGCCGGCAGTTATCCCACGCCTACCTGGTGGTGGGGGAAAACCGGAAGGCCCTGGCGGATCGCCTGGCTGCGGCCTGGGTCTGCACCGGACCGGAACCGCCCTGCGGACACTGCTCCGGCTGCCGAAAGGCGGCCCTGGGCATCCATCCTGACATCATCCGGGCGGACCCGGAGGGGGAAGGGCTGAAAGCCGACCAGGTCCGGGCCCTGCGGGCAGACGCTTACATCCGACCCAACGAAGCCCCCAACAAGGTCTATGTTCTGGAGCACGGGGAACTGCTCAACCCCACCGGACAGAACGTTCTTTTGAAACTCATTGAGGAGGGACCGGCCTACGCCTGCTTTCTCTTCCTCTCCCCCAACCCGGAGCTCCTTCTGCCCACCATCCGCTCCCGGTGCGAGACCCTCCGGGCGGAGGGAGAAGAGACCGCGGCGGCCAGCCGGGAAGGAGAACAGCTGACTCAATGGATCGTATCCGGGGCAGCCCCCCTGGAGACCCTTCCCTTCCTGCTGTCGCTGGAAAAGAAGGACCGGCAGGAGATCGCCCTTCTGTTGGAGGAGACCACCGCCCGCCTCACCGCCCTGCTGCCCCGTCGGCCGGACTTGCTGGCGGTGGTGGACCGGCTGGCCCCCATTCGCGCCGCCTGTGAGTTCAACATCAGTTCCGGCCATCTGGCGGGCTGGATCGCAGCGGTGCTGTAACGGATCAATACCCAAAGGAGAACACCTATGGCAGAAATCATCAGCGTTCGCTTTCGCAGCGAAGGCAAACAATATTACTTTGACCCCCGGGAGCTCTCCTGCGTCCCCAGGGACGGCGTCATCGTGGAGACGGCGGGCGGCCTGGAGTACGCAGTGTGCGTCCGCGGCAACTTTATTTTGGCGGAGACAGAGCTGGCCGCTCCTCTGCGCCCGGTGATCCGGAAGGCCACCCCCGAGGACCTGGCGGTGGTGGACCGGAACCGGGAGAAAGAAAAATATGCCTTCCGGGTTTGTCAGGAAAAGATCCTGGAGCATAACCTGGAAATGAAGCTGGTCAACGTGGAGTGCAGCTTTGAGGGGACCAAGATCCTCTTCTTCTTCACCTCCGAGGGCCGGGTGGACTTCCGTGGCCTGGTGAAGAGCCTGGCTGCCATCTTCCATACCCGCATTGAGCTGCGGCAGATCGGCATCCGGGACGAGGCCAAAATGCTGGGGGGACTGGGCATCTGCGGCCGTCCCTTCTGCTGCTCCTCCTTCCTGCGGGAGTTCCAGCCGGTGTCCATCAAGATGGCCAAGACCCAGAACCTCTCCCTGAATTCCACCAAGATCTCCGGGACCTGCGGCCGCCTCATGTGCTGCCTCAAGTATGAGCAGGAGGCCTATGAGGACATTATGAAGGACGCCCCCCGGATGGACTCCTTTGTGGAGACCCCGGACGGTGCGGGCACCATCATCAGCGTGAACACCCTCCGGGAGAAGGTCCGGGTCCGTCTGGACGACCAGCCCGACTCTCTGCGGACCTATCACAACAGCGAGATCCGGGTGGTGCGCAGCGGCAAGGGCAAGCGCCCCGAGGGCTATGTAGAGCCCCCCAAGGAGGAGCTGGCCAAGCTGCGGAAAGAGAGCGAGTCCATCGAGGACCAGTACCGCCGGGAGCAGGCCGCCCTGGCCGCCGCCCTGGACGAGTATATGGCCGAGCACAGCGAGAAGCATCCCCACGGGGAGTCCCATTCCTCCCGCCGCCGCCGGGGCGACCGGTGCAGAAACGCCGAGAAGGCAGAGAAAGCCCTGGAAGCAGACCTGGAGCGGGAGAAGGAGAAGCAGGAGGCCCGGGAAAAGGCAAAGTCCCGCCACCGGCCCCGCCATGCTTCTCCCGCCGCCCCCAAGACCCCGGACGGGGAGGACCAGCACGGGGGCAAGGACGAGGGCCGGAAGAAGAGCGGCAGCTCCCGCCGCCGGTCCCGGGGCGGAGGACGGCCCCAGCAGGACGCCCCTGCGTCCATCCCCCAGGAAAAGCCCAGGAAGACCGGAAAGAGCGGCGAAGCCAAGACCGAGAAGGGCGAAGGCGGAGAGAAGAAGCGCTCCTACTGGCACAGACCGGGCCACCGGCGGAGCGGCGGAGGCGGAAAGCCCCCTGCCGCAGAGTAAGCCATCCACAAAAAACGAGGGACTTGTGGAAAACCATCTGGGTTTTCTGGTCTTTCTGCCGGGTTTTCCCTTTCCAGCAGGGAAAACCCGGTATTCTTTCCACATCGTCACCCCATATTGGGGATGACGCCTGTCCTATGAAACGAGGTGTTTCCTATGGTATCTGAAAAGGGACCCTATACTCCCGAGGAGGGGAAGAAGCTGGCCATGAAGGTCTCCTGGGTCAGCGTGGCCGTCAACCTGATCCTCTCCCTCTTTAAGTTGTTGGCCGGTCTGCTGGCTCATTCCGGGGCCATGATCTCCGACAGCATCCACTCCGCCTCTGATGTCTTTTCCACCTTCATCGTGATGATCGGCGTGCAGATCTCCAGCAGACAGGCGGACAAGAACCATCAGTACGGCCATGAGCGCTTTGAGTGCGTGGCCTCGGTGACCCTGGCCATCATCCTGCTGGAGACCGGCCTGCTCATCGGTTGGAACGGGCTCAAGACCATCTTCTCCGGGGGCCGGGGCGACCTGACCGCCCCCGGCGTCCTGGCCCTGGCGGCGGCGGTGGTTTCCATCCTGGTGAAGGAATGGATGTACTGGTACACCCGGGCGGCCGCCAGAAAGATCGGCTCTGACGCCCTCATGGCCGATGCCTGGCACCACCGCTCCGACAGCCTGTCCTCCATCGGCGCCCTGGTGGGCATCGCCTTCTCCATGGCCGGGTTCCCGGTGATGGACAGCGTGGCCAGCGTGGTCATCTGCGTGTTCATCGCCAAAGCGGCTATCGATATCTTCCGGGATGCGGTGAACAAGATGGTGGACCAGTCCTGCGACGAGGAGACCCTGGAGCGTATGACCCAGGTCATCTTACAGCAGGAGGGGGTGCTGGGCTTGGACCTGCTTCAGACCCGTCTCTTCGGCACCCGCATCTATGTGGACGCGGAGATCTCCGCCCATGAGGACCTCTCCCTCCGGCAGGCCCACGCCATTGCCGAGCAGGTCCATGAGGCCATTGAGGAGGCCTTCCCCATGGTGAAACACTGTATGGTCCATGTAAACCCCAGAGAAGATGAGAAGGAATGAAGAAAACGCCATCCGAACCGGATGGCGTTTATCTTTTCCCTCTGGCGACAGGAGGGGTCCTTCGAAGAGAAAAACCCCCCTCCGGCTGAGCCGGAGGGGGATTGCACCAACAAAGGGGTAAGATCAGTTGTACTTGTAGAAGCCTTCGCCGGTCTTCTGGCCCAGCAGGCCAGCGCGCACCATCTTCTTCATGGTCAGAGCGGGACGATACTTGCTGTCGCCGGTCTCGGTGAAGATGGTCTCCATGATGGCCAGGCAGATGTCCAGACCAACCAGGTCAGCCAGAGCCAGGGGGCCCATCTTGTGGTTAGCACCGTACATCATAGCGGTGTCGATGTCTTCCTTGGAAGCGATGCCGTTCTCCAGAACGATGATAGCTTCGTTGATCATGGGGAACAGGATGCGGTTGACCACGAAACCGGGAGCTTCGCCGACCTCGACGGGGCTCTTGCCGATCTCGGAAGCGCAAGCGTACACAGCGCGGAAGGACTCGTCGGAGGTACGAGCGCCGCGGATGACCTCAACCAGCTTCATAGCGGGAGCGGGGTTGAAGAAGTGCATGCCCAGGACCTTCTCAGGACGCTTGGTAGCAGCAGCGATAGCGGTGATGGAGATGGAGGAGGTGTTGGAAGCCAGGATGGTGTCGGGCTTGCAGATCTCGTCCAGTTCCTTGAAGATGCTCTTCTTGATGTCCAGAACTTCGATGGCAGCTTCCACGACCAGGTCGCAGTCCTTGGCGTCAGCCAGGTCCACGGTGAAGGAGACGCGGCTCAGCATGTCAGCCTTCTGCTCCTCGGTGATCTTGCCCTTGGAGACCTTCTTGTCCAGGTTCTTGTTCAGGACCTGCTCACCGCGCTGAATGAAAGCGTCAGCGATGTCGCGAACGATAACGGTCTTGCCGGCTTCGACGAAAACCTGGGCAATGCCCATGCCCATGGTGCCAGCGCCCAGGACCATGATCTTATTAATAGCCATTGTAGTGTTCCTCCTAAGATGAATATGTGAAAAATTTTATTAACGAAAGGATGGGAAATGAGAGAATCGCTTAGCGGTTCTTGAAGCCGTCCAGCTTCTTTTTCTCAACGAAAGCCTTCATAGCGTCCTTCTGGTGTCATTGGACTTGCTTTGCCGGAAGTGAATTCCGTCAAAGCCAAGGTTTTGCAGGGCAAAACGCTTGGCGGCGTCCCAGACGCCGTCCCCGCGGTGCGGGTGCCGGACCAGAAGGCGACAGATGGGAAGGAGAAATTAGCGGTTCTTGAAGCCGTCCAGCTTCTTCTTCTCGACGAAAGCCTTCATGGCGTCCTTCTGGTCCTCGGTGCCGAAGCAGGTGCCGAAAGCCAGAGCTTCGTAAGTAGCAGCGGTAGTCATGTCGCACTGCACGCCATAGCGGATAGCCTGCTTGGCAGCGCGGACAGCGATCTGAGCCTTGGAAGCGATCTTGTTGGCCATTTCCATAGCGGTATCCATGAGAGCCTCGGGAGCGACGACCTTGCTGACCAGGCCGATTTCCAGAGCCTGCTGAGCGCTGATGGTGTCAGCGGTGAGGATCAGTTCCATAGCGTGAGCGGTGCCGCAGATTCTGGGCATACGCTGGGTGCCGCCGAAGCCGGGGGTGATGCCCAGGCCCACTTCGGGCTGACCGAACTTGGCCTTCTCGGAAGCGATGCGGATGTCGCAGGACATGGACAGCTCGCAGCCGCCGCCCAGAGCGAAGCCGTTGATAGCAGCGATGGTGGGCTTCTCCATTCTCTCCAGACGGAGCATAGCCTGGTTGCCCAGGTCACCGAAGTTCTTGCCGGCGACCACGTTCATGGTAGCCATCTCGCTGATGTCAGCGCCTGCCACGAAGGAACGGCCGGCGCCGGTCACGATCACGACATAGATATCGTCGTTGTTCTCAACAACGTCAAAAGCCTTCAGCAGGTCAGCAAAGACCTCGCTGCTCAGGGCGTTCAGGGTCTCGGGACGGTTCATGGTAATGATGCCGACGTGGCCCTGCTGGGTTACCTCTACAAATGCCATGGGGGAATACCTCCTAAAAAGATTGGTTTACAGATCATTTTTTTATCTGTATACAACAGTTCTGCAATAGTATACTGCATTTTTACCCATGGGACAAGGTGAAAGTCTTCGCTGATTTACCGAAAAAAATGGGAAAAAAAGAGGCTTTTCTGTTGGATTTTCAGGGAATAACCGCACCGATCCAGTTTGCCAGGGGCAGATAGCCCAGAGGGAGAAAAATGGAGGGAAGCAGATTGCCCACTTTCAGCGGTTCTCTGCGCAACTGCAGCATATTCAGGCCGATGCCGATGATGATGCAGCCCCCCACAGCGCTCATTTCGGTGATGACCGCCTCCTGAAGGATCCCCACCGCCGCCCCGGCCAGCAGGGTGATGGCCCCCTCATACACCAGGATGGGCAGGGCGGAAAAGGCCACCCCGATCCCCAGGGCGGCGGTGAGGCTGATGGCAGTGACCCCGTCGATCACCGATTTGGACACCAGGATGGAGTAATCCTTATGGATCCCCGCTTCGATGCCCCCTACAATGGCCATGGCGCCCACGCAGAACAAAACGGAAGCGGTGACGAACCCCTGGGTGAAAGTGCTGCTGCCAGTGGCGTTTTCTCCCTCAAACCGGCGGCGCAGCCCCTCCCCCCAGCGGTCCAGCCGGGCTTCGATGTCAATGCCCTCCCCGATGAGGGTGCCCACCACCAGGCAGACCACCACGCAAAGGGTATCCTTGGTGCCGATGGCGGAGGAGATCCCGATGCTCACCACGCACAGGCCCATGGCCTGCATGAGGACCGTGAGAAAGCGCTGGGGGAGTTTGTCTTTCAGCAGCATCCCCAGGGCGCTGCCCGCCAGAATGAGGGCGCAGTTGATGAGCACAGCAAGCATAAAACCGCCTCTTTTTCCCCCCAAAAAGCCGTCCCGGGGAAAGATCCGTAGAAAAAAGAATAAAAATACTATACGTCCTTTCCCTACCCTTGTCAAGGAAAGAGAAAAATCTTACCTTTCCTGAAAAATATGCCAGGAATCTTAAAAAAACATGGAAAAATAAAAGGTTTTTTTGAAGAAGGGCATCTTTCGTCCTGTACTATATTTATACAGGAACAGCTCCCCCGCCCTCCCCGGGCCAGGCCCAGGTATCTTTTCCCCCGCCCCCTCATAGTCTGAACAGAAACAAAGGGGGTGTGTCCGTGGGCAGTGTGGCCTTGCTGACCCTGACCGGGATCCTATCCCAGGCCATTGGGTTCGTGTACCGTATCCTCCTGACCAGAATGGCCGGGGCGGAGATCTTAGGGCTGTATCAGCTCATCCTTCCGGTGTATTCCGTGCTCCTTTCCCTCACCTCTGTGGGCCTCACCACAGCGGTGTCCAATCTCTCCGCCCGGTACCAGGCCCTGGGCAACCTGCGGGTGGTCCATCAGATCCGGGGGCAGGCAGTCCGGCTGTTTTTTCTGCTGGCTTTGCTGCCTGGGGCCCTGCTGGTGGTTTTGTCCGACGGGGCCTCGGTCTACCTGCTGGGGGACGCCCGGACCCAGCTGGGTCTGATTTTGCTGGTGCCCTGCCTCCTTCTCACCGGGGTGGAAAACCTGCAAAAACACTACTTCTACGGAACGGGGAAGGTCTGCCCCGCCGCCCTCACCGAGCTTTTGGAGCACCTGCTCCGGGCGGCCCTCATCCTCTCCCTTCTGTGGGTGCTGGAGCCCCCTACCCCGGAGAAAGCGGTGGGGACCATCGTCCTGGGCATGGTGTTCAGCGAGGTGGCCTCCGCCCTGACCCAGACGGTCCTCTTCCGCTGCTATGTGGGGCCCCCCCGTTCCCTGGCGGGGCAGAAGCTCCCCCCTGCTGCCCTGCGGCGGCAGATGGGGCAGATCGCCCTGCCGGTGAGCGCGGCGGCCCTCCTGGGAAACCTGATCTCCTCGGCCAATGCGGTGCTCATCCCCCGGCTGCTGGTGCTGGGCGGCATGGAACAGAGCCAGGCCATGTCCGCCTACGGCATTACCTTTGGCATGACCCTGCCCATGCTGCTGCTCCCTACCGCCTTCCTCAGCGCCCTGGGGCTGGTGCTCACCCCCAAGCTCTCCCGGTCCGCTGCCCTGGGCAAGGAGGAGGAGATTCGGACCCAGGTCCGCCGGTGGGTGGGGGTGGCCAATCTCATTCTGATTCCCGCCCTGGCGCTGCTGGCGGTGCTGGGCTCTGCCATTGGCAGCGCTTTGTACAAAGAGCCTGCCGTGGGGGACCACCTGTCCCTGCTGGCCCTGGGAGTCCTCTTCTCCTGCTGGCACGGCCTGTTTGCCTGTGTGCTCAGCGGGGTGAACCGGCAGGGGGCCTCTGCTGCGGTGGCACTGGTGTGCGATGGGGTCCAGCTGGGTCTCACCTGTCTCACCGTGGGCACCTGGGGTATGGGGGGTTATGCCCTGAGCTTTACCCTCAGTTCTCTGCTGGGGGCGGTGCTCAGCTGGCGGGTGGTTTCCCGGGAAATCGGCTTGAAGCTGCCGGTCTTTGCCTGGTTTACCGCCCCCACCCTGGCGGCCTGTCTGGCGTCCTCCTGCGGGGACCTGATGGAAACCGTCCTCCTGCGAGGGGGCCTGTCTTCCCTGGCTGCGGCCTGCGGCGCCCTGCTCTTTGGTCTGCTCCTCTATCTGGCGGCCCTCCAGGCCATGGGCGTGGGACAGAAGGGGGAACCGTAGCCTCTCCCCTGTCCTCCGGCGTAAAAAACTCCGCCTTGCCTGGGGCGGAGAAATCCGGTACAATGGGAAAAACGCAGGAGGAGGGAGACCACCATGACCCATGAGGACTATATGCGCCAGGCCCTGGACCTGGCTCGGGAGGCCTATGAGGCGGGAGAGGTTCCCGTAGGCTGTGTGATCGTGAAGGACGGCAAGGTGGTGGGCCGAGGCCGGAACCAGCGGGAGGAGAAGGGCTCTGCCCTGTCCCACGCGGAACTGGAAGCCATTGAGGACGCCTGCCGGACCTTGGGCGGCTGGCGGCTCAGCGGGACCAAACTGTATGTCACCTTAGAGCCCTGCCCCATGTGTGCCGGGGGGATCATCTCTGCCCGCATCCCTGAGCTGTACTACGGGGCCAAGGACGAGGGCTTCGGGGCTTGTGGATCCATCTTGAATCTCTTTGAAGAGAACTTCCGCCACCACCCCAAGATCGTGGGGCACATTCTGGAAGAGGAGTGCGCTTCTCTGCTCCAGGCCTTCTTTTCCCAGGTACGGGAAAAAAGACCCGAAAACTTAAAGCTTTTGTAACAATTGTGGACTTTTTTTGTAACAAGTCTTTGGTAGGATATCCTTGCAAGAGTCAAGAAAGCTTCTTTTCATTTTTAACCTTCGGAAGAACGGGGTCAGTGTTGCAACCGCTGACCCTATTTTTCTGCCCATTTTCCCCCTTGCAGCAGCAGGGGCACAAACCCCGGGAGCAGGTCCAGCAGGGGGAAGCCCTGGAGGAAGAGGGGCCAGAGCCCCAGGCCCAGCAGGACCGGACAAAGGGACAAAACAAGACGAAACAGACGGGCCATGGAAACACCTCCGGGAAGGGATGTAGCATTTCCTGTTATGATATGACATAAAATATCCTATTGTCAATGGAATAGGCGATTTTATGTCCTAATAATCCAGATGGCATAGCATATAATATCCTATCATAAGGGGTGGATGCTATGTATGAGGAGTTCTTTTCCCGCCGTCTGACCCAGCTGCGGATGCAGAAAGGGGTGTCTGCCCGGGAGATGAGCCTGGCCATCGGGCAGAACAGCAGCTATATCAACCGGATCGAAAACCGGAAAGCCCTCCCCTCCATGCAGGGCTTCCTTTTATATCTGTGAATATTTGGAGGTGACTCCCCGGGAGTTTTTTGAGGAGGGGCAGGAGATCCCCGCCCGCCTGGCCGAGGTGGTGGAGGACCTGGCCCGGCTGGACCCGGTCCAGCTGGAGGCGATTCGGACGATTCTTCAGGGATTACAGCCCAGGAAAGAGGAACCCTGACCAAGAGAAAAAAGAACCCGAGCGGCTTATGATAAGCCGCTCGGGTTTTCGTTTGTCCCGAAGGGGTTATCGTTCCTCCCGGAAGTAGCTCAGGCCCAGGCTGGCCGGGGGCTGATTGGCCCGGTTGTGCTTGAGGCTGACGAAGACCAGCACCACAGCGGTGACGATGTAAGGAACGATGTCGTAGATGGAGGCGGGGATGAAGGAGATGGGATAGTAGTACCGCATACAGGCCAGGCCGCCGAAGATGAGGGAGCACCACAGGGCGCGCTTGGGGCTCCACACGGCGAAGATGACCAGGGCCACAGCCAGCCAGCCGTAGCCGTTGATGCAGTTGTGGACCCAGGCGCCGCCCACGCCGGCGCCGGCGTTCATCACCAGATACAGGCCGCCAAGGCCGGTGAGGCCGCCGCCGATGCAGGTGGCCAGATACTTGTACCGGGTGACGTTGATGCCCGCAGCGTCTGCGGTGGCCGGGCTCTCGCCCACGGCCCGCAGGTTCAGGCCCTTGCGGGTGCGGCCCAGGAACCAGGCCAGGAGCACTGCGGTGAGGATGGCCAGATAGACCATGAAGTTATGGGAGAAGAGGAGCTTGCCCACCACCGGGAGCTTCACCAGGGGCTCGGGGAAGATGGGGTTGTTGAAGAGGCCCTTCACGGCGGTGCTCACGGAGAGGAAGCCGGAGGGGTCGGCGTGGCCGATGGCCTCGCCGAAGTAGTTGGCAACGCCGGTGCCGAACATGGTGAGGGCCAGACCGGTGACGTTCTGGTTGGCCCGGAGAGTGATGGTGAGGACGCTGAAGATGAAGGCCCCCAGCCCGGCGCACAGCACTGCACACACCAGGGCCAGCAGCAGGGCGATGTAGGGGTTGGTCCCCCCTGCCTTTTCATAGTAGTAGGGGCCCATGATGCCGGCGATGCCGCCCATGAACATCATGCCTTCCACACCTAAGTTCAGGTTGCCGGATTTTTCTGTGAGGGTCTCACCCAGCACGCCGAAGAGAAGCGGGGTGGCGGCCAGGATCCCGGCGGTCAGAAAGTTGATGAGGTTATTCATGGTCCTGGTCCTCCTTTCCCTTGGGGTCTGCGGCGGGAGCGGGCACTTCCTGGGGACGGTTGTGCTTGCTGCCCCGGAAGATCAGACGGTAGTTGATGAAGAACTCACACCCCAGCATGAAGAAGAGGATGATGGCGGAGAGCACATCGGCAGCGGAGGCGGGGATCTTGAAATTGGTCTGGATGGTGTTGGAGCCCTTGGTGAGGATGGCCAGCAGCCCTGCGATGAGCACCATGGCGAAGGGGTTCAGGTGGGCCAGCCAGGCCACGATGATGGCGGTAAAGCCCACGCCGCCGGAGGTGCCGGTGTTCAGGGTGTAGTCGGCGCCGGAGACCACCAAGAAGCCCATGAGACCGGCGATGGCGCCGGAGAGGAACATGGTGCGCATGATGATCTTGCTCACGTTCATGCCGGCGTAGCGGGCGGTGCGCTCGCTCTCGCCCACCACGGAGATCTCATAGCCGTGCTTGCTGTACCGTATGTAGATGAACATACCCACCGTAAGGGCCAGGACGATGATCCAGCCGATGTGGACGCCGAAGACCTTGGGCAGACGGGCGTTCTGGTCGAACATGGCGATGATGGGGAAGCCCGTGCCCTTGGGGTCCTTCCAGGGTCCGTTTTGCAGGTAACTCTCGATGCCCAGGGCGATGTAGTTGAGCATCAGGGTGAAAAGGGTCTCGTTGGTGCCCCAGCGGGCCTTGAAGAAGGCGGGGATAAGGCCCCAGAGGCCGCCGATGACGATGCTGGCCAGGGCCATCACCAGGAGCAGGGCGGGCTTGGGGAGTTTATCGTACCAGTAGAGGGCGAAGTAGGAGGCGCCGATGGCACCGGCCATGATCTGACCCTCTGCGCCGATGTTCCAGAACTTCATCTTGAAGGCCGGGGCGATGGCCAGGGCGGCGCCCAGCAGGGGGATGGCGGTGCGGATGGTGATCCGCCGGGCGGAGGGACCGCCCAGGGAGCCGTCGATGATGTCGTGGTAAACGGCCAGGGGGTTGTGGCCCAAAACCGCCACGAAGAGGCAGCCTACCAGGAGGGCCAGCACGATGGCGCCCAGGCGGATGGCCCATTTCTTTTTCTTGCTCAGGTCGTCCCGCTTGACCATACGGACAAGGGGTTCCTTCTGGCTGTGTCTGTGGTCAGTCATGGGTGCTCACCTCCCCCAGATGGGTCATCATGAGACCCACTTCTTCCTTGGTAATGGTGCGGCCGTCGGCGATGCCGCTGACCTTGCCGCCGCAGAGGACCAGGATACGGTCGCACAGCTCCAGCAGCACGTCCAGGTCCTCGCCTACGTAGATGACCGCCACGCCCTTCTGCTTCTGCTCATTGAGCAGGCGGTAGATGGTGTAGGAGGAGTGGATGTCCAGGCCCCGGACCGGGTAGGCGGCCATGAGCACCGAGGGGGCGGAGGCGATCTCCCGGCCCACCAGCACCTTCTGCACGTTGCCGCCGGAGAGTTTCCGCACGGGGGTGTTGATGCTGGGGGTCACCACTTCCAGCTTGTCCTTGATCTCCTGGGCCAGGGCCTGGGGGGTCTTGGAGTCGGTGAAGAAGTGGCCGCCCTTGTCGTAGCTCTTGAGCATCATGTTGCCGGTCATGCCCATGGAACCCACCAGGCCCATGCCCAGCCGGTCCTCGGGGACGAAGGCCAGGCTGATGCCCAGGTCCCGGATCTCCATGGGGGACTTGCCCACCAGACTATCCGGCGCCTCCTGGGGGTTTCTGGGGTGGTAGAGGATCTGACCGTTGTTCACCGGATAGAGTCCGGCGATGGCCTCGCAGAGCTCCCGCTGGCCGCTGCCGGCGATGCCGGCGATGCCCAGGATCTCGCCTCCGTTGGCGGAGAAGCTCACGTTCTCCAGCACCTTGACGCCCTCGTTGTCCAGACAGGTGAGGTTCTTCACTTCCAGCCGCTTCACGGGGTTTTCCGGGGTGGGCCGGTCAATGTTCAGGGTGACGGCGTGGCCCACCATCATGTCGGTGAGGGCCTGGGGGTTGGTGTCCCTGGTGTCCACCGTGGCGATGTGCTCCCCCTTGCGCAGGACGGCCACCCGGTCGGAGATGGCCATGACCTCGTTGAGCTTGTGGGTGATGATGACGATGGACTTGCCGTCGTCCCGCATGTTCCGCAGGACGGCGAAGAGCTTTTCGGTCTCCTGGGGGGTGAGGACGGCGGTGGGCTCGTCCAGGATGAGGATGTCAGCCCCACGGTAGAGGACCTTGATGATCTCTACGGTCTGCTTTTCCGACACGGCCATGTCATAGATCTTCCGGTCGGGGTCCAGATCAAAGCCGTACCTGGTGCTGATGTCCTTGATCTGCTGGGAGATGGCCTTTCGGTCAAAGCGGCCTTTCTCCTCCAGGCCCAGGACGATGTTTTCTGCGGCGGTGAACACATCCACCAGCTTGAAGTGCTGGTGGATCATCCCGATCCGCAGGGCGAAGGAATCTTTGGGGGACAGGATGGAGACCTCTTCTCCGTTGACGAAGATGGTGCCGCTGTCGGGGAAGTAGATGCCCGCCAGCATGTTCATGAGGGTGGTCTTGCCGCTGCCGTTCTCTCCCAGCAGGGACAGGATCTCCCCCTTTCGGATGTCCAGATTCACGTTGTTGTTGGCGACCACAGGGCCGAAGGTTTTGGTCACGCCCCGCAGTTCTACCGCGTTCACTGTGTGCAAGGGATTCACCTCTTTCTCTCTGGCCTGCCGGGGCAGGCTGGTACCATGGACGAACCGTTCTCTTTTCTCAGGGAAGCGCCACAGGAAAGCCGTTAAAGAGAAGGCTTATGGGTTTTCCTCTGGGGTTTCCCATGGGGAAGGAAACCAACTGCACCCTTGCCGCAGGGCAAGGGTGCAGGGGATGGCCCCCCATCCGGGGGGCCGTAGGAACAAAGGGATCAGGACAGCACGGTGATGCCGTCGACGATGAAGGCGAAGGAGGGAGCGGAGGACTTCTCGTTCTCGGTGTAGAACTCGCCCTCAGCCAGGTTCAGCTCCTTACCGTCAGCATCCTTGCCGTGGAGAGGACCAGCGAAGACCTGGACAGAGCCGTCAGCCAGACCGGCAGCAGCCTTGTCGATGGCTTCCTTGGTGCCCTCAGCCACGATGGCTTCGTTCAGGTCGGACAGGTAGCAGGCGTTCTCTGCGTAGCTGCCGCACCAATCCTGGTCGATCTTCTCGCCCTTGATCAGGCAGTTCAGAGCGTACTCATAGTAAGCGCCCCAGTTGACCCGAGCGGAGACCAGAGCGGACTTGGGAGCCACGGGGACCATGTCGTCGTTGTAGCCCACAGCGAAGACGCCGTTGGCCTCAGCGGTGGTAGCGGGAGCGGAGGTGTCGGAGTGCTGGGAGATCACGTCGCAGCCCTGGTCGATGAGGGCCTGTGCGTTGGTGGCTTCCTTGGTGGCGTCGGACCACTCGTTGGTGTAGTTCACCAGCATGGTCACGTCGGGGTTGACGCTCTTAGCGCCCAGATAGAAGGCGGTGAAGCCGGAGATGACTTCTGCGAAGGGCTTGGCAGCCACATAGCCCAGCTTGTTGGTCTCGGTCTTGAGACCGGCGGCGATACCAGCCAGATAGCGGGCTTCGAAGATCTTGGCGAAGTAGTTGTGGGTGTTGTCCAGGCTGTCGGTTGCGCTCTGGTAACCGGTAGCGTGGCAGAACTGCACGTCGGGGTAGTCGGCAGCAGCCTCTACCATGTACTGCTCATGACCAAAGGAGTTGGCGAAGATGGCGTTGCAGCCAGCGTCCAGCAGCTCGTTGATGGCGTCGGAGCAGGTGGAGTCCTCAGCGATGTTGGGCTTCACCACCACCTGGGTCTCATAGTCCAGACCCAGCTTCTCGCAGGCGGCCTGCATGCCCTCGATGTGGTTCTTGTTGTAGGCGTCGGCGGCTTCACCGATGAGGATGAGGCCCACCTTCAGGTCTTCCTTGGCGATGCCAGCAGCAGTGGAGTCGCCGTCGCCGCCGGTGGTTTCGCTGGGCTTGTCGCCGCCGCAGGCAGCCAGGCCGAGGACCATGACGCCGGCCAGCAGCAGAGCAAGAATACGCTTTTTCATTTTGTTTCCTCCTTAAAATATGTAGTCACAGGGACAAAACCGCAAGGGGAGCTTGCGGCTTCAAAACGGCCGGAGGGCCGTAATGAACGAAGGGTCACGCAAAGACGACGCCGGCTTCCTCGCTCATGGCCTGGATGCGGGCCAGAGACTCCACCCGCACGCCCTGGCCGCGGATGCGCTCGCCGCCGGGCTGGAAGGCTTTTTCGATGACGATACCGGCGCCGACTACCTCACAGCCGGCTTGTCCGGCGATGTCGATGAGGGCGCTCAGGGCGCTGCCGTTGGCCAGAAAGTCGTCGATGAGCAGGACCTTTTCTCCGGGATGGAGAAATTCCTTGGAGACGAAGATATTATAGGGACGTTTGCTCTGGGTAAAGGACTCCACCTGGCTGATGGAGACATCGCCGGCGATGTTCTTGGTCTTGTTCTTTTTGGCAAAGACCACGGGGATGTTGTCGAAGGCCAGAGCGGCCAGGCAGGCGATGCCGATGCCGGAGGCCTCGATGGTAAGGATGCGGTCCACCTGACAGTCCTGGAACCGGCGGCGGAATTCCCGGCCGATCTGGGTCAAAAAGCCCACATCCATCTGGTGGTTCAGAAAGCTGTCCACCTTCAGGATCTCGTTGGTCCCCCGGATCTTTCCCTGCTCACGAATACGCTGTTTCAGTTCTTCCACAGAAGTGACGCCCCTTTCGATGAAAATCCCGTTGAAGAGTAAGAGAATGACAGCGTCTGACGGCGCTGAATATCACTATTGTACTTGATGCGTATGCGCCTTGCAAGAGGGGAATCCTCACAAAAAAACAACGGAAAACCCCCGTGTGCTTTTCTCTTTTTTGGCGGTTTTTACAGGGGCCTTCTGTTGCAAAAAATTGCAAAGATGAAAATTAGATAAAATACGCACTTTTTCTTGACATTTATTATCTCGACCTTTAAACTGAGCCTGATCGTTTTATTCTGATTTTTCCCCCGATCCGGGGCGAAAATCAGACCCTCCGGCCACCCGGCGGGGTGATTTTTTATTCTTTTTATTAGAAAAGGAGAAACGAAGTATGGATTTTTACGCAATGTACAAGAGCAAGCTGACCACCGCTGCAGAGGCTGTTAAGCTGGTTAAGTCCGGTGACTGGGTGGACTATACTTGGTGCACCAATCACCCCATTGCCCTGGATAAGGCACTGGCTGCCCGCCAGGACGAGCTGCAGGACGTGAAGGTCCGCGGCGGCGTGACCATGTGGATGCCCGAGATCGCCAAGGCTGACGACGCTGGCGAGCACTTCTCCTGGCACTCTTGGCACTGCTCCGGCGTAGACCGTAAGATCATGAACAAGGGCATGGGCTGGTTCTCCCCCATGCGTTACTCCGAGCTGCCCCGCTTTTACCGTGAAAACCTGGACCCCGTGGACGTGGTCATGATGCAGGTTCCTCCCATGGACGAGCACGGCAACTTCTCCCTGTCCCTGGCTCCCTCCCACCTGTATGATATGTGCGCCCGCGCAAAGCACATCATCGTGGAGATCAACGAGAACCTGCCCGTTGTCTACGGCCTGTACAAGACCGAGATCAACGTCCAGGACGTCACCTACATCGTGGAAGGCGACAACCCCTCCATCCCCGAGCTGGGCTCCGTGCCTCCCACCGACGTGGACCGCACCGTTGCTAACCTGATCGTGCCCGAGATCCCCAACGGCGCCTGCCTGCAGCTGGGTATCGGCGGCATGCCCAATACCGTCGGCGCCCTCATCGCTGAGTCCGACCTGAAGGACCTGGGCGTTCACACCGAGATGTATGTCGACGCTTTCGTTGACATTGCCAAGGCCGGCAAGATCAACGGCAAGAACAAGAGCCTGGACTATGGCCGCCAGGTCTTCGCCTTCGCCGCCGGCACCAAGAAGCTGTATGACTACGTCAACCGCAACCCCGACGTGCTGGGTGCTCCCGTTGACTACACCAACGACGTGCGCGTGGTGGCTCAGCTGGATAAGTTCATCTCCATCAACAACATCGTTGACCTGGACCTGTTCGGCCAGGTGAACGCTGAGTCTGCCGGCATCAAGCACATCTCCGGCACCGGCGGCCAGCTGGACTTCGTCATGGGTGCTTACCTGTCCAACGGCGGTAAGTCCTTCATCTGCCTGTCCTCCACCATGCAGGGTAAGGACGGCTCCCTGAAGTCCCGCATCGTGCCCACCCTGACCCCCGGCTCCATCTGCACCGACCCCCGTTCCACCGTTCACTACCTGGTCACCGAGTACGGCATGATCAACCTGAAGGGTCTGAACACCTGGCAGCGTGCAGAGCAGATCATCTCCATCGCACATCCCCAGTTCCGTGATGAGCTCATCAAGGACGCTGAGAAGATGGGCATCTGGAGACGCTCCAACAAGCGGTAATTCTTTCGCCTACTTCTTTTACTTTGACCTCCCCCCTGGACGTTCGCTCCGTCCAGGGGGGATTTTTTATGTCCCGGGAAAAAAAGGGGGGAATCCTCGACAGCCTTCCCAATCCTTTTCACCTTGGAAATGGTAAAATCTGGGTGTTCTTAGAAAGGAGGCCAGAGAAATGCCGGTTTTGTACAAGCGGGGGCTGCTGGAGAGCACCCGGGTGACCATGCTTTCGCCGGACTGTATTTCCCCCAACCCTGACCAGCCTCGCCGCTACTTCGATCCCCAGGGGCTGGCCGAGCTGGCGGACAGCATTCGTGTCCATGGCATTCTCCAGCCCCTCACCGTCCGCCGGAAAGGCGGCGGCCGGTATGAACTCATCGCTGGAGAGCGGCGGCTGCGGGCGGCCATGATCTGCGGGCTTGCAGAAGTGCCCCGCCTCATCATGGACGTGGACCGGGAAAACTCCTGCCTGCTCTCCCTGATCGAAAACCTCCAGCGGCGGGACCTGGACTTCTGGGAGGAGGCCAAGGCGTTGGAACGACTGATCCGGGTCTACGGTCTCTCCCAGGAGGAGGCTGCCGCCAAGGTGGGCAAGTCCCAGTCGGCGGTGGCCAACAAGCTCCGCCTGCTGCGGCTGCCCGACCAGGCCTTGGAACTGCTCCGGAAGAACGGGTTCACCGAGCGCCACGCCCGGGCTTTGCTCCGCCTGCCTCACCCCGAGGCCCAGGTGGAAGGGGCCCAGCTGGTGGTGAAGGAGGGGTGGACCGTCTCCCGGACCGAGCAGTACGTGGAGGAGGGGGATACCATCCTGCTCACCATTCGGATTCCCAAGGCCCGCACCCCCAAGGGGCCTGGGGAATGAAATTCTTTGCACATTTCCTTTCTTTTCATGGATGTTTCACGTGAAACATCCATCTTTTTTTAGAGGGGCCCGGTCCCGGCCCTTGCAAAAGCGGCGAAATATGGGTATAATTTAAGTCTACCCGAAGGACCGGAGGCCCCTGGCCTTTCTTCGGGATGCTACGGAACAACGGGAAGAAGGGGACCATCATGGCGAAAACCATAGCCTTTGTCAACCAAAAAGGCGGGGTGGGCAAGACCACCAGCTGCGTAAATCTGGGCTCCTGCCTCCACAGCGCCGGGGCGCGGGTACTGGTGTGTGACTTTGACCCCCAGGGCAACGCCACCTCCGGCTTTGGCCTGGACAAGGGCGCGGTGTTCCCCACCATTTACGACGTGCTCATCAGCGGGGCACCGGTGGAGAACGCCATTGTCACCACCCCCTACGGGGATGTGCTCCCCGCCAACAAGGCCCTGGCCGGGGCCTCTGTGGAGATGATCCCCCTGCCGGAGCGGGAGTATCTGCTGAAACACGCCCTGGATCAGGTGGCAGATCGTTATGACTTCATCCTGATCGATTGTCCTCCTTCCCTGGAACTGCTCACCCTCAACTGCCTGTGCGCCGCCCACCGGGTGCTGGTGCCGGTCCAGTGCGAGTACTACGCCCTGGAGGGCCTCAGCGACCTGCTGTCCACCATCCGTATCGTGAAGGCGCGGCTGAACCCCTCCATTGACCTGGAAGGACTGCTGCTCACCATGTACGATGGCCGCACCAACCTGTCCATGCAGGTGGCAGAAGAGGTGAAGCGGCACTTCCCCGGAAAAGTATTCGCCACCGTGATCCCCCGGAACGTCCGGCTTTCTGAGGCGCCCAGCCACGGAAAGCCCGTGAACGCCTACGACGGCTCCTCCCGGGGGTCGGTGGCCTATCAAAGACTGACAGAGGAGGTTCTGTCCCGGAACCCTCTGCCGCCACGAAAGGATGGTACATAAATGGCCTTAGGAAGAGGGCTGGACGCACTGCTGGGAGACAGTTCTCTCCATACCCAGGAGGGCGGCTCGGTGAATCTCCCCCTGTCCCAGGTGGAACCGGGCCTGAACCAGCCCAGAAAGCATTTTGACGAGGAGGCCCTGGCGGATCTGGCGGAATCCATCCGTCAGCACGGGGTGTTACAGCCCCTGACGGTCCGCCGCCTGGCCTCTGGATACTATCAGATCATCGCCGGCGAACGCCGCTGGCGGGCCGCCCGGATGGCCGGCCTGTCCCAGGTGCCCGCCATCATCATCGAGGCCGATGACCGGAAGGTCATGGAACTGGGCCTCATCGAGAACCTCCAGCGGGAGGATCTCAACCCCATGGAAGAGGCCGCCGGCTACCGGGCCCTGGTGCAGGACTACGGCCTCACCCAGGAGGAGGTGGCCCAGCGGGTGAGCAAATCCCGTCCTGCGGTGGCCAACGCCATGCGGCTGCTGGCCCTGCCCCAGGAGGTCCAGTGGATGATCGAGCAGGGTACCCTGTCCGCCGGACACGGCCGTGCCCTGCTGGCCCTGCCCACGGCAGAGGCCCAGATCGCCCTGGCCGGAGAGATCCAGGAGAAGGGAAGCTCGGTCCGGGAGACCGAGGAGCGCATCCGCCGGCTGCTCCAGGAGGAACAGCCGCCTGCGCCCGCCCCCTCTCCCCTGCGCCTGTATTATAAGGAGGCGGAGCGGAGCCTCAGCGCCAACCTGGGCCGCAAGGTGACCATTTCCCAGGGAAAGAAAAAGGGAAAGCTCACCCTGGAATACTACGACCAAGAGGATTTGGAAGGGCTGATGAAAGCCCTGGAAACCCTGGCCTCTGGAAAGGAGACAACGGAACCTTGAGTACAGAGGAATTCAAAGTAACCCAGACCACGGGGGAAGCCGCCGGCCAGCAGGAGGCGTCCTCTCCCCCGCCGGAGAAGAAAAAGAGCAGAAGCCGTCCCGTCAAGGTCTATCTGACGGTGCTGTTCTTTGTGGCTTTGCTGCTTCTGGTGATGTCCTTTTTCATGCAGCAGCGGAGCCACCAGGCTTTGACCGACCTGAATGAATCCCTGTCCAGTCAGGAGAGCCTGATGGACCTGCAGATGGAGAAGCAGAAGCTGGAGCTCAAAACAGGCAAGCTGGAGAAAGAGAGAGACGAGGCCCAGAGCAAGCTGGACCAGAAGGAGAAGGAAGCCCAGGCCCTGGAGTGGCTGCGGCAGATCGAGGACGCCACCCGGAAGTCCTACTCCCGGGCCCGGGAACTGGTGGAACAATTCCACGAGTCCGGCCTGGAGGAAGCCCTCCCGGACGAGTCTGTGGTGGAGGGCGGAAGCTCCCCCAAAGAGACCTACTGGAGTATTTACAGCTATCTCTTCTGAGCCCTGTTTCACGTGAAACAAACCCATGAGTGGACTGAAAATTCTTTGATGAGGTGATACACCATGCTGGATATTAAACGGATTAAGGAAGACCCCGATAAGGTAAAAGCAGGCCTGCGGGCCAAGGAAGTGGACTGCGACCAGGAAGTGGATCGCATTCTGGAGCTGGATAAGGTCCGCCGGGATATTATCTTTGCCACCGAGCAGATGAAGGCCGAGCAGAACAAGGTCTCCAAGACCATCCCCCAGCTGAAAAAGGCCGGAGAGGACACCGCTCCCGTGTTTACCCGGATGAGCGAGCTGAAGGGCGAGATCGCCGCCAACGACGAAAAGCTCCGCACCGTGGAGGCAGAGTACCGCACCCTGATGCTCTCCCTGCCCAACCTGCCCGACGACGACCTGAAGCCCGGCGGTAAGGAGAACAACGAGCCCCTGCGCTACTTTGGGGAGCCCCACACCTTTGACTTTGAGCCCAAGCACCACGTGGACCTGTGCACCAACCTTGGCCTCATCGACTACACCCGGGGCGTGAAGCTGGCTGGTTCCGGCTTCTGGATGTACACCGGTATGGGCGCCCGCCTGGAGTGGGCTCTGCTCAACTACTTTATTGACACCCACCTGGCCGACGGCTATGAGTTCATCCTGCCTCCTCACATGCTGGAGTACCAGTGCGGCGAGACCGCTGGTCAGTTCCCCAAGTTCGCTGACGAGGTCTATAAGATCCAGAACCCCACCGACGACCGTACCCACTATATGCTCCCCACCGCAGAGGCCGCGCTGGCCAGCGTCTACCGGGATGAGATCCTCTCCGAGGCAGACCTGCCCAAGAAGTTCTTTGCTTACACCCCCTGCTTCCGTCGGGAAGCCGGTTCCGCCCGTGCCGAGGAACGAGGCATGGTGAGAGGCCACCAGTTCAATAAGGTGGAGATGTTCCAGTTCACCCGCCCCGAGGACTCTGACGAGGCCTTTGACGAGCTGGTGACCAAGGCAGAAAACCTGGTGAAGGGTCTGGGCTTCCACTTCCGCACCGTGAAGCTGGCTGCCGGCGACTGCTCCGCCTCCATGGCACGCACCTACGACATTGAGATCCAGATCCCCTCCATGGCTGGCTATAAGGAAGTCTCTTCCGTGTCCAACGCCCGGGATTATCAGGCCCGCCGGGGTAACATCCGGTTCCGTCGGGAGAGCACCGGCAAGCCAGAGTTTGTCCACACCCTGAACGGCTCCGGCCTGGCTACCAGCCGTATCTTCCCCGCCATGGCCGAGCAGAATCAGATGAAGGACGGGTCTGTTAAGGTGCCTGAGGTCCTTCAGAAGTACCTGGGCGGTCTGGAAGTTATCAGCAAGAAGTAAACCACAACCCCAGAGGGTACTGCCGGGTAAGACGGCGGGGTCAGGGGACCCCGCCCTACCGACCACGCCCTGTAGGGCGGGATGCCCTCATCCCGCCGAACCACGGCACCGGCAAGAACGATCCCCGCACATCTACCATGAAACGGAAGACAGAAAGAAAGGATGAGCATCATGGCAGACGCAAAAAAGAAAGCCAAAGGCTTTATCGCTGAATTTAAGGAATTCATCAGCCGGGGCAACGTGATGGATATGGCCGTCGGCGTGATCATCGCTACCGCCTTCGGCAAAATCACCACGTCCCTGGTCAACGACGTAGTCATGCCCGCCATCGGCTATTTCCTGGGGGGCACCGACCTGACCCAGCTGAACATCGTGCTTCAGCCTGAGGTCCTGGACGAGGCCGGCGAGGTGATCACCGCCGCCGTCACCATCGGCATCGGCACCTTCCTGTCCACCATCATCGACTTTATCCTGGTGGCCCTGGTGGTCTTCATCGTCATCAAGGTGATGAACTCCGCCAAGACCAAAATGGAAGTCCTCAAGAAGAAGGAAGAGGAGGAGGCCGCCGCCCAGGCTGCGCCTCCGGAACCCTCCGCCGAGGAAAAGCTCCTCATGGAGATCCGCGACCTGCTGAAGGAGCAGAAGTAAAAAGGAGCCCCTTATGGAACCCGAGAAGCGTTTGGAAGAACAGGTCCCGGCGGAGGAGACGCCGGAGATCAAGCCCCCGGAGAAAAAGACAAGCTCCCTCACCCGGGCCCTGGCCTGGGTGGGGGTGGCCATTATGGTTGCCCTGACCCTGGGATACTTCTATGTGTTTTACTCCGGCCAGATCATCAATTGGTGATGAGGTAAGCCTATGACAGACGAACTGAAAGAAACCCTCCGGACCGGGCTGACCCGCTTGGGCCTTTCCCCCGCGCCGGAGGCGGTGGACAAGCTGGCCCTCTACTGCGACCGGCTGCTGGAAAAAAACCAGGTGATGAACCTCACCGCCATCACCGACCCGGCGGAGGTCATTTCCCGCCACTTCCTGGACAGCGCGGCCCTGCTGCCCTCCAGGGCTCTGGCGGGGAAAAAGGTCATCGACGTGGGCACCGGGGCGGGCTTTCCCGGCCTGGTGCTGCGGATTCTGGACCCGTCCATCCGCCTGACCCTGCTGGACAGCCTGGGCAAGCGCATGGACTGGCTGGACCAGGTCTGCCAGGAACTGGGTCTGCACGACGTGGTGCTCATCAAGGGCCGGGCGGAGGAGCTCTCCCGGCGCAAGACCCACCGGGAGAGTTACGACGCGGCGGTGTCCCGGGCGCTGGCCTCCATGCCGGTGCTGTCGGAGCTGTGCCTGCCCTACGTGAAAACGGGCGGCCTGTTTCTGGCTATGAAGAGCAACAAGACGGATGAGGAGATTGCTGCCGCCGAGGGGATCATCCACGCCCTGGGCGGGGCGAAGCCCTTCGTGATGGACTACCTTTTGCCGGGAACTGAGGTCTATCATCGGATCGTAACGGTGTTTAAAGACCGTCCCACCCCGGGCGAGTATCCGCGAAAGTGGACGAAGATCAAAGAAGGAAAAGTTTAGTATCTTTGCACAAAAAATGGTTGCAAAGGGGCGGGCTTTATGTTACAATGAAGCAGAAGTTTCGGGAGGATTGGCTGTGGGCAGCGTAATTGTCGTAACATCCGGAAAAGGCGGAACCGGGAAAACATCCCTCACCGGCGGCGTGGGCAGCGCCCTGGCCCTGCAAGGGCACAAGGTGCTGTGCATCGACGGCGACGTGGGACTGCGCAACCTGGATATCACCCTGGGGATGAGCGACGCCGCGCTCATGGATTTCAGCGACGTGATCGCCGGCTGGTGCGAACTGAGCCGGGCGGTGGCGCCCCATCCGTCCATTTCCGATCTGTATCTTCTCACCTCCCCCCTGACCCTGCCGGGAGAGTTCCCCGGGGAGAGCGGCTTCCGCACCCTGCTGCAGCAGGCGCGGGAGGCCTATGATTATATCCTCATCGACTCCCCTGCGGGCCTGGGCGAAGGCTTCCGTCTGGCTGCGTGCGACGCAGACCGGGCCATTGTGGTGGCGGTGAGCGATCCCTCGTCCCTGCGGGACGCCCAGCGGGTGGTCAGCCAGCTCCAGCATATGCAGACCGTTCATCTGGTGGTCAACCGGGTGCGGGGCAGAGTGCTCCGCCGTCTGGGGACCACCATTGACGACGCCATGGACACCGCCGGCCTGCCCCTTTTGGGCCTGGTTCCGGAGGATACCAGGGTGGTTCTGGCCGCAGGAAAGGGGCGGGCGCTGCTCCAGCTCAGCCAGCGGGGCGCGGCGCAGGCCTATGGGAACATCGCCCGGCGCATCGCCGGAGAGACCGTTCCCCTGATGAAGATTTACTGATCGGAAGCAAAGGAAGTGCCTTCCCCTCCCCCATGGTATAAGCAGAGCCTGGCAAGGGCCCAGCCCCCCAGGTGAGAAAGCGAAAGGATGAGCCAGAATGAATATCGCCCTCATGAGCCACGACCACAAGAAAGAACTGATGGTGCAGTTCTGCATCGCCTACTGCGGCGTCCTGTCCAAGCACACTGTCTGCGCCACCAACACCACCGGCCGTCTGGTGGCAGAAGCCACCGGCCTGCCCGTCCGTCTGTTCCTGTCCCACGCCCACGGCGGCAGCCAGCAGATCGGTGCGCGCATCGCTTACAACGAGATCGACATGGTCCTGTTCTTCTCTGATCCCCAGTCCAGCGACCTGGACCCGGATCTGAAGTACATTAACCAGATGTGCGATCAGTACAACATCCCCTTTGCCACCAACGTGGCCACCGCGGAGATCCTGATCCACGGCTTGGAGCGGGGTGACCTGGACTGGAGAGAGATCATCAATCCGGCTCTGAAACCTGTTACGGTGTAATCATTTGTCCACACCTGTGCCCCTGGCTCCTCTCTTGGGGAGGTCAGGGGCTTTTGGCCGTTTGCCGCCGGCGGGCAGACGGCGCGCCGGGACCCTGGTGCCCGGCCTTTCCGCCGAAACCAAGAAAGAGAGGTCCTTCCCATGGAACGGATGAAACCCCGGACCCTGTCCGGCTTTATGGAGCTGCTCCCCGCCCCTCAGACCCAGTTTGAGCGGATGCTGGAGAGCCTGCGCCGCACCTATGCCCTTTACGGCTTCACCCCCCTGGATACCCCCGTCATCGAGTCGGCGGAGATCCTGCTGGCCAAGGGCGGCGGCGAGACCGAAAAACAGATCTATCGCTTTACCAAGGGCGACAGTGACCTGGCCCTGCGGTTTGACCTGACCGTCCCCCTGGCCAAGTACGTGGCCCTCCACTACGGGGACCTGGCCTTCCCCTTCCGCCGCTATCAGATCGGCAAGGTCTACCGGGGCGAGCGGGCCCAGCGGGGCCGCTTCCGGGAGTTCTACCAGTGCGACATCGACGTGATCGGCGACGGCAAGCTGGACATCTCCAACGAGGCCGAGATCCCCTCTATCATCTACCACGCCTTTACCTCCCTGGGTCTGGAGCGGTTCAAGATCCGGGTGAACAACCGGAAGATCCTCACCGGCTTCTACGAGATGCAGGGTCTGGCCGACCAGGCCGGGGACATCATGCGCACCGTGGACAAGCTGGATAAGATCGGCCCCGACAAGGTGAAGGCCCTCCTGCTGGAGGAGGGCGTATCCCAGGAGGCCGCCGCAGAGATCCTGCGGTTCATCGCCATCACCGGCTCCAACGAAGAGGTGCTCTCCGCGCTGGAGGGCTACCGGGGCCGCAGCCAGGTCTTTGACCAGGGCCTGGAGGAACTGGGCGCAGTGGTCAAATACCTGTCTGCCTTCGGGGTGCCCGAGGACCACTTCGCCGTGGACCTCACCATCGCCCGTGGCCTGGACTACTACACCGGCACGGTCTACGAGACCGTGATGCTGGACCATCCGGAAATTGGCTCCATCTGCTCCGGCGGCCGGTATGACAACCTGGCGGAGTACTATACTGATAAGAAACTCCCCGGCGTGGGCATCTCCATTGGCCTGACCCGGCTGTTCTATGTGCTGGGCGAGCAGGGCTACCTGAACGACGGCCTGGTGACCGCCCCTGCGGATGTGCTCATCCTCCCCATGACCGAGGACCTCTCCTCCGCCATCGCCTTTGCCACCCAGCTGCGGCAGGCTGGGGTCCGGGCCCAGGTGTACGGGGAACAGAAGAAGTTCAAGGGCAAGATGAGCTACGCAGACAAGCTGAAGATCCCCTATGTGGCCTTCCTGGGTGAGGAGGAGATCGCCCAGGGTGTGGTCAAGGTGAAGGACATGACCACCGGTGAGCAGGAAGCCATGGCCCCGGAAAAGGCCGCGGAGACCATCGCCCAGGCCATGGCCCTCCGTGCCCAGGGCAAGCCCATCCGGGAGAAAGGATAAGCCATGAAAAAGGAAGGGGTCATCGGCTTTCTGCTCATTGCGCTGGTCATCATCGTGGCGGTGGTCTTTTTCCGGCCCAAGGGGCTGGAGGCCGCCATGGGCGACGGATTCCAGCTCAGCCGCATCACCAAGGTAGAGGCTGCCCTCCACCCCGCTGAGGGCGGGGAGGTCCTGACCGTTCAGCTCCAGGCGGGAGAAGAGGGGTTTGCTGATCTGCTTACCCTGCTGAATCAGCCCAGCTACGCCTTTACCTTCTCCCGGCCCCAGGAGACCCCCACCCTCCCCTACCTGTGTGTGCTCAGCCTGTTTGACCAGGAGAGCGATCAGGTATGGGAAGTGACCTTCCAGGGGGGCAGCCTGTTGAGCCTGGGCCCCACCGGCCAGACCAGGACCCATAAGAGCTCCGACGGCCAGGCCAACCAGCAGGCCATCCTGGACCTGCTGCGGAACCAGGCGGTTCCCGCGGAAAACGCGGCGTGACCGCAGCGGTATTTTTTACAATCACCATTGGAGGAGAGAAACCATGGATACCTTACAGAACTTCCGCCGCACCGACTACTGCGGCCAATTCCGCGCCGAGCACATCGGCCAGGAGATCTCTGTCTGCGGCTGGGTCCAGCGGCAGCGGAACCTGGGCGGCCTGATCTTTGTGGACCTGCGGGACCGCACGGGCCTTTTGCAGCTGTCCTTTGACGACAGCACCCCCAGAGACATTTTCGAGAAGGCCGCTTCCCTGCGCAGCGAGTATGTGATCGCTGCCAAGGGTCTCGTCCGGGAGCGGGAGTCCAAGAACCCCGAGCTGCCCACCGGCGACATTGAGGTGAAGGTCACCGAGCTGCGGCTGCTGGCCAAGGCGGAGACCCCTCCCTTTGAGATCGTGGAGAACTCCGACGTGAAGGATGTGGTCCGCCTCAAGTACCGCTATCTGGACCTGCGCCGCCCGGATATGCAGCGGACCATCGCTCTGCGTCATAAGATCGTGAAGATCTGCCGGGACTACTACGATGAGCAGGGCTTCCTGGAGATCGAGACCCCCGTGCTCACCAAGTCCACCCCCGAAGGCGCCCGTGACTACCTGGTGCCCTCCCGGGTCCATCCGGGCAAGTTCTATGCCCTGCCCCAGTCTCCCCAGCAGTATAAGCAGCTGCTGATGCTCTCCGGCTTTGACCGTTACTTCCAGATCGCCCGCTGCTTCCGGGACGAGGACCTGCGGGCCGACCGTCAGCCGGAGTTCACCCAGATCGACCTGGAAATGTCCTTCCTGGACGAGGAGCAGATCCAGACCATCCAGGAAGGCTTCCTGAAGAGAGTCTTTAAGGAAGTGCTGGACGTGGACGTGCAGACCCCCTTCCTGCGGATGCCCTGGCGGGAGGCCATGGACCGGTTCGGCTCCGACAAGCCCGACCTGCGCTTCGGCTTTGAGCTGAAAGACATCTCCGACATCGTGAAGGACTGCGGCTTCGGTGTGTTCTCCGGCCCCATCCAGGAGGGCGGCTCCGTGCGCCTCATTAACGTGGACGGCCACGCCAAGGACTTCCCCCGGAAGAAGATCGACAAGCTGGTGGACTTCGTCAAGACCTACAAGGCCAAGGGCCTGGCCTGGGCCCGTATGGTGGACGGAAAGGTGACTTCCTCCTACCAGAAGTTCCTCACCGACGAAGAGAACGCTGCCATTCTGGAGCGGGCTGGCGCCAAGGACGGGGACCTGATCCTCATCGTAGGCGACGCCAAGGACGACGTGGTCTTCGCTGCTCTGGGCGCCCTGCGGATTGAGTGCGCCAAGCAGCTGGGCATCCTGGACCCCAAGGACTTCAAGTTCCTGTGGGTCACTGAGTTCCCCATGTTCGAGTGGTCCGAGGAAGAGGGCCGCTACCAGGCCATGCACCATCCCTTCACCGCTCCCATGCTCGAGGACGAGGACAAGATGCTCACCGACAAGGCAAACTGCCGTGCCCGCGCCTATGACATCGTCCTGAACGGCACCGAGCTGGGCGGCGGCTCCATCCGAATCAACACCCCCGAGATGCAGACCAAGGCCTTTGAGGCGCTGGGCATCTCCCAGGAGGACATCCAGGAGCGGTTTGGTCACCTGGTGGGCGCCTTCCAGTACGGCGCACCTCCCCACGGCGGCCTGGCCTACGGCCTGGACCGGTTGGTCATGCTCATGACCGGTGCTTCCTCCATCCGGGACGTGATCGCCTTCCCCAAGGTACAGAACGCCTCCGACCTTATGATGAACTGCCCCGACGTGGTGGATCAGAAGCAGCTGGATGACCTGGCCATTGCGGTCACCAGAGTGGAAGAGACCCCCGCAGAAGAGGAATAAAGACAGAAAAAACACGCCGGTATGGAAGACTGAACTGAACCAGTAAAAACGGACAATAGACAAAACGCCCCCTGATGTAGGAAAATGGAAGTACTACATCAGGGGGTATTATTATGGCGAGAAAATATGAAAAAGTAAAGGTACTTCTTCCTGTTGTCCAGCAACTGCA
>NZ_JAXDRS010000020.1:0-47087 GCF_034090835.1 Evtepia sp.
CACAGCGACCAGGGCTTTCAATACACCTCTCAAGCATATTTCCAGCTAACTAAACAATACGGCATTACACCTTCCATGTCAAGGAAAGGAAATCCTTATGACAATGCCATGGCGGAGAATTTCTTCTCCATCCTCAAAACAGAGTGTATCTACCGGCACAAACCCGCTACCTTCTCAGAGGCCAACGAGATGATTGACCGCTATATCCACTTTTATAACTATGAACGTATCCAGTTAAAAACCGGAGAGGCACCGCTGGTGCGGCGCCTCTCCACCTAAAACTTATTTTTCCTACCAGGGCGCTTTTTGTACTGTCCGCACAATTTGGAGCAGTTCAAAGTTCCGCAGGACGTCTTTTCCCGTATGATACAAAAACAGCGCACAGGAAGTGACTCCTGTGCGCTGTTCGATTTCTAAGAAAGGATTATGCCAGAGCAGCGGTGATGATAGCCATCTTGTAGACCTCGTCGGCGTCGCAGCCGCGGGACAGGTCGTTGATGGGTGCATTCAGGCCCTGCAGGATGGGGCCGTAAGCAGCGAAGCCGCCCAGACGCTGTGCGATCTTATAGCCAATGTTGCCGGACTGGATCTCGGGGAAGATGAAGGTGTTGGCATGGCCTGCCACCTTGGAGCCGGGGAACTTCTGCTGACCCACCACAGGGGAGACAGCGGCGTCGAACTGCATCTCGCCGTCAATGGCCAGTTCGGGCGCAGCAGCCTTGGCCTTGTCGCAGGCGTTCTTCACCTTGTCCACGGTCTCGCCCTTGCCGGAGCCCTTGGTGGAGTAGCTCAGGAAGGCGATCTTGGGATCGATGCCGAAGATAGCTGCGGTCTTGGCGCACTCCAGAGCGGTCTCCACCAGTGCATCCTCGTCAGGATCGATCTGGATAGCGCAGTCGCCCATGCACAGGCGCTCGTCCACGCCGTCCTTCTCTCTCTGCAGAATAAAGCAGGAGCTCACGTTGTTGTTGCCGGGCTTGGTCTTGATGAGCTGCAGAGCAGGACGCACGGTGTCAGCGGTGGAATAGGTGGCGCCGCCCAGCAGGCAGTCGGCCTCGCCCATCTTCACCAGCATGGTGCCGAAATAGTTGCCCTTCAGCAGGTTCTTGCGGCAGTCCTCGGGGGACATCTTGCCCTTCCGCAGCTCCACCATCTTCTCTACCATTGCGTCCATACCAGCATAGGTAGCGGGGTCCACGATACGGACACCTTCAATGTCAAATCCGCCCTTTTCAGCAGCGGCCTTGACTTCTGCTTCCACGCCCACCAGGATGGGAGTCAGGAAACCGTCCTTCTTCAGACGAGCAGTGGCCTCCAGGATTCTGGCGTCGGAACCCTCGGTGAACACCAGCGTACGGGGATTGGCTTTCAGAGTTTCAATCAGCTTTGCAAACATGATAGATTACCTCCAACAAATATAAGACGTTTTGTCTTCTGTGCGAAACAACTTATTTATTGTATCACTATATGGGGTCTGATTCAACCCCTTCTTCCCTCTTCTCCTTATAAGAGAAGGGATTCTTTCACAGGCCGGGCTCCTCCGGGGCAGGCAGGATCGCCCGGCAAAGCCGGGCCACTGCCTCCGTGATCCGCCCCTCTTCCAGGCCGGAATAGTTCATCACCAGCACATGTGCCTGGCGCTCTTCCTGCCGGAAATAGTACTGGGACACAAAGGACAGGCGGAGCCCTTCTGCCTCTGCCCGCTGCAAGATCTCCTTGTCGCTGCGCTGGGTGTCCAGCTCCATGAGGAAGTGAAGTCCGGCATTCTCCTCGCTGATCTTCACCCGGCGGGCCAGGGGGCTCTTCTGGATGGCGCCCAGGAACTGATCCCGCAGGCCCCGATAATGGTTCCGCATCCGGTTGATGTGTTTTTCAAAATACCCTTCTGACAGGAACCGGGCCAGGGTCATCTGCTCCAGGCAGGAAACCGTACCGGAGTAAAATCCAAGGGTATCGTAAAACCGGGTGACCAGATGCTTGGGCAGGACCAGATAACTGATCCGGAAGGCAGGGGCCAGGCTCTTGGAAAAGGTGTTGATGTAGATCACCTTTTCCATCACATCAATGCTCTGCAAGGTGGGGATAGGCCGTCCGGCCAGCCGGAACTCGCAGTCATAGTCGTCCTCGATGATATACCGGTTCTCCCCTTTGGAAGCCCAACTTAAAAACTCATATCGACGGCTCACCGGCATCACGATCCCTGTAGGGAAATGGTGGGAGGGGGTGATGTGCAGGATCTCTGCTCCGCTCTCCTCCAGCAAATCAGGCTGGATCCCGGAGGCGTCCATGGGAATATGGTAGGTCCGCACATCGTTCTTTTCATAGATCTTGCTCAGACGCAGGTAGCCCGGGTCCTCCACCGCGTACCCATGGTTCCGGCCCAGCAGTTGGATCAGTACACTATATAAATACTCTGTTCCCGCGCCCACCACGATCTGCTCCGGGTCGATGGTCATTCCCCGGAACTGGTAGAGGTGCTCGGAAATGGCCTGGCGCAGCTGCCGAATCCCCCCTGCGGAGGTATCGGTCAGCAGGGTGGTCTCGTCCTCCCGGGCGGTCACGTCCCGCAGCAGCTTCACCCAGATGGAGAAAGGAAACATATCCCTGGCCACGGAACTGCTGACAAAGTCCGCCCAGTAGGTGGGGCGAGGCTGCTGGCGGGGCAGGACCGGTTTGGGCCGGGGCTGGGCGGGCGCTTCTCCCTTTTCCAGTTCACAGACGTAGTACCCCCGCTTGGGCAGGGTGTACAGGTACCCCTCTGCCACCAGCTGCGCATAGGCGCTCTCCACTGTGATGGTGCTGACCCCCAGGTTCTTGGCAAAGGTCCGCTTTGAAGGAAGCTTTTCCCCGGATTTCAGTTTCTTCTGTAAGATATCCTGTTTGATGCATCGGTAAAGATGCTCATACATGCTCTCTGTATCAATGTTTTCAAAGGAGTAGGTAAGCAAAATCAGCGCTCCTTCCGGCATCTGGTCCTATCAAAGTCAAGAAAAATGACGGTTTTCCCATCACCAAGGCCATTATATTCCCTTTTCTACCCTCTGTAAAGCCACGAGAACGCAGATTCTCCTTCGTCATTCTACCAGATTTTTTCGTCGTTTTTTTCTGACTTTTGTTATTCTTTTTTTCCTCTTTTTTTACAAAAACAACCCCTTATTTTTTCTTGTGAAATTTGATTGAAAAGCGAAAACCAAATGCCTCGAAAATTAATGATAATACATCGGATTTTCCGCCAAAACCGTTTTGCAGGCTATCCCTTGCCAAATTGCATGGTCTCTTCCCTTCTCTTCCGCCTGCTGTCCTGTACTTGCAAGGTTTTTTCTTTTCGTGTATAATGATTTTCGAATAGAAAAACAACTGTTTTTGCAGCGTGCATAGGCGGGCAGCCCCCTGCCTCAACGTCACATTTCAATTTCTATATCACCGTATAAGAAGGAGACTGCTTATGAGTGAAGTACGCATTAAGAGTTTCAAGAGAGTTCTTGTAGCTAACCGTGGCGAGATCGCCATCCGTGTGTTCCGCGCTCTGAACGAGCTGGGCATCACCTCTGTTGCAATCTACTCCAAGGAAGATAAGTACGCCATGTTCCGTACCCTCGCCGACGAGGCCTATCCCCTCAACCCCGGCAAGGGCCCCATCGACGCTTACCTTGACATCGAGACCATCATCAAAATCGCCAAGGATCACAACATCGACGCCATCCACCCCGGCTATGGTTTCCTGGCCGAGAACCCCAACTTCGTGGAAGAGTGCGAGAAGAACGGCATCACCTTCATCGGTCCCTCCGTGGACAGCATGAACGCCATGGGCGACAAGATCTCCTCCAAGCAGATCGCCATTGCCGCCAACGTGCCCATCATCCCCGGCGTTGACCACGCCATGAAGACCGCAGAGGAAGCCATGGAAGTGGCCAAGAAGGTGGGCTATCCTGTTATGCTGAAGGCCTCCAACGGCGGCGGCGGCCGTGGTATGCGTATCGTCTATAAGGAAGAGGATATGCCCAAGGAGTTCAAGGAAGCCATCGACGAGTCCAAGAAGGCCTTCGGTGACGACCAGGTCTTCATCGAAAAGTATCTCCGCGGCCCCAAGCACGTGGAAGTGCAGGTCCTGGCCGACGCCTACGGCAACGTGGTGCACCTCTTCGACCGTGACTGTTCCGTGCAGCGCCGCCACCAGAAGGTCGTGGAATACGCTCCCGCTTTCTCTGTTCCCGAAGAGACCCGTCAGGTGATCTTTGACAGCGCCATCCGCCTGTGCAAGCAGGTCGGCTACCGCAACGCCGGTACCTGCGAGTTCCTGGTGGACCTGGAGGGCAACCCCTACTTTATCGAAATGAACCCCAGAATCCAGGTGGAGCACACCGTCACCGAGCTGGTGACCGACGTGGATATCGTCCGCTCCCAGATCCTGGTGGCTGAGGGCTATCCCCTGAACTCCCCCGAGATCAACATCACCTCTCAGGAGTCCATTCAGTGCCACGGCTACGCCATCCAGACCCGTGTCACCTCCGAGGACCCCTCCAACAACTTCATGCCTGACACCGGCAAGGTCAGCGTGTATCACTCCGGCTCCGGTAACGGTATCCGTCTGGACGGCGGCAACATCTACACCGGCGCTGAGATCCTGCCCTACTACGACTCCCTGCTGGTCAAGGTCTGTTCCTTCGACCGCACCTTCAAGGGCGCTGTGACCAAGTCCCTGCGTGCTCTGCGCGAGATGCGCATCCAGGGCATCAAGACCAACATCTCCTTCCTGATCAACGTCATCAACAACCCCACCTTCCAGGAAGGCCGCTGCTACACCACCTTTATTGAAGAGACCCCCGAGCTGTTCACCCTGTCCCACTCCCTGGATCGTGCTTCCAAGATCCTGGACTTCCTGGGCGACAAGATCGTGAACGTCTCTGCTGGTAACAAGCCTTACTTCGAAGACCGTGTCCTGCCCAAGTATGACGAGACCGCTCTGGTCTACGGCGCCAAGGACGAGTTCAAGAAGCTGGGCGCCAAGGGCTTCACCCAGAAGATCATGGGCGAGAAGCGCCTGTATGTCACCGACACCTCCATGCGTGACGCACAACAGTCCCTGATTGCAACCCGTATGCGTACCAAGGATATCGTGGGCGCAGCCCGGGCCACCCACCCCATCATGCAGAACGCCTTCTCCGTGGAAGCCTGGGGCGGCGCTACCTATGATACCGCTTACCGTTTCCTGAAGGAATCTCCCTGGAAGCGCCTGGAGATCCTCAGCGAGAGAATGCCCAACACCCTGATCCAGATGCTGCTGCGTGCTTCCAACGCCGTGGGTTACAGCAACTATCCCGATAACCTGGTCAAGGAGTTCATCCGCATCTCCGGCATCAAGGGCGTGGACGTCTTCCGTGTCTTCGACAGCTTGAACTGGATCGAGAACATGAAGATGCCCATCGAGGAATCCCTCAAGACCGGTAAGATCGTCGAAGGCGCTCTGTGCTACACCGGCGATATCATGAACCCCAACGAAGTCAAGTACACTCTGGACTACTACGTGGAGAAGGCCAAGGAACTGGAAGCCATGGGCATCCACATCCTGGCCATCAAGGACATGGCCGGCCTGCTGAAGCCCTATGCAGCTCAGAAGCTGGTGGAGACCCTCAAGTCCGAGCTCCACATCCCCATCCACCTGCACACCCACGACACCACCGGTGCTGGCGTGGCCACCGTGCTGAAGGCTGCCGAGGCCGGCGTGGACATCGTCGACCTGGCTATCGAGTCCATGAGCTCCTGCACCAGCCAGCCCTCCCTCAACGCTGTTGTGGAAGCCCTCCGCGGCACCGAGCGCGACACCGGCCTGGACTTCGAAGGTCTGGATGAGCTGAGCCGTTACTATGAGCATGTCCGTAAGGTCTACAAGTCCAACGAAAGCGGCATGGTCTCCCCCAACGCTCAGATCTATAAGTACGAGATCCCCGGCGGTCAGTACTCCAACCTGCTGGCTCAGGTCACTGAGATGGGCTCCAAGGACGAGTTCGAGAAGATCAAGGAGCTCTATCGTCAGGCCAACATCATCCTGGGCAACCTCATCAAGGTCACTCCCTCCTCCAAGGTCGTCGGCGACCTGGCCATCTTCATGCTGAAGAACGACCTGACCATGGACAACATCCTGACCGACGGCGCTTCCCTCTCCTACCCCGACTCCGTCATCGACTTCTTCAAGGGCATGATGGGTCAGCCCGAGGGCGGCTTCCCCAAGGAACTGCAGAAGATCGTCCTGAAGGACATCGAGCCCATCACCGTCCGTCCCGGCACCCTGCTGCCCGACGTGGACTTCGAGGCCATCAAGGCACACCTGAGAGAGAAGTTCGACATGGAAGGCTTCTCTGAGTTCGAGATGGATCAGAAGGCTGTCAGCTACGCCCTCTATCCCAAAGTTTACGAGGATTACTGCACTCACTTCGAGGCTTACAACGACGTTACCACCCTGGAAAGCCACGTCTACTTCTATGGTCTGCGCAAGGGCGAAGAGACCGTCCTCAAGGCCAGCGTTGGTAAGGACATCATCATCAAGTTCATCGATATGTCCGACCCCGACAAGGACGGCTACCGCGTGCTGACCTTCGAGGTCAACGGCGTCCTGCGTGAACTGAAGGTTCTGGACAAGACCCTGGAGGTTCTGGTGGACCGCAAGCTGAAGGCCGACAAGAACAATCCCTGCCACCTGGGCTCCACCATCCCCGGCACCGTGGAGACCGTCCTGGTCAAGGAAGGCGACATCGTCAAGGTCAACCAGCCCCTGATGATCGTGGAAGCCATGAAGATGGAGACTACCTTCGTCTCCAAGGTCGACGGCAAGGTCGACAAGCTTTATGTGGTTCCCGGCGACCGGGTCAACGCAGAAGACCTGCTGATCTCCTTCATTCTGGAGGAAGAAGGCGGCGAAGAGGAAGAAAAGTAATTCTCCTCACCTATGATCCCATACCACCAGCACCCCCGCTGCTATAGCAGCGGGGGTGCTTTTTTATTTCTTTTCCCTGGAAGGGCAGGTGCCCCGGAATCTCTCGGGATGGAAGTCTTTCTTCGGTTTCTGCTCAAGGACAACCGACTTTCTTGGCCATTTCTCTCTGGGAACCCTGCACGCAAAAAACCGCCCCCACCATTTTGGTGGGGGCGGTGAAGTATCACTCTATCTTGGTTATACCAGAGGGATAATTACTTAGCCTCAGCGATGGACTTAGCCAGACGCTCGCAAGCCACGTCGCAGTCGACCTCGCGGATGGTCAGAGGAGGCACCATACGGATGATGGAGGAGCCGATAGCGGTGACCAGGAAGTGGTTCTTGATGCAGTTACGCTTAACCTGGACAGCATCGATGCCGTCTTCCAGAACAGCACCAACGAACAGGCCGCGATGACGGACAGCAACAACGCCAGGCACCTTCAGCAGCTGCTCTGCGAAGTAGTCGCCGACCTTCTTAGCGTTTGCGGGCCAGTTGCCAGCCTTCAGCTCACGCAGAACTGCCAGAGAAGCAGCGCAGGTGACGGGGTGACCAGCATAGGTGGAGCCGTGGGTGCCGGGGCCGAAAGCGGGAGCCACGCGATCGGTGGTAGCGATGCCGCCGATGGGCATACCGCCGCCCATTGCCTTAGCCATGGAAACGATGTCAGGCTTGATGCCATAGGTCATGTAGCACATGAAGTCGCCGCAACGGCCCCAACCTGCCTGGACTTCGTCCAGCAGCATCAGGATGCCTTCCTGATCGCAGAACTCACGGATGCCCTTGATGAACTCTTCAGTTGCGGGCCACACGCCGCCCTCGCCCTGAACAGGCTCGAACATGATAGCGCAGGTCTTGCCCTTAACATAAGCATCCTTGAAGGACTGCAGGTCGTTGAAGTCAGCATACACGAAGCCGGGGGTCAGGTCGCCGAAGCCCTTCTGGATAGCGGACTCGGGCTGGCCGGTAGCGGTCATGGAGCCGAAGGTACGGCCGTGGAAGGACTTCTTAGCGGTGATGATCTGCCAGCAGTCAGGACCGATGTTCTCGATGCCCCACTTACGAGCCAGCTTGATCATAGCTTCGTTAGCCTCAGCGCCGGAGTTCTGATACAGAACCTTGTCCATGCCGATGGTCTCGCAGATTTCCTTGGACAGGATAGCCTGGGGAACGGTGTAGGGATAGTTGAAGGTCTGCATGATGGTAGCGGACTGCTCCTGAACAGCAGCGACAACCTTGGGGTTGCAGTTGCCCAGGCAGTTAACAGCGATACCAGCATAGAAGTCCAGATAAGCCTCGCCGTTCTCGTCGTACATATAGATACCCTCAGCAGAGTCTGCCAGGAAGTCCATACGCTCGTAGGTCTCGATCATGTACTTAGCGGCCAGTGCCTTAATGTCAGCAGCGGTCAAGCCTGTGTCTTTCAGTCTCATAGAAAATTCCTCCCATTTAATATTGTGATTCAAAAAAGGGATCCTTTGGGCCTGCGTACCAGACCCAGTATTCTCAACAATCGGCTACTCATTCCGATCGTTTTGAATGTAAGACCAGGAAACTGATTCAGCGAACGTCTCCTGTAACTTGTGTTCATAATAGCACCATTTTCCTAAAAATGAAATGCATCTTTTGCACAAATTATTTAAGGACTTTTTTGCAGAAGCCCTTTGGGACCATGCAGGATTTTGTGCAAGGATTCGCTGGTTTTTCTTGTATTATTTTATTTTTCTTGGAAAAGGGTTATTTTATTTTGTATGCAGTGACTTTTGAAGCGATTTTCCTTCCTTTTATTTTCATTTTTAAGTCAATTTCTACCATTTTGCACTTCGTCATTTTGCACAATCGACTTTTTTCTTTCTCCAATCCCATTGTCCGTTTTCATCATGCCCCTCTTTCTTCCAATGTTCCGTTGCTTTTCCTCCGTTCCCTTGCTACAATATTATAATAAAGGAAGTGATTACCATGGATCTCAAGCAAATCACCCATGCGGACAATGTCCGCCTCTCCGACGACGGCCGCGCCGTCCGCATCCTGGACCAGAGCCGTCTGCCCAACGAAACTGTCTATCTGGAGCTCTCCAGGGCCGAGGATCTTTACGAGGCCATTGCCACCCTCCGGGTCCGGGGCGCTCCCGCCATCGGCATCTTCGCCGCCTACGCCATGTATGTTCTGACCCTCCAGTCCCCCGCCGACCAATACAGCACCTTTGTAGAGGACTGCCAGAAGATTCATGCCTACTTAAACGCCTCCCGCCCCACCGCTGTCAACCTGCGCCATATGCTGGACCGGATGCTGGCCGTGGCAGAGTCCATGCCCTGCATGGATGTCCTCTCCATTCAGGACGCCATGAAGCAGGCCGCCCTGGCCATCCATCAGGAGGACATCGCCATGTGCACTGCCATCTCCGAGTACGGGCTCTCTCTGGTCAAGCCCGGGGACGGCATCCTCACCCACTGCAACGCCGGTCCCCTGGCCACCTCCCGTTACGGCACCGGACTGGGTCCTCTCTTCCTGGCCAAAGAACGGGGCATCCCCCTGCGGGCCTTCTGCGATGAGACCCGCCCCCTGCTGCAAGGGGCCCGACTCACCACCTACGAGCTCCAGCGGGCAGGCATCGACTGCACCCTCATCTGCGACAACATGGCCAGCCTGGTGATGAAGGAAGGGAAGATCAACGCCTGCTTCGTGGGCTGCGACCGGGTGGCCCGCAACGGCGACACCGCCAACAAGATCGGCACCTCCGGGGTGGCCATCCTGGCCAAGTACTATGGCATCCCCTTCTACGTTCTGGGCCCCTCTTCTACCATCGACTTCACCTGCCCCGACGGGGACCATATCCCCATCGAGCTGCGGGAGGGGGAAGAGATCAAAGAAAAGTTCTTCTCTCAGCCCTCCGCCCTGCCGGACGTGAAGTGCTATAACCCCGCCTTCGATGTGACCGACCACAGCCTCATCACCGCCATCGTCACCGAAAAGGGCATCTGCTACCCTCCCTTTGAAGAGAACCTGGCCAAGCTCTTTTCCCGCCAGCGGAAGGGGGGAGACTAATGTCCCCTCACTATCCCTCGGATGCGCAGGCGAAAGCCCAGATTTTGGCCGCCGGGCTCAAGATCTACCAGCGGGGGCTGGTGGCTGCCAACGACGGCAACCTCAGCGTCCGGGTGGGAGACAACGCCCTCTGGGTGACCCCCACCGGTGTTTCCAAGGGAGCCATGACCGAAGATATGCTGGTCAAGCTGGACCTGGACGGAAACCTGCTGGAAGGCACCAGAAAACCTTCCTCTGAAACTAAAATGCACCTGCGGATCTACCGGGAAAACCCTGACGTCCGGGCAGTGGTCCACGCGCATCCCCCTGCCGCCACGGCTTTCGCCACCGCCGGACTTCCTCTGGACCGCCCGGTGCTCCAGGAAGCGGTGGTGCAGCTGGGCGAAGTTCCCGTGGCACCCTTTGCCCTCCCCGGCTCCCAGGCTGTGGCAGACAGCGTCGCCCCCTTCTGCCGGACCCACCGGGCCCTCCTGCTGGAGTACCACGGGGCCGTCACCTGGGGCGACACCATGGAGCAGGCCCACTACCGTCTGGAATGTCTGGAACAGATGGCCCTGGTCACCCTCCACCTGAAAACCCTGGGCTGTGACCGGGTGATGCCCCCGTCCCTGGTGAAGGAACTGGAGGGGCTGCGCCCCGCCTGGGGGATTCGCTGAGTGGTTTTCAGAAAGGCAGCGGGATAAGGCCATACCTTATCCCGCTACTTTTTCCTCATTTTATTAACATATACTATTGACAAAACTTTGTCTTTTCGTTATTCTTTTTTCCGTAATCGTCCTCTTTGTGTTGTTCCGCCGCCGGCGCAGACACCGCAGAAAGGGCGGCAACAGACAAGGAGGTATTCATGATCGCTGAAAAAGAACTGGATTCTTATTGTCAAGAGCTGCGTAAACACCTCCTCTGCTCCAAGGCAAAGCAGGAGGATTTTATCTTCTTGGCAAAGTTCCGTGTTTCTGAATTGCAGCAGGAAAATCCCGGTCTCACCTACGACGATGTGATCGATTTTTTAGGAGAACCCCAGGAATTGGCGCATACTTATATGGAGAGTTTGGATGACGACGCAAAAGAACGATACCAGATGAAAAAGAAACGGCAACGCCGCTTTGTTCGTATTTTAGTCGGAATTTCTGTCGCACTCATCGCTTGCTATTTCTTCTATTCTGCTTCATTTATAGTTGATCCAAACGTCACAGAAGAACAATTGATTATTATCAATGATGAAAAGCATCCTCATTAAGTTATGTTGTTTTTCCATTTCACTTTAACAAAGAAAGGATATTATCATGAATACATCTTTGGTTCGTAAAAGTCTTTGCTTCCTACTCTTGTCCGCTTTGATCGTCACCATGACCATGCCCTTCCACTCCAGCGCTGCTGCCGCAGACGCAGGAGAGGTTATTGATTACAGTGCCGAAGACCTGGGCAACGGCATCACCGTGGAAAGTGTAATCACACTTTCTTCGACCCGTACCCTCCGCTCCGCCAGTAACACCAGTACATTTAAGCGTGACGGAAAAGAAATTGCCAAAGTCACCTTATACGCTACCTTCACCTACAACGGTTCTCTGGCCAGCGTCTGGTCCACCGACTATTCCAAATCCACCTCCTTGGGCTGGTTCTATAGAAGCCACCAGATTACCACTATGGACCGTATGCCCAGTGCCACTGCAACCCTGGACGCCAAATTACAAGGCATTGTAGGCATCATCCCCGTTCATATCACCCTCCGTTGCTCCCCCACCGGCACCATTACAAAATAATCATTCCCTGCGCCAATTCCCGGTTCTTTTTTCCAATCCTCCCCTTTTTTGTATAGCTTCCCTTTTTCCTCCGATTTTCCAGTCTAAAAACGGTTTTTTATTCTTCTTTTCTTTTTATACAGTTGACAATTCATTCCGTCTGCACTATGATATTGCATATTTCTTAAAAATCTATTAAGAAAGGACCTTGCTACCGTGTCTGAACGAAAGCGTGCCAAAACCAGCGGAACCCCCGCCAGTATCCGCGAGGCCATGAAAAAAGCCACCACAGAGATGCTGGTCCTCTTTGTGCTTCAGCAAAAATCCATGTACACCTATGAGATGATGCAGGCCATTGAGCGCATGAGCGAGGGAAAAATCACCTTTAACACCCTCTATCAGGCCATTTATCGCCTCCAGGATTTTCATTATATCCAGGAAAAGGGGAAGGTCGTCTCGGAAGACAACCGTATCCGCATCTATTTCTCCATTACCGACGCAGGAAAGGTGTATCTCCAGCAGCTCATCGCAGAGTACCGTTCCTTTACCGGCGCTGTCAACCTCATCCTGGAGACCGGGGAACAGTTCCTGGCAGAGGCCCCCGAGCCCGAGAACATCAAAGCCATATGATCTGCACGCCGTCATCCGCCACGTTTCTGGCAGATGGCGGCGTAATGAATTTTTACCCACTTTTCCACACGGTTTTTCTACCCATCGGATCACTCCCTCTGAAAGGACCCCCGCCATGCTCCTCCTTCTTTCCCTTTTGGCCCTGCTGCTGGCCGGGTGGCTTCTGTGGGCCAACAAAGCCCTGGTGCTCACCCCCTGTTCTCTCTCCTCCCCCCGCCTTCCGGAGGCATTTGACGGGTATCGCATCGCCCATCTCTCCGACCTGCACAACCGGACTTTCGGCCCGGAGAACCGCCGCCTGCTGGAACTGTTGGAACAGGCGAATCCCGATCTCATCGTGCTCACCGGAGATCTTTTTGACTCCTACCGCCTGAACCCCGCCGTAGCCCTGGACTTTGTCCGCCGGGCCCAGGCCATCGCCCCCTGTTTCTTTGTCCCCGGCAATCACGAAGCCCGGATCGCCTCTTACCCCAGCCTGAGACAGGACCTGCAAGCCGCAGGGGTCCAAGCGCTGGAAAACCGATCGGTATCCCTCCGCCGGGCAGGCTCCCACCTCTCTCTGGTGGGGCTGGCTGACCCCGGCTTCCACAAGAGGACCACCTTCCCGAACTCTAAAGCCTATCTGGCCGCCCACCTTCCCCATTGTTCCACCCAGGACCCCTACACCATTCTCCTGTCCCACCGGCCGGAGTATATGCCCTTCTATGTCCAGAGTGGAGTCGACCTGGTCCTCAGCGGCCACGCCCACGGCGGGCAAATTCGTCTGCCCTTTGTGGGCGGGATCTTTTCCCCAGGACAGGGTTTCTTTCCCCGGTATACTTCCGGTTGCTGTCAGGAGGGACAAACCTCCATGGTGATCAGCAGAGGGCTGGGCAACAGCAGTTTCCCCCTGCGGGTCCTCAACCGTCCCGAGGTGGTCCTCCTGGAACTCCACCATACGTCAGTCCCCTCCCTGCCGTGAGAAAGGGGCTGAGAGGACTCGGCTTTGCCCCCCTTTCTCTCAGGCTGGAAAGTTCCATGGTCCTATGGTACACTAGGGAAAACGGAAGGCCGAAACCCGGCGCTTCCCCTCTATTCTCCGGAAAGGAGATGTCCCCATGGGACGCAATCTCTCAGTCTATCTCTGCTACCTGCTCCGCCACCACCCCGAAAAGGCCGGTCTGGATATGGATATCCACGGCTGGGTCTCCGTGGATCAGCTCATCCGCCAGGTGGATGGCCAGCGGGGGTTCTCCCTGGACAAAGCACAGCTGGAATCCATCGTGGCCCAGGACGAAAAGGGCCGCTACCGCTTTAACCAGGACCACAGCCGCATCCAGTGCTGTCAGGGGCACTCTATCCCGTGGATCCAGCCGGAACTGACCTATGGAACCCCGCCCCCCGTTCTGTACCATGGCACCAACACCGCCGCCATGAAGAAAATTGATGCCAGCGGTGCGATCCAAAAAATGAAACGGCACGCCGTCCACTTACAGCCTACCTTGAAACAGGCCTGGCAGTCGGCCGAGCGCTGGCATCTGGTCCCTGTGGTGCTGAAAGTGGACGCCGCCGCGATGGACCGGGACGGCTTCTCCTTTGGCATGGCCGATAATCAGGTCTGGTGCACCGAGTCGGTCCCCACCCGGTACCTCTGTGACCGCATTTTCTTCCTTCAGGAAGAACCATAGAACATCATCAACAGGACGTGAACACCAGAGATCGCCGGACTCTCCTTTTGCTCCCAGATGCGGGGACTGGTCCTGGTGGACCGGGAGAGAAACGCCATCCGGCGGCCCATGAGTTACATGGACCAGCGCTCCCACGAAGAACTGAAACGGGGACTGGCCCATGGGATGCAGATCGCCGGGGCCAACGTGCGGAAACTTCTCACCAGCCTGCGCCTGACCGGCGCTGTGTCCAGCAGCGTCAAGGACCCTCTCTGGAAATACAAATGGGTGGAGGCCCACGAGCCAGACAACTTCCAGCAGGTATGGAAGTGGCTGGACGTCAAGGAATATCTGATCCTCCGGTGCACCGGAGAGGCGGTCATGACCCAGGACAGCGCCTTTGCCACCTTCCTGTACGACACCCGAAAGGGTAAAGAGGACTGGAGCCCCACCCTCTGCCGGATGTTCGGGGTCCAGCGGGACCATCTGCCCCGGCTGGCTGAGGCCACCGAGCAGGTGGGAGGACTCACAGCGCAGGCCGCCCAAGACCTGGGGCTTCTCCCCGGGACCCCCGTTTTCGGCGGGGGCGGGGACGCGGCCCTCATCGGTGTGGGGGCAGGGGCCACTGCCGTGGGCAGCACCCACATCTACTGCGGCACCTCCGGTTGGGTCTCCACTGTGACCCAGCGGCAGACCGTGGACGTCAGCGCCATGATCGCCGCCATCGTGGGGGCACAGCCCGGGCGTTACCACTACTTCGCCGAGATGGAAACTGCGGGCAAATGCCTGGAGTGGGTGAAAAACCATCTGGCTCTGGACGAAATTGGCATCTACCTGGAAAAAACCCACGTAGCCCAGAGCCAGGAAGCGGAGTACACCAGCTTATACGACTACATGACCGACACAGTCAAAGACGTTCCCCCCGGGTCCGGCGGGGTCATCTTTACCCCCTGGCTCCATGGCAACCGCTGTCCCTTCGAGGACCCCAACGCCGCCGGTATGTTCTTTAACATTCACCTGGGAACGGGAAAAACCGAGCTGATCCACGCTGTTCTGGAAGGGACCTGCTTCCACTTAAAGTGGATGCTGGACTGACAGGACCGGAAGCTGAAAACCTCCGATCCCCTTCGCTTCGTGGGGGGCGGCGCCCTCTCTCCGGTCACCTGTCAGCGTCTGGCCGACATCACCGGGCGCACCGTAGAAGTGGTGGCCAGCCCCCAAAACGTAGGGTCTGTCGGCGCCGCTGCTGTGGTAGGGGTGGGACTTGGGCTGATCCCAAACCTGGATGTGGTTGGGGACTTCATCCCCGTAGCCGCCCGGTACACCCCAGACCCGGAACGCACCGCTGCCTACCGTCCCTACTATGAGGTATTCAAAAATCTCTACCGGGCCAACCGGAAAAACTTCCGAGCCTTGAACGGCGCCGGAACCAAAGCATAAGGAGCCCCGTCTATGTCCAAACACAAGGAACTGATTCGAACCATCAAATTTTTGCTATTTTCCATCTCTGCCGGCGTCATTGAACTGCTGGCCTTCTCTCTTCTCAATGAGCTCACCCACTGGAGCTACTGGCCCTGCTATCTCATTGCGCTGATCCTCTCCGTGCTGTGGAACTTCACCCTGAACCGCCGCTACACCTTCCAGTCCGCCAACAACGTCCCCAAGGCGATGGCCCAGGTTGCCGGGTTCTACTGCGTCTTTGTCCCCCTCTCCACTTGGGCGGGCAGTTATCTGGCCGACACCGTAGGCTGGAATGAGTACCTGGTCACCTTACTGAATATGGCCTCCAACTTCATTTTGGAGTACCTCTTCGACCGGTTCGTGGTCTTTCGGACGACCCTGGACACCAACAGCGTGGCCAAGAAGAAACAGGCCTGACCAAAGCATCAAAACAGGGCGTTCTCCCATATTAGGGAGAACGCCCTGTTTTTTCTTGATGCGACGACTCAGTCTTTGGACGGAATGATCTCCAGCCAGTAGCCGTCAGGATCTTCGATAAAATAGATGCCCATCTCGGGATTCTCAAAACAGATGCAGCCCATCTGTTCATGCTTCGCATGAGCCCCCTCGAAGTCATCCACCTGGAAAGCCAAGTGGAACTCACATTCCCCCAGGTCATAGGGCTGGGGATGATCTTTGAGCCAGGTCAGTTCCAGCTCAAAAGGACTATTCTCGTTCTTCACATACACGATGGTAAACGCATCCTCTGTGATGCGGCGGCTCTCCTTCAGACCCAGAGCCTGCTCATAGAAGGCCAAAGACGCCTCCAAATCCCGCACATTATAGTTTTCATGAACCATGCGAAAGGTCATATTGGATTCCTCCTGTTTCGTTTCTATTGAAAGATCCACGGTCATGTTCCGCAGATCAGTTGAAAATGTTCTTCCAGGGCCAGCCGCCCCTTCTCTCGATCCTTTTCCCGCAGGGCTTGCACCATAGCTCGATGGGCGTCCAAAAGCCGCCGCCGGGTCTCCTCCGAGATCCTCGCCAGGGTCTCCTGCCGGTAGGCGTCATCCAGTTCGGTGAGGGCATGGACCAGGGTTTCCGACAAATGATTGCGCCCCCCGGTGATGAGGGTCCAATGAAACACCCGTTCCGCAGCCTCCCTGCCCGTTCCGTCTGGTGAGGCCTCCATGGCAGACAGCGCCTTCTCCATCCGGCAAAGCACCTCCGGCTCTTCCTGCTGGACCATCCGGTCCAGCGCCCCCTGCTCCAGGCTCTGGCGCAGGGAAAAGAACTCCGCCCGACTGGTCTGATCCAAGAGAAGCAGCATGGAAAGGATGCCGGAAATTCCACGGTCCGCCTGGTTCACCAGGAAACTGCCCTGGCCCTGGGCGCTGTGGATAAACCCCATGTTCTCCAGCTGGCGCAGCCCTTCCCGCACCGAGTTCCGCCCCAGGCCCAGCTCCCCCATGAGGGTCCGCTCGGAAGGAAGCTTGTCCCCCAGTTTCAGATCTCCTTTTCGGATCTGCTGCTCCAGATAGGACAGCACCAGCGCATACGCTCTGCTCTCTCCTTCCGGTTTCGTCTCAGGTTCCTTCCTCTTCATCCAGAAGACCCCTCCACCGCAAGTAGTTGAGAATCATATCCACGCAGCCGTCGATTCCCAAGATGCCGCTGTCCAGGCAAAGCTCATATCCCTGGGCATGTCCCCAAGACTCTCCGGTAAAGTACCGGTGGAACCGGGTCCGGCTCTCGTCCACTTCCTGGAGGCGAAGGGAGGCTTTCCGCAGAGAGATCCCCTCCCCCTGGGCAATGCTCTGCTGACGGAGTATTGCGCTGGCATGAATAAAGACGCTCACCGCATTTTCATCCTGCCGGAAAATCACGTTGCCGCACCGGCCAATGAGCACGCCGCCCTTCTCCTCCATCAGGCTGCGAATCCGCACAAAGGAGGCGTTGCCTGTGCTGCGGGTCATTTCGCTCATGGCAATGGCGTAGAGCAGGCTGTTCACCGGGCGCTCTTCGTAGAAATCACTTTCCCGCTCGCCGTCGCCCCGGGCCTCGGCAATCGCCATGAGCCGCGCTTTGTCGTAAAACTCCATGCCCAGCCGCTGGGCAAGACGCAGTCCAATCTCCCGGCCGCCGCTGCCGTACTGACGGCCAATGGTAAGAATCAGCGGTTTTTTCATGGTTCTCTCTCCTCTCTCAGGCAAGCGGGGCAAACACAGAGGCTGCCACCACGGTAATGAGTCCAGCCACCGCAATGGCCAGGCTGCTCATGGCCCCTTCTACCGCACCCAGTTCCATGGCCTTGGCGGTACCCACGGCGTGGGAGGCGTTCCCAAGCGCCAGTCCCCGGGCCACCGGCTCACGGATGCGGAACACCCGGAAAACCCCTTCTGCGATCACATTCCCCAAAATACCGGTGATGATGATGACCGCCACCGTAATGTTCACAATCCCTCCCAGCTCCTGGGAAACCCCCATGCCGATGGCCGTGATAATGGACTTGGGCAGCAAGGTCACATAGAGCTGGTGGTCCAGACGAAACAGCTTAGCGCAAGCCAGAATTCCCACCAGGCTGGCCAAAACCCCCGCCAGAAGCCCGCAGGCCACAGCTTTCCAATTCTTTTTCAGCAGCGTCAGCTGTTCATAGAGGGGAACAGCCAGGCAGACGGTGGCCGGCGTCAGCAGGTAGGACAGGTACTTCCCGCTCTCATTGTAGGTCTGGTAGTTAATGGACAGGACCTGATTCGCACCGATCACGCAGATCACGGCGATCAGCAGGGGATTGAGCACAGCCAACTTGGTTTTTTTCTTCAGGAACAGCCCAAACCCATAGGCCAGCAGGCTGATGGTGGCCCCGTAAAAGAGGCTGCTGGTAAAAAACGCCGTCATGATTTCTTCCTCCGTTCCCGACCAATGACATACTGGGTGGTCCGACCGGTGACCACCATCACAAGGATGGTGGTCACTACCGTAATGATGGCCACCGGCACGATCACCGGGCGGAGGCTGGACCAGGCGTCGCTCAGACCCACTGCCGCCGGAATGAACATCACCGGCATGATCTCAATGAGGAACAACGCCGCCTCCCGCACATGGCGGAGCCGGATCACTCCCGTGCACAGGCAGATGAGCATGAGCACCAGCCCATACACGCTGGCCGGGATAGGAAGGGGGATCAGTGCTTTGAGCACCTCTCCCAAAAAGGAAATCAATAGAATCAGCGTAAATTGTCGTAAAAACTTCATAGAACCCTCTCTGTCTCTTTGGCTTACAACTGGTCCTACCAGTTGGAAGCCAATTATACGACACCTTTTCCCTCCTTGTCAATGGTGCGTGGCTTCCACCAGCTTCGACCCAAAGTTGAAATCATAAACCGAACTCAGCGCACCTTCTCCCGCCAAGTAAGCGCTGTACTCCTCGATCAGCCTGGTTCCAAGGCAGACCGCCTCCTGGTACAAGGTCCAGAGCCGCTGCGTACTATCCCGGCAAAGAGGGTTCTCCTCCCGGTTAACGATCAGTCCATGCATCTCTTCATAGGTCCCTGTGAGCCGAAACGCCGCTCGAAGCATCTTGCGCTTTCCTTCTCCCGGCGACCGCATCCACTTGCCGTCCCGGATCATTCCGTTCAGCGCCTTCTGAATCTGTTCCCCGCTCACTCCCTCAAAAAAAGGCGCAATCACTGCCGCACTCTCCCGGGAGGGGACCATATGGGCCATCACAAGGTGACGAATCGGGTCATGCCCGTCCCGCAGCATCAGCATCCGGTCAAACTCTGTTTCGATCTCCACGTGGCTGACGCCGCTGGCGGCGATCGTTTCGTCCACATACCCATGGCAGGTCACATCCAGCGCGAAATGACAGAGAAACCCATAGAGGTACGCCAGGTGCTGCTGTGTTCCCCCGTTCTCCCGCATCACCCGGGCCGCCTGTTCAAAGAAGGCCCGCCCCGGACGGTCGTGGGTCCTGTGCCCCAGTTCCTTGACCTGGTTCTTCCGAAGGGGCTTATAATGAAACAGAATGTCCGGCCCTTGCAGCCCAATGGTAAACAGGTCCCAATGTTTCTCTATGACGGCGCATTCCTGCGCCCTCACACGTTTCTTGATTTCCCGGCCCAACCGGTCGTGGGCATAGGCAGCAGGCATCTCCATTCCCCCTTTCTGCTCCATGGTTTTTCTATCTTTTTGACTTTTGCGTCATTTTCCTGTAATATATACGTAACATTTCTGTGGCAACATGGCCGTTCTTCATTCTGCTCTTTGAGAAATGGAGGCTTTTATGAATGTCATCTGGGCGAACTACCCTCTCAATGACGCCGTGCATCCTCAGGACACCAGCCTCAACTTCCTGGCGCAATATGCACTGCAATACGCAGGGCTGCAAGGCGACCGGTATTTCCGTTTCCTCAACCAGCTTCGCCAGACCCTGCCGGTGGTCACCTTCGTGGGATATATGGACCAGGAAGGGGATGCGTACAGCCATATGGAGATCTCCCCCTTCACCTCCCTCATCAAGGACTATCAGTGCGTACAGTACGAGCGGCTGTTTGGTCTGGACGACGAAAAATGACCCCGATCACCCGGTCATCACCCCTTCGTTCTCCGGGAGAAGGCCATGCGCGGGATTTCCTTCATCGTATTGCACCGCAACCAAGTCTCCTACACCTACGTTGCCCATGCGATAGACCTTTCGCTGCCCGATGGGGATTCCTCCCACCTTGATCCATTCACTTTTCAGTTTCACGGTCTCTCGAAGCTGATATTGGGTCCCGCCCACGGTGTAGCGCACCTCAATCACATCCGGATGATCCAGACCCCCTATTTTCAAACGATGCACCGTTCCCTGGGTTCGCCCTGTATAGGCAGCCAGTTTCCTCTTTCGGAGGGACTGGCTGCCTTTTATTATCAACAAGACCACCAGCGCAGGAAGCCCAAGGATCAGCAAAAAGATCAGAAGAATCATTCCTCCCGCTGATGGCATACAGGTCGCCCTCCTTCCTCTCGGTTTTCTTCAAAAGAGGGCGCCGTTCCCCTCCTGAGAGAGATAGACGCTCTCATCCCGCACGCTGATCACAACGTCGGGCTGATAGGCTTTCACATAATCCAGCAGACTCTCCCCGGTATAGTGGCGATAATCCAAGCTGCGGGTCTCGTCGAAGCTCATCCAAACCAGAGTTTCCAGCGCATTGGTAAAGGAGTCCCCTACAATGAGCGCCTTTTTTAACGACGGACGGTTGGTTTGAATGATGGTTTCCCCTACGTCGCCCCCCCATGTAAAGGGTATAGTCCACCAGTTCCTCCTGGGTCTCCGGCAGTCGATAGAGCACAGACGGAACCTCCTGCCCATTGTCGGTTCGAGTAAAGGGGATCTCCGTTTTGGGCGATGCCATCTCGATCCGGTCGTCCGTATCCTTCAGGGCGTACAGTCTGCGGTTGGCGCTGCCCAGGAAGGGATTGGGCAACGTAGTCCATACAAGGTCCTCCGGCCCCATCACCGGAAGCTCCCACTGGGTATCTGCCATGATCTTCTCCATGAGCGCGGTATAGGCAGCGTAGGCCCCCGGGTAAGCGTAGTGATGGTCGGTTTTAAAGTAGTAATCCGCAGGGTTTCCCTCCTGGGCATAGACGGCAGTCATATTCAAAAAGGGCACCTCTGCCTCCTCCAGCGCCGCAGAAACCTCCCGCTGAATGGCTGTTGTCTGCCACACCCGGCTGTCCATATACGCCGGATAGGAAGACGCAAAATAGGTGGACTGCTGCGGAACACCCAGAAACACGAAGTAGCCGCCATAGGACTGCACCGCCTGGTTCAGGGCCGCATACCGCTCCCCCATCGCCTGGGCTTCCCCAGTCAGATAGGAGAGGTCCCAAACGGAATGGCCATAAAAATCCAGCAGTTTGTCTTCCGTCACCGCCAGATCATTCACCACCGGTCTTCCCAGGCCCAGGTTCAGCTGGGTGTAGGTTTTCAGCATGGTGTCACGCAGGGCAATATGGTCGGAGTAAGCCGTCTCCCACTGGCTAAAATAGGTGCCGTCCCACACACTCTGCCTGGTGGCTTCCGGGATAGACGCCAGCGTCCTCTGCTCATAGACAGAGACCTCCGCGCCCCCCTTGAGCAAGGTAACCACAGGAACCAGAAAGAGTCCCAGCAGAAATAAAATGACAAAACATTTACTTGACGCTCTTTTCATTGGATGCTCCCTTAAAACTGAAAATAGATAAACGGATTGTATCCCGTGCTGGCCAGAGACAGCACCGACAAGCCGCCCAAGCCCAGGGCCAAAACGACTTTTCCCCAGCGGAACAGCACCGGCATCAGGCCGGTCTCTTCCATGCTGCCTTCCTTCTCCTCCAGGTACCGCTTAATGGGCAGAGAAGCCAGCACGCCCACCAAAAGTTCCCACCGGAACTCCAGCAGGAAATACGTGGTCTGGTCGTTCCAGAGCCCTGCCGTACCACCCCCAAACATCAGGGACAGGAAGGTGATGATCTGGTTCACGTCGACTGCGCGGAAGATCAGCCAGCCGATCAGGATCAAAACCAGAGCATAGACGTGCTGGATCACCCGGGGAAGCCGCTCCAACAGTCCCTTCCAAACATACCGTTCTCCCATCAGGAGCAGCGCATAGTACAGCCCCCATAAGAGAAAGGTCCACGCAGCACCATGCCAGAAGCCGGTCAGGCCCCAGACGATCAGCAGATTGCGAATCTGCTTGCCCCGGGAGACCCGGTTTCCGCCCAGGGGGATGTACAGGTAATCCCGGAACCAGCTGCTCAGAGAAATGTGCCATCTACGCCAGAACTCGGTGACCGACCGGGAGATATAGGGATAGTTGAAGTTCTCCAGAAAGTGAAAGCCGAACATTCTGCCTATGCCAATGGCCATATCCGAGTAGCCGGAAAAATCAAAATAGATTTGCATGGTATAGGCGATCACCCCCAGCCAGGCCAGGGAGAGAGAAATTTGATCCGGACTTTGCGCAAACACTGTATCGGCGATCTGTGCGAACTGGTTGGCCAGCAGGATCTTCTTGGCCAAACCGAACAGAAACCGCATGGCCCCCGCCTCAAAATCCTCCCAGCTCTCCCGCCGGAACCGCAGCTCCTCCGCCACTGTGGTGTAACGCACGATCGGACCTGCGACCAGCTGGGGAAACAGGGCAATGTACAGCGCCAGACGGAACAGATTCCTCTCCACCTTGGCCTTTCTCCAGAACACATCAATGGTATAGCTCATCCCCTGGAAGGTATAAAAGGAAATCCCAATGGGAAGGACGATCTCCTGCACAGGAACCACAGGGAACAGATAATGAAGATTCTCCGTGACAAAGCCCAGATACTTGAACACAAACAGCAGCGCCAGGTTGGCAGCCACCGCCACACCCACAATCACCTTGCGCGTCTTCTCCGGCCTTTGCCCCGCCAGGAGACGTCCGGCAACGTAGTTCATGGAAATGGACGCCAAAATAATGGGCATCAGCCGCCAGCCGCCAAAACTGTAAAAAAACAGGCTGAACGCCAGCAAAATCACATTGCGAAAGGTCCTCCTTCGGAACAGCGGACAGTAATACACCGCCAAGAGGAGAGGGAAAAAGCCAAACAGAAACGTAAAACTACTAAATACCATAAAACAATCCTCTAACCTACAAAACAAGAGCAGGTATTCCCTGCTTTTTCCTTATTATACAATACCGGCCTTTGTTGGGCAAGGACCCTCTATGCCCAGGTCCGGGAAGTGAACAGTCTCTCCCACACCAACGCATCCCGTAAGGCACTCTCCCCCATACCCACAAAGAAAAAACACCCGTGTTTCATAGACAGACAGATGCGTCCATAAACACAGGCGTTGTATCTATTTTCTATATCCGCTCTGCCGTTTGGCCTGATCCAGCACACAGCTTACCGCTTGGGACGCAGCTGCCAGAAGATCACCGCACCGGCGGCGGCCACATTCAGGGAATCCACCCCATGAAACATGGGGATCATCGCGGTATAGTCGCAGGCAGCGAGCGTCCCTGCGGACAGGCCGTCCCCCTCTGTGCCCAGGACAATGGCCAGTTTCTCTTCCTGTGCCAGGGCAGGATCCTCTATGCTGATGGCCTGCTCCGACAGTGCCATGGCCACGGTTTTAAAGCCAAGGGCTTGCAGACGGGCCATTCCCTCCTTCGGCCACTGGTCCGCTATGTCGCCGATCTGCGTCCACGGGATCTGAAACACCGTCCCCATACTCACCCGCACTGCCCGGCGATACAGAGGATCACAGCAGGAGGGCGTCACCAAAACAGCGTCCATCCCCAGCGCCGCCGCAGACCGGAAAAGCGCACCCACATTGGTGGCGTCGCTGATGTTTTCCAACATCGCAATCCGGCGGGCCGTTTTGCAAAGGTCCTCTACGCTGGGCAGCACCGGACGCCTCATAGCACAGAGAACGCCCCGCGTCAGGGTGTACCCTGTCAGCGTTGCCAGGACCTCCCGATCCGCTGTATAAACCGGGATATCTCCGCACCGGGGCAACAGTTCCCTGCCCGCACCTTCCAGGTGCTTCCGCTCCATCAGCATGGAAACCGGCGCGTACCCGGCGTCCAGCGCACTGGCAATCACCTTCGGACTCTCTGCAATAAAGATCCCCTGCTCCGGCTCCAGACGATTGCGCAGCTGGGCGTGGGTAAGCTGAGTATATGCGCGCAGCGCTGGCGCCGCTATGTCTCGCACCTCGATAATGTTCATTCCATGCGCCTCCTGATTCGACGGGTTGTCTTAGCCCCGCAGACTCCCCCTGCCACAATAGAAAACAGCCGGTCGGAGTCTCCCCTTTGCAGCTGACAACAGCAAGCGGTTCTTCCCGATTATACACAGTTCTCCTCCCGGTTGCAAGAAGCGCCAGGCCCATTCCAGAGGTCACTCCAGACCATCCTTTCAATTTCCCACAAGCTCACTATGTTTTTTCTGTTTGCAATGCATACTATAGTACAATGAAGCAGGAGAAGACAGACCTCGAACCGCCCTCTTTCACGGCAATCATTCTCCCACGCTGCACATCATACCCTCAACAACTCATCGCAAAAACTTTAGCATAAAGGAGAAATAATGACGATCTGTTAAGACAAGGTCTCATTATGCATATCCATATCAGGTGCCCCTCTCAATCATTTTTGGCCAGTGTCACATATTATGCTTTGACTGTCAATGGATTCGATGCCATTAGACAACAATGGACAAAAATTTGAAACCCCGCTGTCGGGTAGGATTGTCTGTCTCCTCGGCAGTGGGGGTTTCTCGGTCAGATGCGATAATCTTTCAGTTTTAATGAAGGGCATACTTCTTAATGATGTACTCCATGTGGGTTTCCAGCTCATATACTGTGTCATCCGGCAGCAAACCATTTAAAATCACGTTTTAGATTTTAAGCTTTGTGTGTCCCTCATCATCTCTGCTGACGGTGATTCTGCCGCCCCCATGTTCAGCTTTTTCATGTAGTAGCCCTCGGTGATCCACGGATCTGCGATTCGGTTATATTCCTTACGTGGGTACCACCACTATTTGCTTGTAAAGGCGTACGACGGGAGCTTTACCTTCGAAATCTTCTCGATTTTCTTAAACGTCAAAGTCACTGACGTTGCTGTGCATTTGGAGAAGTACCGCTTCCGTTTGCTGTATTTCCATGTCTCACTGATGGGCGGTTTCTCTTTCACCGGGGGCTCCGTCCGCTCGGATATCCCTTCCAAAACACTCAGAATGTCAATCGGCCGGAGAAAGCTAACTTCCTTATCTGTTCGAATGGCCTTCAGATCACTTAATGCGCAGATGCGGTGTATATAGGATAGAGGGCGTGACAGGTCCAGCGTTGTTTGTATTTCTCGGCTGGTCAGATAAGATTGGGCGACCGCTCCCAGATAGAGCGATACGGCCCCGATATATTTTGAATCTCCCGTTCGTGAGTCCTCATTCTGCATGATGAGAACCGTATCCGCTAAACGTATGACGCGGACGCTTTTGTCATCGGGAAGCGCATAGCAGTGACGGCCATCTGACTCTTTATACCAGTATTTTGATTGAATTTTCGCCCTCTGCATATTGGGATGCACAAATCATAAAACTGGCAGGCAAACACAGTGTGTGTTTGCCTGCCAGTTTTTATGATTCAATTCGCCAGAGAAGGCGGCAGGACACCCTGGTCCTGCTGCGCTCCTATGATCTCTCTCGAAATAGTTGACGCCACCTACTTCAGTACTTCCCACATCTCATGGATGCCGTCGCTTTTACGGATGTAGTCATGGTCGTTGGTGGCCTCCTGAATTGCCAAATAGTACCATGCCGAACTAGGGTTGTCTAACCACGTTTTCATTCCGGGCAAGAGGTCATCCTCGGTTTCCGGCAGACGTCCCAAAACACGGTTGATCATCGTCACAGCCTGTGCGCGGGTGATGTTGGATTCTGGATAATAATTCCCATCCGGGTAGCCCTGCACCCAGCCAAGAGCTGCAGCGCGCTCAATGTCATTCTGCGCCCAATGCCCACTAACGTCCCGGAAGGTATTTCCGATCGTAATATCATGTTGGTCAAAACGCGCACAAACCGCGGCGAATTCAGCCCGCGTGATAGGGGCATCCGGCGCAAAAATACCAGAATCATAGCCGCGGAAAACGTCAAGGGCTACCATAGTGTATATTGCTCTATTGCTCCACCGCTCCGGCTCCACATCAGGGAAGGGGGTAGTAGTAGTAGCAACGGTATTATCATATTCTGCGCGAATCTCTGCCCGCAGCAGACGGTAGAGGATTGTCGCTACCTGCTCACGGGTGATGCTATCTGTGGGGCCAACCATACCGTCTGGATAGCCGACGATGTAGGCGATATGATCCTTGCTGTTAAAAAGCGCAGGATATTCCGTTGCCACCCACCCAGCATATACTGTTTTATCGGATGTCATTCTGATATTGTGGATACGCACCGAAAGCGACTCGTCAGCGTACCAGCCATTAAATGTGTATCCTTCCCGCACAGGAGTCTTGTCCAACGCAACTGTGCTACCGGAAACATATCTCATATCGGGATAGGTTGTGCCACCGTTGGTATCAAAGCTGAGCGTATAGTAGGTGTAAATGGGCGTATCTCCATTGCCATCTTTGCGTGTCCAGTGCGCATATATGGTGGTGTCTGCAGAAAACACAGTTTCAGAGGTGATTTTTTCACCACCGTCCATAGCACTGTACCAACCATTGAAAGCATATCTGTTGCGGGTGGGGCTGGGCAGTTCGGAGAGCCTGCCATCCGGACCGGTAGTCATGACAGTCGGATTTACTGTACCACCGTTTGCGTCCAAAGTCACTTTATAAGTGGTTGGAGGAACTGCTTCCCAAATCGCATACAGGACGGTGTCTTCTTCCACCGAGATGGTTTCAGAGGCAATCACGTCGCCGTCTGCTTTGTGCGACCAGCCTTTGAAACGCATGTTATTGGGAGCGACAAATTCACAGTAGGGAAGCGTGTACTCACCGGGAGGAACAACCGACTCATTCATTTCGCCGCTACCGCTGTTGGCGTTAAAATTAATAGTATAATAGCCGTGTGCAGCTTTGAGCGCAAACCAATCTGTGCTGTTCTGGGTTGGTTCGATGAGGTCAAGATGTGTCTTCGACCAACGAATATCCTCAACTCCATCCTCATACCAGCCCGAAATCGCTTTGGAAGTAGAGGCAAGTGTCAGCCCGGCTGGTGGGGCAGAGAAGCTGATTGCTCCAGATCCATCCCCAAAGTTGTAAATATCATCTCCCGCACTGTCAGCAGTGTTGTTGTGGATAGCAGCATCTGCCCCGATTGCCAGTGTTCCTTCGGGATAATTCATTATCCCGCCGCCGTAGGTTGCAGAATTTCCAGTGATGGTACCTCCAGTAATCTCTACCTCGCCTTCATTAAAAATCGCCCCACCAAAACTGGAAGCGCTGCAGTTTTTGATTTGCCCCCCGCTGAACAACATATGACCCGGAGCAACGGAAACCCCACCACCTTTTATACCAGAGCAGTTGGAAATGGTTCCTCCTCTGAGAGTGAATGTGCTGTTCGAACTCAGCACCATCACACCACCGCTGACGGAACTCGAATTGTGACAATTATCAATCACCCCGCCATACATATTGAACTGAGATTTGTCTTCAGTACCATGTCCGATAGCAATGCCACCAGTGGTTCCATTACTTGAAGAGTCGCATACCTTCACATGCTCATACATATTTAGCGTGGAATTTTCCCGAACCGTGAACAGTGGCTGCATAAGGACATTTTTAGTCTCCTTGCCGCCACCGCCCTTGATGGTCAGGCTTTGTTCATATCCATCCTTACCTAAATTCACGACTGCATCCCCGCAGATGCTCATGCCGCGCTGATCTTTGATATCTGGATTGTAAACATCTAAGGTGTGCCCTTCACCTAGAATGGTCACTGTACCTTTTTCAAATGTCAGGCTGTCATCTTGGCCACCTTCTTTTTTCCATTTCTCAGGGTTCAGCATAATGTCTGCCCCTAAAATAATCTCCGCATTACCGCCATTGGTATTAATTTCTTTGACAGCATTAATTAGATCATCCAGGGTATTCACCCGGTACTCCACGACTTCACCATCACGTACAGGTTCTCCATTTGTAGCCAGCGCCGGAATCGGAGCAAGGGAAAGCATCAAGCAAAGCGTAAGGATGATGCAAACCAGTTTTTTGTTTTCATAGTCTTGTCTCCCTTTTTTGATCGTCAGCAGCTATAGAAAGTGCAAATAGGACAGCCTGACACTGCTAACTATTATTTAATTTATTATATCTGCGTAAAGCTTATTTTGTCAATCTCTATGAATAAGACGCAAATAATTTTGTTGAGGTAAAACCGACTGAGGACTCACTCTTGCAGAAGAGGAAGTTCAGTCGCTTTGTCACTTACTGAGTATGGCTTGATTTGACTCGCTGTCAGCATTTGCGGTATTGTCATGCCGGTTATGCAGCATCGGCCGTCATACGCTGCCATTACAGCCTTGGTATGGATTCCTTCGGCATCCTGTTCGATCTGCTCCGGTTTCATGCCATAGGCAAGACTCCAATAGGTGGAGGAAACGATTGAAATCTGACAATGGGAGAAATACTTGTTGATCTGGTCAAAAGCCGCTGTAGCGCCTGCCCGTCTGGCCGTAATAACCGACGCAGCCGGTTTCATTGTAAAGGTATTGTTCCGCCTCACAGGTCGGAACAGAACAGACGGTCCATAAACTCTTTCAGGCTTCCGGTCATTCCGGCATAATAGAGCGGCGTTCCAAACACATACCCATCAAAATCTTTTGCCAGTTCCCGAAATTCATTGACATTATCCTGAATAGCACATTGGTGGATTTCAGAACATTTTCCGCAGTCCATACAACCATGGATTGCTTTGTTTCCAATCCAGTAAATTTGGGCGTTTACCCCTTGCTCCTCCAGCGCCTTTGCCACATGACGCAAGGCCGTGTAAGTACAACCTTTTTCGTGGGGCGAACCGTTTACCAATAGTACTTTCATCCCTGCCTCCTTGACAAGCGTACCGCAAGCGGTATGATGTAACTTGAAGTTTCTTATTTCTTGTAATTGTATTATATCAAGCGCAGATCTCAGAGAAACCACCTAGCGATCACTTTTGTTACTTAAATAACGCTCTTTGCGGAAAGGTTGCTTAAAAGCGATTCTAACCGGGACAGAAGATTTGCGTGTGCAAAAAACCATTGAGGCAGTTTACCGTTCTTTTGAGCAGTTACTCTGTGAAAAGGAATACGAAAAAATAACCGTCACCGAGCTGTGCGCATTGGCGGTGATCAACAAAAAGGCATTTTATGTGTACTATACGGATTTGAACGAACTTCTTGCGGAAATGCAGGGACAACTTTCCAGGGCCTACGCCCAGCGGGTTGCGGCCTATCAGCTCCCACGGGATGCCAAGCAGGTGATCCGGGAGTTTTTCCTGTTTTCCGCCGAACAGGGTGAGGCATATGAAAGGATTACCTGCTCGGAAACCTTTCAGTATATCCGTGGGCAGATGATCCGCAATGTACAGGAGGAAACCAAAATCGACCCGTTCACCTCCACACTCCTCGGCGTCTTAATGAGTACGGCGCTGCTGGAAATCTACAAGTACTGGGTTATGAGTGGGAAAAAGCAGTCCATCGAAGAGGATATCGCCACGGCGACCTCGCTGATTTGCGCCGGTCTGGTTGGGACGCTGTGAGGATAAAAGCAAAAAGCACTGCCTCATATGGCTGAAACAAGCCTTATGGGCAGTGTTTTTACTTATACATTAATCTCTGTACCGCCTTGGAATTTGAAAGTTATCCGCCCGTCGGCGTGTACGGTCACCATATCGATAACCGTCAGCCAAAGTTTCTCATCAAATTCCGTGAGTGGATTGAGTTCCTGCACCTCGAACATAAATGCGCCGGTGGCATCTGCCTGGGCATCCCTCGCCGCCTTTGTGCTGCGCAGTTCTTCGCCCCGTGCCTTCGCCTTTTCATACCGCTCCACGAAGCCGTTGTACCGGGCAGTATATTCCTCCTGATTCTGCGCCGTCTTTGAGTTTTCCGCAATGCAGCGTTTGGTAAGTTCCGTCACCACATCAATTTCTTCAAGCAACTGCCCGATTTCGGTGTCAATGCCGGAGCAGTCCGTCAGCGCAGACTGCATCAAGCGGCAGTCCTCAAGGAGGCTATCCTTATCGGTAAGTATGGCATTGAAGGCGTCTACAAACTCTGCTTTGACGGTTTCCTCATCAAGGTGGGGTGTTTCACATTTATGTTCGCCTTTGAATTTTTCGTTGCGCTGCCATATCACCCTTCGGTATTTACTGGTGGAGTTCCACACCTTGGAGTCGAAGAAGGAGCCACAGTCGCCGCAGATGATACGAGAGGAGAAAAGGCTTTTTCCACTGTACTGGCGGCTGATTCGTTTGCGCCGTTCCCATTCGGTCGCACCTTGTCGAACTCCTCCGGTGTGATGATCGGCTCATGGCTGTGCTCCACATAATACTGCGGCACTTCGCCCTCGTTCACTTTTTTCTTCTTGGTGAGAAAATCCACCGTGAAGCATTTCTGCAATCGTGTAGTAGGCTTTTCGCTCCACCTTTTCGGGATGTGTATTCCACCACGCCATTCGGCAGGCATCCGAGCAGAACACCTTTTTCCGTTTGTGTAAGGTCTGCTCCAGCGGCTTTTTGCAATTGCGGCACAGTTCCTTCGCCTCCGCAAGAGCATCGTCCACCGCAGGGTGTCTGGAACAAAAGGGCTTCACGGTATTCTGCGGTAAGCCCGTTATGGTCGCAATTTGCTTATATCCATAGCCTTTGCGCTGCAGCTCGATGATCTGCGTTCTTTCTTCATTCGTCATGGTTATGGTTCCTCTCTGAGAACAGCACTTCTCGCTATACGCAGAAAAAAGCCGTGTTTGTCAGGGTCAAACGGGCAAAAAATAACGCCCTCCACGGAAATAATCCGCAGAGGGCGAAATCAGCCGCATTGTCCATGGCAAATTTAATCGAGTGTTTTATACCTTCAGTACAAAATGGCTTTTGTGAAATTCCAACAGCCCCTCATCACGCATTTTGCAGAGTTCAACGGATAGTCCGCTGCGCTCGACGGCGAGATAGTCGGCGAGCTGTTGACGGGAAAAAGGAATGTCAAATTCATAGGCCCCGCGCTTTTGCGCCTGATTAGAGAGATAAGACATGAGCTTTGCCCTTGTTGTCCTCTGACCCATATGGGAAACCTTTTCGCCGAGGAGCAGATTGTGTCTTGCAAGCTCTCCTAAGAGGTTGCGGATGATCCTACTGTGATAGGAGCAGGCGGCGGTACACATGGTCAGAATGCGCTTTACATTCAGAAACATCACCGTAACCGGCGTTTCCGCAACAACGCTGATATTCAGCACAGCACCCGGCGCACAGGCAAACGTGGCGGCAAAGGTCTGCCCCGGTCCTGCTTTGGACAGGATCTGACGGTTTCCCCAAATATCCTCCTGGATGATCAGAACGCTTCCCGAAAGCACAAGACCAATCGATTCCGCCGTATCTCCGATGTGCATAAGATAGGTTTCCTTCGGGAAACTTATTTTTTTAGCATCCAGACAAGCGAGAATTGAGGTAAGCTCTGTTTCCGTAACGCCGGAAAATAGTTGCGATGCGCGGATAACAGATAAAAAATATTTCATAAAAATCCTCTTTCGTTGAAATTTCAACTGAATTGTTGATTTTATTGTACTATAATGGAGTCAAGAAATCAAGGAGGTGCTATCATGAAAAGACGGATCATCGAAATTGATCGGGATAAATGCAACGGCTGCGGCGCTTGTGCCGAGGCTTGCCACGAGGGAGCCATTGGCATGATAGACGGAAAGGCGAAGCTCATGCGGGACGACTACTGCGATGGACTTGGTGACTGCCTTCCTGCCTGTCCCACCGGAGCCATCACCTTTGTGGAGCGCGAAGCGGTGGCTTATGACGAACAGGCGGTACTGGCGAATAAGCAGGAGAAGATGCAGAAACAGGGCATGAAGTTGCCCTGCGGCTGTCCGGGCAGTCAGTCTCGGCAAATCAGCCATGCGGGAAATGCCTGCGCCGTTGAGAACACGCCTGTGGGTGAACCTGTGAGCAGACTCTCTCAATGGCCTGTCCAGATCAAGCTGGTGCCGGTAAATGCGCCCTATTTTTCGGGAGCGAAACTGCTGATCGCCGCCGACTGCACGGCCTATGCCTACGCCGCTTTCCACGAGCGGTTCATCAGGGGGCATATCACCCTTGTAGGATGTCCCAAGCTGGACAGCGTGGACTATTCCGAGAAACTGACGGAGATCATCCGAAACAACGACATCAAGAGCGTAACCGTTGTGCGCATGGAGGTTCCCTGCTGCGGCGGACTGGAGATGGCAACGAAAAAGGCGCTACAGCAAAGTGGAAAGTTTATTCCCTGGCAGGTGGTCACGGTCACGGTGGACGGCAGGCTCAAGGAAGAATAAGAACAATTTTTGAAACAGAAAGGACGATTATTATGAAGTATGTATGCAGCGTTTGCGGTTGGGAATACGACGAGAGCGTGGGTTACCCGGAGGGCGGCATCGCACCCGGCACACCCTGGAGCGAGGTCCCGGAGGATTTTGAATGCCCTCTGTGTGGTGTTGGCAAGGACAGCTTCGAGGAGGCGTGAGACGATGCGCTGTGAAAGCTGGAAAGAAAAAACCGACGAGTTTGAGGTCATGGATGTGCGTGGACGGAAGCTGGACTTTTTCCCGGAACTGAAAGCAAAGGCCGCTGGCAAGAAAAACGGAGAAGGGCTGCACATCATTCAGACCTTTGACCCGATCCCGCTCTATCCGGTGCTTGCGCTGATGGGCTACGAGCATTTTACGGAAAAGACGGGTGAAAACGAGTATCACGCCTATTTTTACAGGGCAAAGAAAGGAGATCAGGCATGAGCTTTGACAATTGGAAAGAAAAAATCCAGGCGTTTCAGACCATCGATGTGCGTCATTTGCAGGGAAACTTCTTCGAGGGACTGAAAAAGAAAGCTGAGGCGTTGGAGATCGGCGAGGGTCTGCACATCATCCAGACCTTTGAACCGCATCCTCTCTACGCCGTGATGGAGGGACTTGGCTACGAGCATCATACCGAGCAGCAGAGAGAAGCCGAATTCCATGTCTATTTCTGCCGCACAGAGAAAAAAGACGGCGGCGAAAATGCGCCCTTTAAGCCGCTGGCGCTGCTGAACTATCCCATGATTGATGAGAAGCTGGGGCAGATCGCCGTGGACTTCTGGGAAACCACATGGCAGAGTGAAAAGCGAGTGTTGCCCTACGAAACACGGTTGCTGCTGTCGCTGACCAACGCCGTGGGCGCGGGACGGATGCGGCAGGCGGCGCGGGAACTGGTAAAAGCGTACATCCACGGCGTGGAGAGTGCCGCGCTGGATGATGTGTTCGAGCTGCTGGCGTGGAATCAGGGCATTGGCTTTTTCAGCTCCGAGATCGGCCCATCGCCGCTGTTCCAGGCGTACAAACTCATCAAGACCGGTGAGAAACAGGGCAAGCCGCGCGAAGAGATCTGCACAGCTCTCCGGGAAAAATTTGGTGAAAAGAACTCCGATATGAAGGTATTAAATTAAAATCATAGAAAGGGGTATATATTATGGATAACAAAATGTTCTGCTATCAGTGTGAACAAACAGCGGGTTGCACCGGCTGCACAGGAAAAGCCGGCGTCTGCGGCAAGACTTCCGATGTGGCACATCTTCAGGATGAACTGACTAGGGCTCTCATCGGGCTGGCTCGGTCAACGGACGGCGATACGCAGACAACATCGGATACCTGGCGACTGTTGATTGAAGGGCTGTTCACCACCGTCACCAATGTGAACTTTAATGAGAAAACTATACGGGAAATGATTGCCCGAGTACACGCTGAAAAAGAACGGCTGGTTCCTAATTGTTCCGGCTTCGCATCTCGCTGCGGTCGGAACGACGATTACGACATGATGTTGCTGTGGAATGCCGGGGAGGATATTCGTAGCCTCAAGTCTCTGATTCTTTTCGGTGTGCGTGGCATGGCAGCCTATGCGCATCATGCAATGGTACTGGGCTATACCGACGAAGAAGTAAACCGCTTCTTTGCAAAAGCGCTCTTTGCTGTCGGAGAAGATTGGGGTATGGATGAGCTGTTGCCCATCGTCATGGAGGTTGGCGAGAAAAACCTCAAGTGTATGGAACTGCTGGATAAGGCAAACACGGAAACATACGGTACTCCTGCACCGACTACGGTTCCGCTGACCGTGGAGAAGGGACCTTTCATCGTAATCACAGGTCACGATCTACACGACCTGAAGCTGCTGCTGGAGCAAACAGAGGGCAAGAGCATCAACATCTACACCCATGGGGAGATGCTGCCTGCGCACGGATACCCGGAACTGAAAAAGTATTCTCACCTGAAAGGCAACTTCGGTACGGCTTGGCAGAATCAGCAGAAGGAATTTGCAGATATCCCCGCACCCGTTCTTTTCACCACCAACTGTCTTATGTCGCCGAAAGCAAGCTATGTTGATCGAGTATTCACTACGGCGGTGGTTTCCTATCCTGAACTGACGCACATCGGTGAGGACAAGGACTTTACACCCGTCATTGAAAAAGCACTGGAGCTGGGCGGCTATGCCGAAGATAAAGCATTCACCGGCATCAACGGAGGAAGCACGGTCACGACGGGCTTTAGTCATGGCACGGTGCTGAGTGTGGCGGATAAGGTGATCGAGGCTGTAAAGAGCGGGGCAATCCGTCACTTTTTCCTGGTTGGCGGCTGCGATGGTGCACGTCCCGGACGCAACTACTACACTGAGTTTGTCAGGCAGACGCCTTCCGATACCGTGGTGCTGACGCTGGCCTGCGGCAAATATCGTTTCAACGATCTTGACCTCGGCACAATCGGCGGTCTGCCTCGGCTTATGGATGTTGGTCAGTGCAACGATGCCTACGGCGCAGTAAAGATCGCACTGGCTCTGGCGGATGCCTTCGGCTGCGGCGTCAACGATTTGCCGCTGTCTCTGGTACTCTCATGGTACGAGCAGAAGGCAGTATGTATCCTGCTGACACTGCTGTACTTAGGAATTAAGAACATCCGTCTTGGACCGACCCTCCCGGCTTTTGTATCGCCCAATGTGCTGAATTATCTCGTGGATAATTTTGGCATTGCCCCTATCTCTACGCCGGAGGAAGATCTGAAGCATCTTCTGAAATAACAATTTATTACCAACACGCAGAGAAAAACTCCTCACCGCCGTAATGGTAGTGAGGAGATTTTTTGCGCCTTATGCCCGGATTTCCTGCCTGTTTTTTAAGGTGAAGCGGACATCGTCCTTTGCGCATACGATTGCATAATCCACTATGCCGCACCAATTCAGCTGTTTACGTGATATGAGATACAAAGCTTTATCAGACATTACTAAACGATACTTTTGATACATTTACTTTCCCCACAGCAATAGATTCGTCATGAGCGTTTCCCGGAATACGAAGGAACTCATCTCCGGGTACGGTTCATCGTGGAGCAGCAGGTACAGCGGATGGTCAGGAGCCTTTTCCTTGCCGCCGCTGTCCGTGTATCTATAATAAATGAAGCGGCAGTCCGGCAACAGCTTCCGCCAGAATACGGACGCAGGAATACACCGTCGTCATCTGCATGGCGGAACGTTCTGTCGCCGCCTTGCCGGAGGTCGTGCCGCCCATGTAAAAGGCAAACCTCGAACCGGCTGTGCTGTCCTTGGGCTTGTCTCTGGATCTGAACAGCCCTGAAAAGATACCCATGTGCATCACTCTCCTTCAAAATAGGCATTAGAAAAGCACCTGCCTGTAGACAGATGCTTAAAGCACTCAATTTCTGCGTGTTATACAGTTTGAAAATACGCAATTTTCAAAAGTTTCTGCAATTCAGTGCAAAAACTTTTTATTGCGCTCCGAAAATGCATCATTTACTCGCTCAGCAGCCAGTCGACCAGACCTTCTGACTTGATTCCATCGTATGAAGCATCGAGTCCCGGTTCAAGCGACAAAACGATCTTTTCATAGTTATCACGGATTTTCTGCAAAGGAGCGAGTTCTCTTTTGCGAACATCCTCACTTTGCATGGATTCCGTAACCTGGATATACTTTTTGTCATCCGCAGATGTGGCAATGAAGTCTACCTCGGTATTATCGATTTTACCGATTGCGACATCGTAACCACGGCGCAGCAGTTCAAAGTATACGATGTTTTCAATTGCGTGTCCGCTGTCCCGATTTCGGAAACCGAGCAGATAATTCCGAAGACCGATATCAACGATATAATACTTTCCAAGGGTGCGAAGGTACTCCTTGCCCTTGATATCGAACCGCTTGATTTCATAGAAGAAATAGCTTTCCACCAGCGCATTGACATACGCTTGAACCGTGTGCGCGCTCGGTGTCCCTTTCCGTTTGCCATCCTCCAGCAGTCCCTCGTTCATCAAGGTGTTTCCAATGGAGGAGATGGAAATACTGCTTCCGATGTTATCGGCAAGAAACAGAATGATCTTACGGAGCAGCACCGGGTCTGTGATCTGTCTTTGCCCGCGCCGCTTTTCACGCTCCAGAATATCCCGAACAACGGCTGTGGAGTAGATTCCGTCAAGGAGCGTCAGTGCCTTTTCCTGGTTGAGTCCTACATCGGCAATACCCGGCATTCCTCCGAAACGCATAAAAGCGTCAAAGACCTCCCGCAGCTCGTATCGTTCACCGTTTTTATCAAATACCTGTCGGCGAAGTCCTCCAAGTGCGCTCTGCGTTTCTCTGACCTCAAAATCATGAAAATACAGGAATTCTCTGAAGGACAGCGGGAGCATTTTTATTTCCACGCACCGCCCGGAGAGATAGGTGGAGTATTCCGATGAAAGCAGGTAAGCGTTAGAGCCTGTAACATAGATATCGCAATCCAGATCCACACGAAAAGCGTTGATGGCGTCCTCCCACACTTCTATTCTTTGCAGCTCATCAAAAAAGAGATACATCCGTTTGCCGGGTACAGTGCGCTCTTTCACATACTCATATACGTCATCCGAGGTCATTTTTCTGGAATCGTGGGATTCGAAATTCATCTCAACGATTTGCTCCGGACGGGCGCCGCTTTCCTTGAGGTGAGCGACCATCAGCTTTAACAGGCTGGACTTTCCGCAGCGGCGAATGCCTGTAATTACCTTAACCGGCTCGGTATCCTGAAAACCGATCAGCTGTTCCAGATACCGATCCCGTTTTTTCAGTTCATGGGATTCTATCATGGTACATTCCTCCTGTCAGCATTAGTATAGCACAAACTTATAAAAATATAAAGTCTTTGCAATCGGGAGCAAAAACTTTCTATTTTCGACAGGAAATGCATACAACTATATAAACAGCAGACCACGGCGGTCATACACGCTCTCACCGTTATCATTTCCACAGCGAATCGCACGGTCGAGCGCCATGATGGTCGCTACCGCACCATCGATTTTCTCCGTGGACTTTTCTTTGTACGGCTTGATGTTGCCCGCCGGGTCGGTGCGGATGAAGATGTTATCCATCATCCAGCGGAGGACAGGATGCCCTCCGTGGGCAATGCGCTGCTCCAGCACCAGCTTTATCAGTTCCTTGGTGGGCGGAGACATATCCTTGAAGCCCTGCCCGAAGGGAACGACCGTAAAGCCCAAACCTTCCAGGTTTTGCACCATCTGCACGGCTCCCCATCGGTCAAAGGCAATCTCTCGGATATTAAACCGTTCGCCCAGACGCTCGATGAATTTCTCAATGTAGCCGTAGTGGACAACATCGCCCTCGGTGGTTTGGAGATACCCTTTCCGTTCCCACACATCGTATGGAACATGATCTCTGCGCACTCGCAAATCGAGATTGTCCTTCGGTATCCAGAAGTACGGCAGGATAATGTATTTATCCTCATCGTCCAGCGGCGGGAATACCAATACGAATGCTGTAATATCCGTGGTGGAGGACAAGTCCAAGCCGCCGTAGCAGACACGGCCTTCCAGATCGTCCTCGCTGACGGCAAACTCACATATATCCCATTTCTCCATGGGCATCCAGCGCACAGCCTGCTTGACCCACTGGTTGAGTCGCAACTGCCGGAAGGAGTTCTCCTCGCCGGGATTCTGCTTTGCGGATTCGCAGGCGTCCTTGACCTTGTCGATACCTACCGTGATACCAAGGGATGGATTGGCCTTCTTCCAGACCGCCGGATCTGTCCAGTCATCACTTTCATCCGCACCGTAGATAACGGGGTAAAAGGTGTGGTCAATCTTCCGTCCGGCAATGATGTCCTGGGCTTTCTGGTGCACCTCGTAGCAGATGGATTTTGTATCGTTGCCCGCCATGGTGATAAGGAAATACAGCGGCTGCATTCTGGCATCACCGGAGCCTTTGGTCATAACATCAAACAGCTTGCGGTTGGGCTGCGTGTGCAATTCGTCAAATACCACGCCGTGGGTATTGAAGCCATGCTTGTTGCCAACATCGGCGGATAGAACTTGATAGATACTGCCCGTCAGCCCGACGATGCGCTTGATCGACGGGCGAACCTTCAGCAGGCTTCTGAACCGTTTTGCCTGGCAGTTTTTGAAGGAGGACAGCTCATCGATGACCACCATGTCATAATCGAACGAAACGCCGCTTTCCTCCACGAGCCACTGGACATTTTCCCGGTTGATGATGTACACGCTGACCTTCTGCCGGAGAGCGGCTTTGCGTTCCGTTTCTGTGCCGACTGCCACCGAGTAGGTCAGCCCTTTTAGGTATAGATGCCGATGTAGCGCTTATTCTTGATGATCTTGTTGGCAGACGTTCAGAAGGAAATGCGCAAGAGAAAGGAGCCTGACATGAACGAACTGGAAGTCAGACGGATTGTAGATGATGAACTGCTGAAAGGCACCGTAGTGTATGAGACGATCCAGGAGGTGCCTGCGTGGGGCCAGGAGACCGTCAAGAAGCTGGTTAGACAAGAACACTTACCTGCGGGGCGACGGCAGCGGCCTGGGGCTCACCAGCGACCTGCTGCGAGTGCTGGTGATCAACGACCGGGCGGGGTTGTATGATCGGTGATTTTATCACTGGCAATTCCTCCGATGTGTGATAGACTAAAGTCATCAGAGAGGAGGCGTCGTTATGCAAGACGTGAAGATCAATAACCCGGAGGGCCTGCCAGACGAGATCATCCAAAAGGCCGTTGCCATGATGGAGCAGGAAGACGGGCGCAAGGTGGTGGAGATCTCCATCCGCACCACAGGGAACCCGGACGAATACGGGATCACGCCCATTTTTGAAAAGATCCCCTTCCAGCGTATCCGGCGCATTACCGGCTACCTGGTGGGCGACCTGGGCCGCTTCAATAACGGGAAGCTGGCAGAGGTGCACGATAGGGTGAAGCACAGCGTGTAAAAAAATCCCACCCCTGGATTTTTTTCAGAGGGCGGGATTTTTCTTGTTTAGTCTTGTTGGGATCCGGTCTCTTTCTTCGTTAGTATTTCCGTTAGCGTTTTTGGTTTTCCCTTTGCTAATTCTGTTGTTATATATAACGCTGTGTTCGTTATTATAAAACCGAACAAGAACAAAAAACGCTGATATACAAAGAAGAAACCCCTTGAACCGTTTTGGCTCAAGGGGTTTCTTCTTGGTGGAGGCGGGGGGAGTTGAACCCCCGTCCGATAACACTTCCTCAGGAACCTCTCCGGGCGCAGACGGTTCTTTACATTCCCTCGCCATGACGCAAGCCGTCATGCTTCATGGTCCGGTAGCTTCATTGGTCATGCCGGGGGCAAAGCTTACCCCGGTCACGTGCACCACTTAGATCACGCCCAAGCCCGGCTCGTGGTCCTTCCGGGGTGGACGGCCGCTATTAAGCAGCGGCGAGAACTTCGTTGTCGTTGTTCTTTAATTTATAAGTTGTCTGTTTTAAGGATGGCAGACACATCCGCCCGCTATTCCTGCACCCATGTCCCCGTCGAAACCAGTACGCCCCCATATTATGACCCTTGTGCAGGGTATCCTCTGGCAGGGAGGAGATCCTCCCTGCCAGAGGTATGGATTGCTGATAGTTGAGAGATCTTACATCTTCTCGGGTTCGGGATAGGTGACGCCGAAGGTATCTACGGTCACCTTCTTCATCCGCTGGTCTTCCTTGGGCTTGTCGCTGAAGTTGGTCTTCACAGCGGCGACCCGGTCCACCACGTCCATGCCCTCGGTCACCTTACCAAAGGCTGCATACTGGCCATCCAGGAAGTCACCGTCGGCATGCATGATGAAGAACTGGCTGCCGGCAGAGTTGGGGCTCTGGGCCCGGGCCATGGACAGCACGCCGCGGCTGTGGCTCAGAGGGTTGGCCACGCCGTTGGAAGCGAACTCACCCTTGATGCAGTAGCCGGGGCCGCCAATGCCGATGCCCTGGGGGTCGCCGCCCTGGATCATAAAACCGGAAATGGCGCGATGGAAGATGAGGCCATCGTAAAAGCCCTTGTTGATAAGGCTGATGAAGTTGTTGACGCTGATGGGCGCAATGTCAGGGTACAGCTCCGCGACGATCTTGCCGCCGTCTTCCATTTCAATGGTAACAATGGGATTCTGTGCCATAGGTATGCTCTCCTTACTACATATCATAGATAACGCGATGATAGATCATACAACCGAAACCGGGACTTTCTTTGCTCAGCGCTGTTTCAGCGCCCGGTCCATATCCCGCTTGGCGTCTTTTTTTGCTGCCGCCTCCCGCTTATCGTAGAGCTTCTTGCCTTTGCACAGGCCAATCTCTACTTTTACCCGGGGCCCTTTAAAGTACAGGCTCAGAGGAACCAGCGTGTAGCCGTCCTGCTTGATCTTGGCAAACAGGCGAAGGATCTCCCGCTTGTGCATAAGCAGGCGGCGGGGCCGTCTGGGTTCCCGGTTAAAAATGTTTCCCTTTTCATAGGGACTCACATGCATTCCGTTTAAGGTCATCTGCCCATCCTTGATGGTGCAGAAGGAATCTTTCAGGTTGACATTCCCCATGCGGATGGACTTGACCTCGGTCCCCGCCAGTTCGATGCCCGCCTCGTAGCGGTCCTCCACGTAGTAGTCATGGAACGCTTTGCGGTTCTGCGCAATCTGCTTGGTTTTTTCTCCCGCCAAGACGGACACCTCCTCTCCGGCAAATGCCTGCAACAGTGTTTTTATTATCCTTTATTATCTCCCTTCTGTCAAGGGTCCAGACCCGCCTTTCCCCCTGTTCAAACAATGTTTACAGAATTCAATTTGACAACCTACCTGCTATGTGTTACAATTTGGTTACATTTACAAACAGGGCACCTTGCCCTGCCCTTTTTTGGAGGCACCATGCTTTTGCCCTCCCATCCCTTTGCCCTATGTGTATATGGAGGTTTTTATGGCAAACGAAAAGATCCCCCTGACTTATAAAGGTCATCCCCTTCTCCGGAAGGACAACATGATTTACTATGGCAGCATGTCCGACTCCCACATCATCCAGCTTCAGATCCTGGACACCAAACCCGTGGGCGACATGAACGTGGCCACCAAGGTGAGCATCCAGCTCCAGCTGACCGACCCCGACCTGAAGGGCCGGGATCGGGTGGTCAAGCGCAGCGAAAAGGACAGCCTCTACTCCGCCATCGACATCGCTTCCGTCTGGCTGGACAGAGCTCTGGCCAGCCGCTGACCCATCCCTTCCCCCTGAGAGAGGTATCCTATGAAATCTTTGCATTGTTTCTCCCGGGTGTTGGCTTCCGCTCTGCTGGCCGGTTCTCTCCTGTCTATCACCGCCCTGGCTGCTCCGGCTGAAAGCAGCTCCACCAACACCTCCCGTGTGGACCGGGGTCCCAATATCATCTCTTCCAGCCAGGCAACCGCCGGCAACCGCAGCCCCATTCCGGTCTCTCCCGATCAGGCGACCGGCAACATCCAGGTCTCCTACCACGACAAAAACGGCAATGAAAGCTCCGCCAACGTCTCTGTGGTCGCCCAGAACGCCAAGCTCTACGCCTGCGTCAACGCCGGCGGGGATTCTCTCCGGGTCCGTCAAGGTCCCGGCACCAACTATGGCATCCTCTGCTCCGTCTTTGACGGCGACTTCTTCCCCATCACCGGGAAGACCAATGGATGGTACCAGATCTCCTGCAACGGCCGTACCGGCTACGTCTCTGCTGAGTTCGTCATCGAAAAGCACGAAGACGAGATCAACCATCCCGGCGGAAACCCCGGCGGCGGAGACCTTACCCTGGCTCAGCAGATCGTGGACTATGCCCTGCAATACCTGGGCTATCCCTATGTTTACGGCACCGCCGGACCCAATACCTTTGACTGCTCCGGCTTCACCTCTTACGTCTTTAAGCACTTCGGCTACACCCTCAACCGCTCCTCCAAGGATCAGCTGTACAACGGTATGCCTGTGACCAAAGACCAGCTCCAGCCCGCTGACCTGCTGCTCTTCTCCAGCAACGGCACTGTGGTCACCCACGTGGGCATTTACATTGGGGACGGACAGCTTATTCATGCCTCTACCCCCACCTCCGGCGTCATCATCAGCGACCTGAACTCCAATTACTACACCACGCACTTCTTCGCTGCTCGACGCATCATCTGACCAACTCCACAACGACACGACCGATAAAGAAAGGGCTGTCCCCCAGGGGACAGCCCTTTCCCTTATCTCATGGTTTTTTCTGTGCGTCAGTCCTCGTCCTTCAGCTGGTTCAGGCGTGCCTTGTTGGCCGCGATCCTTCCTTCCACTTCTTCCAGCTGCTGGTACCACACTTCGTAGCCCAGAGGTGCCGTGGGGTTCTCCGTCACGAAGCGCTTGCCGATCTCCATATAGAGGCGCTTCCGGTTTTCCTCCTCGGACACATTATCCAGGTTCAGTTTGGCGCTTTTTCCCAGATCTCTGGCCTTGCCAATGCCTGCCAGGGTCAGATTCTTCGCCTTGTTGCTCAGGTCTTTCCATTCTGCCATATCTGTTACCTCCTTTGGATCCATGTACGCACAATCTTTCCTTATGCTGCTATTATATCGTTTTCCCTATGGTTTCGCAAGGCTTCCCTTTCCCGCAAAAAGGGAAGGTTTTCCTTCCTTTTCTTCCTCCTCCCCTGTATAATATCTCTGCCGGGCAGGGAGCCGGATCCCTTCCCTGTGCCCGCACCCTCATCCTATGCAGTTCCCCTCTGCTTCGTCCAAACTGGGAGGTTCTCTATGCAGATTTCTTTCGCACCCTTGGAAGGCATCACCGGGTGGCTCTATCGCTCTGTTCACCACGCCATGTTTCCCGGCCTTCACACCTATTATACCCCCTTCTGGGCTCCCACAGCCGACAGCCCTCTGTCCGGTCGGGGCCTGGCCGACGTCCTCCCGGACCATAATCAGGGGGTCCCTCTGGTCCCCCAGCTGCTCACCAACCGGGCAGAGGACTTTATCGCCGCCGCCAAAGCGCTCCAGGATCTGGGCTACCAGGAAGTCAACCTGAACCTGGGCTGTCCCTCCGGTACCGTGACCGCCAAGCGGAAAGGTTCCGGTTTTCTATCCCTGCCCGAACATCTGGACCAATTCTTTGCGGAGGTATTCTCTGGGCTGGATCTTCGGGTCTCTGTCAAAACCCGTCTGGGGCTGCACTCCCCTGAGGAGTGGCCCGGTCTGCTGGAAATTTTCAACCGTTACCCCATTGCGGAGCTGACCATCCACCCCCGTATCCGGACTGATTTCTACCGGGAAGCCCTGCGGATGGAGTCCTTCCGCTATGCGGTGTCCCACACGGACCTTCCCCTCTGCTTCAACGGCGACCTGACTTCTCCTTTACAATACCATGCCTTCTCCCAGGACTTTCCTGCCATCCAACACGTGATGATCGGCCGGGGACTGGTGGCCAACCCTGCCCTGGCCCGGGAGATTCAGGGGGGTCCGCCCCTCACCAAAGAGGAGCTTATGGAATTTCATGCCCGCCTGCTGGAGGGATATGCCTCGGTTTTGTCCGGAGATCGGCCGGTCCTGGGAAAGATGAAAGAGCTCTGGTTCTACTGGTCTCATCTCTTCCCCGCCCCGGAAAAGCCCTTAAAGGCCATGCGGAAAGCCCGCACCCTCTCCGACTACACCTCTGCGGTCCAGGGCCTCTTCCGGGACCAGGACCTGCTGCCCGGGGCCCACTTCTCCCCCTTCTGACCGGCTGAGCTCTGGATAGATCCCAGCGGTGTCCAGGTGAAAGACCTCCCGGATGAGCCGCAATTCCTCCTCCGGCGTGGTGGGGGCAGCCTGGTCCACATTGCCCTGCCGCTCCACCTGGAAAACATGCCGCCGCAGGGCCAGCATCCCCTCCCGGGTATAGATGGAGGGACGGGGAAACTGGTTCATATTGGACGTGGGACTCTTTTCAAAAAAGAACAGCACCGGGTCAAAGTCCCGGTCCACCTGTGGCTCCAGGGCAAAGGCCTGAATCCGTTCCCAGTCTCGGCCTGGCCGCCGCTGACACTGGACCCAGCCGAAAAAGTCTTCCCACTGGTACCGATAGTCACAGTGACCGTCGTTCTGCACCAAGCCCTCTTCCAACAAAAGAGGGCAGCGGGCATTCTCCGTGGCAAAGCCCACGTCGGTGGTATACGTCTGCCCCTGAATCTCCACCGCCAGGATCCGATGGCGGCGGAACAGATAGGTATCCGGGGTGAGCATCCGGGCGTTGTAGCTGGTCACCGAAAAGCCCAGAGAGTAGAGCAGCCAGTTATACAAAGTATTCAGCTCGGCACACACGCCCCCCTGCCGCCGAAGGACGATCTTTTCATACAGATGGTCCAGGGCCAAGGACAGGGGACGCCCTGCCACAATATCCAGGTTTTCAAAGGGAACCGTCAGTTTGTGGGCCAGCTGAAGTTCTCCCAACCCCTCCACCGTCAAGGGGACTGGGTTTGACAGGCCAATCCGCTGAAGGTAGGTTTCCATCTGCTGCTGCGTCATTTTGGGGCCGTTGAGGGCGTTGATATCCATAGCGTTATGTGCCTTCTTTCTCATCATGCTTGGTCCATTGTACCACGGGAAGAGAGGTTTCACAATTCTCCCCAAAAAGAACCCTTTTTCTTGACCGGTTTTATCCTCTCCCTATATAATATAAACAGGAAACCGATGGTTGTTCTTCTCCGTCATTCGCCCCCAATCGTAGGAGGTGTCTCTCATGCCCAAGAAAGCTGTCCTGTTTTTCTCCCTTTCCATCGGGGTTTGTCAGGTTTTCTTTCTTCTCTGCTGCACCCTCTGGCGTACGATTATCCTATTGCCTTCCCCCTCTTCTCTCCTTGTTCCGCCCCTGACCAGGGAGTACTTGGTTCTGGTTCATCGATGAATACGCCTCTGCCGTCCCCTATGAGGACGCTCTGGTCTCCTTCTACACCTCCCTGCTCCGTCCCCTGCTGAGCGTGGTTATCCTGGGCGGTCTTCTCTGGCTGCTGGTCCGCTTCCGCAAGCAGGCAGCAGCGTCCAAAGGAGTCTACGCAGGCATCCTGGCAGCAGGTGTCATCCTCCGGCTGCTCCTGCTCTGGTTCACCCGGACCTATGGGCAGCCCTACTTCCTGTTTATGGACTTCCTGCCGGTGGAGCTGTACTCTCTCATGACTCTGGCGGTTTTCCTTCTTCTGCGTCGGACTGCTCGTTCTGTCCCCTGCAAAATTCTTCCACCCTCTTGACAATCTTCCCGCCGTTTTTTATACTAAAATTTACGAGCAACAAAGCGATGATGGGAACAAGTAGGCAGCAGACCTACGGGGTCCAGAGAGGAGACGGACGGTGCAAGTCTCCCCCCGCCTGCAGCTGAAGTCCTCCCGGAGCTGTCTGCCCCAGCCCATTTGGTAAGGCAGACCGGCGTCCCCCGTTACGGGAAAATGAGTGCGGACAGTGTTTTTTTCTGTCCGAATTCAGGTGGTACCGCGGAATCCTTCGCCCTGAATCCCTCTTGGGATCCAGGGCGTTTTATGTATGACTGGAGGCATTCTATGGACGAATCTTTCTACCCCTTTGTCAACCAAACCACCTACAACCGGGACGCTCTCGCCGCCCTGAACCGTCTGGCTGAGGCCAGCGTGCGCAAGGAGAAGTCCCGCCGCACCCGCGCCCTGTGCTACCTGCTGGGCGTGGTGGGTCTGGTGGCCGGTTCTTACTGCTACCAGAGCCAGACCCTGGTGGGGACCCTGCTGCTGATCTACGGCGTGCTCCTTCTTCTGGTAGCCATCACCTGGAAGTCTTTCCAGCTGCGCTCTTCCCAGCGGCAGCTCCAGCAGGGCGTCCGTACCTGCACCTACGAGTTTGACGAGGACGAGCTCATCTGCCACACCGAAGCCGGAGAGCTCCACTATCCCTATGACCAGGTCTACGCCGTGGTAGGCGACAAAGACTGGTATGCCATCTTCTTTGACAGCAGCCACGGGGTGGTGCTGGACAAGAAAGGCTTCACCGCCGGTGATCCCATGGCCTTCAAGGCCTTCATCGGTCAGCATACCCAGCTGCCCATTCAGAAATTTTGAACCCTACGGTCCTTTCCCCAAGGAACCCGTGACAAGACTATGAGGAGGAACCATCTGCATGAGAAAAGAACTGCCTAAAGTTTATGACCCCCGGGAGGTAGAAGGCCGCATCTACACCCAGTGGGAAGAAAACAAGTGCTTTGCCGGCGTCCGGGACGCCAAGAAAAAGCCCTACACCATCGTCATGCCCCCACCCAACGTCACCGGCCAGCTGCACATGGGTCACGCCATGGACTCCACCCTGCAGGACATCCTCACCCGTTTCAAGCGGATGCAGGGGTATGAGGCCCTGTGGCTGCCCGGCACCGACCACGCCGGCATCGCTACTCAGATCAAGGTGGAGGAGAACCTGCGGGTGAACGAGGGTCTGACCCGGTATGACCTGGGCCGGGAGAAATTCCTGGATCGGGTGTGGGACTGGAAGAACCAGTACGGCAACCGCATCGTGGAGCAGCAGAAGAAGATGGGCGCCAGCTGCGACTGGGACCGCGCCCGCTTCACCATGGACGAGGGCTGCTCCAAGGCCGTGCGTGAGACCTTCTGCAACCTGTAT
>NZ_JAXDRS010000021.1:0-39396 GCF_034090835.1 Evtepia sp.
GGGTGAACTGCGACGCGGCCAACCTGGACAAGGCGGTGGACGCGGCCATGGAGCAGATTGAGGCCATCCGCCGTCTGGAGGAGCGGATGGACCTGACCGAGCTGGGGGACAAGCTGTATGAGACCGCCCGGCTGCGGCTGGAGAACCCGGAGCTGACCCTGTCCCAGCTGGCGGAGCTGTGCGACCCGCCTGTCACCAAGAGCTGCCTGAACCACCGGCTGCGCAAGCTGCTGGCACTCTCTCAGGCGGGAGAAGAGGCGCAGTAAATGCCGCAGCTGCCGGAGATAAGTGAGTGCCACCTGAGCCATCCGCTGCATAAGCACGTAAAGCTGGTAGGGGGAATGGGGATGTCACGACTGTTTTGCTTTCACAGTCCCGATTCGCCGGAAGTCCTCAGAGAGAAGCTGGAGCAATGGATTACAGAGGAGCGCTGGAAGGGAGCACGGCAGGCGCTTTCAGATGGCCGCTGGAGCGGCCGTGTGCGCTGGCGCAGGAAGGGACGTTTCACCCTGAAGGAAAAGCACTGGAGGGCTGGGGAGACGGGGATATATACCTTTTCTAAGCCGTATTGGGGGCGTACTGACGCTCACAGACCGATTACGCCTGCTGAGAAGATGCCCAGACCCTTCGGTGAACAACGGGCACACGTAGTGGGTGGATTCCACATAGGCACACATGCAGAGGCTTATTTCCCCAGACCATTTTCCGGGCGTATCCGGCCGGACGGTGCGGGAGGGAGTATTCTGTCCGGACGATTCGTGGTATCTGGTGCCATAAAAGCCGCTTATGCTGTGCTTTTTGCGTTCACAGTGGTTTGGCTTATCCAGACGAAGCGATTGGAAATACTGCTGTGCCTGCTCTTTTTGCTTGTATCGGCATTACGCAGCAAATTTACAGATTACAGCGCGATAGGAGAGAACAGCCGCATTTTGGCGCTGCTGCGCGCCCATATGGAGGAAATACAAGAAAATTCCATTTGATTTCTCTTGAGGAGGTTCTATATGTCTTTTGTCCACCTGCATGTCCATACCGAATTCAGCCTGCTGGACGGCGCCTGCCGTATCCCCGCTCTGGCCGCCCGTGTGAAGGAGCTGGGGCAGAGTGCGGTGGCCATCACCGACCACGGGGTGATGTACGGCGCGGTGGACTTTTACCGGGCCTGCAAGGCCGAGGGGGTCAAGCCCATCATCGGCTGCGAGGTGTACGTGGCGCCCCGGGGCATGACCGACCGGGTCCATGAGCTGGACGCCGAGGCCCGCCACCTGGTGCTCCTGTGCAAGAACGAGACCGGCTACCGCAACCTGTGCTATCTGGTGTCCCGGGCCTTTCTGGACGGATTCTACATCAAGCCCCGCATTGACAAGGAGCTCCTCTGGCAGCATACAGAGGGGCTCATTGCCATGTCCGCCTGTCTGGCGGGCGAGGTGCCCCGGCTGATCCTGGGGGGCAATTACGAGGGGGCTAAGCGGGCCGCTCTGGAGATGAAGGAGCACTTCGGCGAGGACTACTACCTGGAGATTCAGGACCACAACCTGCCTGAGGACGCCGAGGTGGTGCGGGGTATCATCCGCATCCACGAGGAGACGGGTATCCCCCTGGTGGCCACCAACGACGCCCACTACACCCGGCGGGAGGATGCCGCCATGCAGGACACCCTCATGTGCATCCAGATGGGGCGCACGGTGGACGACCCCGGCCGCATGAAGTTTGAGACCGAGGAGTTCTACATCAAGTCGGAGGAGGAGATGGCCGCCCTGTTCCCCGACTGGCCGGAGGCCATTGAGAACACGGCCAGGGTGGCGGAGAAGTGCAACCTGGAGTTTGAGTTCGGCAAGTACCACCTGCCCGAGTTCAAGCTGCCCGAGGGCTGGACCGACCCCGACGCCTACTTTGAGCACCTGTGCTGGGAGGGCTTTGCCCGCCGCTACCCGGAGGGCAGCGAGAAGAACAGGGAGCAGCTGGAGTACGAGATGGGGGTCATCCGGCAGATGGGGTTTGTGGACTACTTCCTCATCGTGTCCGACTTCATCGGCTACGCCAAGAGCCACAACATCCCCGTGGGCCCTGGCCGTGGTTCCGCTGCCGGGTCCATGGTGTCCTACTGCATGAACATCACCGACGTGGACCCGGTGAAGTACGACCTGTTCTTCGAACGCTTCCTCAACCCGGAGCGGGTCACCATGCCCGATATCGACATTGACTTCTGCATCCGCCGCCGTCAGGAGGTCATCGAGTATGTCCAGCGGAAGTACGGCGAGGACCATGTGGCCCAGATTGTCACCTTCGGCACCATGGCCGCCCGGGGCGCAATCCGGGACGTGGGCCGGGCACTGAACATCCCCTATGCCGATGTGGATGCCGTGGCCAAGCAGGTGCCCAGCGGCCCCGGCGCGCTACACATCACTCTGGACGAGTCCCTCAAGCTGTCCAAGCAGCTGCGGGACTCCTACGAGGGGGACGAGCGGATTCACAACCTCATCGACACCGCCAAGGCCATCGAGGGCATGCCACGCCACGCCTCCACCCATGCCGCCGGCGTGGTCATCACCAAGCGGCCGGTGTACGAGTATGTCCCCCTGGCGAAAAACGACGAATCCGTGGTGACCCAGTACGTCATGACTACCCTGGAGGAGCTGGGCCTCTTAAAGATGGACTTCCTGGGCCTGCGGAACCTGACTGTGCTGGACGACGCGGTGCAGCTGGTGCGCCGCCGCATCCCCGACTTTGACATCCACTCCATCCCCGACCACGACCCGGCGGTGTTCAAGATGCTCTCCGACGGCAAGACCTCCGGTGTGTTCCAGATGGAGTCGGCGGGCATGACCGGCGTGTGCGTGGGCCTGAAGCCCCAGAACATCGAAGATATCACCGCTATCATTGCCCTCTACCGCCCCGGCCCCATGGAATCCATTCCCCGGTTCATCGCCTGCAAGCAGAACCCGGACAAGGTCAAGTACAAGCACCCCATGCTGGAGCCTATCCTGAAGGTCACCTACGGCTGCATTGTCTACCAGGAGCAGGTCATCCGTATCTTCCAGGAGTTGGGCGGCTACTCCCTGGGCCAGGCCGACATGGTGCGCCGTGCCATCTCCAAAAAGAAGAAAGCCCAGATCGAGAAGGAGCGCCAGACCTTCATCTACGGCGACAGCGAGCGGGGCATTGAGGGCTGCATCGCCCGGGGCGTGCCCGAGCAGACCGGCAAGGACATCTACGACGAGATCTACGACTTCGCCAACTACGCCTTCAACAAGGCCCACGCCGTGTCCTACGCCATTGTGGCCTATCAGACCGCGTATTTTAAGTGCCATTACACGAGAGAATATATGGCAGCCCTTCTCACCTCCGTGCTGGACTCCAGCGAGAAGGTAGCCGAGTACATCGCCGAGTGCAAGGAGTGCGGCATCTCCCTGCTGCCCCCTGACATCAACGAGTCGGGGGCCAGCTTCACCGTCACCGGGGAGAATATCCGCTTCGGCCTGGCGGCGGTGAAGGGCGTGGGCTGGGGCTTCATCCAGTCCGTTCTGGACGAGCGGGAGCGGGGCGGGGCCTTCCAGTCCCTGTCCGACTTCTGCTCCCGCATGATGGACGCCGACCTGAACAAGCGGGTGCTGGAGAACCTCATCAAATGCGGTGCCTTTGACAGCACCGGCGCACGCCGTTCCCAGCTGCTGAAGGTGTTCCCCCAGGTGGTGGACTCCATCGCCCAGACCAGACGGAAGAACCTGGAGGGTCAGTTTGACCTGTTCGGCGGCGGCGGGGATCAGCCCCAGGCCGCCCCGGAGATGGAGCTGCCCGATATCCCCGAGTTCTCCCGCCGGGAGCTGATGACCATGGAGAAGGAGACCACCGGCCTCTACCTCACCGGCCACCCCATGGACGAGTACCGGGAGACTGCCAGGCGGTACCATGCCGCCCCCATCGGGGCCATTCTGTCCGACTTCGCCAAGGAGGAGGGCAACACCGACTTCCAGGACGGGCAGAAGGTGAACATCGCCGGCGTGATCTCCTCGGCCAAGACCAAGACCACCCGGAACAACTCTCTCATGGCCTACGTCACCCTGGAGGACGACACCGGCTCCATGGAGCTGCTGGTATTCTCCCGGGTGCTGGGGGAGAGCGGCAGCTACATCAAAGAAAACATGCCCGTGCTGGCCACAGGGCGCATCTCCGTCCGGGACGAGAAGGCCCCCCAGCTGATGGTGGACTCGGTGCGGCCTCTTCTTCAGGACGGAGCCGCGCCCGCAGAGGAGCCGAATGAGCCAAAAGGGAAGAAGCGGCAGAAGCTCTTTATCCGCCTGCCCAGCGCCCACGATCCCCGCTGGCGGAAGATCCAGCTGATTCTGGAGCTCTTCCCCGGGGACGAGCCCTTCAAGGCCAAATTTATGGACGTGCAGCAGTGGGCGCCCACCATGCCCTGCGTGGTCCATCCCTCCCTGGTCCGGGAGCTCCGGGAGCTGCTGGGGGAGGAGAACGTGGTCATTCAGTAAGTGCCGTCACAGAGAGAAACAGAGAACGGAGGAAACACTACGGGATTTTTGAAAAAAGCGGCGTCCATCCTCTTCCACCGTACCGCCCTGGTGGGGCTCCTTCTGGTGCTCCAGGTGGCCATTCTGGTGGTGGTGATGGCGCGGTTTGCCAGCTACTTCATCTATTTTTATCTCTTCTGCGTGGTGGTCTCCATCCTGGTGGTGCTGTGGATTGTCAACGCCCGCACCGATCCGGGGTATAAAATCGCGTGGATTGTGCCCATCCTTCTGGCCCCTGTGTTCGGCGGACTGGTATACCTGCTCTCGGGCGGCAACCAGCTCTCCGTCCGGATGCGCCGGAAGATGGAGGGCATGGACCGCCGCCTGACCGAGGTGCTCAGCGACGGGTACAAGGCGGATATTCTGGAGGAGCAGTACGGCGCAGATGCGGTCAACCAGTCCCGCTACCTGGAGCGCTACGCCCACTGCCCCCTCTGCATTAATACCGACGCCAAGTACTACCCCCTGGGGGACGACGTGTTCGCCGACATGCTGGAGGCTCTGCGGGGGGCGAAGCGGTATATCTTCCTGGAGTACTTCATCATCGACCGGGGCCTGTTTTGGAACTCCATTCTGGATATCCTGGAGGAGAAGGCCAGAGCTGGTGTGGACGTGCGGGTCATCTATGACGACGTGGGCTGTCTCTACACCCTGCCCAAGAACTATCCCCGGGAGCTGGAGGCCAGGGGCATCCGCTGCCAGGTGTTCAACCGGTTCATTCCGGTGCTGTCCGTGCGGCTGAACAACCGGGATCACCGGAAGTTCTGCATTGTGGACGGCCACACCGCCTTCACCGGCGGCATCAACCTGGCCGACGAGTATATCAACCAGCGTCAGCGGTACGGCCACTGGAAGGACAGCGCCATCCGGGTCACCGGCGAGGGGGCCTGGAGCATGACGGTCATGTTCCTCACCATGTGGGAGTATATCTGCGGCGGTGAGGAGGATTACAACAGCTACCGTCCCACTGTCCTGCCGCCCATCCCTGCGGACCGGCACCTGGGGTATGTCCAGCCCTACACCGACAGCCCCCTGGACGGGGAGCCGGTGGGGGAGACGGTGTACCTCAACCTCATCAGCAAGGCCAGGCGCTACGTGTATATCACCACGCCCTATCTCATCATCAGCGACAGCGTCAACACGGCCCTGTGCAATGCTGCCAAGTCGGGCGTGGACGTGCGCATCATGACGCCCCACATCCCGGACAAGAAGATTATCTTTGAGGTCACCCGTGCCCACTACGAGCCGCTCCTGGAGGCAGGGGTGCGGATTTATGAGTACACCCCCGGTTTTGTCCACGCCAAGAACTTCGCCGTGGACGACAAATACGCCACCGTCGGCTCCATCAACATGGACTACCGCAGCATGTTCCTCCACTTTGAGGACGGCGTCTGGCTGTGCGGAGCCCCCGCCGTGCTGGACGTGAAGCGGGACTTTCTGGATACCCTGGCCGTCTGCCAGGAGATCACTCTGGCCCAGTGCCGGGAGCGGTCCATGCTCCGACGTCTGCTGCGGGCGGTGCTGCGTGTGTTCGCACCCCTGATGTAACCTTTGCGGGCGGCTGCCCGCTCTGATACAGTACGACATACGGCGCTTATGCCGGGAAGGGGAAAGACGATGAGAGAATACCTGCTCTATATCAACGGGGAATGGGTGCCCCAGACCGACGGCGAGGTGATGGAGGACCGGAATCCGGCCGACGGGTCGGTCATGGCCATGGTCCACATGGGCGGTCGCCAGGACGCGGAGAAGGCTCTGGCGGCGGCCTATGCTGCCCGGAGCAAGTGGGCGGCCACCGCCCCCGATGTCCGGGAGCGGATACTGCTCCGGGCCGCCGACGAGATGGAAGCCCGGGCTGCCGAGCTGACCGACCTGATGATTGCCGAGAGCGGCTCGGCCCGATACAAGGCCAGAGGCGAGGTCATGGGCAGTGCGGGCATCCTGCGGGTAGCGGCGGGGGAGTGCCGCCGGCTCCACGGCGAGGTGCTCCAGCCCGGTGGGCCTGGGCAGATGTCCATGGCTGTCCGGTCGCCCCTGGGCGTGGTGCTGGGCATCACCCCTTTCAATTACCCCATGATTCTGGCCATCAAGAAGCTGGCCTACGCCCTGGCCGCAGGCAACACCTTTATCCTCAAGCCGTCCCCCCTCACCCCCGCCACTGGACTGGCCATCGCGGAAGTCTTTGAGGCGGCGGGACTGCCCGCCGGTGTGCTCAACGTGGTGCCCGGTCGCAGCGAGGTCATCGGCGATATGCTGGTGGACGACCCACGGGTGCGGATGGTCACCTTTACCGGCTCCAGCGCCGTGGGGCGGTCTATCGCCGTCCGGGCCGCCCGTGACCTGAAAAAGGTGGCCATGGAGCTGGGCGGCAAGAATCCCCTCATTGTCCTGAAGGACTTCGACCCGGTCCAGGCGGCGGATATCGCCGCCTACGGTGCCTTCTGCCACCAGGGGCAGGTGTGCATGGCCACTTCCCGCATCATCGTGGAAGGGGACGGCTACCAGCCCTTCTGCGACGCCCTGGTTCGTCGGGCGGAGGGCCTGAAAGTGGGCGACCCCAGAGAGGAGGACACCATCATCGGGCCTCTCATCCAGCCGGAGAAGTGGAAGTTCATCGACGGGCAGATTGAGGACGCCCTGTCCAAGGGGGCAAAGCTCCTCACCGGCGGCCGCCATGAGGGCCCCTGGTACTGGCCTACGGTGCTCGCCGACGTGACCCCCGAGATGCGGATTTTCCACGAGGAGACCTTCGGTCCGGTGACGTCGGTGATGCGGGCCAAAGACCCGGAGGAGGCCCTGGCCCTGTGCAACGACAACGAGTACGGACTGTCTGCCGCCCTGCTGACCCACAATCTGGAGCTGGCCTGGTCCATGGGGCTGCGGATGGAGGCGGGCATGGTGCACATCAACGATACCACCTTCCTCAGCGGCACTACGGCACCCTCCGGCGGCGTGAAGTTCAGCGGCTTCGGCCGTGAGGGCGGCCGCTACTCCATGGAGGATTTTACCGAGCTCAAGTGGCTGACCATGCAGGTGGAGCCCAAGAAGATGCCCTTCTGAGTATCAGAACATGCAAAACGCGCCCTGCGGGAGCTCCCGCAGGGCGCGTTTTTGTTTCCTGGTCAGCCGATGCCGCCGTAAATGATGCTGAAGATGACCACAGCGGCGGAGAGGATAACATAGACGTATTTTGCGATAAAGTCGAAGGCCTTGCCGATGGGCTTGTCCCGGCCCAGCATGAGTTCCTTCTTGATGGGGTCCAGGCCCAGCACCCAGTAGATGAACACCGCGCCCAGTACCGCGCCGAAGGGAGCCACGTAGATGGTGATGAGGTCCAGCCAGCTGCCCATGCCGGACAGGGACTCCAGGAACACGGACACGCCGAACACCACAACGCCCACAATGGTGGTGGACAGCCACCGGGGCAGCTTCAGGTTGGACTCCAGGGCGGCGCCGCAGGCCTCCAGCATGTTCATCAAAGAGGTGATGCCGGCGAAGAATACGGACACAAAGAACAGCAAGGCGAAGAGCTGTCCGCCTGGCATTAGCTGGAACACCTTGGGCAGGGTCACGAACATGAGGGAGGGGCCGGAGGCGGGCTCAATGCCGAAGGCGAACACCGCCGGAATGATGGCGAAGCCGGCCAGCAGGGCGGCCATGGTGTCCAGCAGGGCGGTGACCACCGAGTGGTGGATAATGTCCTCCGACTTCTTCATGTAGCTGCCGTAGATGAGCATACCCGCGCCGTTGATGGACAGGGAGAAGAAGGCCTGTCCCATGGCCATAATCCAGGTCTCGGGGTTGAGCAGGTAGCTCCAGTCCGGCTTGAGCAGGTAGAGGTACCCGTCCACCGCGCCAGGGAGAAAGGCCACCCGCACGGCGATGATGAGGAAGAGCACAAAGAAGGCGGGCATCATGAACTTGCTGATTTTCTCAATGCCGGCGGACACGCCCAGCACCAGAACCAGGACGGTCAGGGCCACGGCGATGAAGTGCCAGGGCACCGAGCCGAAGTCCACCGCCAGGGTGTCAAAGAAGGCTGCGGAGTCCCCGGACAGGACGGAGCCGGTCACCGACCCGGCGATGTACCGCAGCACCCAGCCCACCACCACCGAGTAGCCGATGGCGATGCCCAGCACGCCTAGCAGGGGCATGATGCCGATGATTTTTCCGCCCCGCTTGCCCCGGGTTTTCAGGGCATAGTCAAAGGAGCCGATGGTGCCCGTGCCGGTGAGGCGGCCCAGGGCGAATTCACCGGACAGTCCGGCATAGCTGAACAGGGCCACAAAGATAAAGTAGGGGATGAGAAACGCGCCGCCGCCGTACTGGCCAACCCGGTAGGGGAAGAGCCAGATGTTGCCCATGCCGACGGCAGAGCCCACAGCCGCCAGAATAAAGCCGGCAGAGCTGCGGAACTTTCCGCTGTGGGCGGAGTTGTGATGGGACATGGGGAGTACCTCCAGTAAAAAATACCGCCTGACAGGCGGCCTGTTTGACCTGCCGCCCCGGCGGAGACTAATGCTCTTTAAAGTGCAAAAGTCAGCCCTAACAGTATACATGCTTTTTCCTCAAAACACAAGGGGAAGAAGACGCGGATGAAGGGGACGGGGTGAAAAAAGACCGCCGCCACGCCTTGACCTGACCGCCATTTTCCGATAAAATAGAACACACAAAACTGGCGGAAGCCGTCCACGGTGTGGACGGCTTCCGTATTGCCGAGGAGAAGAATATGCTGAATCGAGAAGAAGAACTGCGCTTCTGTAAGGCCCGCAGGGCCGCCATAGAGCTGGATTATCAGAATCTGAACCCCGAGCAGCGTAAGGCCGCGCTGGCCACCGAGGGCCCCCTGCTGCTGCTGGCGGGTGCGGGCAGCGGCAAGACCACCGTACTCATCCACCGCATTGCCAATCTGATGAAGTACGGCCGGGGCTCCGACTGCGACGAGGTGCCTGAGTGGGTCACCAGTGAGGACCTGGCCTTCCTGGATGGCTACGTGGCCCATCCCGACCCGGAGAAGAAGGCGGAGCAGGAGCGGCTGTGCCGGGTGGACCCGGCGGTGCCCTGGTCCATCATCGCCATCACCTTCACCAACAAGGCCGCCGGTGAGCTGAAGGAGCGGCTGGAGCGGATGCTGGGCCCCTCGGCCAACGACATCTGGGCCTCCACCTTCCACTCCGCCTGCGTGCGCATCCTCCGGCGGGACATTGACCGGCTGGGCTTCTCCAAGTCCTTCACCATCTACGACACCGCCGACGCCGAGCGGGTCATCAAGGACATCATCAAGGACTTCAACCTGGACGACAAGGCCTTTCCCGCCAAGAGTATTGTGGGCTACATCTCCCGGGCCAAGGACGCCATGAAGCTGGGTGCGGACTACCTGGCCGAGTGCGAGAAGTCGGGGGACTACCGTCTGATCAAGATTGCCAAGGTGTACGTGGAGTACGAGAAGCGGCTGCGTGACGCCAATGCCCTGGACTTTGACGACATCATCCTCCACACCGTCCGACTGCTCAAGGAGTTTGACGAGGTGCGGGAGTACTACCAGCGGAAATTCCGCTATGTGCTCATCGACGAGTACCAGGACACCAACAACCTCCAGTACCTGCTGGCCTCCACTCTGGCGGGCGGGTATGAGAACATCTGCGTGGTGGGCGACGACGACCAGTCCATCTACCGCTTCCGGGGCGCCACCATCGAGAATATCCTCTCCTTCGAGAGCCAATACAAGGGAGCCCGGGTCATCCGCCTGGAGCAGAACTACCGCTCCACCAAGAACATCCTGGAGGCCTCTAACGCGGTCATCCGCAACAACGAGGGCCGCAAGGGCAAGGAGCTGTGGACCGACCACAGCGAGGGCGACAAGGTCCAGTGCTACACCGCCATGAACGAGCACGACGAGGCCCAGTATGTGGCGGCCCAGATTCTGGGCAGCTTCTCCGCCGGGCGGCACTGGAAGGACCACGCCGTTCTCTACCGGATGAACGCTCAGTCCAACCAGATCGAGCAGGCCTTCAAGCGCAACGGCGTGCCCTATCGCATCATCGGCGGCATCCGCTTCTTCGACCGGGCCGAAATCAAGGACATGCTGGCCTACCTGTGCGTCATCAACAACCCCGGCGACGACCTCCGTCTCCAGCGCATCATCAACAACCCGCCCCGGGGCATCGGCGCCACCACCATCGAGCGGGCCCAGACCATCGCCGCTCAGGAGGGCCGCTCCCTGTGGGAGATCATCTCCAACGCCCGGGTCTATCCCGAGCTGCAGAAGGCGGCGGCCAAGCTGGCCTCCTTCACCGACATGATTGCCGAGCTGCGCAAGCTCTCCGGCGAGATGGAGCTGCCCGCCTTCTATGAGGAGCTGGTGGCCCGCACCGGATACGCCGTCATGCTGGAGCAGAAGAACACCATTGAGGACCGCACCCGTCTGGAGAACGTGCAGGAGCTGCTGACCTCCATCAACGGCTACCTGGAGAACGCGGTGGAGCCCAGCCTGGCCGGCTTCCTGGATGAAATCGCCCTGTACACCGACCTGGACAGCCACGACCCGGAGGAGGACTGTGTGGTCATGATGACCATGCACTCGGCCAAGGGTCTGGAGTTCCCGGTGGTCTTTGTGGTGGGTGTGGAAGAGGGCATCTTCCCCGGTATCCGGGCCATCGGCGAGGCCGAGGAGATGGAGGAGGAGCGCCGCCTGTGCTACGTGGCCATGACCCGTGCCAAGGAAAAGCTGTACATGACCTGCGCCTCCCAGCGCATGCTCTTCGGCCGCACCAACAACAACCGGCCCTCCCGCTTCCTGGGTGAAATCCCGGAGGAGTACGTGGAGAAGTCGGGCCGTCTGCCCCGCAGCGAGCGGACTGAGGAGAAGCAGGACGGGGAGCAGCCCAAGAAGAAGGCGCCCGCCTGGCGCAAGCCCGCCGAGCGCGGGTACTCCCTGGGCGGCGGCTACACCACCTATCCCAAGGGCACCGCGGTGGAGCCCAAGATTGGCGGCGGTGCTGCCAAGTCCGCCGCCGGACTGGCCGACTTCCACAAGGGCGACATGGTCCAGCACAAGGCCTTCGGCAAGGGCATGGTGGTCAACCTGATGCCCATGGGCGGCGATGCCCTCATCGAGATTGCCTTCGACAATGTGGGCACCAAAAATCTGATGCTCAAGTCGGCCTCCCAGCACATGACCAAGCTGTAAAGAACACAAAAAGGCGCGCACCCAATGTAAAGGGTGCGCGCCATACAGCGACTGGAATAAAAGAGATAGAGAGAAAATCAGGCTAGAAGCTCTGTAAAGCTATAAACATAACAGTCACAGAGCCGGCGCATTTTTTCCACATGGGCGGCATAGAAGCGATCATACACGCCCACCACCGTCAGACCGGCAGTCTTGGCCGCTTCACAGGCACCGGGGGAGTCCTCGTACATGGTGCAGGCGCTGCCCGGGACGCCCAGCTGCTCCAGGGCCAGCCGGAAGGATTCGGGGTTGCGCTTCTCCAGCCCCATCTCCTGGACGTAGATAACCCGGGAAAAGTATTTGGTCAGGCCGTGGCGGTCCAGAGCCGCCCGGCACAGCTCAGGCACGCAGGCGGTGAAGAGGGCCATGGGAGCCCCTTCAGCGGCGCACTGGGCCAGATACTCCGCCGCACCCGGCTTCAGGGGCACCTGGTGCTCATAGGCCTCCCGGGCCATGGAGAGCCACTCGTCCATGATGGCTTGGGGCTCCATGTCCAGGTGATAGTATTCCCGGGTGAACTGGGCGGCGATGGGGAAGATGGAGTGACCCACCGTCTCGCAGTACTCCCGGGTAGGGGTCAGCCCGCGGCGCTGGAGAAAGCGGACATCGATCTCCTCCCAGACGCCGTTGGAATCCACCAGCGTGCCGTCAAAATCAAAGAGTTTCATAGAGACCTCCAGAGTGAGATTCCCAACTATTTTATCACAACCAAAGGAGCGGGGCAACCGTGCAGGAACAGAACAGAGACCGGGCGCTGGCCCGGTTTGCCACACCTCTCATTATTCTGGCTACCGTCATCTGGGGCAGCTCGTTCGTGGTCATGAAGAGCAGCGTAGACGTGCTGCCCACCTTCTGGCTGCTGGCCATCCGGTTCACAGCTTCGGCCATTGTGCTGGCGCTGGTGTTCTGGAAGCGGTGGAAGGTGGCCGATAAGCAGTACTTCATCGGCGGCGGCATCATGGGCTTTTTCCTCTTCCTGGCTTACACCTTCCAGACCTTCGGCCTGGAGCAGACCACACCGGGCAAGAACGCCTTCCTCACCGCCGTCTACTGTGTCATCGTGCCCTTCCTGTACTGGGCGGTGGCCCGGCAGCGGCCCGACCGGTACAACATCGCCGCCGCTGTGCTGTGCATCGCGGGCATCGGCCTGGTGTCGGTTACCGGCGACAACGCCGCCGCCATCAGCATCGGCGACGGCCTGACCCTGGTGGGCGGCTTCTTCTTCGCGGCCCACATCGTGGCTGTGTCCCGCTTCTCCCAGGGCCGGGACATCTTCCTCCTCACCGCCATCCAGTTCGCCTCCTTTGCCGCCTTCTCCTGGCTGGGGGTGCTGGTGACCCGTCCCGCCCTGCCCGTGGAGGCCATGGACGGCGGCCTGGTCCTCTCACTGGCCTATCTGGTGGTATTCGCCTCCTGCGGGGCCCTACTGTTTCAGAACATCGGCCAGAAGTACACCGCCCCTGCCACAGCGGCGGTGCTCCTGTCCCTGGAGGCACCCTTCGGCGTGGTGTTCTCCATGATCTTCGCGGAGGAGCGCCCCACGGCCCTGATGATGCTGGGCTTTGCCCTCATCTTTGTGGCGGTCATCTGCTCGGAGACCAAGTTCTCCTTCCTCCGTCGGGAGAGAAGGGAAAAGGTCCACGCGGAATAACTTCACAAGCCCCGGCGGAGACCTCCGCCGGGGCCCCTGTTTTTCACCGGCAAAAAGCGCAAACAGGGGGTTGACAAATGTCCGCTTCCTGCGTATAATGCATTACAACAAAGCAATAAAGCAGAGAAACCTATGACGGAGAGTAGTAGCCGCTGCGGCTGATGCAAAGCGATTCCCGGGCAGTGTGAGCGGGATCTGAGGCGGGCGTGTGAATGGACTCCGGAGGGCGGCTTGAACGGGGTAACCCAAGTAGATGCCGACGGGCTCCCACCCGTTACCCATCGGGCGCGCATGATGGTGCGCGAAGCGAGCGGACGCGCAAGCGTCAATTTGGGTGGTATCGCAGAAGCAGAAGCTTTTGTCCCATGTGGGGACAGAAGCTTTTTTTGTTTCTCAAATCAAGGCCGCTTGGCAGACGGCCCCTCCATCAACCATCCAAACACATTACAGTCCACCGGGGCAGAGACCGCCGGGGACGAGAATTTGGAGGAACTACCATGAAGAAGCTGAATCTGAAGTCCATCGCCGCCCTGACCGCCGCAACCGCCATGACCCTCTCCCTCACCGCCTGCACGCAGTCTACCGGCGGCGACACCGGCGGAGCGGGGAACACCCAGCAGCAGTCCGGCGGCACCACCTATAACGTGGCCGTGGTCAAGCAGATGGACCACGCCTCTCTGGATGAGATCGCCAACGCCATCACCGCCCGGCTGGACGAGATCGCCGCCGAGCAGGGCGTGACCATCAACTACCAGGTGTCCTCCGGCCAGAACGACCAGAGCGTGCTGCGTCAGCTGGGCGACCAGGCTGTTGCCGACGGGGTGGATGTCATCATCCCCATCGCCACTACCGCCGCCCAGGTCATGGCCGTGTGCGCCGAGGAGACCCAGACCCCGGTGGTCTTTGCCGCCATCTCCTACCCCGAGACCGCCGATCTGACCGGTATCGACTATGTCACCGGCACCAGCGACGCCCTGGACACCAACCTGATTCTGGACATGATGCTCTCTCAGAACCCGGACGTGGCCAAGGTTGGCCTGCTCTACTCCCTGTCCGAGCCCAACTCCCAGGTGCCCATCGCCGAGGCCAAGGAATATCTGGACAGCAAGGGTATCGCCTATGAGGAGGCTACCGCCAACACCAACGACGAGGTCATCACAGCCGCCAGCACCCTCATCGCCGACGGCGTGGACGCGGTGTTCACCCCCACCGACAACGTGATTATGTCCGCCGAGCTGGCCATCTATGAGGACTTTATCGAGGCCGGCATCCCCCACTACACCGGCGCCGACTCCTTTGTCCGCAACGGCGCCTTCGCCACCTGCGGCGTGAACTACACCGACCTGGGCGCCCAGACCGCCGACCTGGCCTACAAGGCCGTCACCGAGGGCATGGACGCCATGGAGGAGTGCTATCAGGTCTCCGGCGGCATCATCACCGTCAACTCTGAGACCGCCGAGGCCATGGGCATTGACTACTCCGTGTTCGACAGCCTGGGCCAGGTCACCACCGTCACCACCACTCAGGACTAATTTAATCTCACACAGGCTGTCCCCCGGCTGAGGCCGGGGGATGGCCTTGCCTTTGGAAAGGAGCGGATTTCCCGTGCTCTACGTTGCTCAAACGGCCCTGGAGCTGGGCTTTCAGTACGCCCTGGTGGCCATGGCCCTGTTCCTTAGCTACCGTGTGCTGGACATCGCCGATATGACCACCGACGGCTGCTTTGTGCTGGGCTGCGCGGTGTCGGTCACTCTCACCGCCGCCGGCCACCCCTTCCTGGCCATCCCCGCCGCCATGCTGGCGGGCGCCTGCGCCGGATTCGTCACCGCCTTCCTCCAGACCAAGCTGGGGGTGCCCTCCATCCTGGCGGGCATCATCACCAACACGGGTCTGTACACCATCAACCTGATGGCCATGGGCTGGAAGGCCAACCAGAGCCTGCTCAAGCAGGACACCATCTTCACCCTCTTCCGCTCCACCGGCATCGGCGGCGACTGGTACGCCATCATCCTCTCCGGCGGCATCACGGTGCTGATGGGCGTGCTGCTGGTGCTCTTTCTGAACACCCGGCTGGGCCTGTCCATCCGGGCCACCGGCGACAACCGGGACATGGTGCGGGCTTCCTCCATCAACCCCACCTTCACCATCACCATTGGCCTGTGCCTGGCAAATGCCCTCACCGGTCTGTCTGGTGCGGTGGTGGGTCAGGCCCAGAAGACCGCCGACATCAACGGCGGCACCGGTATCGTGGTCATCGGCCTGGCCTGCCTCATCATCGGTGAGACCATCGTGGGCCGTGGAGCCATGTTCCGCGGAGCCATTGCCGTGATTCTGGGCAGCATTCTCTACCGTTTTATCTATGCCATCGTGCTCTATACCAAGGTGGTGCCCGTCGACTGCCTCAAGCTGGTCACCGCCATCGTGGTGGGACTGGCCATCGCCATGCCCACCCTGAAGCAGTGGGCCGCTCTTCAGAACAGAAAGCGCCGTGCCATGGCGGCAAGAAAGGGGGCGCGTTGACATGCTGGAGCTGAATAATCTGTCCAAGACCTTCAATCCGGGCACTGTCAACGAAAAGAAGGCGCTGAACAACCTGTCCCTGAAGCTGGAGCCGGGTGATTTCGCCGCCATCGTTGGCTCCAACGGCGCTGGCAAGTCCACCATGTTCAACGCCATCGCCGGAGACTTCTTCCCCGATGAGGGATACATCACTCTGGACGGGAAGGACATCACCTATCTGCCCGGCTACCGCCGCAGCCGTGAGCTGGGCCGTCTGTTCCAGGACCCCATGCGGGGTACAGCACCCCACATGACCATTGAGGAGAACATGGCCCTGGCCTACCTGCGGGCGGGCAAGAGCCAGCGGGCCTATTTCAGCCGGGTGAGCCGGAAGGACAAGGAGCTGTTCCGGGAGCAGCTCTCCCGGCTGGACATGGGGCTGGAGGACCGGATGAAGCAGCCGGTTGGCCTGCTCTCGGGCGGCCAGCGCCAGGCCCTCACCTTGCTGATGGCCACCATGGTGCCTCCCAAGCTGCTGCTGCTGGACGAGCACACCGCCGCCCTTGACCCGGCCACGGCGGAGAAGGTGCTCCGTCTGACCCGGGAGATTGTGGAGCGGGACCACCTGACCTGCCTGATGATCACCCACAATATGCACCAGGCCCTGGAGCTGGGTAACCGGACCCTGATGATGGACTCCGGCCGCATCGTGCTGGATGTGAAGGGGGAGGAGCGCAAGGGCATGACCGTGGACGACCTGCTCCGCCGCTTCCGGGAGAACGTGGGAAAGGGTCTGGACAACGACCGCATCCTGCTCTCCTGAACAAGTACATAAAAAAGAGGCTCGCACCTGGGTGCGAGCCTCTTTTTTGTTACAGCAGGAAGACCAGGGACACAGTAATCAAAATCGCCAGCCCCACCAGGTTGGCCAGGGTGAATACACCCAGATAGCGCAGGGGCCTGGCGCCGGGGGACTTGAGGTACAGCCGGAAGGAGATGAGGCTGGCCAGGGAGGCGATGAGGATGCCCAGGCCGCCCACGTCGGTGCCCAGCAGCAGACCCTTCCAGTCCTCGGTAAAGCCGGAGAGGAGCACCGCCGCAGGCACGTTGCTGATGATCTGGCTGGCGCACAGAGAGGTGAGGAAGGTGTTCTCCGCCATGACGGAGGAGAGAAAGTCCTTCACCGCCGGGATGTTGCCGATGTTGCCTGCGAAGATGAAGAAGCAGACGAAGGTGAAGAGCAGTCCGTAGTCCACACGGGGGAAGAGGTGCCGGGCGAAGAGGAGCAGGCACAACGCCACGATGGCCAGCAGCACGGCGTAGTGGAGCACGTGGAACACGGACAGCAGACACAGCAGGAAGAGAACCACCATCAGCCACAGCTGCTGAGGACGCCGGATGGTCTGCTTCTCGGGGAAGCGGACCTCAATGCCCTCCGGCTTGACGCACAGGGCGGCAATGGACAGACACACCAGGCTCACTAGAGTCAGGGGCGCCATGACGGCGAAGAACTCGCCGGCGGGGATGCCGAAGGCGGAGTAGAGGTACAGGTTCTGGGGGTTGCCCACCGGGGTGGCCATGCTGCCCAGATTGGCCGCCAGAGTCTGGAGCACCACCAGGTACAATGCGCGCTCCATTCGCCCCACCAGCCCCAGCACCAGCAGGGTGAAGGGGACAAAGGTGATGAGGGCCACGTCGTTGGTGATGAGCATGGAGACGAAGAAGGGAAGGAGCACCAGCACCAGGGAGATGAAGCGCATCCGCTTCTTGCCGGTGAGCAGCTTCTGGGCCAGCACGGCGAAGAGGCCGCAGTCCTGAAGCCCTGCCACCACCGCCATCAGGCAGAAGAGAAGGGCCAGCACCCGAAAGTCGATGTACCCCAGGTAGGCCGCCGAGGGCGGGACGAAAATCATGGAGACCAGGGCGCACAGCAGGGCGATGCAGCCCACGGCCTCCCGCTTGACAAAGGAAACAATGGATGAAGCCATAGACAATCTCTCCTCACAGAAAGCGGCCCCACCGGCGCAAAGGCCGTTGGGACCGCTCTTTGGTTATGGGCTGTGGCCGGTCAGGCGTTGACAGCCTGCTTGAGGGCCTGGGCCAGCTGGTCGGGGCAGGAGGTGGGCTTGCCGCCGCAGCGGATGCCTTCCAGCTTGGAGATGGCGTCGGTGACCTTCATGCCTTCCACCAGACGGGAGATGCCCTGGAGGTTGCCGTCGCAGCCGTTGAAAATCTTCACGGACTGGACCGTGTCGCCCTCCACGTCAATTACCATCCGGGTGGAGCAGACGCCTCTGGTTCTGTAATCAATGGTCATAGAAAATTGCCTCCGCATACAGCCCCCAAAAGACAGGGGCAAAAATATCGGAAAATATTATACAGGACGAAGCGGGAAAACGCAATGGCTGAATGGAACTTTTTGGGGAAGTGGGTCGGGAATTATTCGCCATACACAATCAGGTAGGTGATGCCGCTGCTGTTGAGGTATACATCTTGGCAGCCACCGACGCCCCCCGATGTAAAGAAGCTGACATTCCAAATGTCGGCCTCGCTGTCGTAGGAGCAGGTGACAGAGTCGTAGGAAATGGTACACTCCGCTGTGGCCCGCTGAGCGGCCTCCTCCGCGCTGCCGATTGCAAGGGGAGACGTGTTTTGAAAGCCGTCCCGCAGGACGCCCGGCGTGTTTTCTTCATAGGTATCCTGTACCTCGGCGTAGGAGAAGGAGGGAATTTCGGCGGACGGCGCAGCGGCGTCCTGTCCGCAGCCGGCCGGCAGCAGGGTCAGCGCCAGCGCCAGACCCAACAGAGCAGATTTTTTCATCCTGTCAGCCTCCGTTCCTGTGGTGTTGTGTACTTTTTAGACGGAGAAACGCCGGAGAAGTTCCGGGTATTTCCGGTGTCAAAAAAGCGAAGAAACCATTTGTTCTCCTTGACAATGTTCCGGAAAATGCATATACTAGAGAGCGTTCATAGTTAAAAGCCGCGAAGGGAAGGAGTACGCATTTTCCAGGGTGCAGAGAGGAGCCGGTCGGTGCAAGGCTCTCCGTTGGGAATGCGGAAGGTGGTCCCGGAGCTCCGCTCCTGAAGCAAGTAGGGGGCGGCGGGTTCTCCCGTTACCGAGACAATGAGTGTTCTCCCACGGGAGAAAATTCAGGTGGTACCACGGACTGCATCGGTTCGTCCTGAGCAAAACGCTTGGGGCGGACTTTTTTGTTGCGCAAAAAAGTTGTTTGCCCCGAAAAGGAGTGTCAGAAAGAATGAAGAAAGAACTTCCCAAGGTTTACGAACCCCAGGAGGTGGAAGGCCGCGTCTACGAGATGTGGGAGAAGAACGGCTGCTTTGAGGGCCACCGCGACCCCGACAAGAAGCCCTTCACCATCGTCATGCCGCCCCCCAACGTCACCGGCCAGCTCCACATGGGCCACGCCATGGACTCCACTCTCCAGGACATCCTCATCCGCTTCAAGCGGATGGAGGGCTACGCCGCCCTGTGGGTCCCCGGCACCGACCACGCCGGCATCGCCACCCAGATCAAGGTGGAGGAAGAGCTGCGCACCAAGGAAGGGCTCACCCGCTATGACCTGGGCCGGGAGAAGTTCCTGGACAGAGTCTGGGACTGGAAACACAAGTTCGGTGACCGCATCGTCACCCAGCAGAAGAAGCTGGGCTCCTCCTGCGACTGGGACCGCGCCCGGTTCACCATGGACGACGGCTGCTCCAAGGCCGTGCGGGAGACCTTCTGCGAGCTGTACGAAAAGGGCCTCATCTACAAGGGCAGCCGGATCATCAACTGGTGCCCCAACTGCACCACCGCCCTGTCTGACGCCGAGGTAGAGTACACCGACAAGCCCGGCCATCTGTGGCATATGCGTTATCCTCTGGCCGACGGCTCCGGCTATCTGGTGGTGGCCACCACCCGTCCCGAGACCATGATGGGCGACACCGGTGTGGCTGTCCATCCCGACGACGAGCGTTACAAGCATCTGGTGGGCAAGACCTGCATCCTCCCCCTCATGAACCGGGAGATCCCCATTGTGGCTGACGAGTACGTGGAAATGGACTTCGGTACCGGCTGCGTGAAGATGACCCCCGCCCACGACCCCAACGACTTCGAGGTGGGTCTGCGCCACAACCTGGAGACCATCAAGGTCATTGCCGACGATGGCACCATCAATGAGCTGGGCGGCAAGTACGCCGGGATGGACCGGTACGAGGCCCGGAAGGCCGTGGTGGCCGACATGAAGGAACTGGGCCTGCTGGAGAAGGAAGAGTCTTACAACCACAACGTAGGCACCTGCTATCGCTGCCACAACGACGTGGAGCCCATCATCTCCGCCCAGTGGTTCGTTAAGATGGAGCCCCTGGCCAAGGAGGCCATCAAGGTGGTGGAGGAAGGCCAGACCAAGTTCGTCCCCGACCGCTTCTCCAAGACCTACCTCAACTGGATGGAAAACGTCCACGACTGGTGCATCTCCCGTCAGCTGTGGTGGGGCCACCAGATCCCTGTGTGGTACTGCGACGACTGCGGCCACATGACCGTCTCCCGCACCGACGCTGTGAAGTGCGAGAAGTGCGGTTCCGTTCACATTCAGCGTGACCCCGACGTGCTGGACACCTGGTTCTCCTCCGCTCTGTGGCCCTTCTCCACCCTGGGCTGGCCGGAAAAGACCGAGGACCTGGACTACTTCTATCCCACCGACGTGCTGGTCACCGGTTATGACATTATCTTCTTCTGGGTGGCCCGGATGATCTTCTCCGGCTGCGAGCAGACCAAGAAGACCCCCTTCCACACCGTCTTTATCCACGGCCTGGTCCGTGACGACAAGGGCCGGAAGATGTCCAAGTCTCTGGGCAACGGCATCGATCCTCTGGAAATGGCCGAGCAGTACGGCGCCGACGCCCTGCGCTTCAACCTGGTCACCGGCAACTCTCCCGGCAACGATATGCGGTTCTACACCGAGCGCTGTGAGGCCATGCGGAACTTCGCCAACAAGATCTGGAACGCCTCCCGCTTCCTCATGATGAACCTCACCATCGAGGACAACGCGCTGCCGGAAAAGCTGGAGCTGGAAGACAAGTGGATCCTCTCCAAGCTCAACACCGTCATCTCCGAGATCACCGAGAATATGGACCACTACGAGCTGGGTGTGGCCGCTCAGAAGATCTACGACTTCATCTGGGACACCTACTGCGACTGGTACATTGAGATGACCAAGGCCCGCCTCCAGGGCGACGACCCTGCTGCCAAGGAGCAGGCCCAGCGGGTGCTGTGCTATGTCCTCACGAACATTCTGAAGCTTCTGCACCCCTTCATGCCCTTCATCACCGAGGAGATCTGGCAGGCTCTGCCCCACGCCGCCGACACCAAGGACGCCTTCCTGATGCTCCAGTCATGGCCGGAGTTCCGGGAGGACCTGGTCTTCCCCCAGGAAGAAAAGGCTGTGGAAATGCTCATGGACGCAGTGAAGGCCGTCCGGACCCGCCGGGCCGAGATGAACGTGCCTCCCTCCAAGAAGGCTCACCTCACCATCGCCACCCAGGAAACCGACACCTTCACCGCCGGTATCCCCTTCCTCAAGCGGCTGGGCTACGCCAGCGACGTCACCGTCACCGCCATGACCGACGGCGCTGAGACCGCCAAGGGCGTGGTCAGCGTGGTGACCCACGTGGCCCGGATCGACATGCCTCTGGCCGAGCTGGTGGACCTGGAGAAGGAAAAGGCCCGGATCGCCAAGGAACTGAAAAAGAACCAGGGCGAACTGGAAAAGCTCACCAAGAAGCTCTCCAACCCCGGCTTCCTGGCCAAGGCCCCCGAAAACGTAGTCAACGCAGAAAAAGAGCGGGCCGAAAAGCTGACCGCTCTCATCGCCAAGCTGGAAGAACAGGCTAAGAACCTGTAATCCCTCTATCCGTCTCAAAACCCCCATACCATCCCTTTTCTTCGGGATGGTATGGGGGGTTTTTTTACCTTTTAATTTTTTCTTTATTTTCTTGTGATAAACTGACGATATCAATCGTTAATTAGACAAAGGGAGGCGATACCGGTTATGCTCCCCCTGTTATTGGCTGCGCTGGAGACCCCAGCCGAAAAAGCATTCTTTGCACAATTCTATGACACACACCACACCAACCTGCATCGTTACGCCCTCTCTCTGGTGAAAGACCCTGCTCACGCCGAGGACGTGCTCCAGACCGCCTGGCTCCAGTGCGTCCGGTATGCAGACCGCTTCTTCTCCCTGCCGGAGGACAAGCGCCTTCCCTGGATGGTGACGGTGGTGAAAAACACTGCCATCACCCATCTGCGCACCGCGGCCCGGACTGTCCCTCTGGACCCGGACTGGGACCTCCCTGCCCGGGAGGAAGGGTCTCCCCAGGACATCGTGGAAATCATCCGGTCCATGCCCCAGCAGTACCGCACCCTTCTGGAACTGAAATTCCTCTGGGAGCTGGACGACAAGGAGATCGCCCGCCGGATGGAGATGACCGTCACCGCCGTGAGCACCCGCATCAGCCGGGGGCGGAAACTGCTGCAGGAAGCCCTGAGAAAGGAGGGATACCGCCGTGGAACCCCGCTCTGACCTGGTTCAGATCCGTCAGGCTCTGCTGGAGGCCAACTTCCTGGATTACCAGGATGCCCTGGCTCAAGCTCCCGCTGCACCCATCCCTTCCAACAAGCACCTGCGGTGGGAAAAACGGTTCCTGCGGAATCCCACCGGGTTTCTCCGTCGTCAGAGCCGCCCGCCCTGGGTGAAAGTCTTGCAAACCGCTGCCTGTATCCTGCTGGCTCTCTGCCTCTCCTTCGCTGCCCTTCTGACCACCAACGCCCAGGCAAGGGAGTGGGTAGCCCAGTGGATTTTGCGGGAGCGGGATAACCTCAGTTCCTACCAATTCCAAGGCAGTCTCCCTGCCAACCAGAAAGACTTCTGGTTCCCCGCCACCCTGCCGGAGGGCTACCAACAGACCGACTTCATAGAAAAGGGCGACCTGATCAGCCTCTTCTACAACGGGGCAGACCCGAGCCAATGGATCGAATTTTCTTACCTCCCCATTGCAGAGGGGAACGGGATGGTTCTGGACACCGACCACCACACCGTCTCTTCCTGCTCTGTTCAGGGTCTTCCCGGCAAACTCTACACCGCCACCATCCCCGACAGCCCCAACATGCTGGTCTGGCTCCACGAGCGGGAAGGGTATGCCTTCCTGCTGTCCTCTCCCCTCCCCGGAAAGGACCTCATCCAGATCGCCGACCACGTTCAGAAAGCCAATCCATAGGACTGGCCCCCCATTTCCTGCGAGAAAGGAGAGCCCATATGAACCCACGGAAACAAAGGCTGTGGAGCGGCCTCATGGCCGTCTTCCTGACCGCCAGCTTGTCTGCCGGAGCTACAGCTCAGGCTGCCCCACCCATCGTGGACGACGCCCTGTTGCTGGGGGCCACCGGCCCCTTGGTCCAGGCCTATGAGGTCCACTATATCGTAAAAAACCTTCGTATTCTCGACAAGGGAGAGCTGGAAAAGGAAGACGGCGTTTACCGTCTCCAGTACTTCTTCTCCTTTGACGCCGCTCTGCGCTACCGCTCGGCCCTGGACACCCCCAGGGTCCGGGGTATCGCCGCCGCCTTGGGGCTGGAGGACTGCAAGACCTTGGAGGAATTTCTGGCTGGTATCCAGAGCGCCCCTGTAGAGGCTCTGCTCTCTGCCCAGGCCAAACACGCCCTGGATTCCTATCCTCTCTCCCAAACCACCGGCCTATCGGAAGACCAGCTCTCCCAGAACGCAGCCCAGTACGCTCGGAAGCAGTTGGCCGCCTTTGTAGCAGAGATTGAGCATGAATACATCGGGGAGTTTTCGGACTTTAACTTCGACCTGCGAATTTCTCTGGACCACCAAGGGAAATTTTTGGGCATCGAATACGGCGTAATAAGCGGATACTCTCCCGACCTTTCCCTCGTCTCTCCCGCCCCCACCGAGGAGATCGTCGCCAGCGGTTCACAGCAGGCGCTGGAACTCATTCACCTTGCCCTCCAGGCCCCCCCGGAGCAGACCCCTGTCTTCCCTGACGCCACGCAGTTCGTCTCCCCCGACAACGGGTTCTTCCGAGCAGGAAACGCCGCTTGGATCAACTGTGAAAAACCAGACGACTTCTCCTACCTGAACCAGGACCAGTGGAGCATGGTCACCTTCTCCCGCCGGAACGAGGAAAGCGTAGCCCTGGTCCGCCGAGCCTCCACCCCAAGGCGGGATGTCCCGCTGGTCTACAACGACGGCATCACCATTAAGTACTCCTCCAAGGAGGGCTATAACCTACCGCTCCCCTCCCCAGGACTCAGCCGTTCCTTGAAAGGCCACAGCAAAGTGGAGTACGTCATCTACACCAAGTCTGCCCCCACCTATTGACCCGCTGAAAACTGCAAAAAGGAGATGACCCCAATGAAATCCAACCTTCCTCGTCGTCCCTCTCTGGCCCTGCTGCTGGCCGCCCTGCTCTCCCTCTCCCTGCTCGCCGGATGCCAGGCAGAAAAAAAGTCCTCTGCCCTGGAAAACCCGTCGGTCCCCCTCCACTTCTCTTCCTACACCCAGGAAAATGAGGAAGGCTTGCCGGAGGCTGCCACCGTCTGGAATGGGGTATGGGATGTGTCCACCGGCAGTCTCACCCTGTCCCCTGACCCGGTCCTGACCATTCAGGACATGCAAAACCCTGACAACATTTTTTACTATTGGGACGGAGACCGCCAGTATGTGGTCAAGGACCCCTCCTTCTTCCTCCCCCAGCAAAGCGACTTCACCCTGCGCACCGCAGACCCCCTGCCGGAGGGCGCCCACCGCATCTACGGCCCAGGTTATCAGGCAGACTACACCCAAGACGGACAGTGGACCGTGACCCTGGAGGGGAAGGACCCCTTGGCGTTCCCTGCCCTCTCTCCCGTCTCCGCCCCTGACGCTTCCGTCGCGCCGGAGGAACTGGAACTTCTGGGCCACACCCTCCAGAACGGTCAGCTGGAGCTGGTCTACTTCTATCAGGATCCCTCGTTCTCTTTTTCCAAAGAAATCGGTGACAGCGACAATGATAAAAACCTTTTGATCCATGTGATCCTGAAACTGGACACCAAAGAGGTCCAACAGGAAGAAGCTGTTCAAATCCCCGGTATCTATAGCGGCAACATCATCGGCAACATCATAGACGGCAGCTCCTTCCCCATTGTGCAAAACAAGCTGTATTTTCACTTCCGGTAAACTGTCGCCTACTACGACCTGGCCACCCACAAATTCACCACCCTGGACAACCTGCCCGACCAGGTAGACAAGCTCCTGGCCCCGGCAGAGCGGATTGCTTTCTGCTGTGACACCCCCTACTCTCCCGAAATCATAGGGTCTACCCAGGAAATCGTCTTTTTTAACACCGAGTATCAGGAACCGGACAAAAGCGCCTACCACAACCTGGTCGTTGCCGTTTGCGGAGATCAGGTTCTGGGCTTTCTGGACCACCGCACCGGAGAGAACACCTCCTCCATCCTCTGCTATGACAGCAGCCTGAAGGAGACTGCCCGGATCGACAAAGACATAAGCCCCGGGTTCCCCGCCCTCTTTAGCCGGCCCCGCTGACCCCATCCCCCTTTGCCCCGACCGCAGCAGGCTCCCGCCCCAACCGATCGGAGTGAATGATGATGAGAAAAAACAAGCCCCTGTTCTTCGTTTTTCTGGCTGCCCTGGCCCTGCTCGCCCTGAGCATCGGGCTGGGTGTCCAGTCCCTGTCCCTCCAGAAGGAACAGGCCCTCTCCACCTACCAGCTGGCCGGGGTCCGCGCTTACCTGGACCACATTGGAAAACCCATGTACAGCCTGGTCTATGAACAGGATGACCCCGACTTGATCACGGAAAAGAAGCTGACCTTCGGTCCCTACGATAAGGCCACCCAGAAGATCCCTCTGATGGTCGCCGTGGAGCCCAAGACCGACTTCCCTGTCACCCAGGCCTCCCTCACCATGGACGGCACCGTCATCCCTCTGAAACAGGAGGGACAGCAGTTCCACGGGACCCTGTCCCTGGCCATTCAGGACGTGAAAACCATCACCGGCGTGACCTTCCAGGGAGAAGGCCGGGAGGCCACCGCCAAGGTTCGATGGGTCGCCGAGCCCAAGCGGAACGTCCTGCCCTCCTGCTACTCCCAGGTCCAGAGGTCCAGCAGCGGTGCCCCCCTCATCCAAAAGGGCAATGAACAGTCCATAGACAGCACCCTCACCTTTGCCTTCTACGATTTCCCGCCCCATTCCGGAACCATCCAAACGGCCTCCCTGCTCCTTTACGTCAACGGAACACTGACCGAGACGAAAGAGATCCCTTTCCGCCACACCACGAGCTACGACCCCTTCCAGGATACCTCTCTCACCCTCAATGTCCGAGTCAAAGCCACGGTTCCCCAGGGGAGCGAGTGCACCTGTGTCTTTGAGGCCACAGACTCCAACGGCTTCCGCTACCGCCACACTGCCCTCATCTGTCGTGACGTGGACCCCCGCAGCAATCCGGAGATAAAAGATATCGAGAGCAGCAACGTCACCCAGGTCTTTGATGCCAACGGGACCCATCTTTTCGATCTGCTCACCGGGCACACCTGGTCCTTTTAACCCTCCGCCATCTCACAATAACGCCCCGCCGGACGCAAACCGGCGGGGCGTTTCTATTCTCTCTTGACAGGGAAACTGTCCTCTGGTACGGTGCAACCACAGAAAATTTTTCTTTTCTCTGTGAAGAAATCCTCTGCTGAATGGTTTTATTCATAGAACCGGTTCCCATTCCCTGCCGTTGGAGGTGACGTTCCCATGCTCCCCGTGCTGTTGGCTGCCCTGGATACCCCAGAGGAAAAAGAAGCCTTTACAAAATTCTATCTGGACCACAAGGTATGGCTCTACCGCTGTGCCCTGACCTATCTCCATAGCCCCGCCCTGGCCGAAGAGGCCGCCCAGGAAGCATGGATGCGGTGCGTGCTCCACGCAGAAACCTTTTTCCCCCTGCCCCTCCGAGAAAAAACCGCCTGGCTGTTTGTGGTGGTAAAAAACATCTGCCTGAACACCCTGAAAAAAGAGACCCGGTACTCCACCCTGGCCCCCACCTGGGACACGCCGGTCAGAGACCCCGGCAGCCCCGGAGACATTGTCTCCCTGATTCGCGCCATGCCGGAGCAATACCGCACCGTGCTGGAACTGAAATTTGTCCTGGAGTGGAAGGACAAGGAAATCGCACGCTTCCTCCACCTATCAGAAACCGCCGTGAGTTCCCGGGTCAGCCGGGGACGGAAACTGCTTCAGCAAGTCCTGCGAGAGGAGGGATACACGCCATGACCGAAGAGCAAATCATTCGTCAGGCTCTGCTCCAGGCCGCCGCTCTGGACCTGGCGCAAACAAACCTGCCGGAAGCCCCGCCTTTTTCCCCCACCTATGCCGCCTGGGAGAAGCGCTTTCTCTCCCGTTTCTTTTCCTTCAGCCGCTGGGTCCTGCGCCCGCCCTGGCAGAAAGCCCTTCAGGCCGCTGCCTGCCTGTTCCTGGTCCTCTCCCTGGCTGCTGCCACCCTGCTGGCTGTGAGCCCTCAGGCCCGCGCCTGGGTGGAGTTGTGGCTGACCTACTTGGGAGAGCAGCAGGTTACGTACAGTCTGGAAGGGGAGGAACTCGTCAAGGACGATACCCTTTGGGCGCCCCAGCGCCTCCCCAATGGCTACGCTCCGGCAGCCCAATACCACCTGGAACACACCCATGTCATCGTGTACCGCAACCAGGAAGGCGACGAGATTGAATTCTCCTATGACCGCATGATCCACGGGAACGAAATCTCCCTGGACAACAAGGACCGGACCCGGTCCCCTTTGTCTGTCAACGGGATGCCCGGGTATCTGTCGGTCTCGGAAACTAACCCCAAACCCAATTCCCTTATCTGGTTCGATCAGGAAGCCCAGTACGCTTTCCTTCTGGTCTCCTCCCTGTCTCCCGAAACGCTGCTCTCCCTGGCAGAAAGCGTCACACCCGTCCCGTAACCCAATCTCCGGCCGGGACCACCTGTACCTTCGGCTTGACGTTTCTTCCATTTTCCGCTATTCTGAAAAAAACAACCCGGAGGTGTCCCTTATGCCCGCGTATCCCGCTGTCCTTCATACCGTGTTCGCCACAGGGTGGCCGTTTACCGTCCTGCTCTTCCTCTTCCCTCTTTTGATCGGAACGGTGGTCGCCCGCCCCATCTTCAAGACCAAAGTCCGGCTGGTGTTGGGCGTTCTCTTTCTCATAGGCTACGCCGTTTGTGAGGTCCTGGCTACCTTCGTCTTTCACACCACCCAGGAGACCATGACCGCCATCGCCTTTGGCGGGCTCTGTCTGGGCCTGTCTGCGGCCTTCTTTGTGGTCTCCGGCATCATCGTCCTGGCCCGCCGCCTCTCCCATCCCGCAGATACCCCTTGATCTGCTCCCCTTTGGCAGAAACTTTTCTCTTCCCCTGTACGTTTGACAAAAACTTCCAGGAATAAGTCGTATAATCGCCGTGTACCCCTCCTTGGGGACATGGCGATTTTCTTTTTTCCTTCGATTCTCACCCAAAAGAAAGGGGTTTTTCTCTATGCCCGTTGCCTACGCCACCCACAACCGTATGCTCACCGTCACCCTGTCCGGAGACATCGACCACCACAGAGTCAAAGGTCTGCTCCAGGACCTGGACCGGGAGATCGACCAGGTCCTCCCCCGGGAACTGGTGGTAGACTGCGCCGGCCTCACCTTCATGGACAGTTCCGGGATCGCCGTTCTGCTGCGGCTGTGGCAGAGAATGGAAGAGCTGGAGGGTTCCATCCGGGTGACCGGCCTGCCCGAACAGCCCGCCCGGGTCCTTCGGGCTGCCGGCATCCAGCGGCTCATCTCTCTGACCTGAAAGGAGTGCTCCATCCATGCGTACCATTCAATACACCAACCAGGTTTCCCTGCGTTTCCCCTCCCGCTCGGCCAACGAAGCCTTTGCCCGCTCCGCTGCCGCCGCCTTTGCCGCCCAGCTGGACCCTACCCTGGACGAGCTGGGAGATGTAAAGACCGCAGTCAGCGAAGCGGTCACCAACGCCATCGTCCACGCCTACCCAGACACCCTGGGTAACGTAGAGCTGAAACTCCGCCTCTATCCCGGCAACCAGCTGGAGATCATCGTCCGGGACTGGGGGGTGGGCATCCCCGACGTAGAAAAAGCCAGAGCCCCCCTCTTTACCACAGGCAATGAGGAGCGCTCCGGCATGGGATTCACCATTATGGAAAGTTTTATGGACACCGTCAAGGTCCGCTCCACCGTGGGCAAAGGGACCGTGGTCACCATGCGCAAGCGGTTCGCCCTGCGGGCAGGGGGTCCCGCTTGATGCTCCCCGACACCCTCGCTCTCATCGAGAAGGCGCAGGACGGAGACAAGTCCGCCTGCGAAACCCTGGTGGAGCAAAACAGCGGCCTCATCTGGAGCGTGGTGAAACGCTACACCTGGAAAAACACCGACAGCGAAGACCTGTATCAGTTGGGCTGTCTGGGTTTTCTTAAAGCGGTACAGGGGTTTGACCCTTCCTTTGGCACCCAGTTTTCCACCTATGCCGTACCCAAGATCGCCGGAGAGATCCGCCGGTTTCTCCGGGACGACGGCATGGTGAAAGTCGGCCGGGGCATGAAGGAACAGGCCCTGCTCATCCACCGGGCCAGAGCTGCCCTATCCGCCCGGTTGGGAAGGGAGCCTGTCCTCTCGGAACTGGCCCAGGAAACCGGACTCACCCCGGAAGAGATCGCCGCAGCCGATTTGGCTTCCGCCTCGGTCACTTCCCTTCATGCGGAGACCGGGGAAAACGGGCTGCCCCTGGAGGGGCTCCTGGGCAGCGAGTCCCCGGAAGAGGCCATGGTAGAGCGGGTGGCCCTCCGGACCGCCATCCACCGGCTGCCGGAGCGGGAGAAAAAACTCATTCTACTGCGCTACTACAAAGGCCTGACCCAGGACAAGACCTCTAAAATTCTGAGCATCAGCCAGGTACAGGTCTCCCGCCTGGAAAAGAAAGCCGTGGGCTTTCTCCGTCGGGAACTTACCGACGGATAGCCTTCTCCAACACGGCGTGATCCACCACCCGGTCGGCCCGTCCCACCTTCTCCCAGGAAAACACAGGGATCAGCTCCCGGGGCGTCAGGGGCAGGGGCTTCTCCTGGAGCCCAGCCAGATAGCCCAGCAATCCAACGATCTGCCGAGGGGTACTCTCCTGCCGCAGAACCTCCATATCCAGGTCCCGGTCCCGCTTGGCCAGCCGCCGTCCCTCGGGGCTGCAAAGCAGGGGAACGTGACAATAGGCCGGGGGTTCATACCCCAGCTGTTCCATGAGCCAAATCTGGCGGGGGGTGGAGAAGAGCAGGTCCCAGCCCCGCACCACCCGGGTCACCCCCATGTGCCCGTCATCCTCCGCCACCGCCAGCTGATACGCATACACCCCGTCTGACCGACGGAGAATGAAATCCCCGCAGTCCCGGTCCAGCCGCTGGGCCTGGGGACCAAAATTGCCATCCACAAAGGAGATCTCTGCCGCCGGGACCCAAACCCGCCAGGCAGGCTTCCGGCCGCTCTGAGAAAGAGCGGCTTTTTCCGTTTCCGAAAGAGTCCGGCAGCGGCCGGAATACACCCGGCTCCCGTCTGACCCGTGGGGAGCGGACGCCGCCAGCAGCTCTTTCCGGCTGCAATAGCAGGGATACACCAGCCCCTTCCCGGCCAGCTTCTCAAAGGCCGCTGCATAATAAGGCGTCCGGGCACTCTGCCAATAGGTCTCCTCCTCCGCCTTCCAGCCCAGGTCCCAGTCCAGGCCCAGCCACTGCAGATCGTCCGCCAGCCGAAGGGCATACTCCCGGCGGCAGCGGTCCGGGTCCAGATCCTCCATCCGCAGCAGCATCTCGCCCCCCAGACAGCGAACGTCCAGCCAGGCCAGCAGCGCTGCAAAGAGATTCCCCAAATGCATCCGCCCGCTGGGGCTGGGGGCAAACCGCCCTCGTATCCTTCTCTCGTCCATCCTTCTTTCCCTCCCGATCCTTCCGTGTCGTTGGTGCTATTGTAGCATAGCCCTCACCCCTATGGCAAACGCCGCCGCTCTATTGAAAGAAAGGGGAGATTGTTGTAGAATAAGGGAAATCTCCAGGTCCTGCGTCACAGGACCAAAACGAAAGGAGCCCTTCCCTATGTCCATCGCCGCAGTCCGCGATTATTTTAAACAGTTCAATATGGAGGACAAGATCCTGGAATTTCCTGTCTCCAGCGCCACCGTGGAGCTGGCCGCCCAGGCCGCCGGGGTCATCCCTGACCGCATCGCCAAGTCCCTCTCCTTTAAGGTAGACGATAAAGCCATCCTCATCATCACCGCCGGAGACGCCAAGGTCGACAACAGCAAGTTCAAGCAGTTCTTCCACACCAAGGCAAAAATGCTCTCCGCCGACGAGGTCACCGATCTGGTGGGCCACGCCGTGGGCGGCGTCTGCCCCTTCGCCCTGAAAGACGGCGTGGAGGTCTATCTGGACCGCTCCATGCAGCGCTTCGACACAGTCTTCCCCGCCGCCGGCAGCGCCAACAGCGCCATCGAGCTCACCTGCCAGCAGCTGGAGCAGTTCTCCTGCCACTGCAAAGGCTGGGGTGACTTCTGCAAAGGCTGGCAGGAAGAAGTCTGACCCCCTTGTCCCTTCCCTCTTTCTGTGAAAGGAGTTCCCATGCACATCCCTCTTCTTCCCCAGGGTGACAGCGCCGCCCTGCTCCCCGGCGCATCCTACAGTGTCCCGGGTCTCTTTCAGTTCTCCCCACTTCTCTACGAATGCCTTCGCCAGGTCAAGGAGAAATTTTCTTACGACATCCCCGTAAAATATCTCTACGGCGGTTTGCCGGTGCGCTGGAACTGCGGCCGCCTGGTGTTTGAGCGAAACACCACCGCCCTGGACGACATCGCCGCAGAGCTCTCCCAGGCAGCAGACCGGGGGATCACGCCCCTGCTCACCTTCTCCATGCCCCACATGGAACAGGAGGACCTGCACGACCCGCTGTGCAATGACATTCTCGCCCTGCTGGACCAGGTGAAGGGCGGGATCATCGTGGCCTCTCCCCTGCTCCGGGACTACACCCGGGAGCACTTCCCCAACGTAGAGGTCCACGCTTCCATCATTATGACCTCCTTCCAGCCCCACCGGGACCTGGCCTATTACCAGGACCTGGCCCGGGACTACCACCGCTATGTGGTCCACCCGGACGACAACTTCCGGCCCGACCTCCTGGCGCAGCTCCCCAAAGACAGCGCCGAGATCATCCTCAACGAGCGGTGCGGCTACCAGTGCGCCCAGCGAAAGGAGCACTATGAGTCCATCACCCAGGATCAGATCGCTCTCATGGAGGGCAGCTGTGCCCTCTCCGGGTTCCTGGACCGCTGTCCCTTCGTCCCCGAACGAAAGCAGGCCCACTCCAAGGCCTGCACCATTTCCCTCACCACTCGGGAGGCCCAGGACCTGGCCCAGCAGGGATTCTCTCTATTCAAGCTGCAAGGCCGGCTGGATATCCCCTACACGTTTTTCTTCGACTTCCTTCGTTACACCCTGGAGGGCGAAGTTGCCTTTCCCTCCATGTTCCCGGTGTTCTCCTATGCCATCCGAGACTACCGGAAAGAACGACAGAGAAAACGCCCCCGATAAGGGGGATCGCCTGCCGTACCCTCCCACGGGTACGGCTTCTTTTCCCGCCGGACCCAAAACCTGTTCCGGGCCGGTTGCGTTTTTATGCCACTTATGATACTTTACTACATAGTAGTACGACCCTCTGCATGACCCTTTTCGGGAGGTTCCTATGGCAAACCAAAAGAACAGAAACTTAACATTGGACCTGATTCGCTATGTGGCCGTGGCCACGGTCATCGGCGTGCACTTTTTCCTCAACAGCGAGTTCTATTCTCTTCCCTCCGGCGGGCCGGGGATGGCTGTGGGCGCATTCCTCCGCACCCAACTGATGGTCTGCGTCCCCCTCTTTCTCCTCCTCACCGGGTACCTGAACTGCAAAAAGGTCTGGAGTCTCTCCTATTACAAGGGAATCCTCTCTTTTGCCATTCCCTATATTTTGGCTTCCCTCTTCTGCTGCGTGTTCCGGGCCATCTGGCTGGACGGCACCTGGTCCCCTATCGCCTGGTTCCAGGGTATCATGGGCTTTTACAGCGCCCCCTACTCCTGGTATATTGAGCTTTACATCGGCATTTTCCTGCTCATTCCCTTCCTCAACGCCCTCTGGAAAGCCCTGCCCAGCCAGATGGCCAAAGGCGCTCTGGTGCTGAGTTTGCTCTTCCTCTCGGTGGCGCCTACCCTCAACCCCATCTCCCAGCACTTTGGCTGGCAGCTCTTCCCTTCCCGGTTCGATCAGTTCTATCCCTTTGCCTACTACTTCACCGGCTGCTATCTCCGGGAGTATCCTCCCGCTCTGAAAAAGCGCTGGTACCTCCTGGTGGATCTGCTGGCCGTTCTGATAGGCGGCGGACTGCATATCATTCAGGCCCGGGGCACCATATTCGATTACTTTCCCCCGACCTACTGGAACGGGCCCTTTACCTACCTGGCCACCGTCTGCGTGTTCCTCTTCCTCAGCCAGTGCCGGACTGAACGACTCCCGAAGATCCTTCAGCGGAACATCTCCTTCGTAGCCCCTCTCTCCCTGCCGGTCTTCCTCCTCTCCTGGATCCCGGACCAGCTGGTCTATCCCATTCTCATCCAGAATGTCTCCACCATGGCGCACCGGCTCCCCTTTATCCTTCTCACCGTGCCCGCCGTCCTGACCATCTCAGTCCTGCTGGCTCTGGTGGTCCAGCTGCTGGACAAAGGCATCCAGGCCGGCATCAACGCCTGCCTCCGGCGGGCCAGGCCGTAGCCTTCCCCCATCCCCCTTCACGTAAGGAAAGATGATGTTATGATGACAACTGAGAAAAAAAGCACCGTAAAAAACAGCATCGGCCGGCTCGCCTTTGTGGCAGCCTGCGTCCTGGTCCAGGTGGCGTGGCTCGTCCTCCTCTATGTCTGGATGAACGAATACTCCACCATTTTAGCCACCCTGACCCATGTGGCCGCCCTTATCCTGGTGCTGCGGCTCTACGGAAAACACATCAACGCCGCCTTTAAAATGCCCTGGATCATCCTTCTGCTCCTCTTCCCTCTGCTGGGCGTCTGTCTCTACTCCCTCATGGGCCGCTCTGCCTCCACCTGGAAAATGCGGCGGCTCTTCCGGGAGATCGACCACCGCCTGCTGCCCCTGCTGCCCTCCGGCACGGCTCCCATCGAAGCGCTCACCAGCGTAGATGAGACCGCCGGGAATCTCTCCGGATACATCCAGCGGTTCGGCCCCTATCCCCTCTACCAGAACACCGATGTGGACTTTTTTCCCCAGGCCTCTGACGGCCTGGCCGCCATGAAAAAGGATCTGGTGAACGCCCGGCACTTTATCTTTATGGAATACCACGCCATCGAGGACGGCCCCTCCTTCCAGCTCTTGAAGGAGATCCTGGCCCAGAAGGCCGCCGAGGGGGTGGAGGTCCGCCTGATCTACGACGACATCGGCAGCATCGGCTTCATTAACCGGGACTTCATCCGCAGAATGGAGGCCCTGGGCATCCAATGCCGGGTGTTTAACCCTGTCTCCCCCCTCCTGAACGTCTTTATGAACAACCGGGATCACCGGAAGATCACCGTCATCGACGGAAAGGTGGGCTTCACCGGTGGCTATAACCTGGCCGACGAATACTTCAACCTCACCCATCCCTATGGCCATTGGAAGGACACCGGGCTTCGCCTGGAGGGGGATGCGGTCCGCAGCCTGACCGTCACCTTCCTGGAGATGTGGAACGCCATCCAACGCTCCGACCAGGATGTGACCCCCTATCTCCCCGCCCTCTCTTACCAGAGCAGGGAGCAGGGATTCGTTCAGCCCTATGCAGACAGTCCCTTGGACGAGGAGTACCTGGGGGAAAACGTCTACCTCAGCATGGCCAACGGCGCAAAACAGAGGGTTTGGTTCTCCACCCCCTACCTGATCATCAGCGACGAGATGACCCGAGCCCTGAGCCTGGCCGCCAAGCGAGGCGTGGACGTACGGATCATCACCCCGGGCATCCCGGATAAGAAAGCTGTTTTTGAAGTCACCCGCTCCTACTACGCCGGGCTCGTGCGCAACGGCGTGCGCATCTACGAGTATACCCCCGGATTCTGCCATGCCAAGCAGTGCGTGGCAGACGGCAAGGCTGCTGTGGTAGGCACCATCAACCTGGACTACCGCAGCCTCTACCTCCACTTTGAAAACGCCGTGTTTTTCTATGGCTGTGCTGCAGTCAAGCAGGTGGAGCAGGACTTTCTGGAAACCTTCCCCCTCTGCCATGACGTCACCCCCCAGTATGCCTCCGGGCGCTCTCTGGGGACCCGATGGCTCCAGTGTATCCTCCGCCTGGTGGCCCCCCTCCTGTAACGCATAAACCCCCTTCCCTCTGAAATACAGAGGGAAGGGGGTTTTCACATGTTTTCTTCGCTGCTCTCCCGCAGGCTGCCCCGGATGCGGCTGAGCGTCACCGGAGACATCCCCAGATAGGAGGCGACGTACCTGTTGTTCACCCGGTCAATGAGTCCTGGGTATTCCTCCAAAAACCACTGGTACCGCTCTGTGGCGGTGTGCTGACAGACCATGGTTTTCACCTGCCAGTGCTCCTGAACGGATTTCAGCAGCAGGGTGTTATACATCTGGACCAGCCGGACATCCCTCTCCAGCAGTTCCATCACCGCTTCATAGGGGATACGCACCACCCTGGACGGCGTCAGGGCTTCTATGGTGATGGGAGAAAGGTCGTTCAGTCCGCAGCAGGCCATGGCAGGAGTCCACGGGTGAAGGCCGAAGCAATCTGTCACGTCCCGCCCGTCCGGGTCCAGGTAAAAGCCCCGCAAAAGCCCCTCCATCAAAAACGTGACATGCGACTGTCTTTCCCCGTGCCGAATCAGCAACGCGCCCTTTTCTACGGTCTTGATGCGGCTGATGGGCACCACGATGTCCAGCAGCTTCTCGTCCGTAATGCCCAGGGCTTCGGCATAAAATCTGCGCATGCGCTCCGTATCCTCCTTCTTTTTCATATATTTTATCATTATATCGTTCCTGCCATCAAACGTCATTAACAATTGTTAATTCCATGTTCTTTTCCTTATCATGCCATCCGTTTTCCCTCTTTTCTCCGGTAAAAGTATAGGAGGCGCAGCCTGTGCTGCGCCTCCTATACTTGATCGTACAGAGAGATCCCTTTTGATGGTTTACTCAGCCGTGCTTGGTGTGGGTCGCCTTGCGCTCTTCCATGCCGGCAAACACGCCTGCCCGGAGATCTTTCTCGGTCATGCCCTTTCTCTGTCCAGCGGAAGCCAGATAGAGGATCAGGCCGATGATCATCCAGCCGAAGAACATCTTGATCGCCAGCGGGCCAACGTAGGGAGGACTGCCGGGAATGAAGAGGAGGACGAAGACCACGGTGGTAACAACAGAAGCGAAGATGCCCATAGCCATGCCGCCGGGGATCTTGTAAGGACGCTCCAGATCGGGCTCCCGCTTTCTCAGCGCCACCAGGGAGTAGCAGGTCAGCATCCAGGCCAGAACCGCCGTCTCACCGGTGAAGGACGTCATATCCTGAATGAGGCCGGCACCCAGGAAGGGGCCGATCAGGGACATGATGCGAAGTTCAAACAGGTGGATGTTCCGGCGCAAGCAGACCCAGGGACTCATACTTCTTCTTTCTCCGCAGAAAGGTGGCCGGGTCCATCTTCAGCAGGCGGGCAGCGCCCCGCAGGGACGGCTCCTTCTTCAGCGCCCAGGTCAGAAGGCTGGCTTCAAAGGCCTCAACCTGCTCCTGAAAGCTCCTGGACTCTGCCTCTGCAGAAAACGTAGGGGCCGGTTCCTCCGCTTCCGGCGGCGGAATCAGCGGCTCAACACCATAGGTGGGGAGATGGTCCGCGGCGACCGCAGGGTTCCGTTTTCCACGATCGCCAGCTCCTCCGCCTGTATGGACTTTGCATCGCTCATGATAAAGGCACGCTCCATCACGTTGCGCAGCTCCCGGACGTTGCCCGGCCAGGCATACTGGAGCAGCGCCGCTTCTGCCCCGGCAGAGAGGAACTTCTCCTGCCGGTAGGTCTGGTTCAGCTCCTGGATCACGCTTTTGGCCAGTTTCAGGATATCCAGCTTTCGCTCCCGCAAGGGCGGCACCCACACGGGAAACACGCTGAGCCGATAATACAGATCCTCTCGAAAGGTCCCTTTTTCCACGCAGTCCTGCAGATCCCGGTTCGTAGCAGCGATGACCCGGACGTTGATGGGGATGGGTTTGCTGCCTCCCACCCGGGTCAGCTTTCTCTCCTGAAGGACCCGGAGAAGTTTCGTCTGTGTTGCCAGAGGAAGTTCTCCCACCTCATCCAGAAAGATGGTCCCTCCGTCGGCCACCTCAAACAGGCCAGCCTTTCCCTCCCGGTTCGCCCCGGTAAAGGCCCCACGTTCATACCCAAACAGCTCGCTTTCCGCCAGATTTTCAGGAATGGCGCCGCAGTTGACCGGAATAAAGCTTTTCCCCTTCCGGGGAGAACGCTGATGGATGTAGGTGGCAATATACTCCTTGCCCACGCCGGTCTCCCCCTGGATCAAAACCACGGTGTCCAGCAGCGCAGCCCGTCCCACGATCCGCAGAAGATTCAAGGTTGCCGGGTCCTCTGCGATAAACTGGGGCGTCGACATGAGCTGCTCCCGGATGATCGCGATCTCCTGCTCATACCGGGCAGCCAGCCTCCGCTCCTTATCCAAAGACTCCTGCAGGGAGATGAGCTCTGAAATATCTCTTACGTTGGTCACCACCATGCAGATCTGGTCGTCGGCATCAAAGATGGGGGTGCTGGTAACCACCGCATGTTTTCCGGTGGTGAAGGTTTGTTCTATGGTGACCGCACACTGCCTGTCCAGGGCCATGAGGGTAGAGGACCGGGAGATGATCCCCTCTTCCACCAGCTTCTGCATGGGGATCCCCAGAACATCCTGGGCCCGCAGGCCGGAAATCACCTCGTAAGAGTGATTGCACCAAATAGGACAGGCATGGCTATCGGTGAGAAAGATCCCATCAAAGGAGCTTTCCAGCACGGCCAGCAGCCGTTGGGTCATGCCGTCCTGGCCGGGGAAATTCTTTGCTTTTGAAAGATAAACACGGTCACGCTTCATAAGATCACCTCTGCACCCAGAATAGCAAGCGATGAATTTTCTGTCAACTGTATTCTTTTTATGCTATACTAATGCAAACGATACGGTATGACTCAGGAGGGAAACCCCATGATCCATCAAGGCCCTCTGCTGCAGCTGTCCCAGGCCCTGCAGCTCTCTCCCACCCTTCTCCAGTCCATGGAGATCCTGCAACAGAACACCCTGGAGCTGGCACAGTATCTGAACAACTTAGCCCTGGAAAACCCTGTCCTGGAGTACACGGAAGGCAGAGACAGCGCCCTCTCATGGGAGGCCTTCTCCCAACAGGTCCCCTGGCTGAAAGACACCCCCGCCCCCGGAGACCCCGGCACAGACCCCGGCGGGCTGGCCGTCACCCGGAACACGGAGGACTCCCTCTCCTTGCTTTTGGGCCAGCAGCTGGACCGTCTCTCCCTGCGCCCGCCCCTGCTGGCCCTGTGCCAGTATCTCACGGAACTGCTGGACCCCCACGGACGGCTGGATCAGGAGGACCTGGACGGGCTGACCCATGCTGGCGTCCCCCTGCCCCTGCTGGAGGAGGCCATCACCACCCTGCAGTCCTTAGACCCTGCCGGGGTGGGCGCCCGCAGCACAGAAGAGTGCCTCATCCTCAACTTGTTCATCATTGTCCAAACTTATATTAAGATCCTCATCAATGATAGGCAGCTTAAAAGTGATGGATTTTAGCCATTGCCCATTTGCCTGCTTCTCTTCATAAATTTGAATTTCTGAAATGAGTGCTTCTATTAACTGTCTGCGTTCAACATCGTTCATGACTTTATAAAGTTTGTCAAAATAAATCAAAACCTTATATATATTATCGCCAGTAAGTTTTTCAGCTTCTATTGTTTCTTTCTTTGCCTTAGCTTCTATTAACTGACCTTCTAATTCCTCAATTTTATCGTACATACGATAAAGTCTATCATCTAAATCATTCTTTCTTCTCTTATAGTGTTTATCCTCAACATCTAAATTATCTATTTCTTCAATTAGCTTAAACTTTGTGGAATGACTTTTCCTTAGCTCTTTTTGGTAATTATCTATCTCATTTTCAATAGCTGATGTATCAACCTTCATATTGATTTTTTCTTGTATCATAGACGCAAATTTAGAGTTGCTTACTAACTTGATTATTACCTCAGCGACAGCATCGTCTAACAATTCTTCTCTAATTTGTTTGTTATAGGTGCATTTATGTCCTCTATTCATAAGTCTATGCTTA
>NZ_JAXDRS010000022.1:0-18895 GCF_034090835.1 Evtepia sp.
CCGCTATATCCACTTTTATAACTATGAACGTATCCAGTTAAAAACCGGAGAGGCACCGCTGGCGCGGCGCCTCTCCACCTAAAACTTATTTTTCCTACCAGGGCGCTTTTTGTACTGTCCGCACAATTTGGAGCAGTTCACCTTGGGGCAGGCGCTTGGTTTATGTTGCCAAATTGTTTCGATTTTTTACCACGATTTTACGCATTTTGTCACAGAAATGGTGGCAAAGAGCGGAAAGATAGGGTATAATGGGCCCAAAGTCTGGGGACAGCGTGAGCGGCTGGTCCCCAGCGCACCACCGGCCGGCGGACCCATGGTTCCTGCCGCTGGCCGGAATCTATGATAATGGAGGATTTTCTATGAAAAAGACGTGGAACAAGTTTGCCGCTCTTTTCCTGACGCTGGTGATGGCCGTGTCCCTGGTGGTGCCGGCCGGCGCCGCAGGAAGCACGGAAGAGGACCTGACCGGTCATATCGTCATTCTCCACACCAACGATGTCCATGGCGGCATCGGCGGGTATGCGTCCGTGGCGGCGCTGAAGCAGGCCTATGAAGAGGCCGGCGCTTACACCCTTCTGGTGGACGCCGGCGACTTTATCCAGGGCGACCCCACGGTGAGCGTCTCCAAGGGCGAGACCGCTGTGGAGCTCATGAACATGGCAGGCTATGACGTGGCTGTGCCCGGCAACCATGAGTTTGACTATGGCTATGAGAACCTGAAGGCCCGGGAAGCCCAGGCTGAGTTCCCCTTCCTGGCTGCCAACGTGGCCTATGAGGGAGAGGCTGCCATGGGTGTCAACACCACCTTCACCACCAACGACGGCACCAAGGTGGGTGTGTTCGGCGTGACCACCCCCGAGACCGCCACCAAGGCCCACCCCGACAAGATCAAGGGCGTGACCTTCCTGGCAGAGCAGGAACTCTTTGACTGCGCACAGAAGCAGGTGGACGCCCTGACGGCAGAGGGCTGCGACCTGATCATCGCCCTGGGCCACCTGGGCATCGACGCCGAGTCCAAAGGCAACCGCTCTGTGGACCTGCTGGCCAACGTCAACGGCATTGACGTGTTCATCGACGGCCACTCCCACTCCACCCTGGAAGACATCCAGGCAGTGACCAATGAAACCTGCACCGTGAACGGTGCGCTGCTCACCTCCACCGGCACCAAGCTGGAGAACGTGGGCGTGGTGGACATCGCACCCGAAGGCACCTGCGAAGCCTCCAACGTGGCCGTGAGCGACCTGAACGCCGTGGAAGGCTTCAAGCCCAACGCACAGGTGAAGGCCCGTGCTGAGGCCATCCAGAAGCAGATCGACGAGGAGTACGGCACCGTGTTCGCCAAGACCGAAGTGGACCTGGACGGCGAAAAGGCCCATGTCCGCACCGGCGAGACCAACCTGGGTAACCTCATCTGCGACGCTATGCTGTGGCAGGCCAACACCCTGGGTGAAAAGGTGGACGTGGCTGTGACCAACGGCGGCGGCATCCGCGCCAGCATCCCCAAGGGAGATATCACCAAGAAGGACATCAACACCGTTCTGCCCTTCGGCAACACCCTGTACATCGTGAAGGTGACCGGCGCTGAGCTGCTGGAAGCCCTGGAAGCCTCCACCTACTGCACCCCCGAGGCTGTGGGCGGCTTCCCCCAGGTGGCTGGTCTGGAGTTCACCATCAACACCGGCGCTCCCTTTGCCACCACCGGGAACTATCCCGACTCCACCTATGGTAAGCCCGACGCCATCAACCGGGTCACCATCCAGACCATCGGCGGCGTGGCCTTCGACCCCAACGAGACCTACACCGTGGTGACCAACGACTTTATGGGCGCCGGCGGCGACACCTACTATGCCTTCAAGGCTTCTCCCGTGGGCTATGACCTGGGTCAGCCCCTGGATGAAGTGGTCATGGATTACATCACCGGCGAACTGAAGGGCGTGGTGCCCGCTGGCCGCTACGGCGAGAGCGGCGACCGCATCCACACCATCAACTACACCGACGTGCTGGCAGGGGACTGGTTCTCCGGCGCTGTGACCTATGTGACCCTCACCGGTCTCATGAACGGCACCGAGAACAACACCTTCCAGCCCAACAGCAACCTGAACCGGGCCATGATGGCCACCGTCCTCTACCGGATGGCAGGCTCTCCCGAGGTCACCGGAGACAATCCCTTCACCGATGTGCCCGGCGACACCTGGTACACCAACGCTGTTCTGTGGGCCTCTCAGAATGAGATCACCAACGGCACCGGGAAGGACACCTTCAGCCCCATGGAGCCTCTGACCCGTGAGCAGCTGGCCACCTTCTTCTATCGGTTTGCCCAGTATGACAGCGTCGATCCTGTGGAGCCTCCCGCAGAGGACAACCTGGGCGGCTTTACCGACGCAGACCAGATCTCCGAATATGCTGTGGAAGCCATGAGATGGGCTGTGAAGGAAGGGCTGCTCCAGGGCAGCAACTCAGCTCTCACCCCCAAGGCTACCGCAACCCGCGCTGAGGTGGCTACCATCCTCATGCGCTATACCTCCGACGCAGTCTGAGCCCTGCTGAGGATGGGTACATAAAAAAGGAACCCAGAGAAAAAGCGCAGCGGGCGGAACCTTCCGCCCGCTGCGCTCTTCTACCAAATGAAGTAAACCCCCGATCCAGCATGTTTCATTGCCGGGTCGGGGGCTTGCATATCCTCAGTGAATGTTCCACAGACTTTTTAAACGGTGGATGGTAAACTGCCACTTTCCGCTGGTAGGACGACAAACGGTGTTTTGATTGCCGAAGAAGCCGGTTTCTTTTACGGCCTGATTGATGGGGACGGTTTTGATCCAGCGGACGGGGACCACATATTCTGCCAGCTCGGGGTTATTTTCCTCGTAAAAGTAGGTGCCTTTCAAAGCCAGGGATTTCATGGGGACGGGTTCCCCGTCCACGGATAGAACAGCGTGACTGGCCTGGATCATTTCACCGGATACCAGACCAACGCCTACGTATCCTGTGTGAGGAATGTTGACCCAGACCCGGCTGAGGAGCCGGTCCTCTCCGTGGCGGAAGATTTGGAAAAAGAGAATGTTGATGTCCACATTGTAGGTTTGCCGCAGATACTGGATGATGTGTTCGGTCCCGTCGTCCATCTTTGCGGCTACGATGACCATTTTTACTTTCTGATTGACCGATTCTTCATCCAGCGGGACCCCAAACTTGTTTTGGTAGGCGGTGTCCAGGGTGGTAGAAGAGGAGAGGTAATGCTGGGTGTACGAGAGATAAATCTGGGCGATCTCTTCCGGCTGTTTCTCCGCCATATAGGAGGCGTACTCAATGACCTGGGCGGTCACTTCCCGGGGGGTCAGGTCTCGCTTTAGTTCCACGACCACCAGGTCTGCGTCCCGGTCTATGCACAGCAGATCCAGGTATTTTCCGTTGGGGGTTGCTACTTGACGGCCGATGACCAGCCAGTCGGGATTGAGCAGAGAGATATTATCCTGGAGAACGTCCTCCAGCTCCCGCTCGCTGAGCAGGGAAGCGGTGTCCAGGGGCTTGTTTTGGCCGAGAGACCATAAAACTTGGGAGAGGGCCATTTTGTCACATCCAATCTCAAGAGATAGGACCAGGATACCACAGATTTATCCCATTTCCAATAAGTTACAAAAAAATTCCCCCTGTCCGCAGCAAGTCGGACAGGGGGGCGTTTTATGGTTGTATCGGGCAGGGGAAGGTCATTCCACCACCAGCTCGCCGCCCACGCAGTCCACGGTGAGGGTGGTGCCGGGCAGGACCTCGTCGGCGATCATCTTCCGGCCCACCAGGGTCTCCACGGTGTGCTGGAGGAACCGGCGCAGGGGACGGGCGCCATAGAGGGGATCGTACCCGTTGTCGATGACGTAGGTCTTGGCGGCGTCGGTGAGGACCACTTTCAGCTGCTTGTCTTCCAGACGGCGGTTCAGGCCGGCAATGAGCAGGTCCACAATGGAGGTGATGTTCTCCTTGGTGAGGGGCTTATAGCAGACCACCTCATCCAGACGGTTGAGGAACTCCGGACGGAAGGACTGCTTCAGCAGGTGGTCCACCTGGACCTTGGCCTCGTCGGAGATCTCACCCTGGTCGTTGATGCCCTCCAGCAGGTACTGGGAGCCCAGGTTGGAGGTGAGGATCAGGATGGTGTTCTTAAAGTCCACAGTGCGGCCCTGAGAGTCGGTGATCCGGCCGTCGTCCAGCACCTGGAGCAGAATGTTGAACACGTCGGGATGGGCCTTCTCCACCTCGTCGAAGAGGACCACGGAGTAGGGCTTGCGGCGGACGGCTTCGGTGAGCTGGCCGCCCTCCTCGTACCCCACGTAGCCGGGAGGAGCACCGATGAGCCGGGACACGGAGAACTTCTCCATGTACTCGGACATATCAATGCGCACCAGATTGCGCTCGCTGTCAAAGAGGGCCTCGGCCAGGGTCTTGGCCAGCTCGGTCTTGCCCACGCCGGTGGGGCCTAAGAACAGGAAGGAGCCAATGGGCTTATCCGGGTCGGCGATGCCGGCGCGGCTGCGGAGGATGGCCTCGGACACCAGGCGCACGGCCTCGTCCTGGCCCACCACCCGCTGGTGGAGGATGTCTTCCAGATGGAGGAGTTTTTCCCGTTCGCCCTCCATAAGGCGGGCCACGGGGATACTGGTCCACCGCTCGATGATCCGGGCGATCTCCTCTTCGGTGACCTTATCCCGCAGCAGGGACCGGGCCTTGCTCTGGGCGGCGATCTGCTCCTCCTCTTCCAGGGCCTTCTTCAGGGCGGGGATCTTACCGTATTGGAGCTCTGCGGCCTTGTTCAGGTCGTAAGCTCTCTGGGCCTGCTCCAGCTGGGCGTTGGCCGCTTCCAGGTCGGCCCGCAGCTGCTGGACCTTGCCAATGGCATCCTTTTCGTTGTCCCACTGGGCTTTTTTGGCCTTGAACTCCTCCCGCATGTCCGACAGTTCCTTCTGGATTTCCGCCAGATGCTCCTGGGAGAGGGCGTCGGTCTCCTTTTTCAGGGCGGCCTCTTCGATCTCGTGCTGGATGATCTTCCGCTGGATCTCGTCCAGTTCCGTGGGCATGGAGTCGATCTCCGTGCGGATGAGGGCGCAGGCCTCGTCCACCAGGTCGATGGCCTTGTCCGGCAGGAAGCGGTCGGTGATATACCGGTTGGACAAAGTGGCGGCGGCGATGATGGCGCCGTCCTGGATCTTCACCCCGTGGAAGACCTCATAGCGCTCTTTCAGACCACGGAGGATGGCAATGGTATCCTCTACGGTGGGCTCATTTACCATCACCGGCTGGAACCGCCGCTCCAGAGCGGCGTCCTTCTCGATGTACTGGCGGTACTCGTTTAAGGTGGTGGCGCCGATGCAGTGGAGCTCACCTCTGGCCAGCATGGGCTTTAACAGGTTACCGGCGTCCATGGCGCCCTCGGTCTTTCCGGCGCCCACAATGGTGTGCAGCTCGTCGATGAAGAGGATGATCTTGCCCTCGGACTTTTTGACCTCGTTCAGAACGGCTTTCAGCCGTTCTTCAAATTCGCCCCGGTACTTGGCACCGGCCACCAGAGAGCCCATATCCAGGGCAAAGATGGTCTTTTCCTTCAGGGAGGCGGGCACGTCTCCCTTCACGATGCGCTGAGCCAGGCCCTCGGCGATGGCGGTTTTGCCCACGCCGGGCTCGCCGATGAGGACGGGGTTGTTCTTGGACTTCCGGGAGAGGATGCGAATGACGTTTCGGATCTCATCGTCTCGTCCGATCACCGGGTCCAGCTTGTTCTGCCGGGCCCGTTCCACCAGGTCGGACCCGTACTTTTTCAGGGCGTCGTAGGTCTCCTCCGGGTTGTCGGAGGTCACCCGCTGGTTGCCCCGCACGGAGGACAGGGCCTTGAGGGCTCCTTCCCGGGTGATCCGGTAGTCGGAGAAGAGCTTGGACAGGTCGCGGTCGGCGGTGTCCAGCAGGGCCAGGAAGAGGTGTTCCACGGAGATGAAGTCATCCTTCATCTCGGCGGCCACCTGCTCGGCCCGGGTGAGGGTTTTGTCGGTTTCGGTGGAAATGTAGATCTTTCCGGCTTCATGGCCGGAGGAGGAGACCCGGGGCTGGCGCTCCATCCGGTCCCGGGCAGCAGCCAGGAAGGAGGGAAGGGTCACGCCCATTCCAGCCAGCAGCTGGGGGATGAGACCGGCCTCGTCAGACAGCAGAGCCCACAGCAGGTGGATCTGCTCCATCTGAGGGTTGCCGTACTCCTGGGACAGACTCTGGGCGGAGCGGATGGCCTCGGCGGATTTTTGGGTGAGTTTTTCAGGGTTCAGCATGGAAAGTCAGCTCCTTTCAGTAAGGGGTTGTGATTGTGGTCAGGCAGGGGAACAGGGCGCCGGCAAGCGCCGGCGCCCTGCCCTTGAGAGAGGGTTATCTGTTTGAGAAAGAGAGAGAAACGGGAGAGAGCGGCTCAGCCGATGGCGATCTGACGGCTCTCGGGAATGACCGGGGTCTGCTTGGGCAGAACCAGCTCCAGGATCCCGTTGTTGTAGGTGGCGGTGATGGCGGACTCGTTGATGCCGGAGACATCAAAGGTCCGGGCGAAGGAACCGTACCGGCGCTCCCGGCGGATGTATTCGCCCTTGGCGTTCTTTTCTTCGTCCTGCTCTTTGTGCTCTGCCTTGATGGTGAGGATGCCCTCCTTCAGCTCCAGGCTAATATCTTCTTTGTTGAAGCCGGGCAGCTCAGCCTCCAGCAGGAACTTGTCGCCCTGGTCCCGGATGTCCGTACGGAAGGCGGGCAGGGTAGCGGCGGTGTTGCCGAAGAACTTCTTCTCGAAGTTGTCAAACAGGTTAAACATGTTGTCATCGCGACGATCAAAAGGAAGCATACCGAACATAATAAAATCTCCTTTTCTTCTATTTCGGGCCGTTGACCGACCGAGGCCGGACCGGCGGGTTTTACAAGATTTGTTTGCAGTCAATGGGGAAGAGTGCTGGCCGGCTTCCCGGCTTCTCTGGGCCATCTCCTGTCTACGCTGGATATCCTACTGCGATTTTATGAATAATCTTAGCGATAAATGTGTCTAAATTGTAAACATTAGCAGTCTATGCGATAGAGTGCTAAAAATGTGGGCGTTGCGTTTCCCCGGTGGGATTGGTATAATAAGGGGCAAAGCCATCCGGCGGGATTGCCGGAGCAAAGAGAACAGACGCTTGCCTTTTGGCCCCGGGTCCCCGGCTGCGCAGAAGGCGGAGACGAGGAGGACGGAACAATGGCAAGATTCGCAGAGAAAATGGTACAGCTGGGCACCGAACGCTCGGAGATCCGGGAGGCCTTTGCGTTTGCCCAGGCCCGGGCAGCGGAAGTGGGTCCCGACAAGGTGGATGACTTCTCCATCGGCAACCCCAGCGTGCCTGCCCCCAAGCAGGTAGGGGATCTGGTGAAGGAACTGGTGGACGCCGCCGACCCGGTGCAGCTCCACGGCTACACCCCGGCCCAGGGAGATGGCCAGGTGCGCAAGGCCCTGGCAGACGACCTGAACCGCCGGTATGGTACCGACTACGACGGGGACTGCTTCTACCTGACCGCCGGTGCGGCGGCGGGTCTGCGCATTGTCCTGAGCGCCCTGGGGTGCCCGGGGGATGCGTTTGTGACCATGGCCCCCTACTTCCCGGAGTATAAGGTGTTTGTGGAGAGCGCCGGATGCACCCTGGTCCCGGTGCCCGCCGACCTGGAGGACTTCCAGATCGACTTTGCTGCCTTCCAGGCAGCCCTGACCCCCCAGACCAAGGCCGTCATCATCAACAGCCCCAACAACCCCACCGGGGTGGTCTATTCCCAGGCGACCATTGAGAAGCTGGCCCAGACCCTGGAAGAAAAGTCCCAGGAGTATGGCCACACCATTTACCTCATCTCTGACGAGCCCTACCGGGAGATCGTCTACGGAGAAGAGCCTCTGCCCTGGGTGCCTTCTTATTATGCCAATACCCTGGTGTGTTATTCTTATAGTAAGTCCCTTTCCCTGCCTGGCCAGCGGATCGGCTATGTGCTGGTGCCCAAGTGCGCAGAGGGCTTTGGAGAGCTCTATGCTGCTGTGTGCGGCGCAGGCCGGGCCCTGGGCTATGTGTGCGCCCCCAGCCTCTTCCAGTTCGTGGTGGCCCGGTGCACCGGCCAGACCGCGGACATCGGCATTTACCGGGAGAACCGGGACATTCTGCTGAACGCTCTGCGGGAGATGGGTTACACCTGCGCCCAGCCTGACGGCGCCTTCTACCTCTTCCCCCGGACCCTGGAGCCCGACGCCCATGCCTTCTGCCAGCGGGCCCGGAAGTATGACCTGGTGCTGGTGCCCGGCGACAGCTTCGGCTGCCCCGGCCACGTACGGATCTCCTACTGCGTGCCCACGGAGCAGATCCGCCGTTCTCTGGTGAAGTTCCAGAAGCTGGCGGAGGAATACGGCCTGGGGAAATAAGACAAGATCGCACTGTGTTTGCCCCCGTTCCCCCGCACCCATACCGGGTCCGGAGGAGCGGGGGCATTGTTTGGTTCAGGCGGGGAAAGGGGAGGAAGCCCTGCCTTAAACAATTCTTAAAGACTCCCTTCCTTGTTTCTTAAGATTCTTTTGGGTATCATAGCATCAGGAGGCGACGGGTATGTATAACATTTTGGTATGCGACGACGAAAAGGATATTGTATCGGCACTGACCATTTATCTCACCACCGGTGGGTATCAGGTCTTTCCCGCCTACAACGGGATCGAGGCCCTGTCCCTGCTGGAGAAAGAGGAGATCCACCTGGTGCTGCTGGATATTATGATGCCCCAGATGGACGGCATGACCGCCATGGGGAAGATCCGGGAGCGCTCCAACGTGCCGGTCATTCTGCTCACGGCCAAGTCCGAGGATACGGACAAGATCATGGGCCTGAACGAGGGGGCGGACGACTATATCACCAAGCCCTTTAATCCCGTGGAAGTGCTGGCCCGGGTGAAGTCCCAGCTGCGGCGCTATCTCCAGCTGGGGGGCGGGTCGGTGAAGCCCGCCGCGGTGCGCATCGGGGGGATCACCCTGGACGACCGGGCCAAGGAGGTCACCCTGGACGGAGAGCCGGTCTCCCTCACCCCCCGGGAGTATGATATCCTCCGGCTGCTCATGCAGAGTCCGGGAACGGTGTTTTCCCCCAAACGGATCTACCGGTCTGTGTGGGGGGAGGAGCCCTACGGGGTGGAGAATGCCGTGGCCGTCCATATCCGTCACCTGCGGGAAAAACTGGAGATCAATCCCTCGGACCCCCGCTATATTAAAGTGGTCTGGGGCCAGGGATATAAGATGGAAGGAGGAAAGCCATGAGATCCAACACAGGGAAACGATGGGTCACGGGGCTGCTTTTTGTGCTCTGCGTCGCCTCGTTTACCGCCAGTATCATGGGCCTTCTCCGGGTGAGCTGGCTGGCCGGCCGGAATGCCTACCAGTGGGACGGCCGGGACCAGGTGATAAACCAGACCGCCCAAGAGCTCATTCGCGCGGAACTGCGAGAGATTGAGGCCTATTACCTGGATTCCCGAGGAACGGACGATACCTACTGGGCCAACCGGTACACCGCAGACGCCAGCTTTTTCTTTGACATCAAGGACAGCAGCGGGAAAGTCCTGCTGGAAAGCAAGGAGAAGGGGGACTATCTGGCCAGAGATACCACCTCCGTTGTCGTGTCGGAGCCCGACAAGGTAGAGACCAAGACCCAGACCTTTTCCAGCCTGGAGGAGGGACGGCTGGAAGTGGAAAAACTGGAGGCGACTTACGACCAGGTGAACTATTCCGTGGAGGAGCTGGCCCCGGGAGAACTCTCCTCTGCCAACGGTTCCCGCTACCGCATCACCATGGATTGCATCACCCACGGGGAGACCAAGACGGTCCTGTTCACCGGGTACATTCGCAGCGGATTTGGCTCATCCGACCAGATCGGGGCTAAACTCATCCAGGCAGAATCTTTGTACTTCTATCGGTATGAGCTGCTGGTCCTGACCCTGGGCGGCGCGGCCCTGGGCTTTGTGACCCTGGCCCTGCTGCTGCGGCGCACCGGGCGGCCCCAGGAAGAAGGGACCGTTACCCTGTCCGGAGCGGAGAAGGCCATTCCCCTGGATGTGCAGCTCTTTGCGGGCGCCGTAGCCGGGCTGTGTCTGGTGGCCCTGGGCGGGAAGGATTGGGACATCACGGCCCTGGGGGTGTCTGCCCTCTTCCTGGCGCTGGGCGGGGCGGTGCTGCTGCTGACCCTGCTCTCCTTTGTCCGGCAGAAGCGGGCAGGGACCTGCCGGGAGAACCTGCTCTGTCTCCGGCTGGCCAGACCCCTTGTCCGCCGGTTCCCCCGGCTCAAGGAAAAGGCAGGGGGCGTGCTTGGGAAGCTGCCCCTGTTCTGGGGGGCGGCCCTGGGCTTTGGCCTGTGCTGCTTCCTGGAGGGGCTCTGTATCCTGGATATCCACGGGGCCGGCCCCTTCTTCTGGTTTGTGACGAAAGGGGCGGAGGGCTGCCTGCTCATCTATCTGGTGCTCTCCCTGCGCACCCTGCAGGAGGGCGGGGAGAAGCTGGCCGCCGGGGATCTCCACTATAAGGTCCCCCTGGAAAAACTCAAGTGGGACTTCCGGTCCCACGGGGAGAACCTGAACAGCATCCGGGAATCCATCCAGAAGGCGGTGGAGGAACAGATGAAGTCCGAGCGGATGAAGACCGAGCTCATCACCAACGTCTCCCACGACATCAAGACCCCCCTCACCTCCATTGTGAACTACGTGGACCTGATGAAAAAAGAGGAGATGCCCAACGAAAAGACCAAGGAATATCTGGAGGTGCTGGACCGGCAGTCCGCCCGCCTGAAGAAGCTCACGGAGGACCTGGTGGAGGCGTCCAAGGCATCCACAGGCAACATCACGGTGAACTTCCAGCGCACGGACGTGAACGTATTGCTCTCCCAGTGCGCCGGAGAGTATCAGGAGCGCCTGAAGAAGAAGGTGCTGGATCTGGTCCTTACCCCGGCGGAGGGGGCCCCGGCCATCTCCGCAGACGGACGGTTGCTGTGGCGGGTGTTTGAGAACCTCCTGAGCAACATTGAAAAGTACGCCATGGAGGGGACCCGGGTCTACCTCACCTGTGAGAAACGGGAGGACCGGGTAGAGATCCTCTTCCGGAACATTTCCGCCGATCCCCTGAACATCTCTGCCGACGAGCTCATGGAGCGGTTCGTCCGGGGAGACAGCTCCCGAAACACCGAGGGCAGCGGCCTGGGCCTGTCCATTGCCCGGAGCCTCACCCAGCTCCAGCGAGGGACCTTCCGGCTGTCCATCGATGGAGACCTCTTCAAGGCTGCCCTGTCCTTCCCTCTGCTGGGATAAAAGTGGACGAACGGCTTAGACTTTGCTATAATAACGCTGCCGGGGCGGGAAAGTCCGCCCCGGCAGCGTTACTTTGCGAAGAAGGAGGCATCCCATGGGAGAGTCTTTGTTGTTGGAAAGTGCGGCCACCATGGGGGTTGCCATGGTGCCGGTGCTGGAGCTGCGGGGTGCCATCCCCTTTGGTCTGGCGGCGGGTCTGCCCCCTGGGCTGGCCTACCTCACGGCGGTCATCGGCAACATGGTGCCGGTGCCGGCCATCATGCTCTTCATCCGCCATCTGTTCCGCTGGCTGCGTCAGCGGCCCTGGTGGGGCCGGAAGATCGACTGGATCGAGACCCGGGCCCATTTGAAAGGGCGGATGGTGCGGAAATACCGGATCTTCGGCCTGGTGGTGCTGGTGGCGGTCCCCCTGCCCGGCACGGGAGCCTGGACAGGGGCGCTGGTGGCGGCCCTGCTGCGGATCCGGATGCAGATCGCCCTGCCCGCCATTTTTGTGGGGGTGCTCATCGCCGGGGGCATCGTCACCGGCCTGTCTCTGGGGGTCATCTCCCTGTTTTAACGAAACCAGAAAACCCCATGGGTCTCCGGGCTGGAGATCCATGGGGTTCGTTTGTTTTGCAAAGGGAAGGTCAATACCGGCCCAGGTCGGAGGAGGTGTCCCCCTTCAGGTCGGTGCCGAACTCGTAGTCCTTACCGGGGAGGACGGCGTTGAGGAGGATGCCAACCAGCGCGCCCACGGCCAGGCCGGTGAGCTTCACGGGGCCCAGCGCCAGGGCACCGGCGGTGGAGTAGGCGATGCCGATGGACAGGACCATGATGAGGGCGGCAATGATGACGTTGCGGCTCTTGGTGAAGTCCACCCGGTTTTCTACCACGTTACGCACGCCCACGGCAGAGATCATACCGTAGAGCACCAGGGAGACGCCGCCGCAGGTGGCCTGAGGCATGGCGGTGACCAGGGCAGCAAACTTGGGGCAGAAGGAGAAGAGGATGGCCAGACCGGCGGCGATGCGGATGACCCGGGGGTCATAGACCCGGGAGAGGGCCAGCACGCCGGTGTTCTCGCCGTAGGTGGTGTTGGCCGGCGCCCCGAACAGGGAGGCCAGGGAGGTGGCCAGGCCGTCGCCCAGGAGGGTGCGGTGCAGGCCGGGGTCCTGGACGTAGTTTCTGCCGCAGGTGGAGGAGATGGCGCACATGTCGCCGATGTGCTCCACCATGGTGGCGATGGCGATGGGGAGGATGGTGATGACGGCGGAGACCAGCAGAGCGGAGTCCGGGTCATGGCTCAGCAGGTAAAAGACGGTGTCCTCGCCGGCAAAGGGCAGGCCGATCCAGGGGGCAGCTGTTACCTGAGTGAAGTCCACGTTTCCGGTGAGGGCGGCGGCCACATAGCTGGCGATGACGCCCAGGAGGATGGGGATGATCTTGATCATGCCCTTGCCCCAGATGTTGGCGATGATGACCACCAGGATGGCCACCAGGGCGATCCACCAGTGGGTGGCGCAGTTTTCCACGGCGGACTTACTGAGGGTCAGGCCGATGGAGATGATGATGGGGCCGGTGACGATGGGGGGGAAGAAGGCCATGACCCGCTTGGCGCCAAAGACCTTAAAGAGGGCGGAGAGCACCAGGTAGAGCAGGCCCGCGCAGGCCACGCCGAAGCAGGCGTAGGGGAGCATCTCTGTGTTGGCCACGGTGGGGTTGCCGCCGGCGTCCGGGAGCTTGGGGGCGATGGCGGCGTAGCCGCCCAGGAAGGCGAAGCTGGAGCCCAGGAAGGCGGGGACCTTACCTTTGCTCAGCAGGTGGAACAGCAGGGTACCCAGCCCGGCAAAGAGGAGGGTTGCCGAAACCGACAGACCGGTGAGGGCGGGGACCAGCACGGTGGCGCCGAACATGGCGAACATGTGCTGGAAGCCCAGCACCAGCATCCGGGGTTTTCCCAGGGTGCGGGCGTCGTAGACGGGCTGGGTGCCAATGGCGGCGTTTGCTTCGTTGGCCATAGTGGGATCACGTCTCCTTTTCTCGATTCTCTCTTTTGTGCGGAAAAAATTCCATCCTTATACCAATACCAGAAAAAACGGACAATTTCAATAGGAAAGGGCATGTCCGGGAGAAATACCACGTTTTCCCGGAAAACGAGGTGAGGCGGCAGGAAAGATGGGATGGGGTTTTCCTTGACGGAACGGGGGAAGAGAGGCTATACTAACCATACAAAAAAAGGATCGGAGCGCCGGTGCCCGCCGGCTTCTTTTTTTATGGGACCCGGTGCGCAGCCGGCCCGGCGGCGGGATGGCGGAAAGGAGGAGTCCCCTGTGAGAAAGGTGATCGTGGTGGCGCTGATTCTGGCGGCGCTCATCTTTTTGCTGCCCATGCTGCTGCGGCAGGAGAAGAGCCCCGGGGAAGAGGAGCTGACCCTGCCCGAGAGCGGCCATACCCTGTCCATCCTGGTGGACGGACAGGTGCAGGAGATGGACTTGAACGAATATCTGTGGGGCGTGGTGGCAGCGGAGATGCCCGCGTCCTTTGAGCAGGAGGCGCTGAAGGCCCAGGCGGTGGCCGCCCGGACTTACGCCCTGAATAAGGCGGGCAAATCCCGGAACCACCCCCAGGCGGACCTGTGCACCGACTACGCCTGCTGCCAGGCATGGATCTCCCGGGAGAAGGCCCGGGCAAACTGGGGAGACAAGGCTGTAGCCTACAGCAACAAGATCACCAAAGCCGTGGCGGAGACGGGAACCAAGGTGATCCTCTACAATGGGCAGATGATCGACGCCGTGTTCCACTCCTCTTCCAGCCACGCCACCAAGGACGCAGTGGAGGTCTGGGGCAACAGCGTGCCCTATTTGAAGAGCGTCTCCTCCCCGGAAGGGGAAGAGGTCCCCAACTTCAACAGTGAAGTGACCATGTCCCCCCAGGAACTGAAGGACGCAGTTTTGAAAGCCTATCCCGAGGCAGTCCTGGAGGGGGACCCGGCGGGCTGGATCGGAGAGACCATCACCACCCCGGAAGGGGGCGTGCAGACCATGGTGATCGGCGGTGTCACCATCACCGGGGCCCAGGCCCGGCAGATCTTCTCCCAGCGCTCGGCCAGTTTTACCGTTGCCCTGAAGGACGGAAACTTTGTCTTTTCCGTGGCGGGCTTTGGCCACGGGGTGGGCATGAGCCAGTACGGGGCGGACGCCATGGCCAAGGAGGGCAAGACCTATCAGGAGATCCTGTCCCATTACTACACAGGGGTGACCGTGGAGGACTGCCCCGCAGAGGCATTGCCCTGACAGAAGGAGACACCCGGTCCGGACCATTGTGTTCCGGTCCGGGTTTTTGTTTGGGGACAGGGGCTTGCAATTATGGCCCGGGTCTGCAATAATTTGAGGGATCATAACGACTACATAAGATATAGGAAACGGACCAGCGGCTGCGCTGCGAGACGTTTGCTGGATACAGGACAGGAGGCAGCCATGATCGACGTAATTTTATGGGATATTGACGGGACACTGCTGGATTTTCCGGCCTCAGAGCGCCATGCGCTCCAGCAGTGCTTTGCGGACTTTGGCTTGGGCCCCTGTCCGGAGGATCGGGTAGCGCGCTACTCGGTTCTGAACCTCAGCTACTGGAAGCGGCTGGAGCGGGGGGAGATCACCAAACCCCAGCTTTTGACCCAGCGGTTCCAGGAGTTTTTCCAGAGCGAGGGCATCACGCCCCCGGACTACGCCGCCTTTAACGCGGCCTACCAGTACCAGCTGGGGGAGACCATCCTCTTCCTGGACAACGGCTACGACCTGGTGAAGGAGATGAAGGACCGGGGGCTGCGGCGCAGCCATCCCCTGCTGCTGGTACAACCCCGCCGGAGAGGCAAAACCCCCGGAGCTGGACATCCGCTATACCATCTCTCACCTGTCTCAGCTGCGGGACATCATAGGAACGAGCCGGGGATGGTAAAAAGCGGCGAGCCCCTGGTATCATAAATGAGGAAACGTTGACGCAATCAACCGGACGGGATATATGCAATATAAAAGAGCGTATCGGGAGAGGAATGACTATGAAGAACTGTCCCTATTGCGGTAAGGCCATGCGCAGAGGACAACTATTTGCCCCTCGCTCCAGTGCCGTCTATTGGCTTCCGGAAGATGCCAAGCTGAAGGGATGGGTCGTTTCAACGAAACGGATCAATGAAAGTGGCGGCGAGGTTTTAGGTGAGGCGTCCCAATATGGGTTTATCGCCAAGAGCCGAATGGTCACGTATCATTGTAAAGCATGCAACTGTTTCATTTCTTTTTAGCATCAATGAAGCGTTGCCGGTTTGCTGTGCTTATGGGTGGATCAATAAGAGCGGGTAGCTTGCTGCGGCAGCGCAAGCCACCCACTCTTATTTGCATAGAGCGGACGCCAGCAGTATTTTGGTGGGCGCTACGCTGCCTCGTGCCAACGCCTTGTGTGGGAGTGGTAAAAAAGATGGATTCCCTCTTGACAAGTAGACATGTTTTGATATAATAAATTGGTTTGTCTTTTTACAGACAGCACAAATATTGAAAAAAGGGAACGGATCATCATGTTGAAAACCTACGATGCAGCCATCCTGGGCTGCGGCGAGGCGGGCGTGTTTGCCGGCTATGAACTGATTCGCCGCAACCCTGGAATGAAAGTACTGATTGTGGACCAGGGACAGGATATCTATCACCGGAGCTGTCCCATTGTGGCGGGAAAGGTGAAGGAGTGCATCCACTGCAAGGTCTGTCACACCATGTGCGGCTTTGGCGGCGCGGGGGCTTTCTCCGACGGAAAGTATAACTTTACCACGGCCTTCGGCGGCTGGCTCACCGACTTCATCCCCGAGAAAGAAGTCATGGAGCTCATTGACTACGTGGACGAGATCAACATCGCCCACGGCGCCACCCGGGAAGTCTACTCCACCGAGACTCCCCAGGCCCAGGCCCTGCGGAAGCGGGCTTTGGAGTCCGACCTCCACCTGCTGCAGGCCCGGGTTAAGCACCTGGGAACCGAAAACAACCTGCGCATCCTCACCAACATCTATGAGGACCTGCGCAAGGACATTACCTTCCAGTTCAACACCAGCGTAACGGCCATCCGTCCCCAGGAAGGCGGCTACCTCATGGAGACCGCCGACGGGGATCAGTTCCTCTCCAAATACCTGATCGCAGCCCCCGGCCGGTCCGGCGCGGAGTGGTTTGCCAACCAGTGCCGCCAGCTGGGCCTGCCCATGACCAACAACCAGATCGACATCGGTGTGCGCGTGGAGCTGCCCGCCCTGGTCTTTGAACACATCACCGACGTGGTCTATGAGTCCAAGCTCATCTACCGCACCAAGCAGTACGGCGACCAGGTCCGCACCTTCTGCATGAACCCCTACGGCCATGTGGTCTCGGAGAACGTGGAGGGCATCCACACCGTCAACGGCCACAGCTACTCCGACCCCAAGCTCCGCAGCGAGAACACCAACTTCGCGCTCTTAGTCTCCAACCACTTCACGGAGCCGTTCAACGAGCCGTATCGCTACGGCAAGCACATCGCCTCTCTCTCCAACATGCTGGCCGGCGGCGTGCTGGTCCAGCGCTTCGGCGATTTGATCCGCGGCGTGCGCTCCAACGCCCACCGCATGAGCAAGTCCACCACGCACCCCACCCTGACTGCCGCCGTCCCCGGCGACCTGTCCCTGGCCCTGCCCAAGCGGCAGCTGGACGACATCATTGAGATGATCTACGCCCTGGACAAGCTGGCCCCCGGCACCGCCAACTACGACACCCTGCTCTACGGCGCTGAGGTCAAGTTCTACTCCGCCCGCCTGAAGCTCACCAGCGACCTGGAGACGCCGCTGAAGAACTTCTTCGCCGCCGGCGACGGGGCCGGCATCACCCGCGGCCTGGCCCAGGCCGGCGCCTCCGGCGTCCGTGCCGCCCGCGCCATCGCCAAGCGCATCGAGGAAGAGGGCTGAGACGCCGTTTTTTCCGTTCATTTCCGGCCGCCCCAACATCCGGGCGGCCGGTTTTGCACATTATCCACAGAGTTTTCCACATCCCTTCCACAGGGGGTGGAAAACTGCTTCTTCGTTACTTCTCAAATGGATCGAATAGGAGGGCCAGCCCATGTCCGAACTCATTGCAGCCATCGCCACCCCGCCCGGAACCGGCGGAGTGGGGATCCTTCGTCTCTCCGGCCCCGGCGCGGCCCAGGCCGCCGCGCACATTTTCCAGCCCCTCGGCAAAACGCCGCTTTCTGAGGCGCCCGACCGCCAGCTGCTCTATGGCCGGGTCTTTGACCAAGCGGGAGATCTGCTGGATACCGGTCTGGCCTTCGTCAGCCGCGCCCCCCACAGCTACACCGGGGAGGAGACGGCAGAGATCCAATGCCACGGCTCCCCCGTGGTCCTCTCCCTGGCCCTGGACGCCCTCTGTGCCGCCGGGGCACGCCTGGCCCGGCCCGGCGAATTCACCCAGCGGGCCTTTCTCAACGGCAAGCTGGACCTGACCCAGGCCGAGGCCGTCATCGACCTCATCGACGCCGAGACCCCCGCCGCCGCCCGGCAGGCCGCCGGGCAGCTAAACGGGGCGCTTTCCCGCCAGATCGACGGCATCTACTCTGCCCTGACCGATCTCATGGCCCATTTCTGCGCCGTGTTAGACTATCCCGACGAGGACATCGACCCCTTCCAGGCCGAACAAATGGGACAGATCCTCGCCCGGCAGGAAGCGGCGCTGCAAGCGCTCCTGGCCACCAGCCGCCGGGGGACGCTGCTCCATCAGGGCATCACCTGCGTTTTGATCGGCCGCCCCAACGCAGGCAAGTCCTCCCTGCTCAACGCCCTGGCGGGGTATGAGCGGGCCATCGTCACGAACATCCCCGGCACCACCCGCGACACCGTCGAGACCAAAGTCACCCTGGGCGGGTACCTCTTCCGCCTCGTTGACACCGCGGGCCTGCGGGACAGCGACGACCCCATCGAGCAGCTGGGCGTGGCCCGCAGCCGCCAGGCCCTGGCCGAGGCCGATCTGGTCCTGGCCGTGTGCGACGGCACCCAGCCCCTGACCGAAGAGGATCACGACCTGCTCCGCGAGGCCCTGGCCCAGGCGGATACCATCCTGCTGGCCAACAAGCGGGACCTGACCGACTTTACTCTGCCCCAGCCCGCCGCCAACGATGCCCCGAACACCCTGACCGTCATCCCCCTCAGCGCCAAGACGGGGGACGGCCTGGACACCTTAGAGACCACCCTGGCCCGGCGGGCCGAGACCCTCCTCCCCCAGGCGGCCCAGTCCGCCGCCGGGGAACTGCTCACCAACCAGCGCCAGATCCAGGCGGCCCAGCGGGCCTTGGACGGCGTGACCCACGCCAAAGACGCCCTCGACCTGGGCATGACCCCCGACGCCCTTCTCACCGACGTGGAAGCCGCCCTGGAAGCCCTGGGCGAGCTGACCGGCCGCACCGTCCGGGAGGATATCACCGCCCGCATCTTCTCCCGCTTCTGCGTGGGGAAATGAGGGGAAACACCAAAGTGGTGCAGTTTAGTGTGATTTTTTCAGAAAAAGTCCT
>NZ_JAXDRS010000023.1:0-41406 GCF_034090835.1 Evtepia sp.
AGCCAGGGCGTTTCCGTGGTTGACATGGCATACCTCTACATCGGCGGCGATATGTTCGACACCACCCAGTACGCTTATGTCGTTGGCGGTTCTGCCCGTTACGAAGGCCACTACACTGCTGTTACTGTCAAGACCGCTGATGGTGAAAAGGAACTGACCAAGGACAATAAGCAGGTAACTGCATATAATGAGGACACCGGTCTCATCACGATTGACGGCGTCAACTACTATGTTGATACCACCAAGACCGATATCATCAACGTGAACGGCAACAAGCTCCAGGAAAAGGTTTATGTTGACTGCTTCGGTTCTGCAGGTGAGATCCTCGACCTGCTGGTGATCTACTAATCCCCAGTACAGTCAAATAATTTGGTTCTGAGGTCACTCTCATGAATCACATCCACCCCCGGGCTACGGCCCGGGGGTGTTCTTTATCCTGTACGGACGAATTGGCGATTTTACCGGAATTTACAGCCAGACGCAGCACATAACTTTTTCTCTTTGGGCCATCATAAGTCCCGGAACGATTCCTCATCGTTCTTTCTGAACGTTACAACGACCAATCAAAGGAGAAATATTGTTATGGCAAGCAACAAGTCTTCCGGCAGCAAGAAGATCATGGTCCCCGGCGCCCGCGCCGCAATGGAGCAGTTCAAGATGGAGGCGGCCATTAACCTGAAGAAGGGCTACAACGGCTCCCTGACCTCCCGTGAGGCTGGTTCCGTGGGCGGCCAGATGGTCAAGAAGATGATCCAGTCTTATGAACCGAGGAGTGATCCTGCGCCGGTACCGGGACGCAGCAGAAAAGGCTGGGAGGCCATGGTCTCCCAGCCTTTTGCTTTCGTTACACTTCCATGACCACAGGCAGGATCATGGGGTTGCGCTTGGTCTTCCGGTACAGGTACCGGGAGAGTTCCCCCTTCATGGCGGACTTGATGGTGGCCCAGTCGCTGATGTTGCGCACCTGGCAGGCCTCCAGGGCCTCCAGGGCCACCTCGCGGAGCTCTTCCATGAGGCTCTCGGACTCCTTCACGTAGACAAAGCCCCGGGTGATGATATCCGGGCCGGAGACCAGTTCGCCGGTCTCGCCGGACAGGGAGACCACCACCACGATCATGCCGTCCTGGGCCAGGTGGCGGCGGTCCCGCAGGACCACGCTGCCCACGTCGCCCACGCCGTAGCCGTCTACGAAGACCCGGCCGGAGGGCACGGTGCCGCCCAGCTGGGCGGAGTTGGCGGTGAGCTCGATGACCCGGCCCACGTCGCTGATGATGATGTTTTCCGGGGGAGTGCCCATCTCCTGGGCCACCCGGGCGTGGGTCTGCAGGTGGCGCTGCTCCCCGTGGACAGGGATGAAGAACTTGGGCCGAACCAGCGCATGGATGATCTTCAGCTCATCCTGGCAGGCGTGGCCGGAGACGTGGAGGGCGCCGGCGTTCTCGCTGACCACCTCGGCTCTCTTCCGATAGAGCTCGTTGATGATGTTGTTCACGGCGTTCTCGTTGCCGGGGATGGCCGAGGCGGAGATGATGACCCGGTCCCCCGCCTGGATCTCCACCTGCTTGTGGGTGGAGAAGGCGATGCGGAAGAGGGCGGACATGGCCTCGCCCTGGCTGCCGGTGGTGATGATGCAGATCTTATCCCGGGGGAGGGATTTGATGTGGTTGATATCCACCAGTACCCCCTGGGGGATCTCGGTGTAGCCCAGCTCTGTTGCCACCCGCATGGAGTTCTCCATGCTCCGGCCGGTGATGGCCACCTTGCGTCCGTATCGGGCCGCCACGTTGATGATCTGCTGGATCCGGTCCACGTTGGAGGCGAAGGTGGTCACGATGATCCGCTCCTTACAGCTCTTGAAGAGCTCGTCGAAGCTGGCCCCTACCGCCCGTTCGGAGCGGGTGTAGCCGGGGCGCTCCACGTTGGTGGAGTCGGCCAGCATGGCCAGGACCCCTTCCTTGCCCAGCTGGCCCAGGCGGGTCAGGTCCATGATCTTGCCCTTGATGGGGGTGGGGTCGATCTTAAAGTCCCCGGTGTGGATCACCGTGCCCACAGGGCTCTTGATGGCGAAACTCACTGCGTCCGCAATGGAATGGTTGGCGTGGATGAACTCCACCGAGAACTTTCCTGCGCGGATCACATCCCCTGCCTCGCAGGTCACCAGCTTGGTGGTGTCCAGCAGTTTATGCTCCTCCAGTTTCAGGTGCACCAGGCCGAGGGTCATACGGGTGGCGTAGATGGGTGCGTTGAAGGACCGCAAAACGTAGGGCAGGGCGCCGATGTGGTCTTCATGGCCGTGGGTCAGGAAGATGCCGCGGATCTTATCCTGGTTCTTGATGAGATAGCTCACGTCCGGGATCACCACGTCGATGCCGTACATATCATCGTCGGGGAAGCCCATACCCACGTCCACCACGATGATGTCGTTGCCATACTCGTAGACCGTGAGGTTTTTGCCGATCTCATTCAATCCGCCCAGGGCGATAATTTTCAGTTTTTCTGCCATAGTAACTCCTTTTCTTCAAATTCCCCGCCAGAAGACCCGGGCAAAATTTGGTGCAGTGACACAGAGGAAATGCCCGGCGCACCCTCTCGCCCTGTCCCGCGGAGGGTTTGCCCGGCTCTTCCCCATATGCCCCATGGTTTCGCCATGGCTTCTGTGGGTTATCTATGGATTCCGCATTGGCGGAAAATTCACGGTAAAAATGATGTCCGCTCCGCCCCGAAGGGAGAGATCTCCCCCCTTTGCTTCACAAGGACGGCCGCAGACACAGCCGAAAAATCATCGCTTATAGTATATCACAACTCCATGGAAAAGTATACATCTTTTTCTTTTCCTGGGCACAGGGCGGAATCTATGGTAGAATAGAACCAAAAACAAGCTCCCCCGGGAGCAGGGAGGATCGCCATGAATATTCAGATTTTCGGAAAACCCAAATGCTTCGACACAAAAAAGGCAGAGCGCTACTTTAAAGAGCGCCGCATCAAGTTCCAGGCCATCGACCTGGCCAGATACGGGATCAGCAAGGGGGAGCTCACCAGCGTTCTCCGGTCGGAGAAGTTCCCGGACATTGTAGACCCCAAGCACCCGGACGCCCCCCTGCTGCAATACCTGGCCTACGACCAGGACAAGATCCAGAAGATCCTGGACGACCCCACCTTCCTGCGTACCCCCATCGTCCGCAATGGCAAGCAGGCCACCGCAGGCTACCAGCCCGAGGTCTGGAAGACCTGGGAATGAGGGACCCATTTCGGGACAGGTCGGAAAACTGCCTCTTGCATGATTAGAACATATGTTCTATAATAATTTCACAACATCGTTTAAAGAGGAGGGACCACCATGGGAAAGCATGCCGACCAGCGAGACCGCACCTTGTGCCTCATGCGCATCCTGTATGAAGAGACCGACGAAAAGCACCCCCTTCCGCTGAGCGCTCTGCTGGCCCGTCTGGCCCGACAGGGCATCGCCGCAGAGCGGAAAAGCATCTATCGCGACATGGCCGCCCTGCGCAAGCACGGCGTCCACACAGAGTACCGCGCCGGGCTGGAAGGGGGCTGGTATCTGGCCAGCCGGACCTTTACCCCGGAAGAACTGCGGATGGTCATGGACGCCGTGGCCGTCTACCGCTGCCTGAACCCCGACGTGCGCGCCGGCCTGCTGGAAAAACTCGCCAGCCTCGCCCCGGCCTATCAGAGAAAGACGCTCCACCGCCCGGTGACGCTCCGGCCCGGCCGGGAAGAGGAGGAATTGCAAAAAGCCCTGGACCGCATCCACACCGCCTGCCAGACCCAGCGGGCCCTGAGCTTCCAGCCCTTTCTCTACACCCCCCTGGGCCGCAAAGAGCCCGACGGCCCCCGCCGGATGGTCAGCCCCAAGGCCGTCATCTGGGAGGAAGAAGGCTACCACCTTCTCTGCTGGGACCATCGGGGGAAAGCCGCCGAGGTCTTTCGGGTGGACCGCATGAGCGAGGTCCTGGTCACAGGGATGCCCGCCCAGGGCGACGAGCTCCAGCCGGAGATCTGGACCAAGGTCCCCTTCAGCCTGAACCCCCAGCGCAGAGAGCGGGTCCGCCTGCGCTGCCGGTCGGAGTTCGCCGGGGAGATCCTTGACCGGTTCGGCTCGGACACCAAGCTGGAGTCCGAACCCAACGGATTCACCGTCACTGTAGAGGTTGGGGTGGGCGGCGCCTTCTGGGGCTGGCTCACCCAGCATAGCGAAGAGGCCACCGTCGTCGCGCCCCCCTGGGCCGCAAAACTCTGGTCGGAACGCTGCCGCCCTCGTGTGTCCCCGGGGAGCCTGCGGGGCCGCAGTGACGGCCCCCTCTGGGGACAAAGTCAGGCAGTTTGACCCCATACCCCCCTGCTCATCGGGCAGAACAGGGGGGTTCCGTCGGGCGACAAAGAGAGAACCGAAACAGAAAACAAGGGGCAGAAAGGTGTACGCAAACGTTCCCGAAACAGGGCGGTCACACATATCATAGAATCTATCCAGAAAGGAGACGTTACTATGGCAAGCACCAACAAAACCACCCAGCTTCAGAGAACCGGTAGATCACCTCGGACCCGGTGCTCTGGGTGGACTTCAACGCAGACAACAGTAAGATCGACTCAGAGGTCAGCGCCCGGGCGATAGTCCGGTTGTAATCCTACACCATCAGTAGGTGCATCTCAGCCTTTCCCATCAACCTGACCGATTAGGTGCAGACCTATGTCTTCTTCTATCCTGTGACCTCCTCCACCAGCGCCTCCGGCGGCGTGGGGGGCTTCTGGTTTGCCCCCGGGGCATCTGGAACTGCCAGCGGGAGCTTCTCGTTCCCGGGGCTGAACCCCTATGACCTCAGCAGTCTGGAGTTCCGCTGCGGAGACTCCGCTACCTACCAGACCGAGACCACCTGCGACGGCTACGCCATTAAAAAGTAAATTGCGAAATAAAAAGCCCCCCCGGGCCGTAGCCCGGGGGGGTTGCGTCAGCGTATTGCTGGGTTGCTGGGTCGGCCCAATCTATTGGATTACTTGCCGTAAACCAGGTGGGTCAGGACAACAATGCCGTCAGAATCGGGAGCGACATCGGGAACCAGAACCATATCGCCCTGGGTGATGCTGGTCACCTGCTTGCCGTTCAGGGGATACATAGCGGTGTCGTTATTGACCTTGGAAGGGATGACCTGGGGCACACCGAAGATCGCTTGGACGTTGCTCAGGAAGAAGCCGGTGTACTTGAAGATGCCCAGGATGAGCAGGTAGAGGGTGACGGTGAGGATGAGGGCCCGCCGCCGGGGGCTCTTCTCCCGGGCGGACTGGATGAGCAGACCGCCTATCCAGCAGATAAAGACCATGCCAAGCAGAAGGAAGAGGTAACGGGGCCCGGACCAGCTGTAAAACACCAGAGAAAAGGCCAGCGTGGCAATATTTTTCGCCCTGGTTGATTTCAGGGCGATTTGAGAGACAAGATTCGCAGTGAGAAAGAGAAAGACGAAGAGCATACTGGCGAAAACCATGAGATCACTCCTGGCAGTTGAGATGGGCGCAGGGAAGAGAGGAAATTATTTTCCTCATAGTACCTTTCGTTGCACTATAGCTTTCGACAGGATTCAACATCATTCGACAACAAATGGAAAGAAAACGATGGATTCTGTAAAAACAAAATCCATCGTTTCAGCAGGGTTCAAAAGAGCAGGAACTGGGCCAGTTTCTCCATGGCGTCTGAGGACTGTTTAAGGGGGAACATTTGAAAAACATGCCAGAGTTCCGGCCAGCATTCCATCACGCAGGGGACCCCGTGGTCCAGCAGTTTCTGGTAGAGCCGCAGGGAGTCGGAGTAGAGCAGTTCCTTTCCGCCCACTTGGATGAGGGTGGGCGGAAGCCCCTGAAGGGGGGCGAAGAGAGGGGAGAACTTGGGGAGGCTCCAGTCCTGGTTGGGGGCGTAGGCAGCCCGGGCGGCGTGGATATAGTGGATGGTGAGCATGGGGTCGGCTTCCTGCTGAGTCTGGTAGGAGTGGCCGCTGGCGGTCATATCGGTCCAGGGGGAGAAGAGGACCAGCCGGCCGGGGAGCATCCGTTTGGTCTCCTTCAGGTGGAGGGCCAGGCAGAGGGCCAGGTTTCCGCCTGCGGAGTCTCCCACCAGAGCGACATCCTGGGCGCCGTAGCCCAGATACATCAGGTAATCCCAGGCGGCCAAGGCATCGTCCAGGGCGGCGGGGTAGGGGTGCTCCGGGGCCAGACGATACTCAAAGGAGAGAACATCCCGCCCGGTGACGCTGGACATCTTGGAGGACAGCACCCGGGCGTAGCCCAGGTTGCCGCTGATATACCCTCCCCCGTGGCAGTAGAGAATGACTTTTTTGGGGTCGTGTCCCCGTTCCGGGCGCACCCATGCCATGGGGAGGTGATGGAGAGAAAAGGGCTCCCAGTGGAAGCCAATGGGGGGCGTAATGAGACGGCCCAGAATATCCTGCCCCTTCCGCTGGCGCTCCAGTTCTTCCGGGGTCATGGATTCCGGGGTCGCTGCGGAGTGGACCGCCCGCAGGGCGGTCATCATAGCGTTGATGAGCTTGTGGTTGCGTCGGTCTTTCATACGGTGCCCTCGTTTCTATTTTATAAAAGGGTTTCTTGAGTCCAGTATACTACAAATTCCTTGCCGACGCACTAGTTTTTCAAAAAGAGACCCCGGCCGGTTTTCTCCGGTCGGGGTCCTGGTCACGCAGGGGAAAAGGTCAGGGGCTTCCCGTCATGGGATTCCAGCAGAAGGTCGCCGGTCACGTGGGTCACCGTGAGGGTGGAGCCCTGCCTGGTGATGGTGAAGATCCCCCAGAAGGGACCCAGTTCCGGGTTCCCCGCAGGGTTCATCTCAAACATCACCGACCCGGGGGAATACTGTCCCTGGGCGCTTTCCGAAATGACATAAAATGTGCCGCTGTATTTTCCCTGTGGCTGGTCTTTTGGGGGACCGTACCAGAAGGTCATCTTGGTGTCAGCGGCAAAGGACAGGCCGCAGGAGCCGTCCGAAGCCACCCAGTCCCCCAGAAAGTCGGTGGGCAGGGGGCCGGTATCCGGGCGGTAAGAGGGGCTGAAGTCCCGCAGCGTATCCCCCCTACCGGCAGGGCGACAGACCCGTCGCACAAGCTCAGGCTGGGGGCATAGGTGAGGGTCTGCCCACTGCTGTCTTTCAGGGTGATGAAGAGGTTGGGGATGATGTCGCTCTGGTTCCCAATGAGCAGGACGGGCTGTCCGTCCTGGCTGGAGAAGAGGACCTTCCCCGGTTCCTGCTGATAGTGGTTGCTCTCGTTGCAGATGAGTTCCTGGACGGTGAGGGAGACAGTCTCGTCCAGGGGGACCAGGCAGTAGACCTCATCGCCGGTTTGCTGGGTGATCCGATCCTCCGGGATGTTCCGCAGGAAAGGATAGGCCTCCAGGGATTCGTGCTGCAGCAGGGAATTCAGACCGCTGCGATCCCCCTGGGGAAGGGTACCCAGGAAGGCGATGGCACCGATGTTTCCATTCTCCTTCATTTCCTGCCGCAGCTTGGTCAGGGAGGCATCTTCCGGGGCGGGGTCGGGCTGGGAAGTGCCTGGGGGATCAGAAGGGGGAGTGGGGGTCTCCTCCGGGGTGGAGGGGGCGCCGCAGGCCGCCAGCGACAAGGCCAGCAGCAGCGCCAGACAACCCATGAGCCAGGGGCGGATTTTCATAGCAGGATCTCCTTTTTGTCAAGGTTCCGGGGATGTCAGCTGCAAGCTGGTGACGATCCCCTGGATGGTGGGGTTCCAGACCGCCTCCTGGCTGCCGCCGGTGAAGTAGAGGTAGGCGGCGAACATAGGATAGGTCTCGGTTCCCAGGTCGGAGCCGAACTGGACCAGCACTTCACTGTGCCAGCCGTCGTCGTCCTGATAGACGATGGAGCAGGCGGGGTATCCGGCGACGGTAAGGTCACCGGTCTCATAGTTTTGGTAGTCGGGATGGGAGGCTTTTTCGTCGAACCCTGCGAGCCATTTGTCCACCCGTTCCTGGGAATCCAGCTTGGTCACCCAGCCCTTTACTCCGTCGTCGGAGTAGAGATCAGAGAGACCGGCCGGGTCCTGATGGAAACGGTCAGAAGGGTAACGGACGGTATAGAGGTCGCCGTAGCAGGAGAAGACCGAGGTGCCGGCCTTTTCCTGCTGGGTCACCTGCTGTCTGGCCAGGGCCTCAGAGCCGTCTTTCATAAAGGTGTAGGTCATGCCCATCATGTCAAGGGTGATGGTGTCGTCTTTCAGGGTACCGGTGCCCACGGTTTCTCCCCCCATGGTGAGGGTGATGGCGGTCCCGTCCAGGCGCCAGGTCCCTTCGTCCGGCTCTTCGGAGAGGAAAAGGGACATTTTCCACTGGTCGCTGAGTTTGAGCCATTTCTTTCCTGGGGTCATGGGCACCTGGTCCATCTGCATGGCGGTGCAGAGATAGGTCCCCAAGACCGCCTGGGGAGGGGGAGATTTGGCCTGCCTGCCGGAGCAGGCGGGCAGGAAGAGAACCGTCACCAAGGCAAGAAGGAGACAGAGGGAGCGTTTCATAGGGCGATCAATCCTCGTTTCGTGTGGCGCGGCGGAGGAAGGTGGGTCAGCGGTTGGTGGGATTCAGAATGGAATCGATGACAGCGCGTCCGCCGCCGTAAGAGATTTCGGAGGCTGCTTCTGCGACTTCCTCCAGGTCAAACTCGGGGTGCTTCAGCCACTCTACGTAGAGGGCGGTGATCCCGGAGGCCACGTACTCGGAGTAGAGGTTGAGCTTGACGGGGGAGACGGAAGAGACAGCCAGATGCTCGCTGTATTTTTCGTTAAAGAAGGCTTTCATGCAGGCCTTCAGCTTGTCATGAAAGAAGCCGTACTGGTCAGAGACGGCCAGCCGGTGGTAGAAGGCGGGGTTTTGGTTGAGGAGGTCGTTGATTTTCCGGAAGAGGGGAAGGGCGTCAAAGGAGGAGGTCAGCAGTTCGCACTCCTCTACCATCTGTCCTACGCAGCCCAAAAACTCATCCTGGATTTCGGTGAGCACGTCGAAAATAGACTTATAGTGCAGGTAAAAGGTTTTGCGGTCAATGTCAGCCCGCTGTGCCAGCTCCTTGATGGTGATTTTCTCGATGTTTTTTTCCATGATCAGAGCGGTGAACGCGTCTCGAATGCGCCCTTTGGTACGGATTTGGCGGCGATCCAGTTTTTTCTCGTGTTTTTGTTGCATAGTTCCAGGTCCTTTCTTTGGCGCGTATCCAACGGGAAAAAGAATAGCCTACGGCTTATATGTACTATAATTCACGCATGTTGAAAAGTCAACATCATTCCTTGGATTTGTTGGAGAAAGGAGCGGAAAAGGGAAAACCGCCTCCGACGGAGTCGGAGGCGGTTGAAAAAGCGGATAAGCCGCAAGAGAAGATAACGATAAAATTATCTCTCTTCGATCCAGTGCTTGCCGATGGGATCCAGGTTGGGATCCTTGTTCATGTTGTGAGCAATCATCAGAGTCTGGTTGCGGTTCTCAACATGCAGGGCATTCTCGAAGCCGGAAGCGTCGACGTTGCAGCGCATAGCTTCCTTGGTCAGGCGGACAGCCATGGGGTCCTTAGCAGCGATGACGCGAGCCAGTTCCAGGCCAGCGGGCATCAGGGAAGGACGATCCTCGACAACCTTGGTCACCAGGCCCAGGTTCCAAGCTTCGTCAGCGTTGATGAAGTTGCCGGTCAGCATCATCTCGTATGCACGGCCGGTGCCGATCAGACGAGGCAGCTGATAGGAGGAGCACATATCGCAGCCGCCGATACCCACGTTAGCATAGAAGCAGGAGAAACGAGCGGTCTTGGTGCAGATACGGATGTCGGAAGCCATAGCCAGGGAGAAGCCGCCGCCAGCGGAGACGTTATCAACCAGAGCGATCCAAGCCTGAGGAGTCTGGGTCATCTTCAGCTCCAGCTCGCCGAGCTTGATCTGATAAGCATAGAAGCCGGGGACGGTCTTCTCATACTCGTCCAGGCCCTGCTTAACGTCCAGGCCAGCGCAGAAGCCCTTGGACTCGTCGCCGCCGTACAGGAGGACAACACGGACGTTGTAGAAGTCTTCCTTCAGTCTTTCGCACAGGTCGGTCAGCTCAGCGACCAGAGTGTGGGACAGAGCGTTGTAAGCCTTAGGTCTGTTCAGGGTGACCTTCATGATGTTGGGCTCGACCATCTCGGTCAGCAGAGTCTCATAGGTAGGATAAGTAACGACCTGCGGATATTCGATCTTCATGATAATCAATCCTCCATATAAATTTTTGGCCAGAGGCCATAATCCTTATTTGCTTACGTCAGCCGGCCCTTGCGGGCCGACTGGCGAAAGAAATACAAAGTAAGTGCTGAGAGAGATTAGTTGGTGTTGCCGTTCTGAGCGACGTACATACCGTGGATGAGGTACTGGATGTCGCCGGAGCCCTCGATGTTGGGAGCAACAGCAGCGTCTCTCAGGAAGCGCTCTGCCTGGTACTCGTCGCAGACACCGTAAGCGCCCATAGCGTTGACAGCCATGGTAGCGACCTTGGTAGCGGTCTCAGCGGCATAACCCTTAGCCTGAGCGGTACGAGCCTGAACAGCGCGCATCACATCGATGTCGTCGGGCTCGAAGTGGTTGTGGTCGCAGTAGTCAGCAGCTTCCAGCAGCAGCAGCTCAGCAGTGTGAGCATAGGTCAGCATGGTGGACAGACGCAGCTGAGTGGTGGGGAACTTGGTGATGGACTTGCCGCGGTGCAGCTTTTCCTGGCAGTACTTCAGAGCGATGTCAGCAGCACCCAGAGCGGTACCAACGAACACGGCGGTGAAGCCCAGCTTACCATAAGCGGTGGTGCCCAGCAGCTGAGTGAAGCCGTCGCCGGGCTTGCCCAGGATCTGGTCCTCGGTGACCTTCACGTCGTCCAGGAAGATGTCATAGACCTCGGAGCCGCGATAGCCGATCTTCTCCCAGGGGGAGGAGATGGAGTAGCCTTCGCAGAACTTGTCGATCACCAGACCGGTGACCAGGTCCTTGCCGGACTCCTCGTCCTTCAGCAGAGCGAACAGCACGCAGGGGCCGTCATAACCAGCGTTGGAGATGAAGCGCTTCACGCCGTTCAGCTTATAGGTGCCGTCAGCCTGCTTCTCCAGGCGGGTCTTCAGCATCTTGGGGTCGGAGCCGGTCTCGGGCTCAGTGAAAGCGAAGGAGACGGTCTGCTCGCCGGTGCAGCAGGGAGCCAGATACTTTTCCTTCTGCTCGGGGTTAGCATACAGGTCCAGAGCTTCCAGGCCCAGGATGTACACGTCCAGGCACTTACCGACGGAGGGAGAAACGCGGCTCAGTTCCTTGATGACGATAGCCTGCTCCACGTGGCCCATGCCCAGTCCGCCGTATTCCTCGGGGAAGCTGATGCCGATGAAGCCGCACTCTGCCAGCTGCTGATGGATGTCGTGGGGCAGCTGGGGATGGGACTGGCCATTGCTGACCTGAACCATTTCGCCTTTTTCGATCTCCTCGATGCGGGGCAGCAGGACGGATTCAGCAAAGTCCTTGGCAAGGTCATGAATCATCTGCTGGTCTTCGTTCAGTTTGAATTCCATGTAAAATTCCTCCTGTAAAAATAATTCTTACGTAAACAGGCATTCGTCAATATTGCCTGGGCACGAGAAGAATGCCCACAGCAATATCTTAGAACGGGCAACTTCTACGCCGTTATTATATCATAAGAAACCAAAGGGCACATGCCACATATTGATTATTTTTCTCATAAACCGTACTTAATAGGTACTATCTGCGGAGGGGGCTTCCCGGGGAAAATAATCAAAATTGATAAAAAATGCAGGAACCATTGCACGAAAATTACTAAAAAAAAAGGAGAAGCATCCGGGGAGAGCGCATAAGGCCATAACCAGGGAAGAAACTGTGAAAATGTAAAAAAGCCTCTTGACGAAACACGGTTCTTCCTGTAAGATAAGACAAACCAAAAAGGAGATCCTGGTGGTGCGGCTTTATCCGAAGGAGGAGTCGTTCCCTTTTTTTCCGGGAGGAAACCGGCATGCCCAGGGGATCCGGTGAAGCTGATTATGATACGTTTCCTGCAAGGAGACGATATATTTTCAATGTGTATAAGGAGTTGCTGAAACATGGAAGTGAAAGTTGTTGGCGTATACGGCGCTGGTACAATGGGACGAGGCATCGCACAGGTTGCCCTGCAGGGCGGCTACGACGTCGTGCTGTACAACCACAGAACCCCCACCCTGGAAAAGGGCGTGGCAGGCATCAAGCACAACTTTGAGAAGAAGATCTCCAAGGGTAAGCTCACCCAGGAGCAGGCCGACGCATGGATGGGCCACCTGAAGGCGACCACCGACCTGAACGACCTGAAGGACGTGGACATCGTCTTTGAGGCTATGGTGGAAGACATGGAGCTGAAGAAGGACGCCTTCGCCAAGATGGCACCTGTCATCAAGCCCGAGGCGATTTTTGTTTCCAACACCTCTTCTCTGAGCATCACGGAGCTGGCCGCCGCTTCCCAGCGTCCCGAAAAGTTCCTGGGCATGCATTTCTTCAGCCCTGTGCCCGCCATGAAGCTGGTGGAGATCATCAACGCTTACGACACTTCCAAGGATACCATCGAGACCGGCAAGGAAGTTGCTGTTCGTTTCGGCAAGGAGTTCGTTACCGTCTCCGACGTGCCCATGTTCATTGCCAACCGCGTCATGTGCCCCATGATGAACGAGGCTGCCATCCTGGCCGGCGAGAACGTGTGCTCCTACGAGGACATCGACAAGGCCTGCGAGCTGGGCTACAACCTGCCCATGGGTCCCCTGAAGCTGGCTGACGCCATCGGCATCGACGTGATGATGATGGTCATGGAGTCCCTCTATCAGGAGACCGCCGACTCCAAGTATCGCCCCGCTCATATGTACAAGGTGCTCTACCGCGCCGGCCGTCTGGGCCGCAAGACCGGCAAGGGCTTCTACGACTACACCAAGTAAGAAACCGGCGCAGACCGGAGAACCAGCGGCGCCGCCTCAAACCGAGGCGGCGCCGTGTTTTTGTTGTCTCTTGCAAGGAAGTATGGTAGGATAAAAAATACGATTGCCCGGCGCAAGAGACTTGCCGGGGCAAACAGAAAGGAAGGAGGGACTTGCAGCGATGCGCATTGCCAACGTAGTGAATGATTCCATCGTGGATGGCCATGGACTTCGTTTTACCGTGTTCACCCAGGGCTGTCCCCACCATTGCCCGGGATGCCACAATCCCGACACCCATGATCCCGCCGGAGGGCGGGAAGCCTCTCAGGAAGAGCTGCTGGCAGCCATGGAGAAGAATCCTCTCATCGAGGGGTTGACCCTGTCAGGGGGAGAGCCCTTCCAGCAGGCAGAGGCCTGTGCGGCGCTGGCTGCGGCGGTCCGCCAAAAGGGCTGGAACGTCTGGACCTACACCGGGTACCGATACGAGACCCTGCTGGCCGCAGGGGACCCCCATTGGGATGCCCTGCTGCGGCAGACCGATGTGCTGGTGGACGGGCCCTTTCTCCAGGAGGAGAAATCCTATGAGCTGCACTTCCGGGGCAGCCGGAATCAGCGGCTCATTGACGTGCCGGCCAGTCTGGCCCAGGGGAAGGTGATCCTCTGGGAGGAACAGGATGTTCTGGCCCAGTTTACGGTGCCGGAGTCCTGAGCATCAAAAGGGAGGAGACGACATGACACCGGAGGAGATGAAAACCTATTTTCAGCACCGGGAGCTGGGGGTGCAGGGGGCGGCAGGAGAGTACGCCATCCTGGTCCCCCTGGTGGAGCGGGAGGGGACCCTCTGTCTGCTCTTTGAGACCCGGGCCTCTACCCTGGTGGGCCACCAGCCCAGCGAAGTCTGTTTCCCCGGGGGCCGGCGGGAGCCGGGAGAGAAGCCTGTGGAGACGGCCTTGCGGGAGACCTGGGAGGAGATCGGCATTCCTGCGGAAGAGATCGAGATCCTGGCGCCTCTGGACGTGATGCAGGACATCAGCGACCGGGTGGTCTATCCCTTCCTGGGCAAGATCTCCCCCAAAGGGGTGGCGGAGATGGCGGTGAGCCGGGCCGAGGTGGCGGATGTGTTTTTTGTCCCCCTGGAGGTGCTCATGGACTATGAGGAGGAGGTCTACCGCTACCGGGTCTCCGCCCAGGTAGACGATGGGTTCCCTTACGAGCGGATCGGGTTTCCCCGCACCTATCCCTGGCGCACCGGATGGATGGATGTGCCCATTTACCAGTACGAGGGACATACCATCTGGGGCATGACCGGGCGTATGGTCCGGTGGCTGGTGAAAGAGCTGCGGACCATGCAGGAAGGAAACGAGGAGGGATGAGCTGTGGAGAGCAGGGAATATCTGGGACAGTACACCCTGACCCAGTCAGATGAATATTTCAAGCTGGGCCGGGACAGCGTCCTTCTCTCCCGGTTCTGCACCCTTCGGCCCAACTGGATGGTATGTGACCTGGGATGCGGCGTAGGGTCCCTGCTCCTGCTGCTGTCCCAGCGGGAGGAACGGCTGCACCGGGTCGGGATTGAGCAGAACCCGGGGGCAGCGGACCTGGCCCGGCGGAACCTGACGGAAAATGGTCTGGAGGGGGAGGTCCTCACCGGAGACCTGCGAGACAGCTCTTTGCTGCCGGGGGATCGGTTTCACCTGGTGGTGTCCAACCCGCCCTATTTCCGGGCGGGATCGGGAAAATCCGGAGGAATGGCCCGGATGGACGACACCTGCTCGGTGACCGAGCTGTGCCGCAGCGCGGGACGGCTGGTGCGCACCGGCGGACGGTTTGCCCTGGTGTACCGGCCGGAGCGGTTGGCGGAGCTCTTTGCTGCGCTGTTGGAAGCACGCATCCAGCCCAAGCGGATGCAGCTGCTGTCCTACCGGATCGACCACAGCCCCTATGCGGTGCTGGTGGAAGGGGTCAAGGATGGGGGACCGGGGTTGGAGATCCTTCCCACCCACTATCAGGAGCAGACAGGGAAATAGGAGGAACACCATGGCAGGAACATTGTATTTGGTCGCCACTCCCATTGGAAACCTGGGAGATCTGACCTTCCGGGGGGTAGAGACCTTAAAGCAGGTGGATTTCATCGCAGCGGAGGACACCCGCGTCACCGTGAAGCTGCTGAACCACCTGGAGATCAAGAAACCAATGGTCAGTTATTACCGGCACAACACCGGGACCCGGGGGGAAGAACTGATCGCCCGCCTGCTGGCGGGGGAGAGCTGCGCACTGGTCACCGACGCCGGAACCCCGGCCATCAGCGACCCGGGGGAAGAGCTGGTGGCCCAGTGCGCCCAGCACGAGATCCCCGTGGTTCCGATTCCCGGAGCTTGCGCTTTTGTCAACGCCCTGGCAGTGTCGGGGCTGCCCACCGGCCGGTTTACCTTTGAGGGCTTTCTGGCCATGAACAAGAAAAACCGCCGGAGCCACCTGGAGAGTCTGGTGGGGGAGACCCGGACCATGATTTTCCACGAGGCACCCCATAAACTGCCTGCTACCTTAAAAGACTTGCGGGAGGCCTTTGGGGCAGACCGGCGGATCAGCCTCTGCCGGGAGCTCACCAAGCTCCATGAGCAGGTGTGGCGGACCACCCTGGGAGAGGCGGCGGACCACTACGCCCAGACCCCGCCCAAGGGGGAATTCGTGCTGGTAGTGGAAGGGGCGCCCCAGCAGGAGAAGGAAAGCTACACCCTGGAAGAGGGACTGGAACAGGTGGAGAAGCGGCTGGAGGAAGGGACCTCTCTGCGGGACGCGGTGAAGCAGACTGCGGCGGCCATGGGACTGTCCCGGAAGGCCCTGTATGATCTGGCAGTGTCTCGAAAGGACTGAGTGGTCCGCTCCCTTTTCTGATAAAAAATGACAAATACAGAGCGTATAATTCAATAACCCTCTGGAGATTCCCGGAGGAAAGAACAGGAAGGGCACATTCCCGGTGGGGAATGTGCCCTTCCTGTATGGGGAGATGGGAAGACAGCTTACTTATTATGCTGGAGTTCTTTCAGGCAATGGACGCAGATGTTTTTGCCTTTGAAGACGGTGATATCTTTGGCGCTGTCGCAGAAGATACAGGCAGGTTGATATTTTTTCAGCATAATGGAGGAGCCATCCACATAGATCTCCAAGGAATCTTTTTCAGCGATGTTTAAGGTGCGGCGCAGCTCGATGGGCAGGACGATACGGCCCAGTTCATCGACTCTGCGGACAATACCTGTGGATTTCATAGAGAAGCACATCCTTTCGTGTCAGCTGTTTTGTCTCTCTCTTTTTGCCGTGGGGGCCCAAAGGGGGCGGCCACGACAAAAACAGCCAAAAACTACAAAAAACTCATGGAAACAATTTGATTATAACAAAACGTATTTAGAAGTCAATCGAAAAATGTCGCTTATTCGGAAAACAGGAAAAAGAAGGAAGAACATGATTTCCAGTTCTGCTGCATAATCTTGGAAAACAGGAAGGGAAGTCCGGAAGGAGGAGACGAGGATGGCAATGACAGTGATCTGGACCGGGATGACCGCCCTGTCCCTGGTATGCGGCCTGGCCTTGGGGAAGGCGGATGCCCTGGCGCCCGCCGCCCTGGAGGGGGCGGCGTCAGGGGTGGAACTGGCCATCTCCATGGCGGGGGTGCTCTGCCTGTGGATGGGGGTGATGGAGGTGATGCAGCGAGCGGGGCTGGCGGAAAAGCTGGCCAGGCTGCTGCGCCCGGTGCTGGGCCGGTTGTTTCCGGACTTTGCCAGAGACCGCGGGGTGATGGACACCCTGGCGGCCAACGTATCGGCTAATCTGCTGGGATTGGGCAACACAGCCACGCCCCTGGGAATCGAGGCGGCCCGGCGGATGGGCCGGCGGACGCCGGGGGTAGCAGGTGACAGTTTGTGTATGGTGTGCAACACAGCTTCCATCCAGCTCATTCCCACCACCGTGGCGGCGGTTCGGATGGGGGCGGGGTGTGCGACCCCCTTTGATCTATTGCCAGCGGTCTGGGTGACCTCGGCCCTGTCTGTGGTGACGGGGATTTTAGCGGCGAAAGGGTTTTCCCGGGTTTGGCGGGACTGACGAAGGAGAGGGAGAGAGCATGAAGCCGTTGCTGGACCTTTTGGTGCCCGGGATCATTGCAGGGGTCTCCTGCTATGGCATGGCGAAAGGAGTGGACGTATACGAGGCCCTGTTGGAGGGGGCGGCCCGGGGCTTGGAGATCTTACTGCGCATCCTGCCGGCGCTGGTGACGCTGCTCACGGTGGTGGCCATGCTGCGGGCGTCGGGTGCGCTGGAGCTGGCAGCCCAGTGGATGGAGCCGGTGCTCCGGTGGGTGGGCATCCCTCCGGAGACGGTGGGACTGATGATGGTGCGGCCCATCAGCGGCAGCGCGGCCCTGGGGGTGGGCTCGGAGCTCATCACCACCTATGGCCCGGACTCCCTGGTGGGGCGGACGGCAGCGGTGATGCTGGGGTCCACCGAAACCACCTTTTATACCATTGCCGTGTATTTTGGCGCTACGGGGATCAAAAAGACCCGGTATGCGGTGCCGGCCGCTCTGTGCGCGGACCTGGCGGGATTCTTTTTTGCCTCCCTCACCGTCCGGCTGTTTATGGGATAAGTTGAGTCTGGCGGCGGGGTGTGGTAGAATGGAGGGCAAAGAAAAGGCGGACACGGGATTCGTGTCCGCTGTAAGCGAGGTGCTTATGGGAGAGTCTGGTTCAGCCGATGGATTCGACGGCGCCAGGCAAAGTACTGGGCCAGCCAGACCACCAGAAAGATGGCGGTAAAGAGGCCGGCGTAAGAGAGTACACCGATCACAGAGTGCGCCATCCAGTGGGTCAGGTAGGCCACCGGGAGCATGGCCAGGCTGGTCAGCAGAAAGTACAGGCCGGTCTGCTTCAGGATGCTCCAGGTTTCCATGTCCCAGATGACCGAGGCCCCGGCGAAGACGGCGCCCAGCAGGCCGCACAAGGCGGTTTGCAGGGTCACTGCTTTGAGTTCGCTTCCCACGGCCTGGACCATGGCGGGAACGCAGGCGGCGTAGTATTCTCCGGAGAACACCCAGGAGGAAAGAATGGAGATCAGGGTCCCCAGGGCGATGCCCAGGGGGATACCCAGCAGAATACGAGAAAGTAAGGTCTTTTTCATGGTGTGTCACCTCATAGTCCAAAGCGCTGTTTGAGTTTGGAGACGTACCGCCGGGAGACGTACGTGGTGGTCCCGTTGAGAAACCGGACGCAGATGGTCCCGGCAAGGCTCAGGTCAAAGCCCTTGACCTGGTGCAGGTTGATGAGTTCCGACTGGGAGATGCGGGCAAAGCGGGGGGCTTGCAGCCGCTGTTCTGCCTCGTAGAGGCGGAGCCGGAGCTGGAACTCTCCCTCGGCGGTCACCGCGAAGAGTTTTCCAGCGGCGGTGTAGACCCTTATGATCTCCTCTGGCCGAAGCAGGGTCATGGTGTCTCCCTGGAAGCCCGGCAGGGCGTCCAGGACGGGTGCGGAGAGGGTTTGCAGGATGGCGCTGCATTCGTCGGTCATCTGGTTGGTGCAGAGGATGAGTTTGGGTTCGGTACAGGACGGGTCGATTTTTACTTCGATCTGCATGGGATCCCCTCCTTTTGGTGTTCTCATGGTACAGGAAAAGGGCCGCGTTGTCACGGGCAAGGCCCTAAGTGGTTGATTTTTCACGGTAAGTGGTCGCTGCCATTCTATCACGGAGGAAAGGACGGTGTCTATGGAAGGTCTGACGCTGCATACCCCCCTGTCTGCCCTCACCGGGGTGGGCCCCGCCAGGGAGAAGGCCCTGGACAAGCTGGGGCTGCGCACAGTGGGCGATCTTTTGTCCTACTTCCCCCGGGAGTATGAGGACCGGACGGTACGGGAAGGCATCGCCTTGCTCCCGCTGGAGGAACCGGTGTGCTTTCCTGCCCTGGTGGCAGAGCCCTTCCGCACCAGTTACATCCGCAAGGGGATGGAGCTTACCAAGGGCCGCCTGGTGGACGGAACCGGCCAGGTGGCCGTGACTTTTTTTAATCAGAGTTATGTGGCCAAGGCCCTGCACCCCGGAGAGACCTACTATTTCTATGGAAAGCTGTCCGGAGCGGGGCTGCACCGGCAGATGACCAACCCGGTGTTCGAGCGGGAGGGGCATCAGGTGCATACAGGTGGTATTGCCCCGGTCTATCCTCTCACCGCCGGTGTGACCAATCGGCTGATGATTGGCTGGCAGCGGGAGGCGGCCACTTGTCTGCCCCAGATCCAGGAGACCCTGCCGGAGAAGGTGCGGCGGGCCTGCGGATTGATCCCCGGGCCCAAAGCCTACGAAGCCATCCACTTCCCCTCCTCCTGGGAAGAACTGTCCAAGGCCCAGCGGCGTCTGATGTTTGAGGAACTCTTCTGCCTGAATCTGGGCTTGCGGCTCATTCGGGGACACCGGAGCCGGCAGAAGGCAGTCCCCTTTGTGCGGCAGAATCTTGCCGCCTTTTTGGAAAAGCTCCCCTTTCCCCTCACCGGCGCCCAGCGCCGGTCGGTGGAGGAGGCGGCGGGGGATTTGCAGCGGCCTACCCCTATGAACCGTCTTTTGCAAGGGGACGTGGGATCGGGAAAAACGGTGGTGGCTGCCGCCTGCGCTTTTTTGGCCTGGGAGAACGGCTGCCAGACCGCCCTCATGGCCCCTACGGAACTGTTGGCCCGGCAGCACCTTCGCACCATGGAGACGCTTCTGGAAGGGACAAACATCCGGTTGGGGCTGCTCACCGGGTCCATGACCCCGGCCCAGAAGCGGCGGACCTGGGAAGCTGCGGCTTCCGGGGAGGTGGACCTGCTGATCGGTACCCATGCCCTGCTCAGCGAGCCAGTGTCCTTTTCCAACCTGGGCCTGGTCATCACCGACGAGCAGCACCGGTTTGGGGTGGGTCAGCGGGCGGCCCTCTCTGGAAAGGGAGTGGGAGACCTGGTGCCCCATGTGCTGGTCATGTCGGCCACGCCCATCCCTCGGACCCTGGCGCTCATGATCTATGGGGATCTGGACCTGTCGGTGATCGACCAGCTTCCCCCCGGCCGCACCCCGGTGGAGACCTTCCTCATTGGGGAGGACAAGCGGCAGCGGCTCTATGGTTTTGTACGTAAGCAGGTGGCCCAGGGACGACAGGTGTACATTGTCTGCCCTGCGGTGTCCGAGGAGGACACCAAGGGCAGGAAGGCAGTGGAGCAGTACGGCAGGCAGCTGCGGGAAGAGGTCTTTCCCGACCTCTCCGTGGCCATCGTCCACGGACAGCAGAAGGCCCGGGAAAAGCAGAGCGTTATGGAGGCCTTTGCAGCCGGGCAGGTGGATGTGCTGGTCTCCACCACGGTCATCGAGGTGGGGGTGGACGTTCCCAACGCCACTTTAATGATCGTGGAGAACGCCGACCGGTTTGGCCTCAGCCAGCTTCACCAGCTGCGGGGCCGGGTAGGCCGGGGACAGCATCACTCCTATTGTATTTTAATTTCCGATAACCACAGCGAAACCACCCGGAAACGGCTGAAAACCATGACCGCCACCAACGACGGTTTTGTGATCGCCGAGGAGGACTTAAAGCTCCGGGGCCCGGGGGACTTCTTCGGGGCCCGGCAGCACGGTTTGCCCCAGCTGAAACTGGCCAGCCTGGAAGGGGACTTGCGGCTGCTTCACCAGGCCCAGGACCAGGCCAAGACCCTGCTGGAGGAGGACCCGGGGCTGGTGCGTCCGGACCACCAGGCCCTGCGCAGCCGGGTGGAGAAATTGTTCCAGGTCAGCGGCGACACCATGAACTAAACAGGACCAACGGACGAAAAAACCGCCGTTCCAACGTTTCGGGTTGGGACGGCGGTTTTGGTTACGGAGGGGAGAGGGGGTCCTGGGAGACCAGGAGCCGCAATTCTAAGGAGAGAGCCACAGGGGAGAGCTGGAAGAAGATCACATGTTCCCCTGGTTTGGCGTCGTTCACAGTAAGGACGTGGGTGGCTTCCGGGGGGATCACCGCGTTGTGTTCCTGCTTCCGGTCCTGGTAGGCAATGATCAACCGCAGCTCCACCGGGTTGGGGTTGCGGATCTCAATTTGGTAGGCTTTGTCCTCTTTGGCCTGTTCCCAGCGCAGGGAGCTGGACACGAAGGGGGACTGATAGCAGTTGTACTGCTGGGCGGAAGGCAGGTCCTGGGGGAGTTCTCCGGCGGTGAGAGAAAAGGTTTTCTCTGGCTGGCTGCCCTGGAGAAGGAACAGTCCCACCGCCAGCAGCAGAGCGGCGCATCCCGCCAACCCCCAGAGAAGGACCCTTTTCCGGGAGAGTGGTTTGGGCAGATCGGGCAGGGACTGGGTCAGGGTTTGCGCCATCTCATCCGGGGAACCGAAGGCGCCCACCAGGTCATCATACGTGGGCTGGGGAATCTCCTCTGTCAGGGGAAAGAGGGACTGGCGGAACTCCTCCAACACCAATTTGCGCAGCTTGCGCCCCCGGGGCAGGGCGTGGAGCAGCTCCTTTTCATAGCGGGAGAGGGGGGACATCAGGCTTCCTCCTTTCCGGAGAGAATGTGGTTGATGCCCAGGAAGAAGCACTCGTAGGTTTCCAGCAGGGCGGACAGATGGGCGCGTCCTTCCGGGGTGATGGTATAGTACTGGCGCAGCCGCCCGTCGGGGGCGGTCTTTTTTTCGGACTCTTTCAGATAGCCTGCTCGGGTGATGCGGTAGATGGCGGCGTAGGGAAAGACCACGGACAGGGCGCCGTGGCTGCGTGCCTCCAGCAGGGGGGACAGCTCCCCAATGTAGTGTTCTTTCTCGCTGAAGAGAAAGAGGATGAGCAGCTCGGTCAGGGCTTTTTTCAGGTTTTCTTCAAAGCTGGTGACCGGCTGGGCGGGCATCTCCTGCTCCTGGGGTTTCTTGCCCATGGCCCCTCTCCTCCTTCCTCTGGTTTGGTACCCTCACTATAGCACAGGGAAGGGGTCTTGTGAATCTTTTTCAAAGACAAATTTTTTTATTGACAAAAAAGTTGCTCCATGGTATGGTGACAGTAGAAAGGGGAGGCCATCCCCTGCATAGAAAACCCACCCCCGTATCGTGTTAGAATCGACAGGAGGGATGTTTTATGAAAAAGCGAATGGTATGTTGGACCCTTTTGGCGGCCTTTCTTCTCCTGGCGGGGTGCTCCGTCCATCCGGAGGAACCCAAGGAGACCCTAGACCCTCTGCTGGCCCAGGAACTGAACGTATCCTCGGAGATGGCGGAGAAACTGGCCTCCGGCATCCAGACGGTGGACCAATGGGCGGAGGGGGAGCAGGCCAAGCTCCACGTGCGCCAGACCTTTGGCAACTGCCAGGAACTGTATGTGCTCTATGACGTCACCTTTGCAGAGGGGATCGATCCCGAGGGGGAGAACGTTTATATGGAAGGCGCACGATTCACCGACGAGAAATGGATTCGTGCGGAGAGCCACCAGTCGATCAAGCGGGAGGGTCAGACGGTCACCTATCTGACCTATCTCGCCCGGACCTACGGCGCCTGGGAAGACAGGCCCTACACCTTTGAGGTAGGCCCCCTGCGGCAGAGCAGCAGCGGTACCGACCCGGCCTCCTGGGCGGTGCTGGCAGAGGCGGTGCAGGTCTCCTGGACGCCTAAGAACACCGGGGAGGTCTGGAAAGGGACCATCCTCTCCCAGGAAGGAGAGGACTTGGGTCTGGTCACCCTCTCGCCCTTCGGCATGTATTATCTTCTCTCCTCCTCCCGACAGCCCAGCTATGACGCCCTGGAAGCCACGGTGAAACTGACCAACCAGGAGGGGGAAGATATTCCTATCTATTCCTTTGGCGGAAGCCACAGCAAGGGAACGCGAGGAGGAGAAGCGGTCCTGCTGAGCGTCAGGGGGGACTATCTGTTCCCGGAAGTGATGGACCTGTCCCAGGTGAAGAGCCTGTCCATTGACGGGCATACCGTGACCTTTGACCGGTAAAGAGGGACAACAGTGGGGGCGGGCTGCTGGGAGCGTTGAGGCGATCCAGGCCCTTGGCCTCCCGGCGGACTTTCTGTAAGAGCCTCCTGCCAGGGGGCGTAAGTGACAAAAACCCCGGAGGAATTAGCACCGGGAACGGTAAAGTGAAAAAATTGAAAAAAGGACTTGCTTTTTTGGGCAAGGGGATGCATAATAGGGTTAGCACTCAGGGGTTCTGAGTGCTAACCCTATGTTTGGAGGCAATTACAAATGGAAAAGAAACAATTTAAAGCCGAGTCTCAGCGGCTGATGGATCTCATGATCAATTCCATTTATACCCATAAGGAGATCTTTCTCCGTGAAATCATTTCCAACGCCAGCGACGCTGTGGACAAGCTGGCCTACCGTTCCCTCACCGACGACAAGGTGGGTCTGAACCGGGAAGACTTTCAGATCGTGGTGGTGCCCGACAAAGAGGCCCGCACCCTCACCGTGTCCGACAACGGCATCGGCATGACCCAGGAGGAGATGGAGAACAACCTGGGTACCATCGCCAAGAGCGGCTCCCTGCAGTTTAAGAAGGAGACCGAGGACGCAGACGACGCAGAACTGGACATCATCGGCCAGTTTGGCGTGGGCTTCTACTCTGCCTTTATGGTAGCCAGCAAGGTGACGGTGATCTCCAAGACCTACGAGTCTGACACCGCTTTCCGCTGGGAGTCCGAGGGCGTGGACGGCTACACCATTGAGCCCTGTGAGAAGGAGACCGTGGGTACCGACGTCATCATGACCATCAAGGAGGATGGGGAAGAGGAGTCCTACAAGGAGTATCTGGACCCCTATCACCTGTCCAACCTTATCAAGAAGTATTCTGACTACATCCGTTATCCTATCCGCATGGAGATGGAGCACAGCCGCCAGAAGCCCAAGCCCGAGGATGCCGGCGAGGACTACAAGCCCGAGTACGAGCAGGTGAAGGAATGGGAGACCATCAACTCCATGGTGCCCATCTGGCAGCGTCCCAAGAGCAAGGTCACCCAGGAAGAGTACAATGAGTTCTACAAGGGCAAGTTCGGTGACTGGCAGGACCCGGTGCTCACCATCCACGTGGCCGCAGAGGGTAACTTTGAGTACAAGGCCCTGCTGTATGTGCCCAGCCAGGTGCCCATGCATTACTACTCCACCGAGTATAAGAAGGGCCTGCAGCTGTATTCCTCCGGGGTCATGATCATGGAGAAGTGCCCCGATCTGCTGCCTGACCATTTCAGCTTCATCCAGGGTATCGTGGATACCCCCGACGTCTCCCTGAACATCTCCCGTGAGATGCTCCAGCACGACCGCCAGCTGAAGGTGATCGGCAGCAACATCGAGAAGAAGATCAAGAACGAGCTGGTGAAGCTCATGAAGGATGACCGGGAGAAGTATGAGAAGTTCTGGTCCTCCTTTGGGATGCAGTTTAAGTATTCCCTCATGAATGCTTATGGTCAGAACCGGGATACCATCCGGGACCTGCTGCTGTTCTGGTCCTCCAAGGAGAACAAGCTCACCTCCCTCCAGGAGTATGTGGACCGGATGCCCGAGTCCCAGGATAAGATCTACTATGTGTGCGCCGACAGCGTGGAGCACGCCGCCAAGATGCCCCAGGCCGAGCGGGTGCTGAAGGCAGGCTACGAGGTGCTCTACCTCACCGTGGACGAGGACGAGATCGTCCTGCAGATGCTGGAGAACGTGAAGGACAAGCCCTTCGTCTCCGTGTCTGACGAGAACGCCCTGCCGGTCACCGACGCAGAGAAGGCCAGCGTGGAGCAGGCAGAGAAGGACCACAAAGAGGTGCTGGAGTTTGCCCAGGAGACCCTGAAGGATCAGGTGTCCAAGGTGCGTCTGTCCAAGATCCTCCAGAGCGGTTCCGTGTGCCTCACCGCAGAGGGCCCCGTGACCCTGGAGATGGAGAAGTACTTCCGCAAGATGCGCACTGACTTCCCCATGCAGGCCCAGCGGGTCTTGGAGCTGAACCCCGCTTCCGATGCCTTCCAGGCTCTGTGCCGGGTCTACGAGACCGACAAGGAGAAGGCCGCCACCTACGTGGAGGTCCTGTACAACCAGGCCCTTATCATTGCGGACCTGCCTCTGCCGGACCCTGCCCGGTACGCAGAGCTGGTGTGCAGCCTCATGGCATAACACATATCTCTAACCGGACCCATCGCCGGGGGCATTTGCCCCCGGCGATTCTTTTTGCTGCGGGGACTTGACAAGGCGGGAAAGGTCTGGTATACTCCTCCCTGTGGTTAGCTAAAGCTAACTAATGAACAGATGCGGGGCGTGTGCCCCTTCTTTTCTCCCGACTGGTTAGCTAAAGCTAACCTTTGAAGGGAGTATGCGTACATCGGAACGATAAGGAGGAACCGAACAATGGAAACCATGGCTGTTATTTTTTGGTCTGGTACTGGCAACACAGCCGCAATGGCTGCGGCGGTCGTAGAAGGCACCGGCAAACAGGCCAAGCTGATGAACGTGACCGACACCAACGCAGAGGAAGCTGCGCAGTATGAAAAGCTGGCCCTGGGCTGCCCCTCTATGGGCGACGAGGTGCTGGAAGAGGATGAGTTTGAGCCCTTCTTCACGGCGCTGGAAGGCAAGCTCAGCGGCAAAAAGGTTGTGCTGTTTGGCTCCTATGACTGGGGCGACGGACAGTGGATGCGGGACTGGGCCCAGCGGACCAAGGACGCAGGCGCGATTCTTTGCGCGGAGCCTCTCATTGTAAACCTGACGCCGGACGCCAGCGGGCTCAAGCAGTGCCGGGCTTTGGGCGAGGCTTTGGCCAATGGCTGAGGGCGTTTGACCAATCAGCGGAACGACTTCTTTTTTGATGACACGGGAACCCCACAGAGGAGCTCTGCGGCGGTTCCCGTGTCATTTTTGTCTTTAAAATGGAAGAAACATGCGGGGAAGGGAAAAGATGGAAGGCCAAAGGGAAAAGAGGGCGGGAAAGGGTGGGCTTTCCGGTTGACAAAGTTTTTTGGGGCACATATAATGAAAAATAATGCCCCTTAGGAGGCAAAACCAAAAGATAAGTGAGGTGGAACAGGATGGACGCAGGCGGTAGTAACGGCACTTTGGGGGGCCGATGTTTTCAGTTGACGGACGAACCGCCGGAATGGGCGTCCGTTTTCCTCCTTTAATTGTATAATCGGCCGACCGGGTGTCTTACTTCCTGCTAAGAAACTGGGCGCAGACCTGCGCCTTGAAACGAAAAAAGCCGGGAGGAGATGCCACATGGCAGAGCGAGCAATTGTTACGCTGGAAGAGACCCTCACCGCTTTGGTAGAGGGGAAAAAATATACGACCCTTCGGGATATTCTTGTGACCATGAATGCGTCGGACATTGCGGCGCTGTTTGAGGAGATGCCCGAGGCAAAGCTGCCCCTTCTGTTTCGGCTGCTGCCGAAAGAGCTGGCGGCGGAGACCTTTGTTGAGATGGAGCCGGAGGCCCAGGAACTGCTGATCCAGGGTTTTTCCGACAACGAACTGAAAGACGTCGTCGACGAGCTGTACGTGGACGACGCGGTGGACATCGTGGAAGAGATGCCCGCCAATGTGGTCAAGCGCATTTTGAAGCAGGCCGACCCGGAAATGCGCAAGATGATCAACGAGATCTTGAAGTACCCGGATGACAGCGCCGGGAGCATTATGACCACGGAGTACGTCAGTCGCCGGCCGGTGATGACGGCGGAAGAGGCCATCAAGCGGATTCGCCGCACGGGTGTGGATAAGGAGACCATCTATACCTGTTACGTGACCGACAACAACCGAAAGCTTATCGGCATGATCTCCATTCGCACCCTGCTGCTCAGCGAGGACGACGACGTGCTGGAAGAGATCATGGAAAGTAACGTGATCTCGGTTAACACCCTGGAAGACCAGGAGAGCGTGGCCCAGATGTTTGCCAAGTACAACTTTGTGGCCCTGCCGGTGGTGGACCAGGAAAACCGCCTGGTGGGTATCGTCACCGTTGACGACGCCATCGACGTTATGCAGGAAGAGGCCACGGAGGACTTTGAAAAGCTGGCCGGTATGACCCCCAGCGATAAGCCCTACCTGCGCACAGGAGTGCTGGAGACCTGGAAGTCCAGAATCCCCTGGCTGCTGGTGCTCATGCTTTCTGCCACCCTGACCAGTATGGTCATCACGGGGTTTGAGACCTCTCTGGCAGCCTATTCCGCGCTCATCGCCTTTATCCCCATGCTGACTGGTACCGGCGGCAACAGCGGTACCCAGGCTTCGGTGGCGGTGATCCGTGGTCTGTCCCTGGGCGAGGTGGAGTTTACTGACACGGTGCAGGTCATCTGGAAGGAGATCCGGGTGGCGGTGATGTGCGGCGTGACCCTGGCCGCCTGCAACTTCGTAAAGCTCATCCTGGTGGACCGGATGCTGTTCCACAACCAGGCAGTGACCATTCCCGTGGCGGCGGTCATCTGCCTGACCATGGTGTGCACTGTCATCTGCGCCAAGGTGGCGGGCTGCGTGCTGCCCCTGCTGGCTGAGCGGATCCATCTGGACCCGGCGGTGATGGCCAGCCCCTTCATCTCCACGGTGGTGGACGTGATGACCCTGGTGATCTATTTCCAGGTGGCGCGTGTGATCCTGCATATTTGACCCCCTGACGTTGGGAGCAAGTCCGCTCTCCGTAGCGCGGGAACGGAGCCTTCCGGCTTCGGGCCCGCCCTATGGAGAGCGGTTTTGATTGCCACAAGGAATGAACGGAGGAATCGATATGAGAAGAAAAGACCTTGCAGTAACCGAACCGGAAGCGGTGGATGAGATCATTCACGGGTGCGACTGTGTCCGGCTGGCCTTTGCCGACGGGAACAAGCCCTACCTGGTGCCTGTGAGCTTTGGGTACACCCGGGAGGAGGGCGTGGGGAAGCTCTACTTCCACAGCGCAGACGCCGGGAAAAAGGTGGAGCTCTGCCGGCGGCTGGGCTACGCAGCCTTTGAGATGGACACCAAGCGGACGGTGAAGGCCAGCGACCAGGCCTGCAACTTCTCCATGGCCTACCAGAGCGTCGTGGGGGAGGGGAGCGTGAAGGAGCTCACCACCCGGGAGGAGAAGGCAGCAGGACTTCAGGTGATCATGCAGCAGTATTCCGGCCGGGCCGACTGGGACTTTCCGGCGGCGGCGCTGGACAAGACCTGTGTCTTCTGCCTGACAGTGGAAGAGATCAGCGGAAGAGAACATCATTAACGTACGAAACGGAACAAGGCCGTGAAAGCAGCGCTTTCACGGCCTTGTTGCAGAGAGGCTTATACCAGTTCTTCCACCAGCTGGATGGTGTACCCATCGGGGTCGGGGAGGAAGTAGAAACGGAGAGAGGGATTGGGAGAGGCAGGGGGCGGAAGGGGGATGTCGTGGGCCTCCAGCGTGCGCAGGAGGGCGTCCATGTTGTCGGGGGCGAATCCCATGGAGATCCCCAACCCGACGGGATGGGGCAGGGGAGCGCCGGTGCACAGCAGCTCCAGTTTGGTGCCGTCCGGGGTGCCCAGCATGGCGATCTCGCCGCTCTTGGCGGGGAAACGGGAGTGGATGGGCAGGCCCAGCAGATCGTGATAGAAAGCCAGGCTCTTGTCCAGGTTGCTGACCTGCAAGGTAGTCCAGGTAAATTTCATCGCAGGTACTCCTTTCCGGGAACGGTGGTCCCAGTGTCAGAGTACCACAACCGGGACCGGGAGACAAGGGGTCAGGGACGGGAAGAGAGGGCGTGTTTCAGGTTCTCCCACCACTCCACCGCCTTGAAGCGGATGACATAGGGCTGGGATTCCTCTGTGAGCAGGGCGCTGTCTTTCCGGGAGAGCCCGGCGGTTTCCAGGGAGCCTTCCGTGACCGAGGGCATACAGAGGGAGGGAAAGACCACGCACCACCAGTTCTTCCCCTGCCCTTCCCCGATGATGACCCGCAGGGCCTCATAGGTCCCGGCGGGAAGGGAGAAGCCGTCGTACTGCCGGGTGGGGAACCAGGTGTCCTCCAGGGTTACGGTAACGGGGTAGGTGTAACCAGCAGACTCGATCGCCCGGGCGGCGGTCTCCTGTAAGGCGGGGAGCTCTGCCCGCAGCAGGGCTTCCGCCTGCTCTGCCGACAGGTCCCCTTCCAGCAGATGGTTGGCCTGGGCCAGCACCTTGTCCCGGACCTGGAGTTTCAGGGCCTGGTCCTCCGGGGTGTCGGAGTTGGCCAGCACATGGAAGCGAATGACCTGATCGGCCAGATGGTTTTGCTGGACCTCCGCCCAGAGGGCGGTGCAGACCAGAAAGGCGACGAAGAGGGCGCCCATCTGCCGCCAGGGGAGGGAAATGATTCGCGTATGTAAGCTGTTCATAAAACAACACCGTCCTGTTTCGTAGTTGACGAAAGTATGGACGGTGTTGTTTGTGTTTATACCGGTTCGGTCAAAAAAACCTCTGGCTGCTGGGTGCGCAGAAGGTCTGCTGCCTTCTTGGCCAGGGCTTTCTGTTGGAAGAGGCCTACCACTGTGGGACCGCTGCCGCTCATGGCTGCGCCCAGGGCGCCCTCCGAGAGAAGGGCGTTCTTGATGGCGTCGATCTCCCTGCGCTGGTGGAGGGAAAGCACGTCCTCAAAGACGTTGAACATCCGCCGGGCCACCCCGGTGAGGTCGCCGGTGCGGAGAGCTTCCAACATCCCCTTGGTGTCGGGACGGAGCCGCCGCTTCTTTTTGTCCCACTCCCGGAAGAGAGCGGGGGTGGAGATGGAAAACCGGGGCTTGCAAAGCACCAGATAGCAGGGAGGCAGGGTAGTCAGGGGCGTGAGTTTTTCTCCGCGGCCCTGGGCCAGGGCAGTGCCTCCCATGACGCAGTAAGGAACGTCCGATCCCACTTCTTCGCCCACTTTTGCCAGCTGGGGCAGGGTGAGAGGGGAGCCGGTGAGCTGGTTCAGTCCCCGGAGAACGGCAGCAGCGTCGCTGCTGCCCCCGGCAGTTCCGGCGCAGACGGGAATGTGCTTTTCGATGGAGATGAGCAGGTCGTTCCAGGTCTGACCGGTGGCTTTGCGGAAGGCCAGGGCGGCGGCCACGGCCAGATTCCCCTTGTCGTTGGGGAGAAAGCGCAGGCCGGACTCTGCCCGCACGCCGCCAGGGAAGCCCATGTTCAGGCGGATGGTGTCGCACAGAGAGACCGACTGCATGACCATTTCCATCTCGTGGTACCCGTCAGGACGGGCCCCCAGAATGTCCAGGGTGAGATTGACCTTGGCGGGGGCCTGGAGGGTGAGGATGCTCACTTGATCTTCCGGGCTTCCAGGTAGAACCGCTTGTCGTGGGCCTCGCCCATGGAGAAGGTCTTGCGGGGGAGAGCACCGTCAAAGATGACGGTGGGGAAGAGCTGGTCCTTACCCATGGAGGGCAGCAGGAAGCCGATGCTGTTGGGCTGGGCGGTGAGCTGGTCTACCACGTCCTCGCCGTGGATGTAGTCGATCTTTCCGCCGTTTTCTTCCAGGTAGCGGTCCAGGAAGGACTGGAGGGTACCCACGGCCAGCTGGGCAGTGGGGTTGGGGACGGTGACAACGCCCTTTTCCCCGTTGTGCACGTAGGTGATAACGTGGCCTTCCCCTTCGCCGTAGTGGGCGCCGGGGTAAGCGGCCAGGAAGTCGTCCAGGAGCTTCTGGGGGTCTACGTCGAAGAGGACCCGGTGAATGGCCTCAAACTCCAGGGAGTCGTCGTGGAGGTTCACCAGTTCCACCAGAGCGTAGCGGGCGGGATGGGTCTCCCGCTCAGCTTCGGGGAGGGTGGCTTTCAGCTCTTCCCAGCAGGCCTTGGCAGTGGCCAGGGAGTGGTTGCCGTCGCCCATGGCGAAGGTGAGCACGGGCTTTCCTTCTGCGTGGTAGAACTGGGCAAACCGCTGGGGATCGGCCAGCTTGGTGAGCTTGTCCATGACCTCGTCGTTCTGCTTCTGGTCCAGACGGTAACCGGACACCCGGCCGCCCTGCTCCATGAGGGTGGCGCTGTAGAGCATCTGCATCTTCTTGCGGTTTTCCTTGCTCTGGAGGGGTTCGATGATCTGCTTGTCCGGGTCGTCGATGAGCACCATGATGTGAGGTAGCTCAATGGGGGCGTTCTTACGGACCTTCATCCGGGGCGGGATGCGGGAGAGGACGGTGCCCTCGGTGGCGCGAATGGGGGTGCCGGAGCCCTTCTCGTAGCTGTACTGTTCCAGATCCAGCTTGCCCACCAGACCCAGACGGGTCTTGCCGTTGTGGAGCTTCCGCTCCAGGAAGATAAAGGAGTTTTCAATGGGGCGCAGGCGTTCCTCTTCCAGGTACTGCTCCATGGTCTCGTTGATCTTTTTGATCTCTTCCTCTACGTTGTCGCTCTCCAGCTTGCTCTCGGGGAGGATGAGACGGAGGGTAGAGGGGGCGTCGCCCACGAACTGATCCACTCGCTCCCAGTATTCGGGCTGGGAGGTGTACTGGTCGCAGGCCACCACGGCCCACTTGGTGAGGCCGCAGTCAAAGGGGAGCAGAATATCTGCAGGGGAAAAGGCAATCTTGCTCATGGTGATTCCTCCGTTGATGTTGAGATTTTGGGGTGATTACAGTTGCTCGAAGAGCAGGGGCATGAGGACCGCTGCGCCGGCCTGATAGAAGGGGCCTTTCAGACCGGATTCCTCACAGTAGGGCAGACCCAGACCGGTGTCTTTCCGGCTGTCATACAGCAGGTAAGGGACAGGATCGCCGTCGTGACCCCGGGTGGAAGTGAGGGTCTTGTGGTCGGAGAGGATGAGCAGACGGTAGTCGGTGCCCTCTTCCTCCAGGGCCTTGGTCAGGGGGCCCACCACCCGGCTGTCCAGCCACTGGATGCCCTGGAGCTTTCCGGGCAGGTCGCCGTTGTGGGTGCATTCGTCGGGGGCTTCCACGTGGACGGCCACAAAGTCCTTGCCGCTGCGGAGCTCGTCCAGGGCGGCAGCCACCTTGCCCTCGTAGTTGGTTTCCAGTTCGCCGGTGGCGCCCTCTACCTCCCGGATGTCCAGGCCGGACAGACGGGCGATGCCGAAGCACAGGGGAACGGCGGAGATGACGGTGCCGGTCTTGTGGTACTTATCCCAGAAGGAGTCCAGGGCCACGGCGCTGCCCTCAGCCCAGAACCACACGCCGTTGGCGGGGAGCTTACCTTCCTTGCGGCGCTGCTGGTTGATGGGGTGCTGATCCAGCACCTGGTGGGCCAGCTTCATAAGCTCCTTCAGCACGGCGGCGTTGTCGCAGCCGGAGGGGAGCAGGGGACCGATGACCTCACCCAGATGATCGTGGGGAGGAATGAGGGAGATGCCAGTGATGTTGGCCCCGGACTGCACGGCAATGTGACGGAAGGATGCGGCGGGGTAGACCTTCATCCCGGCCTTTTGGGCGGCCGCCTGGAAGGTGGGGTCCTGGAAGAGGTCGGTGACCAGCTGGATGGACTGTTCCCCTTCAATGGAGCCGCCGGAGTGGGAGAGGATCTTCTTTTCCTCGAAGGGCAGGTCGCTGTCCTCGTAGGCCACCATGTTGCAGCGGTAGGAGACGTCGCCGGTGGCCAGCTGGATGCCGGTGGCAGCAGCTTCCAGAGGGGAGCGGCCGGTGTAGCAGAGGTTGGGGTCTGCGCCGAAAATGGAGAGGATGGCGGTGTCGCTGCCTGCGGGCAGACCGGCGGGGCAGTTCACAACGCTGCCCACTTCACCCTTGGCGGCCAGGGCATCCATCACGGGGATGCTGGCGGTCTGCAGGGGGGTCTTGTTTTCCAGGCTGGGGACGGGGTTGTCGGCCATGCCGTCTCCGATGATGAGGACATATTTCATGGTGGGGGGAAGCTCCTTTCGGGGTGGAATTGGAAAAAGAACGTAGGAATTACGTTGGGTCAAAGGGGGTGGGGCGGATGAAGTCGTGCCAGGTGGTCCGCTCGTGGAAGGTCCCGTCCTGCACGTCCAGCAGCTCCAGAATGAGGGTGTTGGAGAGCAGGAAGCCTTCTGGGGTCAGATGCCAGCGGTGGCCGGACTGCTCTGCCCAGCGGTGCCGCTCAAAGAACTCCAGCCGTCGGCTGATGGGCTCAAAGTTCAGGCCGAACTTTCTCCGGTACTCCCATTCTTCGATGCCTCTCTGGGTGCGCAGGCGCAGGAGGAGATACTCTCTGGCCTGTTCCGTTCGGCTGATGGGCTGGGACTCGTCAATGGGAGGAGAGCCCGTCTCCACGCCGGCGATGTAGGCCAGAAGGTCCCGCTGGTAGGAGTAGCGGCAGCCGTCGAAGTAGGAGTGGGCGCCGGGGCCGAAGCCTATGTATTCCCGCCCCATCCAGTATTTCAGGTTGTGGCGGGATTCCATGCCCGTTTTGGCGAAGTTGGAGATTTCGTACTGCCGGTACCCGGCCCGCTGGAGAAGCTCCACGGCTTTCAGGTAGAGATCTGCCTGGCAGTCGCTGTCCGGAAGAGCCAGACCGTGGTCTACTTTGTAGGCCAGGGGGGTGTTGGCCTCTACCTTGAGACCGTAGCAGGACAGATGCTCCGGTTCCAGGGCGATGGCAGCTTTCAGGGTGTCGATCCAGGACTCCATGGTCTGGTCGGGCAGACCGTAGATGAGATCCAGGCTCAGGTTCTGGATATGCGCTTTGCGGACGTCTGCCACCGCCTGTTCTACCTGCCGGGGGGTGTGGATGCGGTGGATGCACCGCAGCTGTCCGGGGTCTGCTGACTGCATCCCCAGGGAGATACGGTTGACACCGGCCCGGCGGAGGCGGGCCATGGAGCGCCAGTCCACGCTGTCGGGGTTGCACTCCACGGTGATCTCGGCCTGACGGCTCACAGAGAGCTTTTGCTGCAGCAGGGCCAGAATCTCCCGCAGCCGTTTCTGTCCGTAGTAGGAAGGGGTTCCGCCGCCAAAATAGATGGTGTCCACCGCCCGGCCTTTCAGCAGGGGTGCGAAGGCCTTCATGTGGGTGAGCAGCGCTTTCTGGTAGCGGTTCATCAGTTCTTCCTGCCCGGCCAGGGAGTAGAAGTCGCAGTAGTCGCACTTGCTTTTGCAGAACGGAATATGGATATAGATTCCAAGAACACCAGACATAAAGAATCCCTCCAATTCTGCTAAGAATACAATGTATCTTCCTATTATACGATTCTTTCCCCCGAATGGCAAGATAGTATCGGTTCCGTGGGGGATTTGGGGGAAGGATGGTTGTCACCGGTGCTCTGGGGATGGTATACTGTGGGACAGTTGTGTCAGGTGAGCTGGGCAATGAGAGGAGCCAGAGATTCCAGGTCCACAAAGTCCACGGCCCCGCCGTAGGTGTCCACCATGGTTCGGGTGTCCGGGTCCATGGTTTCACGGGGCTTCTTTTTCAGGAAGCGAATGAACATGGCCATCATGAGTTTGTGCTTGGGACGAAGGACCTTGTAGTCGATCCCGCCCCGCAGATGAAAATAGACGGCGCTTTTTTGCAGGGCTTCGGGGACCTGCTTGGCCAGCGAGGCTCGGATGGTCTGAACGGTTTCTTCCCGGGCAGGGTCTCCCAGCCCCACAGTGGCCAGGAGGAACCGGGGGTGTTTCTCCTTGGGGAGCTTCCCCAGGGTTTGTTTCAGTCCCATTACGGTCCCGGCGTACAGGCCCCCGATGTAGACCAGGGTGTCCACCCCGTCCAGGGAACCCACCTGGCGGAAGGGCCGAGCGGGAATCCCGGTTTTCTGGGAGAGAGCCTGGGCATAGCGCTGGGAGGTTCCGTAGCAGCTGCCGTAGACGATCAGTGCATTCATACAAGGGTGTCCTTTCTTTTTTCGTCGGCGAAAGCCATGAGCTCTTCTTCGCTGGTGATCTCTCCGGGGTAGGGATAGGACCGGGCGGTTTTCTGGAAGCGCTGCCGGATGGCAGCGGCGGCCTCTTCGTCCTTCTCTGCCAGCAGGGCACAGAAGTACTGGGTCCGCAAAACGGAGGGATAGGCTTTCATGGATTTCATAAAGGAGCGCTGCTGCTGCTCGTCCAGTTGTGCGGCGGGGTTGGGATGGCTGCCCAGCAGGAGCTGGCAGCACACCAGGTCGCACCGGAGCAGACAGCGGTAGAGTCCAGGGAGCGGTTGTCCAGATGTCAGCAGCGCAGAGATTGCCTCTTCTGCCTGGGAAAAGGCGTGGGCATCCACCAGACGGTTACAGGCAAAGACCTGGATGGCAGCGGTCAGACCGTTGCCGGGCCCTTCCTGGGTGGGCAAACGGAACCAGTCCTCTGGCATGTCTTTGAGACGGACCCCCTGGGCGGTCTGCCCGGCGATCTCCAGTTGGATCAGAAGAGCCCTCCGGGAGACCGGGTCATTTCTTAAAGAGAGGGCGTTGCGTCCGTCGTTGTCGATCATCCCCAGACGGAGGGGGATGCCGTTGGTCAGGGCCAGGAACAGGCCAATAAGGGCGGACAGCAGGAGAAGGTCCGAGACCGCCGGATGGGAAACCACCCGGGAGAGAAGAAAGCACACCAGAGCGGTGATGGCGTTCATGAGAGAGCCGCCCAGATGATAGAGCAGCTGGGGGGTAGTGTCGTCCCAGTGCTCCGGGGGCAGCATGAGGCACTGGCCGGCGGTGCCCGCCAGGGACAGCCGTTTTAGGCGGATACCCTGAGGCGTTTTGATCCAGACAAAGCTGGCGATTCGGAAGGAAGAAAACCGGTAGCCGGTGAGCAGACCAAAGACCAGGTGCCCTGCTTCGTGGAGAATGATCTGTACGTAGAAGACGGCCAGAAGGATCAGGAGCAGCCCTGCCAGGTACAGGATCAGAGGGCTGCCTGGAGGACGAAGTGCATCGCCGGCTCGGGCCAAGAGATGGCCGAAGATACCGCCCATACCCATGGCGAGAAGAAACACGATCACCTGGGATGGTTTGAGACGGCGGAAGGGATTGCGGGGACGTTTCATGGTTTGAACTCCTTGCGAAAGAAAAAGATAGACAGATTTTACCATAGACCATCTGGTTTGACCAGAGGAAAGGAGGGTGCAGCGTTGCGAAGGCTGACCATGACCATTTTACCGGCCCAGGAGGGGAAGGATGTGAACACCCTCCTGCGGAAGGAGTTGGCCCTGTCCGGGGCCAGTGTCCGCCGGGCCAAGCAGCGCCCGGAGGGGATCTTGTTGGACGGACAGCCGGTGTTTACCACCGCCCGGGTACAGGCGGGGCAGGTGCTGTCTGTGGAAGTGGGAGACTTAGCCTGCAATGAGGATATCCCTCCGGTGGACGGCCCTCTGGACATCTGCTATGAGGACGAAGACGTGGTGGTGGTGAACAAGGCGGGCGGGGTGCCGGTACATCCCAGCCAGGGCCACCACGGGGATACCCTGGCAAATGTTCTCATGGCCCACTATGCCCGGATCGGGCTGACAGCAGCCTTCCACCCGGTGAACCGCCTGGACCGAGGGACCTCCGGCCTTATGGCGGTGGCCAAGCACGCCCACGCCCATGAGCTGCTGCAGCGTCAGCTCCAGCGGGGCGACTTGCGGCGGCGCTATGTGGCGGTGTGCGAAGGGATCGTCACCCCCGAGACCGGGGTGGTGGAGCAGCCCATCTGCCGGGAACCGGGCTCGGTGCTCCGGCGGCAGGTTTCCCCGGAGGGGGCCTTTGCCCGGACCCATTATGAGGTTTTGCAGACCGGTGGGGGACGCAGCCTGGTGTCCCTTACCTTGGATACCGGCCGGACCCATCAGATTCGGGTCCATATGGCCTATCTGGGGCATCCCCTCACCGGAGACTTTCTCTATGGAAGGGAGCACCCCGACCTGCCGGATCGGTTTGCCCTGCACTCGGCGGAGCTGACCTTTTTCCAGCCCATTACCGGAGAACCGGTAACCCTCCGGGCAGCGGAGCCCCCAGTATTTCATTCCTTATTGAACCAGACAGAAGAGGAGGAAATCCCATGAATCCATTGTCCATGCTGCCCATCCCCCTGCTGCAGTGGTATGGAGAGAATGCCCGGGACCTGCCCTGGCGGAAGGATCCCAGCCCCTATCAGGTGTGGGTATCGGAGATCATGCTGCAGCAGACCCGGGTGGCAGCGGTGTTGGGATATTATACCCGGTTTATGGCGGCCTTTCCTACGGTGGAGGCCTTGGCGGCAGCCCCGGAGGACCAGCTCATGAAGATGTGGCAGGGGCTGGGCTATTACAGCCGGGCCCGCAACCTGCAAAAGGCCGCCCGGCAGATCGTAGAGGACCATGGCGGCGTGTTTCCCTGTACCTACGAGGAACTGCGCACCCTGGCCGGGGTAGGAGAATATACGGCCGGAGCCATTGCGTCCATTGCCTTTGGCCAGCCCACCCCAGCGGTGGACGGGAACCTCCTTCGGGTATCTGCCCGTATCCTGGGGGATGACATAGAGATCACCTCCACCAAGGGAAAGAAGAAGCTGACCCAGGCCCTGCAGGAGATCATCCCCCTGAACTTTCCCGGTCAGTTCAACCAGGCCATGATGGACCTGGGGGCCATGGTGTGTCTGCCCAACGGCGCACCCTTGTGCGACCGGTGCCCAGCGGCGGACTTTTGCGTGGCCCATCAGCAGGGGAGGACGGAGGAGCTGCCGGTGCGAAAAGCCAAGAAACCCCGGCGGGTGGAGGAACGACAGGTCTTTTTCTTCTTTTGGGAGAAGAAGGTGGCCTTGCGCCGCCGCCCGGACAAAGGCCTCCTGGCGGGACTGTGGGAGTACCCCAACCTGCTGGCAGAGGAGGAACTGCCGGAGGAATGGGGAGAGCTGGTTTCCGGCGAGCCGGAGTTTGCCGGGACAGGGATCCACATTTTCACCCATGTGGAGTGGCACATGCGAGGGCAGCTTTATCGAGTGTCCGGCCCGGACCTGCCCGAAGGATGGGTGTGGGCGGACCGGTCTGCCCTTCGGGAGACCTATGCGGTGCCCAGTGCCTTTTCCGCCTTTGAGACCATGGTAGAGGAGGAACTACGATGAGCGAATCTTTTTGGGACCCCACCAGCTGTACCCAGTGTCCCCGGCAGTGCCGGGGAGACCGGACCCAGGGGAAAGGACGATGCCGGATGCCCTGGGAACCCATGCTGGCCCGGGCGGCCCTGCACCACTGGGAGGAGCCGCCCCTCTCCGGAACTCGAGGGACAGGGACGGTGTTTTTCTCTGGTTGTTCCCTGGGATGCCTGTTTTGTCAGAACGACAGCATCAGCCAGAAGGATTTTGGAAAAGTAGTGGACCGAAAAAGGCTGCGGGAGATTTTTGAGGCGCTCATTGCCGCCGGGGCCCATAACATTGACCTGGTCAACCCCACCCACTACGCTCATGTGGTGAAGGACGTGCTGGAGGAGCCTCTCCCGGTTCCCGTGGTGTGGAACAGCGGAGGATACGACCGGGTGGAGACCTTACAGGCGCTGGAAGGAAAGATCGCCATTTATCTCCCGGACTATAAGTACCCGGACGCCCAGGGGGCGGCCCGGTATTCGGGGGCAGAGGACTACCCGGCAGTGGCGCGCGCGGCCATTCAGGAGATGGTGCGGCAGACCGGCCCCTATGTGATCGGGGAGGACGGCATCATGGAGCGAGGGGTCATCATCCGCCATCTGCTGCTGCCCGGACGGCTGGCCCAGGCCAAAGAAGTGATGGACTGGGTGGTGGAGACTTTCCCGCCCCATACGGTGCTCTTTTCCCTGATGAGTCAATACATCCCCTGGGGGCGAGCGGCGGAGGACCCGCAGCTGAGCCGCCGCCTGCGGAAAAGCGAGGTGCGGGCGGCCCAGGCGTACATGGAAAACCTGGGGCTGGACGGGTTCAGCCAGGAGGAGAGCGCGGCGAAAGCGGAGTATATCCCGGATTTTGACTTAACCGGCCTCTGAAAAATGAAAAAGTGTGTATAAGAAGCCTTTGTGCTGTGAAGAATAGGCTGTGAAGACAACCTCCTGCGGGAGGTTCCGAGAATTTGCGCACAGTTGGAGGTTTCTTATGAAACAAAAATCGAACCATCGGAAGCCGGGTGGCTTCCTGGAGGGGAAGGGCTACTACATAGCCCTGTTCCTCTGCGTAGCAGCCATTGGAATTTCGGGCTATTTTCTGTTCAGCGGGCTGGGAGAGCAGCCTGAGGGCTTCGGACCGTCCTCTGCGGTCAGCGGCCAGGCGGAGATGAAGAAGGACGCCAGTGACTCCGCCGGCGGCCAGCCGGAGGACAAGGAAGGCGCGGCAGCCTCCGAGGACGAGAAGAAGGAGGACTCCCAGGAAACCGGCACGGAGACCCAGACGCCGGAGAAGAAGGAGCCCACCAAGCCGGACCCGGAGGCAGCGGCTTCCCTGGCTTATGCCTGGCCGGTAGAGGGAAAAGTGCTGCGGGATTTCAGCCTGGAGGTCTTTGCCTATGACGAGACCATGGGGGACTGGAGAACCCATGAAGGGCTGGATATTGCGGCGGAGGCGGGCGCACCAGTGGCGGCCTGCGCCAAGGGCACCGTCAGCGAGGTCCGGACGGACGAGATGCTGGGGGTCATGGTGGTGGTGGACCACGGCAAGGGCATGGAGAGCCTGTACGCCAACCTGGCGGAAGGGGTCAATGTCCAGGTTGGTACCCCCGTGGAGGCCGGCACGGTGCTGGGCACCGTAGGGAACACGGCCATTTCCGAGAGCGCCGATCCCAGCCACCTGCATTTTGAGCTTATTGAATACGATGTATCCATTGATCCTCTGAACTATCTGCATTAAACAAACCCCCAGCGCTCTCCCAAACAGGGAGGGCGCTGGGGGTTTCTGTTGGTCGTTAGGGCAGAGGAGGTTCGTTCTCAGAGGGCGGTGGGGATGTGTTCCGATGCCTGGCAAGCCCTTCGGCCAAAAGGGCCCGGCCTTTGAGATAGAACAGAAGGCTGGACAGAAGCAGGGCCAGCAAAAACAGCCCGATGGTATTGGGCAGCGCGGCGGATACGTGGGCCAGAGTCAAAAGCCCGTAGGAGAGGGCGCTGGAGAGCAGGGCAGCGGGCAGGTAGAGCAGGCTGGTCACGGTTTGCAAGGTGCGGAAAGGGAGGGACGTAATGTAATCGTCCATAGAGATACCTTTCTGCTTGAGGGTGCGCTTTTTTAAAAGGCCGATCAGCAGGAGAAAGCCCACCAGAAAGAGTTTATCACAAAAAATTTTTAAGCCTGCGGCCAGCAGGATCCATACGATACCCATAGGGAGACCTCCTTTGGGATGGGTGATCCCATGATAAACCCGACAGCAGCGGGAAGGTCAAGGAAAAAGAAACATCCCCCGGTCCGGCAGGGACCAGGGGATGGAAAGGGTGAGAGACAATTAAGCCAGCTTGGACTTGGACAGCTCGGTGAGAGCAGCGAAAGCGGGCTTGTCGTTGACAGCCATCTCAGCCAGCATCTTACGGTTGATCTCCACGCCAGCCAGCTTCAGGCCGTGCATGAAGTTGGAGTAGTTCATGCCGTTGAGCTTGCAAGCGGCGCTGATGCGGGTGATCCACAGCTGACGGAAGTTGCGCTTCTTCTGCTTGCGGCCCACATAAGCGTAGGTCAGGGACTTCATGACCTGTTCGTTGGCCATCTTGAAGTGCTTGGACTTAGCACCCCAGTAGCCCTTGGCCATCTTCAGGATTTTATTTCTTCTTTTGCGCGTCATCATCGCGCCTTTCACTCTTGCCATGGTATGTCAGCCTCCTATCTGTTGTAGTAATTATTTATACAGGATCATGCGCTTGATTGCGGACTCGTTGGTCTTATCCGCATAGGCGCCGGCGCGGAGGCCGCGTTTACGCTTGGTGGTCTTCTTGTTCAGGATATGGCTCTTATTGGCGTGGGCACGCTTGACCTTGCCGGACTTGGTGAGGCTAAAACGTTTTTTAGCGCCGCTGTGAGTTTTAATTTTAGGCATGGCGGAAAACTCCTTTGTAAGATTTTACTTTTTGTTGTCTTTGCTCTGTTTGCAAGACAGGAACATGGTCATGTGACGTCCATCCAGCTTGGGCTCTTTATCCATGGTCGCCACGTCGGCGCAGTCTGCTGCAAACTTTTCCAGCAGGCGCTTGCCGATATCGGTATGAGCCATTTCGCGGCCGCGGAAGCGGACAGCGACCTTGACCCGGTTGCCGTCAGCGAGGAACCGCTGGGCGTTGCGGACCTTGACATTGAAATCATTGACGTCGATTCCCGGGGACATACGCACTTCTTTGACTTCCACGATCCGCTGGTTTTTCTTTGCTTCCTTGTCGCGCTTGGTCTGCTCGAAGCGGTACTTGCCATAGTCCATGAGCTTGCAGACGGGCGGGACAGCATTAGGGGAAATCTTCACCAGGTCCAGGTCAGCCTCGTTGGCCTTGGCCATGGCCTCTGCCAGGGGCATGATACCAAGCTGTTCCCCCTGGGCGGAAATCAGGCGTACTTCCTTGTCGTGAATTTCCTCATTGATCTGATGAGCCGTGTTACTGATAGTGAACGCACCTCCAGTTCTGAAAGATAAGCATAAAAAATGGATACCTGAGAAAGGTATCCGCACATAGGAAAAGCAACATCTG
>NZ_JAXDRS010000024.1:0-63768 GCF_034090835.1 Evtepia sp.
GCTGTCACCAACCGGTACAAGAACCTGGACAAAGGCTGGTCCGTCGGCACTTTTATCATTGCCGACAACTTCACCTATGAGTACCTGAACAACCACCCCCGTGTTATGATGCGCCGCGGCCGTTACACCAACGACCCCATGATCATTGCGCAGCAGGATAACATGGTTTCCATCAACGCCGCTCTGCAGATCGACCTGACCGGTCAGGTCGCCGCAGAAGCCATCGGCCACATCCAGTGGTCCGGCACCGGCGGCGCCACCGACTACGCCTACGGCGCATACCACTCCAGAGGCGGCCGGGCCATGCTCTGCCAGATCTCTACCGCCAAGAAGGGCACCGTTTCCCGTATCGCTCCCATCCTGGACCCCGGCTCCATCGTCTCCGTCTCCCGCAACCTGACGGACATGGTGGTCACCGAGTACGGCGTGGCCAAGCTGCGTCAGCGCACGGTGAAACAGCGCGTGGAGAACCTGATCGCTGTGGCTCACCCCGACTTCCGTGCTGAACTGCGGAAGGAAGCCAATAAGTATATGTACTTCTAACCGATTTATTCCCTTATATAAAAGCCTGCGGAAGAACCTTTCTTCCGCAGGCTTTTTCTTTCATTCCAGTGCAATGGCATCGCCGCCCAAACTCACCCGGTTTTCCGGCGCCCATGTCTGGCACAGACGCTGGATTTGCAAAAGGCGCGGGTCACGGGTCTTTCGGCTCTCCACTTCCCCCATGGCATAGGTTTTTCCGATCATCTCATATTTGCTCTCCCCTAGGTTGTGATAGGGCAGCAGATTCAGCTCCGGGCACCCAGAAAGAGAGTCTACAAACTGCGCCGCTTCCTTCACCGTCTCGTCGTCATCATTATACCCCGGGATGAGAGGCACTCTTACTATCACCTTTCCTCCGACCTTGGGCAGTTCCTGACAGAGTTTCCGAATGTTCTCCAAAATCAAACGGTTGCTCACACCGGTCTGCTCTCGGTGTTTTTTCTCGTCCATGTGTTTTAGATCCACGAAGACCGTATGACAATAGCGGGCTACCTGCCACAAGTGGTCCCACGGCGCATAGGCCGAGGTCTCCAGGCAGGTGTTCAGGTAATTGCTCCGGCACAGTCGCAGGGTCTCTGCTGCCACCTCATATTGCAGCAGGGCTTCCCCACCGGAAATGGTGACACCGCCGCCCCCCTTCCGGTAAAAGGCAGCGTCCTTGTTGGCCTCCCGGAAGAGTTCCCGCGCGGTATATTCCTTCCCGGAGATCATTCTCGTACCCGCAGGGCAATGATCCACGCAAGCACCGCAGAGAGTGCAGTGATCAAAGTCCACCTGCACCTTCTCCCCCGCCGTCACCTGGTTTACTCCTTGCCCACAGACCTCCGCACAGGTACCGCAGCCGGTACACTTCACCGGATTCACCACCAGCTGAGGTTTGGGAGACAGCCCAAAGGGATTGCTGCACCACCGGCAGGACAAGGGACATCCTTTAAAAAACAGGATCGTACGGATCCCCGGCCCATCAGTGTTACGAAACCGGCCAATATCAAAGATGGTTGCTGTCTTTTCCATGTGGTCCCCTCCTCTGGCAGGCAAGCGCCCCATATCAGATTCCCCGGGGCGTTTCCGTCCCGGGGAATGGGTGGTTTTCAAAAGAAATCAATGACTCAGAAGGTATGCTCCGTGCGGTTAATGATATCGTCCTGCACTCGCTCTGCAATATCCGTCCAGTAGACGCTGTATCCCGCCACTCGAACCATCAGCGTCGGATAATTTTCCGGGTGGGCCTTGGCGTCGATCAGTGTTTCCTTGTTGATGGTGTTAAACTGCACGTGGTAAACCCCATAGTCGTTGAGCATGGTACGGACCAGGTTGGTGAAGTTGCGCATGCCCGCCTCTTTGTATGCAGGCTCGGTATAGGTGGAGTCCGGACAGTTCAAAGGATTGTCTCGAATGGTGGTCATAGCAATTCTCCTTTCCGCAGCTTGTTTTCTCAGGATTTTTCCAGCAGCTCAGACTGGCTGATCCACATATTCAGCAGCGTGCCGTTGGTGTAAGCCGGGAAGTCCAGCTTTCCGTAGCTTCGGGCTGCAGCGGTGGGCCCGTGGGTATCCGCCTGCTGGGTGGCCGACATGGTGTCCGACAGAGGCATTCCTGCCAGACGGCCATTGGGCGTGGCACCCGTCATAGCGCCGTACCCCACGTTGGACTGCACCATCTGCACCGCCGCATCGCAATAGTGGCCCCGATACATTTTCAGTACCATGGTGCAGTCTGCAAACCACTTCCACAGATCTGCTGCAATATCATCGGCAAAGTCATCGTCGTTGCCATACTTGGGTGCCTTTTGCAGTTTTGTCCGCAGCCCTTCACAGCCCTTAAAGTTATTCATACAGGCGTCGCAGACCTCTTGCAAGGTCGCTTCCTTGTCCTCAAAGACTACCTTCTTAATGGCCGCCACCGAGTCCACCATGGTACCAAAGCCGGACATATTCATGGTGGGACCCACGTTGACCTTGGCTCCTCCTGCAGTGGCATCTACCGCTTTTTCCAGGGCACCGTCCAGCAGGATGGTGAAGGTCGGGAGATTGAACTGCTCTGCCAACAGCTTTTCACATACCAGCAGGTTGGCGTGGGCTTCGTCGATGGCGTACTTGATCTGGGCTTTCACCGCAGCATAGAATTCCTCAAAGGTCTGGAAGGAATCGGGCGCGCCGCTCTCAAAGGTCAGGAGTTTTCCGGCAAACATATTATCCGACTCCACCGGCATCACGCCATTGGTCACCGCCATAAGGGCTGCGCCCGCCACGTTGATAATACCCGAGTCCGTGTGGCCATACTGAAGGCCTTCCGCGCCAGGCTCTACGCAGCCGATGGGAGAGCCATACTTCAAAATATCCTTCCGAGTGTAGTTGGAATAACCGTCCAAACCGCCAGCCCGGTGCTCCAACATAGAGTAGAGCCCTTCGCAGTTGAAGAAGGAGGGATGCCCCATCCCTTCCGCTGCCAGTTCGCAGGCCTCATACAGCAGAGAATCGGGGGTTTTCTGGTGGAGCATCAGGGAAACGGCGGGAGAAGTCGTTTTGGCATAGCGCATGGCCCGCAGGCACAGATAGGACAGCTCATTGGAGGCATCCTTTCCGTTCTCGTCCAGGCCGCCTACGTCCAGGTGGGGATACCGGTAGTACCCGCCAAAGATATAGGCCATCTGGGTGGACTGGAACCAGACATTGGAGGTCACTCGGACATACAGTTCCTCGATCAGCTCCATAGCCTTCTCCGGGGTCAGGATCCCCTTTTCTACATCTGCTTTGTAGTAAGGATACATGTACTGGTCAAAGCGTCCCCAGGTAATGGAGGGGCCTGCCCCTTCCACAAACAGGAAGAAGCACACCGCCCACGCCGTCTCACAGGCGTCGTGGAAGGAGGTCGCCGGTCCCCAGGGCACCCGCTTCATCATGGCTGCCATGTCTTCCAGCTCTTTCTTTCGCACCGGGTCCTGTTCCCCCTCTGCTCTCCTCTGGCAGGCAGCGGACATCCGCTCGCCCCAGTCTCGAATGGCTTCCAGGACTTCCAGGATCCCCTGATAGAAGATCCGCTTGTCAATGGAGGCAGGATCATTGGGGTCCAGAGCCGCCAGAAGAGCCTTTGCCTTCTCGTAGTACTTGACGAATCCATGCTGAATGACATCCGTCCAGGCAGGGATAAAGTGGGAGCCGTTGGCGCACAAGTAGTTCGACACGTCAGACACGCCGCCGAACTGTCCCCGGTTCCACTCTTCCTTGCTCACATAGTGGCCCCACTGCACCGCCATGGTCTTATCCTTCCAGTAGGGCAGAAGATCCTCTTCCAGCTCCTTGTAGTCTTCCTCCGTGATTTCAAAGGGATCATAGGTACGGTCCCGCAAATTGGGCAGATCTTCCGCCAGCCAGTGGGCGTGCAGCTCAATGGCAAAGTTTGCCCCGCGGATCCGCTTGGTGGGCCATCCCACCAGCTGTTCATAGTCGTACACGTTGTCACTGAGGGTCCGGTACACCTCAGCGGACGCCTTATACCGGCGCATCAGGCTGGGCATCCCCTCTGTCTCCCGGTACACCTTGGTGTAGGCCCGGGCCCGGGTGATGTCCACATTGGGCCGATTCTGGTGGAGCATACCGTTCAATTCCTGAATTCGTTTGGTGCTGCCGACCTTCGCCACAGTACCTGCTCGAAGCTCGTTGCCCAGAGCAGCGCCGGCAGTGGGTGTATGCTGCATCATAATACGCTCCTTTCCGCAGGCCTCTGCTGGGGCGGCCCCAAGCAGAAGCACACTTCCCTTCCTATGCTCTCTGTCCTCTGCCGAGAGAGAACACCTTTAGTCCATCCAGCCTTTCTCTACCCACTCCATGATCTGGTCGTAATCGTGACCAAAGAGAAGGGTGGCCTGGTAGTCCTGTTCCATCTTCTTGATCCGCTTCAGGTTATCATAAAACTCCTCGGGCGTCTTGTTGATGGTCCCCCCGGGAGGAAGCTCCTGCTCGTAGCTCTCTCTGGTATAGATGGTGTCGCTGGTGGTAATGACGGTGCCGTGGTGTTCCGTTTTCAGGATCATCCCGATCACGCCCGGGGTATGAGAGGGCTGCACGAAGAGTTCCAGATCCTCTGCCAGCTTGGTGTCCCCGGAAATGGCACGGAACTGTACCCCCTCCACATCAAACAGCGAGCGGATGTAGGCCCCGCCGTTCCCGGTCATCACGCTGAAATATGCGTTCTTCAGATCTTCCTCCGAGACGATCACACGCTCGATGGCTTTGGTGCCTACAAAATCCTGCAATCCGCCGGCGTGGTCAAAGTGCAGGTGGGAAAGAATGATGTGGTCAATGTCATGGGGCGTCAGACCCTTGTCTGCCAATGCATCCTTAATGGAAATGAGCTCCGTCACAGGATAGTTATGAAGCATCTCCGGGGTGTAGACGTCCGCAAAGGCCGGGCTGTTGCCCGTATCGTACAGAATATTCCCCAGTTCCGGATGCTGGATCAGAATGGCCACCGCAGGTGACCGCACCATGTTTTCTTCGTCAGGACACTGGACCAGACGGAACTTGGGAAACTCCATCTTCCCCAAATACAGAACCGAAAATTTCAAACCCATCTCACGATTTCCTCCCTTACAGTCTCTCTTCACAGCCCTGCTGTTTTCTTTTATTGAACCGCACTTCTCCCAGAAAATCAATCCACAGAAAGCGTTCAACTCATTCCTTTTTTTCATTATTCATGGTAAACTATTCAAAAAACAGGAGGTTTCTCCCCATGAATCTGGACCATCTCCGCTACTTCATCGTCCTCACCCAGGAGATGCACTATACCCGCGCCGCCGACCGGCTCAACATTTCTCAATCCGGACTCAGCCATGCCATCGCCGCCCTGGAAAAAGAGCTGGGTGTGCCTCTTTTCCAGCGCCAGGGGCGAGGGATCACCCCCAGCCCCTACGGTGCCGTTCTCCTTCCCCAGGCGGAACAGATCGTCACAGCCGCCGACAGCTGCCTGCGCAGCTTTCAGCTCATGCGGGAGGGCGGCGGCATCCTTCGGCTGCGTACCATCCCCCTGCTGATCATCCCTACCGTCACCACCCTGTGCCGCCGCTTCAAGGAGGCCAACCCGGAGTGTGACTTCACCTTTTCCACCGGTATGTCCAGCCAGGTCTGCCAGTCCGTGAAGGAAGGCACCGCAGACATCGGCTTCTGCTCCAAACTCACCGAGGACCCCAGTCTGGAATACGCCCCCATCCAAAAACGCCGCATGGTGGCTGCCGTTCCCTTGGGGCATCCCCTGGCCCAACAGAAAACCGTCTCCGTACAGGATACCCTTCCCTACCCCCACGTCACCTACTCCTGGCTCAGCGGCCAGCGGGACCCGGTGGACCGTCTTTTCGCCCCCGTCCGTGACCAATGGAACATCGCCTACGAAGTAGAAGACGCCAACTTTATCATGGAACTGGTGGCCCAGGGCTTTGGCATCACCGTTATGCTGGATACCCCTCCTGTCCATCGCCAGGACATCCATCTTCTCCCTCTTTCGGACGACCACACGGAAAGCTGCTTCTATATCGCCCGGAGAAAGGAACCCCATCCCTTAACCAGCGTGGACCGCTTTTTCACCTTTTGTGTCCAGGAATCCCCGCTCTAAAGAAAAAAACAGCGGCCCCCATCCGAAGACGGGCACCGCTGCCTCAGCCACGACCTCTCGCTGAGAAGTCGATGGTAATATCATATCACTTCTTTTTCCTCACCGCAAGGGAAAGAGAGAAACTTTTGCGTTGGAACCGCATCCAGCCACAGGCCGCCGTTTGCGCGCAATGTCCCCTTACAGCTGGCTGTAAGCAACCGCAGTCCGGGCAGCCAGCCGGGCGTTGTTGAATACCAGCTGAATGTTGGCCTCCAGGCTGTCGCCGCCGGTGATCTCCTTGACCTTGGCCAGCAGGAAGGGCGTGGTCTCCTTGCCCTGGATGCCCTTTTCCTTGGCCTCTTCAATGGCCTGCTCAATGACTGCGCCAATCTTCTCCGGATCCATGGAGTATGCCTCAGGAATGGGATTGGTCACCAGCACACCGCCCTTCAGACCCAGGTCATGCTGCACCTTCAGCACCTGCGCCAGCTCCTCCGGGGTGTCCATCTGGGCGTCCACAGAAAGACCGGAGGTCCGGGTATAGAAGGCGGGCAGTTCCTTGGTCTGGTACCCCAGCACCGGCACACCATGGGTCTCCAGATACTCCAGGGTGAGCTTCAGGTCCAGAATGGCCTTGGCCCCGGCGCAGACTACCATCACGTCGGTCTGGGCCAGCTCTTCCAGGTCAGCAGAAATATCCATGGTGGTCTCTGCACCCCGATGCACGCCGCCAATGCCGCCGGTGGCAAAGATCTTGATGCCTGCCATGTGTGCGATCATCATGGTGGTGGTCACCGTGGTGGCGCCATCCGCGCCCTTGGCCACCAGCACCGCCAGGTCACGGCGGGAGGCCTTGGTCACCTTCTGGCCCTGCTGGCCCAGATAGGTGATCTCTTCCTTGGTCAGACCCGCCTTCAGGCGTCCGCCCAAAATAGCAATGGTTGCAGGAACGGCACCATGCTCCCGGATGATCTCTTCAACCTTCAAAGCTGTCTCCACGTTCTGAGGATAGGGCATACCGTGGGAAATGATGGTGGACTCCAGGGCGACCACAGGCTTTCCTTCTGCCAGGGCCTGGGCTACTTCGGGATTAATATCAAGATAACGGTTCATGGTTTTTCCTCCTATTTCTGCATCCGTCCTCGCACCCCTTCCGGGGACAGGACGGGATTGATGGTCTTTTCTCCTTCTACCGCAATGGCAGCCGCTGCCACAGCGGCACGGGCGCTGTCTTCCAGACTTTGTCCTTCCAGCCAGGACCAGGCCAGGGCCGCGGTAAAGGCGTCCCCGCCCCCGGTCGCGTTGCGCACCTGGGCCGGACAGGCCGGCACCAAAACCGCCTGTCCCTGCTCCGCAGCAAACACGCCCTCTTCACCCAGAGAGATAAACACCCGGGTGAGGCCGGTGTCCAGCAGACAGGCTGCCGCCCGCTCTAAACTGGCCCGGTCCGTGATGGGCACCCCGGACAGCAGCTCTGCCTCCAGGCGGTTGGGTTTCAGCGTGTGGATCTTCCCCAGGATGGGCCGCAGTTTCTCCCCCTTGATGGTGGAGACCGGGTCCACAAACAAGGGCGGACGGCAATGCTCTGCCAGGTAGGCCAGAGACTCTGCCGGAAGATTGGCATCCGCCACGATGAGCTTCGCCCCGTTGAGCACCCCCAGATGCCGGGCAAAGTATGCCGGCGTCAACTGCCGGTAGATCTCCATATCCGACACCGCCAGGGCCATGTCTCCATCCTGGTCACTCAAAAAAAGATAGGTGGAAGTGGTCCCGCCGGGCACCCGCAGCGCAGCGCTCAGGTCGATCCCCAGGGACTCACAGGAGGACATCACCTCCCCGGCGTGCACATCCTCTCCCAGCGCTGTCAGCAGGGAGACCTCCGCCCCCAGCAGACGCAGATTGTGGGCGATATTTCGCCCCACGCCCCCAAGGCTGATGGTCACACTCCCCGGATTGGAATCGCGAGCAACCAGCGGGGCGTGAGAGCGTCCCCCAATATCCACGTTGACCGCCCCGGCCACCGCTACGTAACCGCCGGTCCGGAGCACATAGCCCTTTCCGGCAATATACCCCTTCTTCATCAGGTTTGAAATGTGCACCGCCACCGACGAGCGGGTGATCCCCGCCCGCTCGGCCAGAGCCTCCTGGGAGATCATGGGATCCTCCATAATCCACTGAAGAATCTGCCGCTCCCTCTGGGTCATCCCTCCACCTCCGTAAACATAAGTTTAATTTTAATCACTTGCTTATATTATCATATTTTTTCCTTCTGTCAAGAGGAAAAAGGAAAGCCGCAGTCCCCTTTGGACTGCGGCAAAAGAAAACACCTGAAATCGTACGATTTCAGGTGTTTACCAATGGTGGAGACAACAGAACTCGAAAAAAAGACATAGCTTCTCGCCTTTCAACACGAAGCGAAAAAACCATTGATATACATAGGCTTTTTTCGTCCTTCGTTTTGTCTCCTTCTCTCTTTGGTCGTTACCTTTTGCGCGGATAAAGACCAAACAACGACGAATTTGCAAGCATTTCACACGCACACAGCAGCCATAGACTCAGGCTTTAACTTTCTGGCTTCGGTGGTGTAATCGCACAAGCCGAAGTTACGGCCAACTTCCAGAATAAAGTCAGAGCGCAATCTCTGTGCAGTGGAGTACGAAACATAGCAGGCAGCGGCAGCACCGTGCGTATTGTGAGAGCGCCGCCAAAACTCAAGATCGATGAGCCTCAACGCCAAAGCCCCATTATACTTTCCCTTTGTAGCTTCAATGGCCCGCCGGACGGCTTCAACTTCCCGGTCGCAGGTATCACCAAGGGAGACCATCCCAAGGCGTTCCGTAGGACGGGAGATCTCACTACCCCGGAACACTCCACCGTAGTTTGCCACATGGGACCGTTCTTGAAGACGTTGAAGTTCTTTCAAACGCTCCGGGTACAGTCTAATCATCCACTCCACATATCCGCGCCACTTATACCGTGTCTTACTCATGCCGTGACCTCCTATACTGTAATGCGCCTGGCTCACTCTATGTTATTGCGTTAGGTCCTCTAAGGTATAGTACGCTTTGGCAAGTCCCATTTCTTGCATATATCCAACAACGGCCTGTTCCCATTCTCCCGTAGCCATCTGCGGGCATTCCGCGTAAGCCGTGAGCACTGCCCTGCTTAAATCGTCCGCCCGGTCCCACAGCTGCCGAAACTCTCCCCGGGTGGGAATGCGCACGCTGTTACCTAAAAAAGCCGTCACGCGGCGCTCCAACGTTTCTATGGTCATGTCCGCCTCCGGTTCAAGTCATCCAGGAGCGCCGCAAGCTCGTTAATTCTACGCTGCTGATCGTCAGCCCGGATGGACTGCAAGATCGTTTGAGCGGCATGCCATAGAGAATTGCGCTCTGCACATATGCATTTACCATGTTATACACCAGCCCTTCCACCGCGTCTTCTATCGCCGGCGCATTGTCCTTCAAGAACTTATTAAGGCTTTTATTCGCAGCAGTGATCCAAGGGTCTGTCCTCTGAATCTCATTCCAGATTTCAGTTTCCGTAACTGCGGACATAATATCATCAACAATGATCAATTCTTCATTTTTCATCTTGCATTTCCTCCATTTTTGTTGTATAGTGGAGATGAAACAGTGGTAATGTCACCTTTTGTTCCACCTTTGAGCTGTTCGGCGTTGGTAGCACCGGACAGCTCCTTTTCTTTGTCCTGGCAGTCGCACCGCTCCCCTGGGTCCAAGTGGGCCCCGCATTGGGGGCAGGTGTGATAGTACGTCATTTCTCTATAGCCTCCTTCCTTGGGCGGGAGACCTGCCACGCGGCGAACGTCGTCCACGCTGATACGGCGCTTTGACTTCCCAGCGAAGGGGCCAAAGCCGTACCTGCTCCCACGAGCTAACATCTTCTTCCCTGAGCTGTCTTTGTAGGTGTCTTTCTTCATCTGTCGCGCCTCCTTTCATGTTGGCGGATAAGGTCGTGAATCGCGACCTTAGATTCCGTCGTGATTCGCTACGGTATTTTGGTTGGTATCCATCAGGGTGTCGCATTTCGCTACCCCCTTTCGTTGCCACCGTCAAAGAGAGACAAATAACCCAGTGAAACGCAAACCATTGATATATAAGGCTTTTTTCACTGGGTTAGGTAACCCAGTGAAAGCGGGACGGTTTAAATTCTCTGGGGTCAAATGGTACTAGCGCATAACTTCTTCCTTACACACATAGAAGTGTTATTTGTTATGCATTGTTATGCACCCGCCGCATAACTTCGCATAACAATGCATACGAAACATAACTATTTTTTTGTAATAGGGAAGTTATGCATCCGATATTTTTGTTTGGTACCCCTCCGGGTGCTTGTACTGCTCAATTCTGATTCCACGCCTGTTTGTTCTATCGCGCTCCCCATGCGTCACAATCAGCCCATCCCGCTTTTGGAGTTCTTTGGCAAGGCCGTTGTCCAGCCTTTGGCGGAGGTCGTTCAAATCACTATATGGCGGGAACCCGAGTATCTTTGCACCCTCGTTTTTCAATTCCGAATAGCTCCAGAACCCCCCGCCGGGGCGGTCAGTAATAAGCTGGTTGAACACCTGTACAAGGGGTTCTGTATCGTAGTTGATCCCCTTCTCTTTGCGCTTGGTGATGATCTGCAAATCCTCAACGGTCATAGGGCTAAACCCCGTCCATTGCACGCCCCCTTTTTCCCCTATAGTGTAAGCAATACTACGTCCCTTTGGCGCGTTGGAGCATTTCACATGGACCATGATCCGCTCGTCCTCGTTTTCGGGGTTCTGGGTCAGCTGTAGGATGCTGCGCATAGAGGCGGGAATATCGACGGAACCAAGAGCGCGGTTCACCGGGGAAGCTCCCACACTTCCTTTGCTCATGTGTGCGATAATCACGCAAGCGCAGTCGTTCCGCTCACACATCTCAAAAAGCTTTGCCAGCTCGGGGCGGGTTTCATTCGAGCGGAACATATCCACCTTTGCGCCAAGAAAAGCCTGAAAGGGGTCAAAAATAACCATCTTAGCCCGGATTGTTTTTATGGCCTCCTCCACTACTTGGTCTGTGAAAGTCAAACCGGCTGCGTTGGTCATAAAGTGACACTTGGTCAGATCACCGCCGTCAGCCTCTATCCGGCCACGCAGAACAGGTAAATCATCCTCTACAGACAATATAAGTATGTCCCCTGGAGTTTCCACCGGGATGCCCAACAGCGGCCTACCCGTGGAGACGTGAGCGGCCACAGCGCACATGAATGCCGTTTTGCCGCTGCCGGGATCCCCCTGAACAAGTGTGCCCTTGCCACGCTGGAAGTATGGAGCAATCGTCCACTTGGGCGGTTCATAGGGCACCACAGCAGCCTGGATGAGCTGGGGCTTTATGCTTTGCCCTCCGCCATCGTTCTGCTGTCCTCGCTTGTACTTCCCCGCGCTTTGGCATATCGTCACCACCTCCTTATCGTCCAATGGGGGGATGCACCTGTTTTCATTGAACTGCCGCATGGAGGCAAGCATCTCATCAGCGGTCAAGCCCTTGGCCCGGAGGGAGGATGCCATCTTGAACAGAGCGTCATTCCGTCCGCCCTCCATGATTTTCGGCGGGCCATCCGTTTGCCCTTGCTGCGCTGTGGTCTTGGACTTCTTACCCCCAGCATAAGCCTGTGGAGCCAGTCAGGGAGCGGGGCCAGGGGTAAGCTGGTGGGGGTATGGGCCGCCTCCCACTCATACCTGCGCCCGCTCTCGTGGATGCTGGGCGGTGCTATGACGTAACCACCCGCCCCGCGATAGTCCAAGCCGGGTGCGAAGTTCACGCCCGTAGTAAGCTTTGGGTCATCACACCGGAAATAGTAGTGTACACCGCCGCCGCCAGTAAGGCACATCCAAGTGTCAGGCAACGGGCCATTTAACCATTCCAGCACCGCAAGGGTCTCGTCACCATACTTCCCCCGCTCGTGGTCAATATCCACATCAAGCACTACGAGGCCGTTTCCAGTGGCTATAGCGACGTTGTAGGCGCTTTCGCCCTGCCACCACTCGGCTACCCTGGACGGGTCTTTGGAAGCGTCATGGAAGCCTCTGGGGGTGGCAGGGGCTTTGCCGTTGGGCACACATGGGAAAATAGGTAATCCCATTTTCCCGGCGTATGCCTCAGCAAACAAGCGGAAGCGATTATCAGACACGGACACCGGCACCTCCAGACAGCATAGCGGACCCCTCAATTTGCACGCAACCGCTCTTGTCAGAAAGCTCCACTTCAATTTCTACCTTAGCCGCCTTGCCAATATCCACAACCAAGGCTCCACGCCGGTTATAAAGACGGTTGATCAGCTCCTTAGAGCTTTGACCTACAATCTGAGCGGCATTCAGCTCCGCCTTGGTCAGCACAATGGTGTCATCCGCCCTCTTGCCAGTGTTCGGGTCAAGATAGGCTACAGGGAACACCCGCACGGGTATTTTAATCGCATGGGTCATGTTGTTCTCCCTCCTCCAAATAACGATATAGATATTCCATGTTGATAAGCTTCTTTGTCCCTGCCTGGGTAAATGGGATTTTCCCCGTTTTTATTAGTCGCCTGATCTGGTGCAGGGAAACGGAGGTTTCTGGGTCCTCCTCCCGGATCATGGCAAGCGCCTTTTCTGCGGTCCGCATCTTTGGTACCTTATGCGCAGTTTGCTCTGGCATTGCTTAGTCCTCCTTTTCCACGATGTCACGCCCCAGCACGGCGGCCAGTTTCTCCGCTGTCTCTCTGGAACAACTCTTCCCACTCTTTACGGCCGTAACCGTGGCGCGGGAAACACCTGCCTTTTCGGATAATTTGTTTACAGTTAAATCCCCTCGGGCCATCTCCGCCGCAAGGCGTACTCGGTCAATTCTCATTTTATCACCTCCCCCTTAAACATTTGCATTTGACTGAACGTCTGTATAATAGCACAGTCTTTTGTAAATGTAAATACTTTTATTCAGTCTTTCGCTTGATTTTTTTGTGGCGCAGTGTTATTCTTACACACGGAGGTGTCACAATGACAACTGGAGAACGAATTAAAAAGGCACGAAAAGACGCCGGAGTTACGCAAAAAGAGCTCGGTGCGCGTCTCGGTATTTCCCCACAAACTTTAGCGCAATGGGAAAACAATTTGCGAAACCCCAAAATAGAAACATTACAGAAAATATCCGCCGCCTTAAAAGTTCCTGTAGAATATCTAATAGGCACATGGGAATATTATGGTGGTGGGGTCTATGGCCGTGAAGCAAGTGATGAAGTGTACGCAAAGTTCGCGGAGAACATAAAAAGACACACCACCCAACCCAGCCCGTCAGAAAAGAAGTTGTTAACCCCGTTTCGCAAGCTCAATCCTACGGGTCAGCGCGTGGCCGTGGAGCGTGTGGAAGAGCTAACAGACATACCCAAGTACCAAAGGCCTGCAGAAGCCACCACAGAGCCGCCAGAGGGCGGAGAGGGGCAAGAGTGATTTATATCAGAGCATGAAAAAACCGCGCAGAGGCGGCAACCTCTACGCGGTCAAGCACACAAATACCAGGACAGTAAATCAAGGCATCTGCGCTTCATCATTATATCATCTTTGGGGCGCGGTGTCAAACGCGAAAGGAGCGTTTCACCATGGCAACCTATACTAAACGCGGAAACTCTTATCGAATCCGCTCTTCCTGCGGATACACCCCAGAGGGAAAGCAAGTCATGAAGTCAAAAACCTGGACACCGGATCCGGGCATGTCGACGCGGCAAGTCGAGCGGGAACTTAATCGGCAAATGGTTCTGTTCGATGAGCTGAGCCGTGGCTCCGCATTGGCTGACGGGCATATCAAGTTCCAACTATTCGCGCAACAGTGGATGCAGGAACATGTTGAAACGGCATTAGGGAAGCGCACGCAGGCCAATTACAAGCAGCTTGCCCCGCGGATTTATGGTGAGCTCGGGCACTTATATCTGGACAAGATCACGCCGCGACACATTCAACGGTTTGTGAATGGCCTAAGCAAGCCAGGTGCCAACAAAACACATCCAAGCAGGGGCCTTTCCCCTACCAGCATAAAGAACCACCGCGCATTTATCTCCGCCGTGTTCGCCTATGCAATCCGCATGGGGATGCTGCAATACAACCCATGCCTTGCCGTTACGCTGCCCCCTCTGGACGTTGGGAAGGAAAAGGAACACGATAGGCGAAGCGCAAGCGTTCTTAGACGCGCTTGTGGAGGCTCCTCTATCCTGGCAAGTGTTCTTTACCTTGGCTCTGTTCGGGGGCTTCCGCCGGGAAGAGCTGTGCGGGTTTGAGTTTCAAGACTTCGACCACGACCACCAAACGGCAAGCGTGAAGCGCGTGTCACTATACACACCAGAAGACGGTATTTTTACTGCGCCCACCAAAACGGCAAAGAGCCGCCGCTCTCTAAAGCTCCCTGCCTGGGTTTTCTCTCTTGTGGCGCAGCTTCAAGAAGAGCGCCATCGGCAATGCCTCGCCCTTGGGGATCAATGGCATGAATCCGGGAGACTGTTCACGAAGGTTGACGGGTCCCCCATCGACCCGGGACGGCCTTATAAATGGTTAAAGCGATTTTGTAAAGAGCGGGGCCTACCCTTCTACGGGGTCCACCAGTTCCGGCACCTCAATGCATCCCTACTAATCTACAACGGCGAAGATGTCAAAACCGTTTCGGCCTCTCTCGGCCACTCCCAAACCTCAACGACGCTAAACATCTATACACACTCGTTCGAGACTGCCCAGGCAAGAGCCAGCTCCGCAATCGCGGACAAGCTGCCGGTTAAGTTCGGAGGAAAATAACGACCACGGAACGACCGGGGCATATAAACAAGGACACAAGAAAAAGCCACAACCCTTGATAGATAAGGGCTGTGGCTTTCCTGTCTTTGGTGGAGACAACAGAACTCGAATCTGTGACCTCTCGCGTGTGAGGCGAGCGCTCTACCAGCTGAGCTATGCCTCCGTGTGGTGACCCGTACGGGACTCGAACCCATGTTACCGCCGTGAAAGGGCGGTGTCTTAACCACTTGACCAACGGGCCATGCATTTCCGCAGAGGCTGCGGAAATATGGTAGCGGCAACTGGATTTGAACCAGTGACACTCCGGGTATGAACCGAATGCTCTAGCCAACTGAGCTATGCCGCCGTGTCTCGCCCGCATCACCAGCGAGCGATGTTTAGTATAGCGAAAAAGGGGCTGTTTGTCAACAGGATTTTTAAACTTTTTCTGTTTTTATCATTTTGTCAACTTCTCTCACCAGTTCCACCAGCATATCCGTCATTTTATACAACGACTCTACAGGAATATACTCATTTACCCCATAAAAATGGAATCCACCGGTGGAGAGATTGGGGCAGGGGAGCCCCATAAAACTTAATTTTGCGCCGTCGGTCCCGCCTCGGATGGGCAGATCCCAAGGCTCTACTCCCACGGCGCGGAAGGCATTTCTGGCCCAGTCCAGCAGCTGGGGATAGGGGGCGATCTTTTCTTTCATGTTGTAGTAGCTGTCCTCGATCTCTACGGTGACCGTCCCAGGTCCATAGACGCCGTTGAGATAGTCCCCAATGGCCAGAAGACGTTTCTTCCGGTTCTCAAAAGAGGTTCGGTCATGGTCCCGGATGAGCCACGACAGCCTGGCCTCACTCTCGTCCCCTGTCATGGTGGACAGGTGATAAAAGCCCTCGTACCCCTCCGTATGCGCCGGAGACTCCGCAGAGGGCACCATAGCGATCAGTTCCGCTGCGATCAGGCTGGCGTTCTTCATCTTGTTCTTACCCTCGCCGGGATGGATGTTCACCCCGTGCACCGTCACCTCTCCCGAGGCAGCGTTAAAGTTCTCGTATTCCAGCGCACCCAAGGGGCCGCCGTCCACGGTATAGCCAAACTCCGCTCCCAGCTTCTCCAGGTCCACGTAGTCTGCGCCCCGGCCGATCTCTTCGTCCGGGGTCAGGCACACGGCCACTCGGCCGTGGGTCCATTCCGGGTGGGCCAGCAGGGTTTCCATGGCGGTCAGGATCTCCGCTACCCCCGCTTTATCGTCCGCCCCCAGCAGGGTGGTCCCGTCAGTCACTACCAGTTCCTTCCCCACGTGGAGCGCCAGATCTGGGAAATCTGCCACAGCAGTCACCAGCCCCTTCTCCTCGTTCAGGACCAGGTCCCCGCCTGTGTAGGTCACCACCCGGGCCTTCACCCCCCTGCCGGGCACACGGGGAACCGTATCCATATGCGCGATGAGCGCAATGGTGGGAAGGTCCTCCTTCCCCGGAGACGCGGGCAGCCAGGCATAGACATACCCTTTTTCATCCATATGGGGACGCTCCATCCCCATCTCTTCCAGTTCTCGACAGAGCAGGTCCCCCAGTACCTTCTGCTTTTCTGTGGATGGGATGGTCTCTGATCCTTCATCCGACTGGGTGTCAAAGGAACTATACCGCAAAAATCGCTCCAGTGCTGTCATGGTCTCCTCCTGTTCCCGCTGTGCTTATGCTTCTTCCCACTGTTTGGCCCGTTCCAGAGCCTTCTGCCACCGCTGGTATTCCTCCCGTCGGTCGGTTTGGGGTTGGTACACCTTCCCAGGGACCTGCTCCCGGAGAATCTCTTCCGGAGAGGCCCACAGCCCCGCAGCAAGCCCCGCCAGGCAGGCAGCGCCCCAGGCCGTGGTCTCCACCACCTTGGGCCGCTCCACAGGCACCCCCAGCAAGTCCGCCTGGTACTGCATCATAAAGTCGCTGACGCTGGCTCCGCCGTCCACCCGCAGGCCCTGAATCTTCTGTCCGGCATCCTTTTCCATGGCCGCAATCAGGTCGGCGGTCTGATAGGCGATTCCTTCCAGCACCGCCCGGCACAAATGGCCCCGATTGGTCCCCCGGGTCAGGCCCAGCACAGCCCCACGGGCATACATATCCCAGTGGGGGGCACCCAGGCCGGTAAAGGCCGACACCATATAGACGCCGCCGTTGTCCGGCACGGACTCCGCCAGAATGTCACACTCATGGGAGTAGTCAATGATACCCAGCTCATCCCGCAGCCACTGGATGGAGGACCCTGCGTTAAACACACTGCCCTCCAGAACATAGGTAGTCTTTCCCCCAAGGCCCCATCCAATACAGGTCAGCAGCCCATTCTTTGAGGTCACCGGTTTCTCTCCTGTGTTCAGAAGGGTAAAGCAGCCGGTTCCATAGGTATTCTTCAGCTGGCCCGGGACAAAGCAGCCCTGCCCAAACAGAGCCGCCTGCTGGTCGCCGGCGGCGCCGCAGATGGGAATCCCGGCCAGCCCCTCCAGATGGGGCACCCCGGACGCCACCACGCCCAGCGGCCCGCTGTTTTCTACCGGCTCCGGCAGCCATCCCATGGGAACTTCCATCAGCCGGCACAGTTCCTCATCCCAGCGCAGATGGTGCAGGTCAAAGAGCATGGTACGGGAGCAGTTGGAGTAATCCGATGCATGGGTCTTTCCCCCGGTCAGATTCCACAGCAGCCAGCTGTCCACGGTCCCGCAGAGCAGCTCCCCGTTTTCTGCCCGCCGCCGGGCGCCGGGCACGTTCTCCAGGATCCACCGGTACTTGGTGCCGGAAAAATACGCATCCGGCAGCAGTCCGGTTCTCTCCCGAATGAGCTGGGTATACCCCTCCGCCTCCAGTTTCGAGCAGAAGGGGGCTGTCCGGCGGCACTGCCACACAATGGCGTTGCACACGGGTTTTCCGGTGTCCCGTTCCCAGACCACCGCCGTCTCCCGCTGGTTTGCCAGCCCGATCCCGGCGATCTGCCCCGGCGTGACTCCGCTCTTTTCCACACATTCCGCTGCCTCCCGCAGCTGGCTGTCCAACAGCTCCATGGGGTCGTGCTCCACCCAGCCAGGCTGGGGATAGTGCTGGGAAAAAGAAATCTGCGCCGAGGAAAGGATCTCTCCCTCCCGGGAAAATAAAATCGCCCGGGAACTGGTGGTTCCCTGGTCCAGCGCCAGCAGGTACTCTGTCATAGCTGCCCCTCTCTTTCTCTCGATCTGCTCAGGGTCCGGTTGACGAATCTCCGTTCCTTCGCTATCATGGTATTTCCCATAGTGTACCATGGCTCGCCGCTTTTTTCTACCCATTTCCCAAGGAGGTCCCCCGTATGACGTATCCTTCCGTTCTTCCCGCCACCTTTGTGTCCCGGCCCAACCGGTTTGTCGCCCAGGTCCTGGTGGACGGTACACCGGTGTCCGTCCACGTAAAAAACACCGGACGCTGCCGGGAACTGCTGCGTCCCGGCGTCCGGGTCTGGCTCACCCCCGGAACAACGCCTGGACGGAAAACGCCCTACGACCTCATCGCTGTAGAGAAGGGAGAGCGGCTCATCAATATGGACGCCCAGGCCCCCAACCAGGTCTTTGGCGAGTGGGCCCGGGCCGGACACTTTCTCCCGGACCTCACCCTCCTCCAACCGGAGCATCGTTACGGTGACTCCCGCTTTGATTTTTACTGGGAAACACCTACAAGAAAAGGGTTTGTGGAGGTGCAAGGGGTCACCCTGGAGGAGGACGGCGGGGTCTACTTCCCTGACGCTCCCACCCAGCGGGGCATCAAACACCTGCATGGGCTCACCCACTGTCTCTCCCAGGGGTACGAGGCGGCGGTTTGTTTCGTCATTCAAATGGCGCAGGCAGACTTCTTTGCCCCCAATACCCGGACCCATCCCGCCTTTGGGGAGGCACTGCGGCAGGCCGCCCAGGCAGGGGTCCAGGTGATGGCCTACACCTGCGCAGTCACCCCGGACCGCCTGACCATGGACCGCCCGGTCCCCATCCATCTGTAACCAAAAGGAAGGAGGCATCGAGATGACTCCTTCCTTTCTGATTGGATTATTTTATTGGTTCAGTGGGTCTCCGCAGGGGTATCCTCCCCTGTCAGTTCTCTGTGTTCTGCATGTTTTTCCTTTCGGATGAGAGCCACCTTCTCTGCCAGCGTAAAGAAGATACCCACCCAGATGATCACAAAGGCCACAAACTCCGCCGGATTCATCTTTTCTCCAAAGTACAGGATGCCCACCAAAAACTGCAAGGTAGGGTTGATGTACATGAGGATACCAGAAAAATAGTAGGGGATCTCCTTCACACCCATGTTAAACAGCAGCAGGGGCACCGAGGTCACCAGGCCGCTGGCAGGCAGAAGCCAGAAGGACGCCCCATGCAAAGCGCCGGCGCTGCCCCCCACCTGGGATTCCCACCACAGGGAAAAGGCCAAAGCCAGGGGGAAAACGCACACGGTCTCCATGAACAGGGATGCCTGCGCCGACAGGTTCAGGTTCTTTTTTACACCGCCGTACACAGCAAAGGGCGCACCGATGAGCAGCGCCAGGACAGGAATGCTGCCGGTACGGATGAGCAGATACAAGATCCCGCCTACGGCGAAGATCAGTGTCAGGGTCTCGCCCCGGCTGGGTCTCTCACGAAAGGCAATGACCCCCACCAGCACCACCAGCACCGGCTCAATAAAGTAACCCATGCTGGCCTCCAGCACATGTCCGCTGGTCACGGCGTAGATGTACACCCCCCAGTTCATGGTGATGAGCACGCCGCAAACAAAGCTCAGACGCAGGGTCCTGCGGTCTTTGAAGGCTCCCTTGATCTCTCCCATCCCATGGGTAAGGAGCAGGAAAATCCCGATGAGGATCATCGACCAGATGATCCGCTGGGACAAAATGTACACCGGGTTGACCTGACCCAGCAGGTTCCAGAAAATCGTCAGCGTGCCCCACAGCACGTACGACCCCAGCACAGTGGCCAGCCCCAGTTTTCTCTTCCGTTCCACGGCACCATTTCCTCTCTTTCTGCATAAAGTCGCTCCATCCATTATATCCTACCGCCCTACTCTGTCAATCCAAATTTCCGCCCCTTCCGCCTCTTGTAATTTCCCTGCGCTTTGGCTATAATGTCGAATTGACCATATTTTTTGCCAATTCCGATTATTTTATGAAAAGGAGACTGCACCCCCATGGCATCGAAACTCTTCTCTGCCGGTCAGATCGGCACCCTCACCCTGCCCAACCGTCTCATCCGCTCCGCCACCCAGGACCCCTTCGGCAAGCGTGACGGTACCTGCGCTCCCGAGCAGGTTGCCCTCTACCGGGATATCGCCGCCAGCGGCGTGGGCGCTATCATCACCGCTTACAGCTATATCTCCCCCGAGGCCCGCTCCACCGGCATCCAGGTGGGCTTCGCCACCCCCGAGCAGCGGGCCAGCCAGAAGGAAGTGCTGGACGCTGTCCATGCCGCAGGCGGCCGCCTGATCCTCCAGATCATGCACGCCGGCATGAACGTCTTCATGTCCGAGAAACACGTGGCAGGCGGCAAGCTGCTGGCTCCCTCCGGCGATATGAAGGCCCCCAACGACATGATGACCACCGAGATGACCACCGCCGACATGGATAAGATCCGCGCCGACTTCGTGGACGCTGCTCTGGCCGCCAAGGAAATGGGCTTTGATGGTGTGCAGCTCCACTGCGCACACGGCTATCTTCTCAGCCAGTTCCTGGACCCCAACACCAACCTGCGCACCGACGAGTTCGGCGGCAGCGCAGAAAACCGCTTCCGCTTCCCCGGCCAATGTCTCTCCGCCATTCGCGAGGCCGTGGGCAAGGACTTCCCCGTCCTGGTGAAGGTGAACACCAACTGCGCTGGCGAGGCTGACGCCGCTTACGCAGAGGACATCCTCTATTTCTGCCGTCAGTTCCAGGCTCTGGGCGCAGACGCCATTGAGCTGTCCGGCTACAACTGGCTCCCCCTGGGCAAGAAGAAGGTTCCCACCTTCTATCTGGAGCGTGCTGGCGCCATCCGCAAAGAGGTCACCATCCCCCTCATCCTGGTGGGCGGCGTGCGCAGCGTAGAGGGCGCTGACCAGATCCTGGACGCCGGCCTCGACTTTGTGGCCGCCTCCCGTCCCTTCATCTGCCAGCCCGACTTCTATCAGTACCTGGAGAAGGGAGAGGAGTCCCTCTGCATCGGCTGCACCAAGTGTCTGGGCAACATCTGGACCAAGGAAGGCCGCCGCTGCGTCAAGCACGAGATCCCCGAAGGGTTCCCCAAGGCCTGACCCACTGTTCTGTCCGAAAAAGGCGACTGCCGCCGGAGGAAGTTTCCTCCGGCGGCTTTTTTTGTCCCCCTCCCATCTCTTATACTTTCATTAGTACATTTGTTCGATTTCCAAAAGAGGTGGGATCATGACCACAGAAGAAAAACTCACCATCCTCACCGACGCCGCCAAGTATGACGCCGCCTGTACCTCCAGCGGCGCCCGCCGGGGAGGGGGACAGCTGGGAAAGACCATGCCCGCAGGATGCTGTCATTCCTTTTCTGCGGACGGGCGCTGTATCTCTCTGCTGAAGGTGCTGCTCACCAACATCTGCTGCTATGACTGCCAGTACTGCGTCAACCGCTCCTCCAACGATATTCCTCGGGCCATGTTCACCCCCCGCGAACTGGCCGACCTCACCCTGGCCTTCTACCGGCGCAACTATATCGAAGGGCTATTCCTCAGCTCCGCTGTGGCCAAGAGTCCGGACGACACCACAGAGCGGATGATAAAGACCCTCTCTCTTCTGCGAAATGACTACGGGTTCACCGGCTATATCCACGCAAAGGCCATCCCCGGCGCGGACCCTGCCCTCACCGCCCAGCTGGGCCGCCTGGCTGACCGCCTCTCGGTGAACATCGAGCTGCCCTCTTCCCAAAGCCTGGCTCTGCTGGCCCCGGATAAAAAGAAGGAGGACATTTTCCGCCCCATGGCCCAGATCCGGGAAGGGATCCTGGAAGCGGAAGAAGACCGGAAAAAATTCCGCTCTGCTCCCACCTTTTCTCCCGCCGGACAGTCCACCCAAATGATCATCGGGGCCACAGAGGAAACCGACTATCAAATTTTAAAGCTGTCCGAGGGGATGTACCAGAAATACAACTTGAAACGGGTGTTCTTCTCCGCCTACATCCCTGTAACGGAAAACCCGCTGCTCCCCTCCCCCCAGACCTTCCAGCCTCCCCTGCTCCGGGAGCATCGACTCTATCAGTCTGACTGGCTGCTTCGCTTTTACCACTTCCAGGCGGATGAGATCCTCTCTCCCGACGCCCCTGCTCTCAACCCCCTTTTGGACCCCAAGTGCAACTGGGCCATGAACCATCTGGACTGCTTTCCCATCGAAGTCAACACCGCGGACTACCGCACCCTCCTTCGGGTACCTGGAATCGGCCCGGTCAGCGCACGGCGCATCGTAACTGCCCGCAAGTGGCGGGCGCTGGACCACGAGGCTCTGAAAAAGCTGGGGGTGGTCCTGAAACGGGCCCAGTACTTTATCACATGCAGCGGAAAAATGACGCCCGCTCTGCGGGTGAAACCGGCCAGCATTCTGCAAGCCCTCACCGCCCTGGAGGCTCCTGCCCTGGCTCCCCATTACCAACAGCTCTCCCTCTTCCCTTCCTGAAAGGAGGTCTCCTCATGCCCACCTGGCCCCAATGCGCTATGGTATACGACGGTTCCTTCACCGGTTTCCTCTCCTGCGTGGCGGAGAGTTTCCGCCGGAAGGAATACCCTGTCTATTTTCTTCCCCCCAGAAGCAGCCAGCTCTCCCTCTATCCTCTGCGAGAGATCCCTTCCGATCCCAGCGCAGCCAAAGCGGTGTACCAGGCCCTGGACACCAGGGTCTCCCACGCTTTCCAGCGTCTGGTCACCTACGGCTTTCTCACCTGTCTGCCCCAGAAGGAACGACACCTTTTTGATCTCATCTACCTGGGCTTTCTGGGGGCGCTGCCCCAGGACCTCACCGATGACCGGGTGCTGGTGCTCACCCGGGCCATCCGTCACCTGATCCACGAGGCCCATCAGTTCAAGGGATTCGTCCGTTTCTCCGACTACGGCGGGGTTTTGGTGGGGCAGATCACCCCCAAAAACCGGGTCCTCCCTCTCCTCCGCCCTCATTTCTGCCAGCGTCTGCCGGAGGAGGCCTTCCTCCTCCACGACAAAACCCATCGGGAAGCCCTCTTTTACGCCGACCGCAAGTGGAAGATCCGCCCGGTAGACCACCTGGAACTGGACAAACCCGACCAGGCGGAGGCCACCTGCCGCGCTCTCTGGAAACAGTTCTACCATACCGTCGCCATTCCCGCGCGCTATAACCCCAACTTGCGGCGTACCCATATGCCCAAGCGGTACTGGGACGATATGACCGAGTTTCAGCCGGATTCCTCCCCAGAGTCATCCCTCTCTCTTTCCTGTCAAAAAGAAAGGGCATGACCGGCCGGTCATACCCTTTCTTTTTTTCGTTTCATGCGTGTGCTCTCCCCACGATCAACTGGGGTCTGCGCTCGTCTTTGAACCTGAATTCCTTTCCTGGGGAGGTAACGTAGGACAGAATGTCTGACAACTCCCGCACAGCGGAAGAGACCCCTGCCTCTAGCTGATCCCGCAGCTGGAGCGCCTGGAACCGCTCCCACTCTCTGACCTTGGCCGGCACACCTTCGCCCCGCAGGCAGAAGTGATTGACCAGCATGGCCATCCGCCACAGGCCGGACAGGTATTGGTTTTCGCTCACAGGTTGGATGATCGTGGCTGCCGCCTGGGCGGTGCGCCACTTTCCATCTGTCACCAGACGGGGCGGGATATACTGCCGCTCCTGTAAAATCAGCTTATCCAGGGCCATCTCCAGACGGAAATGAGAGGACCCATCCTCCATCCAGGAATAGATCCGGGGATGAACCACGTCGTCCAGCATCTGATGGAGCATGTAACCCGCCGCAAAACTGCGCATGGTCTGGTCCCCGGCGCAAATGGCCTTCTTCAGCTCCGGCAGGGTCTCCGCCCGCCAGAACTTATGCAGCCGGTCCGACGTCTTTTTGGTCCGGAAGGAAAGGATCAGTGGATCCGGGCCATACAGGCCCATGCGGAACACCGGAAGATCTCCCGCGCAAAGGTTTTTCAAATCTGGGGGCAGCTTCTCCAGCACGCGCATTCCAAAGTAGGTATGGGCATTGTAATTGGCCATACTACCGCCTCCCATCTTCTATAGTTCTATCATACGCTCTTCCCCTCGATCTTTCCAGTGGAAATTATGAACAAACCGAAAAAAGAGGGGCAGCGCCTGTCGATCCCCACCAAAAGACCGGTCGTCTATGAAAACGACCGGTCTTTTTTATCCAATGATATAGCCTCCGTTGGGAGCCAGGACCTGCCCGGTAAAGAAACTCCCCCCCTCTGAGGCCAGAAACCAGATGGTTTGCGCCACTTCCCGCGGCGTTCCCAGCCGCTCCAAAGGGGTTTCTTCCGCCAGGCTCTGCATACTCTCCGGAGAAAGGTTTTGGTTCATCTCGGTTGCGATAACCCCCGGCGCCACACAGTTCACGGTGATCCCTGACGGCCCCAGTTCCTTGGCCAAGCCTCGGGTGAGGCCGATGACCCCGGCTTTCGCCGCAGAGTATGCCACCTCACAGGAGGCCCCCACCTGCCCCCACATGGAGGACAAGGTGATGATGCGTCCCGCTTTCCGGTGGATCATGTGGGGGAGGACTGCCTGGCAGCAGTGAAACACGCCATCCAAATTGACGCCCATCATCTCCCGCCAGCTCTCCTGGGTGATATCCGTAAAGAGCTCCTGCCGGGCGATCCCGGCGCTGCACACCAGCGCATCCAGCTGGCCAAAGTCCCGCAGGAACTCCTCCACCATCCGGTCCACCTGGGCTCTGTCCGCCACGTCGCAGGAATACAGCTTGGCACGAACCCCCGCAGCGGTCAGTTCCTGCACCAGGGCCTTCCCCCGCTCCGGGCTGCGGCGGCAGGTGATCCCCACCGCCCAGCCATTCTCTCCAAAGAGTCGAGCTGTCTCCGCTCCAATGCCCCGGGAACCTCCGGTGATCAAAACGGTTTTCTGCTCAGACATTGAACCGGAACAGGACCACGTCGCCGTCCTGCATCACATATTCCTTGCCTTCGGACCGAACCAGGCCCTTCTCCTTGGCTGCGGTCATGGAGCCGTCGCAGGCGTCCAGATCAGCAAAGGACACCACCTCAGCCCGGATAAAGCCCCGCTCGAAGTCGGTGTGGATCTTACCAGCTGCCTTGGGTGCCTTGGTCCCCCGGGTAATGGTCCAGGCCCGGCACTCATCCTCGCCGCAGGTGAGATAGGAGATGAGGCCCAGCAGCGTATAGCTGGCCTGGATGAGCCGGTCCAGACCGGACTGCTCCACTCCCAGGTCTTCCAGGAACATGGCCCGGTCTTCCGGGTCCATGGCGGCAATGTCTGCCTCCACGTTGGCGCAGATGGGGATCACCTGGGCGTTTTCCTGCTGAGCAGCCTTGACCACGGCCTCATAATAGGGGTTGCCGTCGTGGTTTTTAAATCCATCCTCGTCCATGTTGGCCGCAAAGATCACCGGCTTCAGGGTGAGCAGATCGGCAGTCTCCAGGATCTCCTTCTCCTCTTCGTCGCAGGGATAGCTCCGAGCCGATTTGCCGTCGTTCAGCCAGGCCAGAAGGCCCTTAAACACCTCAGCAGAGTGGAGGAACTTTTTGTCGCCTTTGGCGGCCTTGGTATCCTTCTCGATCCGGCGCTCCACCATCTCCATATCGGCCATGACCAGCTCCAGGTCGATGATGTCAATGTCCCGGGCAGGGTCGCAGCTGCCTTCCACGTGGATGATATTCTCATTGTCGAAACAGCGCACCACGTGGACGATGGCATCGGTCTCCCGGATGTTGGCCAGGAACTTGTTGCCCAGACCCTCGCCCTTGGAGGCCCCCTTCACCAGACCGGCGATGTCCACGAACTCAATGACCGCAGGCGTCTTTTTCTTGGGCTGATAGATCTCTGCCAGCCGGTCCAGACGGGCATCCGGCACAGTCACCATGCCCACGTTGGGATCGATGGTGCAGAAGGGATAGTTGGCAGACTCAGCCCCTGCGTTGGTGATGGCGTTAAACAATGTACTTTTACCCACGTTGGGCAAACCCACGATACCTAATTTCATACTTCGTTCTATCTCCTTACTATTTCTTGTATTTTCAAAGGGTTCGGGTGTGGCGCTCTGGTCATCACGCCATTTCGGAAACCCAGTTTCTTTCCACCTGCCGAACAGCCTGACCCAGGGAATCGGTGGTTATGGGGACATACCAATACAGGATAATGATAGCACATCGTCCTCGTTTTCTCAAGGTACATTGCCGGGGATTTTCCTGAACCGGTCAGAAAAAGCAGGGGCTCCGTTCCCTGTCCTGTTCCTGCCCAAAAATGCAATCAGCCGTTCACAGGCGGACTCCCACCTGTGAACGGCTGACTGGATCTCTCTTGAGGGTCTGATAGGATACGGTCCCACCTTTGGGCAGCATTCATCCGTTGATCTTCCGGCTTGAGATCGGGCTGCCGCAGTACTCGCACTTGCCATAGGTTCCTGCACGGAGCCTGGTCGTGCCGTTGCACTGTTCGCACACAACGTTGACAAAGCTCGTTTTGCTGTCCGCTCTGCCCGAGAGGATCACACCGGGCCTCCCCTCTTTTTGCAGCGTGCAGTCGCAGAACACCCCTTTCTGAAACAACCATTCCAGCTCGGAGATCACTTTCTCAGGCGGCTTTCCCACCTGTCTGGCCAGTTCCTCCATGGTGACCGTGCCGTCGGCATCGCACATAAAGATCTGGTTGTAGCGGTTCACGAGGCCAATTTTTTTTGCGTTTCTTGCCCCCAGTACAAACAGCAGGGTGAAGAGCGCGAATATGACGATACTGCTGACAAGGCCATCCCGCAGATCCTGGTCGTCTCCTACCAGCCCCATAACGATCCCGAACAGGTAAAACGCCATAAAAAAGCCGCCGATCCCCATCTGCATATTTTTTCTGCGGGCCAGCTTTTCAAACACAGCACGGGAGATGTAGGATCCTCCGCCTACCACGTTACCGGCTCTTTTCTTCATCCTTTCTCCCTCCAGATATACATTTCACGACGCCAACTACGATCAGCACCACGCCGAACGACGCGGCGAAAAGCGAGGCGGCGATGCCCGACTTTTTATGTTCCCCGGCAAATTCCTCTGCCGTCATGAGACCCTCGAAGGTCGATATGCTGTCGATGTTCTCTGCTTTCACAAGGGTATCTCCCTTTTGGATCCCGACGATCGTATACTCCATCGGATCATCGGACGAAGTGATATAGTAGGCCAATTTTTGTTCGCCTTCAGCCCAGTTGATGTAGCCTCCCGTGGTTTTCCATGGCAGGTATGTCTCTTTCGACAGGCAAAATTTGCTTTCCTGACCACCAGAATACAGGTTCCAGCCCGGTTTCAGGCTTGCCTCGTCATAGTCTGTAAATTCACTCGATTTCTGAATGGGGAACAGCAGTTTCTCTTCCAATCGAAATTCGCCCAGCGTCGTGGGGGCAACCAGGATCGTCGAGACCAAATTCTCGGAATTGGTCACCAAGCCTCCGTCTTTGGTATACTCGTTTTCCTCCGCACTCCACTCCCAGACCCGTTCATTGTCCTGGTCACTCACGTGCTGATACGTCCAAACCTTTCGGTTTGCGATCACACCGGGAAGGGTGACCCCGGTCAGCTCATCTCGGAGCGGTTCGCTGGGCTCCAAAACACCCGAAACCACCACAAGCTTCCCTTCGTTTGCAGGATCGACCTTACCATCCTGGACCGTGACTGCGTTTCTGAGCTGTTCACTGGATTCCGGGACAGAAACTATGGCTTTGATGGGCAAAACAGACATGAGCAGACCAATTGCGATCAGTACCACACCGGATTTCTTCATTATGACTCCTCCATTCTATTTCTGACAGCGTCAGGCTGGTTCTCCCTTGCTGCGCCTTGGGCCGCTGATCACGCCCGCAAGCCTGCTGCGCAGCCGGACCACGCCGGGCCCGGGCCGCCATCTCGGTATGATGGGACATATTGTTTTTATAAGGGTAACACAAATCGTTTTCCTCTTCCCTACCCGCGGCGGGTAGTCTGTTTTATCCGGTGCCATAGTGGCGCAGTGAAGCGCGCTGCAAGCAGGTTCCCTTGCAAGACAAGCCGGCGCTGCCCACCTCTGTTTCTCCCCTTCCTCCGGCCCCAATCCCAAAAGGCGCAAAACCAAGGCTTTATCGGCAAAAAAACGGACCAACCAGCAGCCTTAGATGCCCCTCGTTTCCCGCCTGTCATTTCGCCAAAAAAGATGGGATTCTTGCATTTTTTCTCCTCGCCTCTTTGTGGGACCATCTGAAATCCCCAAAAATCCCCATCTTTTTTTGATGAAACCGCTTAATTTTTGTCTTTTTGAGGGTTCATCTCGCTTTTTTATTGAATTTTTTCCCGTCTTGCAGTAAAATGCACCCTGTATAATAACGACAGTTTACCAGAGTGAGGCGAGGGTCCTATGCTGAATATCGTTCTTGTGGAGCCGGAAATCCCCATGAATACTGGAAATATCGCCCGCACCTGCGCCGCGACCCGCAGCCGTCTGCACCTGATCCGTCCTCTGGGCTTTGATATCAGCGACAAGGCCGTCAAACGGGCCGGTCTGGATTACTGGCCCATGGTGGATGTGCACGTCTACGACAGCCTGGATGATCTCTTTGAGACCCATGAGATCTCCGATCTCTGGCTGGCGACCACCAAGGCGCCCCAGGACTACACCCATGCCCAATTCCGGGACGACTGCTGGCTCTTCTTTGGAAAAGAGACCGCCGGTCTGCCCGCCTGGTTTCGGGAAGCCCACGCCCAACGCTGCATCCGCATCCCCATGCGGCCGGATGCCCGCAGCCTGAATCTGGCCAACTCCGTTGCAATTTTAACGTACGAGGCGCTTCGCCAGCTGGATTTCCCTCATTTGAAGGGGGAAGGAGAAATGGATCCGGCAACTCTTGCTGCCGCCACACACAACAAATGAAAAGAAGGGGCTTTTTTTCGTATGAATTATAACAAGAAGACCATTCGGGACATTGATGTGTCCGGAAAGAAGATTCTCCTGCGCTGTGACTTTAACGTTCCTCATGATAAGAAAACCGGCGTCATCCATGATGATACCCGGATCGTGGCCACACTGCCCACCATCCGCTATCTTCTGGAGCACAATGCCGCTGTGATCCTTCTGTCCCACATGGGCCGTCCCCACGGCGAGTGGAAGCCGGAGCTCTCCCTCTTCTCTGCCCGGGATCACTTGGAAAAGCTGCTGGGCATCCCTGTTCCTCTGACCCAGGACGTATTGGGCCCCGACACCAAGGAGAAGTGCAGAAATCTCCAGCCCGGCCAGGTCGTTCTGGTCGAAAACCTTCGTTTCCGTCTGGAAGAAGAAAAGAACGACCCCGAATTTTCCAAAGAACTGGCTTCTCTGGCTGACATTTTCGTCTTTGATGCGTTCGGTGCTGCCCACCGGGCCCACGCCTCCACAGAAGGCGTGTCCCACTACCTGCCCTCTGTGGCCGGTCTTCTGGTAGAAAAGGAGCTGCGCTTCATGGGCGGCGCCCTTGACAACCCCAAGCGTCCTCTGGTGGCCATTCTGGGCGGCGCCAAGGTCTCTGACAAGATCGGCGTTATCAACAACCTGCTGCAAAAGGCCGACGCCATCATCATTGGCGGCGGCATGTCCTATACCTTCCAGGCCGCCCAGGGCGGTAAGATCGGGACCTCCCTTCTGGACGAATCCCACGTGGAATACGCCCGGGAGATGATCCAGAAGGCAAAGGAACTGGGCGTAGACCTTCTGCTCCCTGTGGACAACGTGGTGACCCCCGAGTTTTCTGCCGATGCACCTGCGGAAGTGGTATCCTCCCAGGACATTCCCGATGACCGCATGGGAATGGACATCGGCCCCGAAACCATCCAGCTCTTCCAGAAGGCCATCGAAAACGCCGGCACCGTTATCTGGAACGGCCCCATGGGAGTCTTTGAGTTCCCCGCCTTTGCTGTGGGCACCAAGGCCATCGCAAAGTCTCTGTCCCAGCTGAAGGACGCCGTCACCATCGTGGGCGGCGGTGACTCCGTCTCTGCACTGGAGCAGACCGGGTTTGCCGATCAGATCTCCCATATCTCCACCGGCGGCGGCGCCTCCCTGGAGTTCCTGGAAGGCCTCGCTCTCCCTGGCATCGCCTGCCTGGCAGATAAGTAAGCCCGGCAAGAAGGAGCCTTTGCACTCATGAACAGAAAATACCGGAAAACCGTCATCGCCGCAAACTGGAAAATGCATAAAACCCCGGCAGAGGCCAAGCTGTTTGCGGAGCATCTCAAGAGTTCCCTTCCCAGGGCCAAACGGTGCAGCATCGTCCTTTGCGTCCCCTATGTGGACATTCCCCTGGCGGTCAAACTCCTGAAGGACAGCCGGATCGCTGTGGGCGCACAAAACCTCCACTGGGAGGAGTGCGGCCCCTTCACCGGCGAGGTCTCTGCCTCCATGCTGGCCGATCTGGATGTGAAATACGTGATCATCGGCCACAGTGAACGCCGCTGCATGTTCGGGGAAACCGACATGATCGTGAACCAAAAACTCCGCGCCGCGCTGCGCGCCGGCCTGCGTCCGATCCTCTGCGTGGGTGAAGACCTGCAGCAGCGGGAACTGGACGTGACCGAAGAATTCATCGCCTACCAGCTCAAGGCCGCCCTGGCCGGGATCACCCCGGAGGAAATGCGCCGGGTCATCATCGCCTATGAGCCCATCTGGGCCATCGGCACCGGCAACACAGCCACACCCGAGCAGGCCGGACAGGTCTGCTCCGCCATTCGGGGTATCCTGCGCAAGCTTTATGGCGCCAGAATCGCCCGCTCCACCACCATCCAATACGGCGGTTCCATGAATGAGAACAACGCAGAAGCGCTCCTGGCCCAGGAAGACGTAGACGGCGGCCTGATCGGCACCGCCTCCCTGGACCCGGACCGCTTCCTGGACATCATTCATATCGCCAACCAGGACTAACGGAAGGGCAGCACCTTTCCCGCTGCCCCAAAAGGGAACGATTGTATGAAAACTCCTACTACTCTTATTATCATGGACGGCTTTGCCCTGGGAGACCCCTCCCCAGGCAACGCCGTTCAGGCCGCAGATACCCCGCAGCTGGACTATCTCTTTACCCAGTATCCGTTCTGCCAGCTGGAGGCCTCCGGCCTGGACGTTGGGCTGCCTGACGGCCAGATGGGCAACAGCGAAGTGGGCCACACCAACATCGGTGCCGGCCGGGTGGTCTTTCAGGATCTTCCCAAGATCAGCCGCGCCATTGACGACGGTTCCTTTTTCGAAAATCCCGCCTATCTGGACGCCATTCGCGCCTGCAAGGCCTCCGGCGGCGCGCTCCATCTGATGGGCCTGCTGTCCGACGGAGGTGTGCACAGCCATATCTCCCATCTCTTCGCCCTGATGGAGCTGGCCAGACGCCATGATCTGGAACAGCTCTATATTCACGTCTTTCTGGACGGCCGGGACGTCTCCCCCACCTCCGGCAAGGGCTTCGTCCTGCAGCTCCAAGAAGAAATCCAGAAGCTGGGCATCGGGAAGATCGCCGACGTTATGGGGCGTTACTACGCCATGGACCGGGACAGCCGCTGGGAACGCCTCCAGAGAGCCTACAACGCCATGGTCTGCGGCGACGCTCCCTTTGCCGAGGACCCCATCCAGGCCATCCAGGCCTCTTACGACGCCGGGATCACCGACGAATTCATGGAACCTGTGGTCTGCACCAAAGGCGCCAACATCAAAGCCGGCGACGCAGTGATCTTCTATAACTTCCGCCCTGACCGGGCCAGAGAGATCACCCGCAGCCTGACCGACCCCGCCTTTGGAAAACTGGTGAGAAAACGGGGCTACTTCCCCGTCCACTTCGTCTGCACCACCGAGTACGACGCCTCTCTGCCCAATGTCACCGTGGCCTTCCCCCATGAAAAGCTGAAAAATATTTTCGGCGGGTTCCTCAGCCAGCTGGGACTGACCCAGCTGCGCATCGCGGAAACGGAAAAGTACGCCCACGTCACCTTCTTCTTTAACGGCGGTCAGGAGGCTACCTTCCCCGGAGAAGCCAGGGTCCTGATCCCCTCTCCGAAAGTCCCCACCTACGATCTCAAGCCTGAGATGAGCGCATATGCCGTTACAGAGGCAGTCATCCGCCAGATCAACAGCGGAAAGTATGACATGATCATCTTAAACTTTGCCAACTGTGACATGGTGGGACACACCGGTGTGTTTGACGCTACGGTCAAGGCGGTAGAGACGGTGGACACCTGTGTGGGGCGGGTGGTGAACGCCACCACCGACCTGGGGGGCGTCGCCATCATCACCGCCGACCACGGCAACGCGGAGCAAATGCTGGACCCCAACGGGGCTCCCTTCACCGCCCACACCACCAACCCCGTCCCCTTCTGCATCGTCGGTGCGGACGTCCGTCTGCGGGACGGCCGCCTGGCGGACATCGCCCCCACGATCCTGGACCTCATGGGGCTCAACCAGCCGGAGGAAATGGACGGGAAAACCCTTATCATCAATTGACCGAGCTCTGCCCCTCGGTTTTGGGAAATACGCAGCAAAAGGAGTAATGGAAATGAAGCAGATGATTGAAATTGTTGATGTCCTTGGCCGGGAGATCTTAGACTCCAGAGGCAACCCTACCGTAGAAGCGGAAGTTTATCTGGATGACGGCACCGTGGGCCGGGCTGCAGTCCCCTCCGGCGCCTCCACCGGCGTTTACGAAGCCTGTGAGCTTCGGGACGGCGACCAGTCCCGCTACAACGGAAAAGGTGTTGATCAGGCGGTAGAACATGTTAACACCGAGATCGCAGATGCCCTCATCGGCCTGAACGTACTGGATCAGACTTACATCGACAAGCTTCTCATCGAGCTGGACGGCACCCCCAACAAGAGCCGTCTGGGCGCCAACGCCATTCTCGGCGCCTCCCTGGCCTGTGCAAAAGCTGCCAGCGAAAGCCTGGCCATTCCTCTCTACTCCTATCTGGGCGGCATCAATGCCAAGACCCTGCCCGTGCCCATGATGAATATCCTCAACGGCGGCGCACACGCCACCAACAACGTGGACATCCAGGAGTTCATGGTCATGCCTGTGGGCGCTTCCTCCTGGAAGCAGGCCCTGCGGATGTGTGCGGAGGTCTTCCATGCCCTCAAGACCGTTCTGAAGAACATGGGCTTCCCCGCTGCCGGTGTGGGTGACGAAGGCGGCTACGCTCCCAACCTGAAAAACGACGAGGCCGCACTGAAGGCCATTGTGGCCGCCATCGAAGCAGCCGGCTACAAGCCCTACGACGATTTCATGATCGCCATGGACGGCGCTGTGTCCGACTGGTATCGGGAGGACACTGGCGACTACTTCCTGCCCAAAGCCAAGAAGGTCATGACCCGCCAGCAGATGGTCAATATGTGGAAGAACTTCGTCAACAAGTACCCCATCATCTCCATCGAGGATGGCATGGGCGAAAACGACTGGGAAGGCTGGGCCATGCTCACCAAGGCTCTGGGCAGCAAGGTCCAGCTGGTGGGCGACGACCTCTTCGTCACCAATGTGGAACGGGTGGCCATGGGTATCGAAAAGAAGGTTTGCAACGCCGTTCTCATTAAGGTCAACCAGATCGGCACTCTGACCGAGACCCTGAACACCATCCAGATGGCCAACCGGGCCGGTTACACCACCGTGATCTCCCACCGCTCCGGCGAAACCGAAGACACTACCATTGCTGACCTGGTGGTGGCTGTGAACGCCGGCCAGATCAAAACCGGCGCCCCCAGCCGCACGGACCGCGTGGCAAAGTACAACCAGCTGCTGCGGATCGAAGAAGAACTGGACGAGGTGGCCCAGTACCTCGGCAAGGACGCCTTCTTCAACCTGAAGTAACTCTTTTCTTTCTGCGTTCTAACCCCGTGGCACCCATGATGGGCGCCACGGGGTTTTTCCCGTCAGAGGGGCAGCTGCGCTTTTCCAGCCTTTTGGATCCAGTTTCTTCCAATCTTCTTTTTCCTCTGGATTTTGTAGTTAATTTATGTAATAATAGAGAAGAGTTTGTTTGATTTTGTATTTCCAGTTAAAGAGGTACCCTTTCATGAAACAAAAGAGATTGTTTTCCTGCCTGTTGGCACTCCTTATGCTGCTTACTGTCACCCCTGCTCCGGTCGCTCTCGCCGCCGGAACCGCCTACTATAACGGAAAACCATACAGCACAGACTACACCACCTGGCGGCAGGGGGATTCCGCCTGGGGAGACACCCCCCTGGGCGACCTGCACACCATGGCAGGCTCCGGATGTCTGGTGACCTCCATCGCCATCCTCATGTGCCATTCCAAGGCCTATGACCCGGCCGATCTCAACCCCGGTGTCTACCGTGACTGGCTGGATTCCAAGGGATACATCAGCCACAGCTCTGACCGGTCCAAGGACGCTCTGCTCTCCTTTGGCCTTATCACAAAGTACTCCTCCCCCCGCTTCTACTTCGTCAACCAGACCTTCTTCCCCGTCTCCACACCTCTGGACAACGTGGTGGCGCAGATCAACGACCTCCTGGCCAGCGGCTACTACGTGATAGCCCGGGTCAAGAACAGCGGTCACTTCGTTCCCATCGCCAAAACCACCGACGGAGATGCTCTGCTCTATGACCCTGGTTACGCTTCCAAAAAGCTCCTCTCCGAGTACAACGGCACCATCGGCGGCCTGATTTACTTTAAGGCAGACCTCGCCGGCAAGGACACCATCCTGGGGCAAACCGGGAAACCCGGCACTCCTGTGGTCTCTCCCATTGCTGATACTTTTGGCGACCACGACCCCATCTCTGTCTCCTGGGGGAAGACCAATAATACCACCCACTACAACGTCTACGTGGACATGAAGCAGGCAAACGGTACCTGGAAGGATAACTACCGGTACTACTTCTACACCAACTCCCCCTTTACCGTCGATCCCCTGCCCCCCGGACAGTACCGCCTGAAAGTGCAGTCCACCAACGCCAACAACAACTACGCTTACAGCAACTCGGAATACCAGTATTTCACCGTGAAATCTGGGTATCTGACCATTACCTATGACCCGGCGGGAGGCGCAGTCTCTCCCACCTCCCAATTCGTAAAGGCCAACTCCATCTACAACCTGCCCACCCCCACCAAGTCCGGGGCCGCTTTCCTGGGCTGGTATACCAAGGATGGTAAGATGGTCAACTACGAGACCTCTGCCGGGTCCGACGGACACACCCTGACCGCCCGGTGGGCATCCAGCGGTGTTGGGTTCAAAAAGCAAAATACCTATCAAAATGAATATATTGACGTTCCTAAAACAGCCTGGTACTACGACAACGTGGTGGCTTCCTATGAGTACGGCCTGATGAACGGCATGGATGGCAGAAAATTCGCCCCCCAGGATCAGATCACTTCCATTCAGGCCATCACCCTGGCCGCCCGGATGCGCAAGCTTTACCTCACCGGCAACGGCTCCTTCCCCTCCTCCACCCCCTGGTATAAGGCTTACACCGATTATGCCATCAGCCAAGGCATCATCTCCTCCGTCCCCAGCAACCCCAACCTCCCCCTCACACGGCAGGAGTTTGCCAACATCATCGCCAACGCCCTGCCCGCTGACGCTCTGCCCGAAATCAACTCCGTGCCCTATGGCTCCATTCCTGATGTATATCGCTCTGACGAAGCGATTCACAAGCTTTATCGAGCAGGAATTTTTGCCGGCATTGATGCAGCCGGAACCTTCCGTCCCAATGCATCCATCACCCGGGCAGAAGTTGCTTCGGTGGTGGTCCGCATGGCTGACCCCAATCTGAGAGAACGGTTCTCTCTGTCTTAACCACAGTTTGACACAAAAAACAGAGCGCAGGGAACCATCCCCTGCGCTCTGTTTTTCTCGCTCTCCACTCTGCACACATCCCATGTATGTCATAACACACAGCTTCATGTCTATCATAACAGGAACAAAAAAGCCCCGGAAGAAGGTCTTTTCCACCTTTTCCGAGGCTTTTCTTACATCTTTAAGGAATCAGTCCTGATCCCAGTTGTGATACACGTTCTGGACGTCGTCGTTGTCCTCCAGCATATCAATGAGCTTTTCCATGTTCTTGATATCGCCATCGTTGGTCAGCTTCACATAGTTCTGGGGCACCATTTCCACCTGAGCGGAAGCAAACACATAGCCCTTCTCTTCCAGAGCAGTGGCTACCTTACCGCATTCATCGGGCTCAGTATACACCGTGAAGCAGCCCTCTTCCGGCACAAAGTCTGCTGCGCCGCAGTCCAGTGCGTCCATCATGACGGTATCTTCGTCCAGATCGCCGTCCTCGTTGTCAATGATAATAACGCCCTTCCGGTCAAAGGACCAGGACACGCAGCCGGTGGCGCCCAGGTTCCCGCCGTACTTGTCGAAGTAATGACGCACTTCCGGTGCAGTCCGCTGACGGTTGTCGGTCAGGGCCTCCACGATGACAGCCACACCGCAGGGACCGTATCCCTCATACACAACGTTCTCATAGTTGTCGGTGTTGTTGGCACCCAGGGCCTTCTCGATGGTGCGCTTGATGTTATCGTTGGGCATGTTCACAGACTTTGCCTTGGCGATGACAGTAGCCAGACGGGAGTTGTTGTTGGGGTCACCGGAGCCGCCGGTCTTGACTGCAACAATGATCTCCTTGGCCACCTTGGTGAAGATCGCGCTTCGCTTGGCGTCTGCTGCGCCCTTGGTCTTCTGGATATTATGCCACTTGGAATGTCCAGACATAGGTATCGTTCCCTTCCTGAATTTCTAATACTTTGCGTTGCAGTGCGCCGACGGGCGTTCTGCAATCGTTGTCTTTAACTGAATAATTTTATCATAGCTTCCTACGCTTGGCAAGGGCTCTTCCTTACAAATAAGAAAAAACCTCTCTCTGGCTGGTGGAGATCTCCACCTTTACCTGGGGAAATGCCTCCCGCAGCCACTGGGCCAGGACAGGGCAGACCACTGTCTCTGTAGAATAATGGCCTGCGTCCAGGAGGTTCACCCCCAGCTCTCTGGCCTCCAGGTAGAGGTCATGCTTCAAATCAGAGGTCAGGAAGGTGTCGCACCTCATGGCCTTCACCTGGCTCAGCATACTGCCGCAGGCACCGCCGCCCACCGCCACTCGACGGACTGGAACGCCGGCATCCAGCGCACGAATTCCCTCCAGGGACAGGGCTTCTTTCACCCGGTCTGCAAAAGCTCCCAGGGAAAGCGGACCACCTTCCAACTCCCCCACCCGGCCAATGCCATAGGGACGGCCCCCTTCGTCCACCCCATCCTCTTCCAGAGGAACAGAATCCTTCAGGCCTACCAGCCGGGCCAACTCGGTGTTGACGCCGCCTTCCACGCTGTCCAAATTGGTATGGGCGCAAATGGCCGACAGTTTCCCCTCGATGAGCGCCAGGATCTTTCGCCCTGTGGAGGTCTCGTCGGTCACCTGCCCGATCTGGCCCCAGATCACCGGATGATGGGCCACGATCAGGGAACAGTCCTTCTCTGCCGCTTCCTGGATCACTGCCGGGGTGATATCCAAGGCAACCAGGACACCCTGGACAGGGGCATCTCCTCGCCCCACCAGAAAACCTGCGTTATCAAACCCCATCTGATACCGAAAGGGTGCTTTTTGGTCTAAGTACTGATAAATCTCTTTTACGGTTGTCACTGTGTTCCCTCCGTTCTCTCTTCCCATTCCTTTTCCAGCCTTCTCAGGTCTGCCAAAAGGACCTCTTCTGCCTGTATGGTCTCCGGTTCCATGGCTTCCCCTTTCCGCATCCCTTCCAGGGCCCGTTCCCGGCGGCGGATCAGGTCCGAGAGGTAAGCTGCCCGATAGGGGGGGTCCTCCTCCTGCTGGCGGCCCACCCAGAGCTCTCCAGGGGTATAGGCAGGGCTCTCGCCTCCTCGCACCGTGAGAATAGTATAAACCTTATTGCCTTCCCTCTGCAGCCGTTCTCGGGTGATGGTGTATCCGTTGGTGATCAGCCACTGACGAAGAAATGGCTGGGCGGTCATGGGCTGCAGCAGCAGCAGGGCATCCCGGGTCCAGGGTGCTTTCTCCAGGATATGGGCAATCAGTTCGCCCCCCATACCGGCGATAACAATGGTATCCGCCTCCTCCGGTCCTGCGCCCTCCAGACCGTCGCAGCAGCGGAAGGTCATCTGCTCCAGTACGCCATACGTCTGCGCCGTCTCCCGGCCCCGTTCCAATGGCCCCTGGTTTACGTCTGACGCCGCCGCAGCAGCCACGCGGCCCTGCCGCAGCAGCCAGACCGGTAAGTAGGCATGGTCGGTTCCCACGTCCAGCAGGCGGGCGCCTTGGGGAACCTGGTCCGCAATGGCCTGCAGACGGGGGGACAGCTCTAACTCTTTCATAGCCTCTCTCCTCCCTCAGGAAGAAAAACAGGAGCGGATGCCCGCTCCTGTTTTTTCATCTTATTTCCGGTTTGCCTCGATCAGCTCGTTCAGCTTCTTCACCAGATCATCCACGGACTCGTCGTGGACCTGGCAGGCCTGCTCCACGGTCTCGTTCCGGGAAGCGGGGCAGCCCAGGCAGTGCATACCGATCTCCAGGAAAGCGGGAGCGGTCTCAGGCGCAATGTCCAGGATATCGCCGATGATGGTGTCTTTGGTAATGGTAACCATGGTATGTCCTCCATTCTTATTTGTGAACTCAGGATGCCCAAAAGCCTCCTGTTTCACTCTCTAAAAAAGGGGAACTGACCAAACTGGCAGTTCCCCTTTTCTTGTTTATCCTTCTGCCAGCGAACGATATATGGTTCTCTTATTCCTCGTAACCAGCGTCGTCCTCTTCCTGCTCGCCCTCTTCTGCACAGGCGTCGTTGAGCAGAGCGCGGATGGACAGAGAAACCTTCTTGCGTTCGTAGTCAATGTCGGTGATCTTCACGTCAACCACCTGGCCCTCTTCCAGAACATCGCCGGGCTTCTCGATGCGGTGATCGGCGATCTGGGAGATGTGGATGAGGCCATCCACGCCGGGAACCACTTCAGCAAAGGCGCCGAAGGTCATGAGCTTCACCACGCGGACGCTGGCCACGGAGCCAACCTCGTAGGTGGAGGTGAACTTCTCCCAGGGATCCTGGCTGCGGTCCTTCATGCCCAGAGAGATCTTCTTCTTCTCGGGGTCGAAGGAGATGACGTACACGCTGACATGGTCGCCCACGGAGACGACTTCAGCGGGGTTCTTGATCCGGCTCCAGGACAGCTCGGACACGTGAACCATGCCGTCCACGCCGCCGATGTCCACGAATGCGCCGTAAGAAGTCAGGGACTTCACGGTGCCCTCATACTTCTTACCTTCCTCGATGTTCTCCCAAACCTCAGCGGCCTTGGCAGCGCGCTCCTCAGCCTGAACGGCACGGACGGAGCCCACCACACGACGGCGGGAACGGTTGACCTCGGTGATGCGCAGCTTCACTCTCTGCTTGATCATCTCGGACAGGTCAGCCCCTCTGGGCATACCGGTCTGGGATGCGGGCACAAACACGCGGATGCCCTTGACGTTGACCACGATACCGCCCTTGTTGTCCTCGGTCACGGTACCTTCCATGATGGTCTTCTCTTCAACAGCAGCCTCGATGGTGTCCCAGTTCTTCACGGTGTCCAGACGCTTCTTGGACAGGGTAGCAACACCCTCCACGTCGTTGACACGCATAACATAGGTCTCGATCTCATCGCCGACCTTCACCACGTCCTCAGGCTTCACAGAGGGATCGTCGCTCAGCTCGGAGATGGGGATGTAGCCTGCGTGCTTGGTGCCCAGGTCCACGTTGACCTCGGTGGCAGTGATGCCGGTCACAACGCCAGTGACCTTATCCCCCGTATTTAAAGTTTTGATCGAGTTCTCCAGCATTTCAGCGAAGGATTCTTCGATCTCCATCACGTTGTTAGTTTCGTCGCTCATTTTGTCTTTGACCTCCTTTATTATCCACCCCGGTGTGGACGCACCGGCGGTGATTCCCACAGAAGCTACCCCGCTTACCATACTCCGGTCAAGCTCCTCAGCCCGACTGATGTGGAAAACCAGCGGGCAGTGTGCCCGGCATAACTCAGCAAGACGGGTCGTGTTGGAGCTTTTTCGGTCGCCGATCACGATCATAGCACCGCACTGCTCCGCCAAACTCTGCGCTTCTGATTGCCGCATACACGTAGCGTTACATATTGTATCAAATATTTCTGCATTTGTACACAGTTTTTTTACTTTTTCTCTGCAGGGGGTCCAAATTCTATTCGTTGATGTAGTTTGAGAAACCAATGTCACCGGTTTTTGTTGATTTTCTTCCTTTTCCACAAGAAATCGGGTCAATTCTTCCTCATTTCTGAAGATTTTTGCCCTTTCACCCCAACCGGCGATCGCCTTCACCTCAGGGTGCTCCGGCGAGCCGATGATAATCACCTGCCGTCCCCGGTCGCTGGCGTCCTTCACGATCTCATGGATGCGGGATACGTTGACACACGTGGCGTCGGCGATCTGACACCCCCTTGCTGCCAGGGCATCATAGACAGCCTTTCCTTCCCCGTGGGACCGGATGATGACCCCGTATCCCGGCGGGACCTCCTCTACGCTGGAAACACAGGCGACGCCCTTCTCCTCCAGCTGCTCGATCACATGGTCGTTGTGGATCACGGGGCCCAACATCACATAGGGCTCGCCGCTCTCTGCCACCTTCTGCGCCAGTTCCACTGCCCGGCGGACCCCAAAGCAGAAGCCCGCCGACTTGGCCAGGATCACCCGTTCCATGTACCCGCCTCCATCTCTTCCCGGTGGTCTTTGATCTCCCGGATCTTCGCCATGATGCCTTCGGTGACGGTCTCATAGTCCTCCGCGTTGGCCCGCCGCTTCTCGGTGAAGGGCATGTAAGGCTTGCCGATGTACACCTTGGTCTTGCTTCCCTTCTCCCGCTCGGGAGAAATGTACATAGGGAGGATGGGGGTCCCGGTACGGATGGCCATCATGGCCGCTCCGGTTTTCCCCTCGCCGATCTCTTCTTGGCGGGTGCCCTCCGGGAAGATCAGCAGCTTTTCGTTGCCCTTCAGGGCCTTCAGCGCGGATTTCACCGCCCCGATGTCCGACTTCCCCCGCTTGACCCAGATCACAAATCCCAGCCAGTGCAACAGCCAGCCGGCCACAGGGTAGTGACGGATCTCTTCCTTGGCCATGATCCAGATCTTATCCTTTCGGTCAAAGGAGTACACAATGTAAAACGGGTCGGAATTGTGCACATGATTGCAGCACAGCACTGCGCCGCCCTCAGGGATATTCTCTTTCCCGATCGTCTGCAGAGGGGTCCGCAACGTGGACAGGCGGAAGATCCCTTTGCTCACCACGTAGGCCAGTTCATATAAGTTCAAATCGATATCCTCTCTTTCACGATGGTCAGCAGCGCCTCCACACTCTCTTCCAGCGTCAGCGCAGAGGTATCCAGCTCCACGGCATCCTCCGCCTTTTTCAGAGGGGCAGCGGCGCGGCTGCTGTCCCGTTCGTCCCGCTGGATGAGTTCCTCCCGAATGGTCTCCAGAGAAATGGTCTCCCCTTTCTGGAGCAGTTCCCGATGACGGCGCAGGGCCCGCTGCTCCACCGAAGCGGTGAGAAAGATCTTCACCTCTGCCTGAGGCAGCACCACGGTGCCAATATCACGGCCATCCATGATCACATGGTGCCGGCGGGCCAGATCCCGCTGCATCTCCAGCAAAAAGGTCCGCACCTCCGGGATGGCGGAAACCTGGGAGGCATACCGGGACACTTCATTCTCCCGGATGGCGGCAGTCACATCCTCCCCGTTGAGGATCATATGCTGTAGTCCGTCCTCTCCATAAGTCAGGGAGAGATGGATTTCGTCCAGACAGGGCAACACCTCCGCAGGCTTGCTGCAATCTCGTCCCTGTCGGGCCACATACAGGCCTACCGTGCGATAAATAGCGCCGGTATCTACATACAAAAAGCCCAGCCGCTTGGCCAGCGCCTTGGCCATGGTGCTCTTTCCCGCCCCGGACGGTCCATCAATGGCGATGCTGTGAAAGGTCGTCATGTTCCTCTTCCTCCTTTACGTACTGGGCAGCACCTTCTCCGGCGGCCCGCCCGGTGCTCCAGGCAATCTGCAAGTTGAATCCGCCGGTATAGGCGTCCACATCGATGACCTCCCCCGCCAAGAACAGTCCGGGTGCCTTCTTGGACATCATCGTCCCCGGGTCGATCTCCCCGGTCTTGATTCCGCCGGCGGTGATGATGGCATCCTTCACCGGCCGGGGACCCGCAATATCCACCACAAAGCCCTTCATGTTCTCGATCAGGCGGCGGCGCTGGGCCTTGGTCAGAGCGTTCACCGGCAGGTCCGGTGGAATATCCGCCCGCTCACCCATCACCGGCACCATCATCCTGGGGAGCAGACCCTCCAGGAAATTGTGAAACGCCCGGTTGGGCGCCTGGGCAATGTCCCGGAGGATGCGGGCCTCCAGCTTTCCTTCGTCCAGGGCAGGTTTCAGGTCAATGAGGATGCGGTAGGTATCCTTCGCCCAGTTCCCGTGGGCGCTGGCGCTGAGCACCAGAGGGCCGGACAGGCCGAAGTGGGTGAAGAGCATCTCTCCCTGCTCCTGAAACACCGTCTTTTTCTTCTGGTTCTTCATGGTCAGGGTGACATTTTTCAGGGAGAGTCCCTGCATCCTGGCGCAGGTGTCCCCCGCCTCTTCCAGCGGGACCAGAGAGCCTCTGGGGGGCACGATGGTGTGCCCCACCTCTGCTGCCATCCCATATCCGTCTCCGGTGGAGCCGGTGGCCGGGTAGGACACCCCGCCGGTGGCCAGGACCACGGCCCCTGCGGGCAGCACCCCATCCTCCAGACGAACGCCGGTGACCTTTCCAGCCTGAACTTCCAGCCCCAGGGCCCGGGCCTGTCGAATGATGACCCCAGCCCGTTTCAGCGCATAAAACAAAGCGTCGATCACGTCGGCGGCTTTATCCGAACACGGAAAAACGCGTCCCCCCCGCTCGACCTTCAGGGGGACGCCCAGTGCTTCAAAATATTCCATCACGGCAGACGGTGGAAACCGCGTCACCGCGCTATACAGAAACCGGCTGTTGCGGGGAATGTTGTTGAGCACTCCCTCCGCCGTTGTATGATTGGTGAGATTACACCGGCCCTTGCCGGTGATGTAAAGTTTTCTGCCCAGCTTGTCGTTGGGTTCCAGCAGGGTCACCGAAGCCCCCGCTTTATGAGCCGACAGCGCAGCCATCATCCCTGCTGCGCCGCCGCCAATCACCACCACTGAGGGCTGTTTCATTGATTTTCTTCCTCCATGCTGACAAACACACCGTATTCTTCCCAAATGTGCTCCAGCCGTTCAAAATGTTCCACAATGTCAGATTTGCTCCGGGCGATGGCCACCAGCAATGCGTTAATGAGACTCAGCGGCGCCACCAGAGAGTCCACAAAGGAGGCCATGTCGCTCTTGGCCAGCAAAACATAGTCCGCCGCCTTGGCCATGCTGTTGGAGGCGCTGTCGGTGATGGCGATCACCTTGGAGCCCCGCTCGTGGGCAAAGTTGATGGCCCGTACCGTCCGCCGGGAGTACCGGGGGAAGCTCAGACCAATGGTCACGTCGCCCTCTCCTACCTGTACGATCTGGTCAAAGATCTCCTGGTTGGCGCTCTCGCCCACATGGACCACGTTGTCGAACATCAGGCCAAAGTAAAAGGACAAAAATCCTGCCAGAGAACCGGAGGAACGGGTGCCCAGAATGTAAATCTTCTTGGCGTTGACAATGGCATCGACCGCTGCATCAAAGCTGTCCCGGTCGATCTCTTCCATGGTCATACGAATCTTTTCCATATCCGACTGCATGACCGTAGACACCACGTCCTGATTGCCGATGATATCGTTGGTCACTTCGATCCGCTGGATCGAGGTCAGCTTATTCCGAATCATCTCCTGCAGCGCCTTCTGCATGTCCGGGTAGCCGTCATACTTCAGCTCCGACGCAAAGCGGACCACCGTCGACTCGCTCACATGCACGATCTTACCCAGTTTACTGGCTGTCATGAAGGCCGCTTTGTCATAGGAGGAGAGAATATAGTTCGCAATAAGCTTCTGCCCTTTGGAAAAGGTGTTCATTTTGCTGCTGATCAAAGATAAAATATCTTTCCCCATGAAAGTAATCCTCCGGTTCTGCTTCCGGGTGCCGCTGTTCCCGCTGTTTTTGGGATGATCCTCTCTGCGCAGCAGCCCACCCACAACAACGGAACCTTCTTCGTATGCAACCCAAGTTTCATCGTTTCCGTTATTATAGCGCGATTCCCCTCATTTTGCAAGAAAAAAACTTATTCTTGCAGGAGAGAATCCTTTTGCAGCAATTCTTTCTCTGCCTCCGTAAGGTATCGCCACTGCCCCGATTTCAGCTTGGGGTCCAGCTGTAAATCCCCTTCCCGCATGCGTTTTAGACGGGTCACTGTGAGCCCGCAGGCGGCGCACATCCGACGCACCTGGCGGTTTTTTCCCTCATGGATCACCACAGAAAAAATGGTTTTGAGGCCGTCCTCTCCCAGACGCACCACCCGGGCCGGACGGAGCTGCTGCCCATCCAGTGTCATGGGACGGGACAGTTTTTTCACCGCCTCAGGGTAGAATCCCGTAACCCATACGTGGTATTCCTTTTCCACCTGATGCCGGGGATGAATGAGATGATTCGTCAGCGCTCCGTCATCGGTCAGCAGCAGAAGCCCTTCGGAATCCATATCCAGCCGTCCCACCGGCCAGACCCGCACTGGACAGTCCTTCACCAGCTGCGCCACTGTCTTTCGCCCTTTTTCGTCGGACAGGGTGGTCACCACACCTCTGGGCTTATACAACATCAGAACGGTATGCGCTTCGGACGGACGGGCCACCACCCTGCCATCCAGTGCGATCTCGTCTCTGGCCGGGTCCGCCCGGTCTCCCAGACCAGCCGGTGCTCCGTTCACCGTGATCCGCCCCTGCAGGATATATTCCTCCGCTTTCCGCCGGGAACACACCCCAGCGCTGGAGAGGATCTTTTGCAGCCGTTCTTCCATCCCCATCTCCATCCTTTCTCCCGCGTTTGCTTCTGCTTCCGTATTATACTATACCCACGAAAAAAAAGGAAGGCAAGGGAACCTCCCTTACCTTCTTGTCTGCCTCATGCTTCCTTTTGCCGGTCCCACCACTGCCGGAAGAGTTCCAGGGGAGATCGCCGCAGATCTTCCCCCACCACGTCCCGGTGGGCTGCACCCTCCCACACCAGATAACTCTCTCCCACCAGAGTATTTCCGGAAAAGAAGCGGACCTGACCGGCAATCGCCCCCGCCTTGACCGGAGCCTGCACCTGCTCCGGCAGGTCTACCTCCGCTCTCACTTCTTCCCCTTCCTCCATGGGATAGCGGACCGTCTCCCGCATCACCGCAGGAAGGGTATGGAGAAGGCTTCCCTCCACCGGGACCCGTCCCATCATCTCTCCCTTTTCCCCCAACACGCGCTGGGGATACTGGAGAAACCCATAGTCCAGGAGGGCTGCGTGGTCTGCCCAGTCGTTCCGGTCGTTCAGCGTGACGCACACCAATCGCTGCCCCCCTCTCTCCGCACTGGACACCAGCGTCCGGCCCGCCTGCCGGGTGTAACCAGTCTTCATGCCTGTACAATCCGGATACTGCCACAGTAGCTTGTTGTGATTCACCAGAGACCTTCCCTCCATGGTAATCGTACGGGTAGAAACGATCTCCTGTAATTTTGGATGCTCTAAGCAGGCCGCCGCCAGCCGAGCCATATCCATCGCCGAGGCATAGTGGTTCTCGCTGCTCAGGCCATGGGGATCGGCAAAATGGGTGTGGGTCATCCCCAGGTCCTTGGCCCGCTGGGTCATCCACCCTACAAAAGTCTCCACATCCCCTGCGCAGATCTCCGCCAGGGCCACCGCTGCGTCATTGCCTGAGTGGAGCAGTAACCTGTAGAGAAGGGTCTCCACCGACAGCTGTTCCCCCGCTTTCAGGTAGAGAGAGGTCCCTTCGATCCCCGTCCAGGCGGGCAGCACCGTTACCTGCTGGGATAGATCATCCAAACACTCCACCGTCACCAGCGCCGTCATCAGTTTTGTAATGCTGGCAATGGAGCGGGGCTCTTCCGGGTTGCGGCTGTACAGCACCCTCCCACTGTCCACGTCCATAAGCACCGCGCAGGAGGCAGAAATGTCCGGCGCTGGGGCAGCCGCCCGGGCCTGTCCCCCCAAAACCGGCACAAAACTCAGCGCCATGATCAGCACCACGATGGTTTTTCCCAAAGGATCGCCTCCATCCCAAAAGGTTTTCCCTTTTAGTATGGAGGCTTTCCTTATCCTTTATTCTCGTTCTTTCCCTTTTTCTTCTCCAGCATATCGGAGAGCTTGTTCACCGTGTCGGGGATCAGATCCACCAGACGGTCCAGACTGGTCTCCGCTGTGGTCCCCACAGGCAGCACCCGCACGTTGGAACCATGCACCGACAGGAAACAGATCGGGGTGATCTTCACGCCGGCGCCGCCGCCCCCGCCAAAGGGATTCACCGCAGGGGTCTGGTCACCCTTCCCGGCCATCTCCGAGCCGCCGGTGCCAAACCCGAAGGAGATCTTGGACACCGGGATCAGCAGGATCTCCCCTGCCAGGATCGGCTCTCCCACGACGGTGTTGGCATCCACCGCCTCCTTGATCTTTTCAATGGTGGCAGCCATAAGGTCATTCACAGGATGTTTCTTTTCCATTGTGCAGCGCTCCTTTCTGTTGCTCTTTTCCAGCTGTTTTTGCCGGATGATTTTTCTTTCGATGGGTCCACAAAATTTTTCCTCCCCGCCAGGCCAGAGGCAGGGCGATCTTCAACAGCTGGCCGACCGTCAGGGACAGCTTTCCCCGCACATACAGCAGAGGTTCCTCCCTCTGGTAATCCAGATGAAGGGCAATGTCCCAATGCTTGACCACAAAGTTCGCTTCCAAAAAGGACAGAAGGGTCTCCGTGGCAGCCCAGGCCCAGCCGTAATGGATGGCGGCGTCTGCCGGGTCCTCCTCTCCCCAGGTCAGGTCCATGACAAGCGCATCCACACGGACCTTTCTCCGGAAGCTCCCCACTGCCTCTCCAATGGCAGGCAGAAGGTCCCAGACCAGAGACAAGGTCCCCCCCAGGGAAGCGGGCTTTTTTTCCTTTTCCGTTTCTTTTTCAGGTTCTTTTGCCGCCTTCTTCCGGGCTTTCTCCTCTTTCTTTGCCGCTTTTCGGGCGGCTTTTTCCCGGTCGGCTGGATAAAGCCGCAACGCCTTCGGTCCTATGAAAGCTGTAAGCCAGGGGCCGGTTTCATCGTACCCCGCCTCCGCTCCGATCCGCAGGAACGCGACCAGCAGAATGAGCGCCAGCAGGATCAAAAGCAGGATCCAACCTGTCATGGCATCGCCTCCTCCCTTTCTCCATCCCTCCGCTCCTGCAACGGCGGCAGCGCATCCAGCGACGCCAGGCCGAAACTACGGAGGAACCCTGTAGTGGTCCGATACAGCAGCGGACGGCCCGGTGCATCCAGATGGCCGCAGGACGCAATGAGATCTCGGTCCAGCAGCAGGGACAGGGAATGGCTGCTGTCCACCCCCCGCATCTGGTCAATGGCCGCCCGGGTGACCGGCTGATAGTAGGCCACCAGCGCCAGGGTCTCCATGGCCGCCGGGGACAGCTTGTCCGCCTGTTTCCCCGCCAGCAGCCGCCGAATGGCAGGCCCCCACGGAGGGGCCGACACCAGCTGCCACTGGTCCTCCAGCGCCGTCAGGCGGATGCCAGCCTGACGCGCCTCATAGAAGGCCGCTAGGCTTTGGCAGGCCCGGGCAATTTCCGCCGGGGACACCCCCAGGGCTTCGCTCAAACGCACCTGGGAAACCGGCTCCCCCAGGGCAAAGAGAATGGCTTCCACCCCTCGTTCAATCTCTCGTTGTTCCATATGCATCCTCTTGCCAGGTGCCCTCCGGAGACAGAGAGAGCACCACCGCTTCTTCCGGTCCCGACAGCTGGATCTTTCCCCGGCGGCACAGCTCAAGCACCGCCAGAAACACCGCCGTTGCCTCAGACAAACTGCGGCTCCGGGACAACAGAGCATCCAGAGACAATGCGCCCCTTTCCTCCAGCTGCTCCAACAGCTGCTCGGTTTTTCGTTCTACTTCATAGGGCTTCTTTGGAATCCCCGGAGGGACCCATGTCTTATCCGGGGGCGCTGCGTTCTCCCTGCGCCGGTGCCAGGACTCCATGGTCTGCTGCAAGTCCCCGGGGGTATAGGAATAGTGATACACCCGCCGTGCATAGCGGGCTTCCGGTTTTTTCGGGAATCGTTCCCGCCCGGAGAGGTATCCATCCTGGAGGGCCGGGAGCACCGACTGCACCCGCAGGCAGGCCTCCCGGTACTGCTGCTGCTCCAAGGAAGCCATCAGTTCTTCCATCTCTGTTTTGGCCTCCGGGTCCTTCTCCGAAAGCAGCATCCTGGTTTTGAGCAGCATCAGGTGGGAGGCCATGGTGATGAACTCCCCTGCCACGGCAAGGTCCAGCGTCCGCCGGGCGGCGACCCAGGCCAGATACTGGTCCAGAATATCGGACAGCGGAATATCCCGGATCTCCAGGCGGTTTCGTCGGAGCAGATGAAGGATCAGATCCAGTGGGCCGGTAAAATCTCCCGGCACCTCTTCCCGCGCTTTCACGATCCCCTTGATATAGTAGACCGGCCGTTCCATCTGCCTTACACCAGAAGGGACAGGACCCCGTGGTAGACAAACTCGGTCCGGGTGAGCATGAAGTTGACCATCCAGCTTCGGGCAGTCCCCAGGAAAGGATCCAGCCACCCGAACCAGAGAAGGGCCATAAGAAAAATCATGCCATACCGCTCCAGCTGCATCCAGCGGATGTAAGATCGGTCGGGCAGGAACATGGCCACCACCTTGGAACCGTCCAGCGGCGGGAATGGGATCAGGTTAAAGATCCCCAGACCGATGTTCATCATGACCATAAGATAAAAGAATTGCAGCGCCGTCACTAAGCCCGCAGTTTCTCCCCGGACCACCAGAGCAGCATAGACGCCGTTCATGGCAGCCGCAGAGAGAAAGGCCAGAACAAAGTTAGAGACCGGACCGGCCAAAGCCGTAAGCGCCATACCCTGCTTGGGATTTCTGAAATAGCGCGGGTCCACCGGGACCGGCTTGGCCCAGCCAAACCCCACGGCCACCATCATAATCAGGCCAAATACGTCCAAATGACGCAGTGGGTTCAGGGACAAACGATGGGACAGCTTTGCTGTGGGGTCTCCCAGATAGTACGCCGCCAGTCCATGGCACACCTCGTGCACCACAAGGCAGAGCAGGATCGCAACGATCCGCAAAACCATGGTACTCAGACCGAACCAGTCGATCCCATGGACAAATTGAGAAAACACGCTGTGGGGATCCCTCCTTTCTCCAGTATGCCTGTATTCTTCCTGATTAACACGGATCCCTTCCCTACCCAGGGAAGTTGGACACAATTATAACAAAAAAGTGCCCCTCTGGCAAGCAGAGGGCACTTTCTCCCCTTCAATATCCCCCATGGGTCCTTTTTCTCCGGCACAAAAGCCAGGCTGCACACAGCAGCAGCGAGAAATTCCCGCTGACAGACAGCACCCACACCCCCGCAGCAGCCAACACTCCCCCCAGGCCCCAGGTGGCCCCGTTCAGCACCCGCTCCCCCACATCCGGCCCCACCACCAAAGAGACCAGCGCCCGGAGGATCCTACCTCCGTCCAGGGGCCCGGCAGGAAGAAGATTGAATACCCCCCCCGGTGAGCAAGTAGGCATCCACACCGCCAAACTGGCGGCCCCAGAAAGCGGCCACGCCCGCCAAAAGAAAGCTGGCTGCAGGTCCCGCCGCCGTTAGGCATTCCTCTTCATAGGAAAACAACCGGTCACGGCTGGGATGGATCACCGCCCCAACGCCGGTCAGCTGGATCGACCGCACCCGGCCGCCCAACAGACGAACCGCCGCCATGTGCCCCAGCTCATGCACCAGGCAAGAAACCTCAAACCAAAACAACAGCCGAAGGGACGCCGCCAGCAGCAGCGTCCCCAACACCAGCCAAAAATCACCTGTGCTATGTACTTTGTTCCGCGCCGTCCTCACCTGACCCTTCTTCTGCTTCCTCCGGAGCCCGCTCTCCATCCTCATCCTGAGAAAACATCCCCTGCCAGAATCCCTGGAAGGTCTCTGCCGCAGGCTCTCCCCTGGAGATGGCTTCCCCCATCTGCGCAAACACCGCCTGAAAATCCGTATCTGACTGCACCAGGTCCCTGACCGCAGAGGACAGACGGGAAACCGGTCCCAGGTCCACGCCCCGGCCCAGAAAGACCACCCCAAAAAGCAGCAGGCAGACCACCAGTTGACGCAGCCGGCGGCGCTCTCCCGGCGATAACGGTTCCTTCTTTCGGTTTCGCTTGTTTGCCGTGGCCATGGTATCCCTCCTTTCCTGTTTGTCCTATCTCTATGCCTGGGCTCCGCAGAATATGAGGGAAGAAATTCTCCCCTTTCCCCTTGACATTCCCTGCTTCCTTGCATATAATAGTGTAGCCTATCGGGGTGTGGCGAAGCTTGGTATCGCGCTTGGTTCGGGTCCAAGAGGCCTGGGGTTCAAATCCCCACACTCCGACCAAAAAGAGGGTTTTTCCGTCTTTTAAAAGACGGAAAAACCCTCTTTTCTTTTTCCCCGGCACAAAAGATCAATGCCCCCGATGCTTTTCTCGTTTTTTCTGTTGGCGCAGCGCAAATTGCCGTTCCTTTTCCGCCTCCCTTTGTTCACGGCTTATGGTTTTTCGTTCCAATCGATTCTGTTCTCTCTGTAGTTGCAGCGCTTGCTGCGCCTTTGTGCCGATCCCGGTGTGATCCAGTTGGCTTCGGATCTCCCGCTATATCCGTTTTGGATTGCACCTTCTCTGCTCCAGACGCTCCGCGGGAAGGGGCGGGCTGAACTTCAGTTTACTCCAGTTTTTCAGCAGGAATGCCCACACCTCATAGTCCTTTGGCTCAGCCCCAAAGAGGATTTTACAGACCTCATACCGATCTCCGTCCACGCGCTCATAGATCCCAACCCAAAAGGGTGATTCAAAGCAAATCGTCAGCGTGCTCTGCGTCATGATCCTCCCCTCTCTCTTGGGCAAACTGCGCAGAAAAGGTATCCAGCCACGCCAGCAGTGCTTCATAGAGCCGGCGCTGCTGGTCAAAAATGGTACGGCCCACCAGGGGAATGTCTGCATATTCCCGTGCATATCCCTCGGTTTCTTCCGCCGATGTCTCAATGCTCCGCCGGAGTTTCTCCACAAGCGCTTGCGCGCAGGACGGCTCCATTTTACTGAGATTCGTAATCACCACGTTAAAGTCAAAGGTAAGCGGGACATACTGCCCAGCAACGGTATGCATCAGCGTCTCGAAATAGGCTCTCCCAGCGTCGGTCACGGAATAAATCGCCTTTTCTGCAAATCGCTCCCCCTTCACTAAGGTACTCGCCAGATATCCTTTCTCTTTGAGTTGATGTACTTTCTTATAAACGGACGGAATACTGATCTTCGTCCAGCGGGAAAAATGATGGGATTCGATATCTTTTTGAATATCATAGGCACTTTGGGGCTTTTCCAGCACAATTCCCAAAATTACCAAGTCGATGGAAGACAAGCACCATCCCTCCTTTGCTATAATATATAATACTATAAGTTATAGTATTGTGCAAGAAGAAATTCCGATACAAAAAGAGGACCGGTTGTCTGAGACATCCGGTCCTCTTTTTCACAACACCCATAAAAAGCAAAGAGGACAGAAAGCCCTGCTCTCTGTCCTGTTCCCTTCTTCACGCCAGCGGCAAATCCTTGCGCATATAGATCGTGCTGTCCAAGGGGCTGTTATTATAGCTGGGGATCTCATAAAAGCCCAGCTCCTGATACAGACGGATGGCTCCCTTCAAAAAGGGGAAGGTATCCAGCAGCATCGCCTGGTAACCCTCCTCCTGGGCATCTGCCAGGAGCATGGTCACCAGTCGGCGGGCGATCCCTTTCCCCCGGAAGGCAGGCCGGATATACAGCCGCTTCATCTCACACTTGGTCTCGTCCAGCCGCTTCATGGCAATGCACCCGGCCGGCGCACCGTCCACCCGGACCAGATACAGCCGTCCGCCGGGCTGTCCGTATTTCTCAGCCAGGTTATTGAGCTCTGCGTCGTATCGCTGGAGCTTCAGATACCCCGCAAAATCAGGATCATTCTCCACCACCATATCTGTATACTCTGTAAACAGTTCTCGAATGGCCTCCTGCTCCTGGTAGGCCGGTTTGATGGTTATCTCCACGTTGCTTCGCTTCCTCCGGTGTTCTTTCGGCAACAGTCCCCCTGCCAACGGCAGGGGGACTGTCTTTTTTCTTTCTTACTCAGGCTTCCGGTCCTTCTTCGGGTTCTTCCGTCAGATCCATAAAATCAATTTCCGGTTCGCCTTCCTCCTGCTCTGTGGTCGGAACCGTATGAACGATGTTGTCCATATCGCCGGAGAAGAACATGACGTCCTCCCGGGCTTCCAGCTGGTCCGAAATCTCCTTCAGAGCTTCTTCGATCTCTTTCCGATGCTTATAGGCCGCAATGCCGCCCAAAGCTGCGGTCACTGCGCCAAAGAAAAGCATTCCGCCAAATCCATACTTTTTTGCCATAGTGGTTCCTCCTATTCTTTCCATCAGGGAAATGAGGTTTCTCTTATACGATACCACGTTTCTGTCATTTGTCAACGAGGGGCTTGTCTTTTCCCACGATCTCCTGGTAGGAGGCCGGGTCCGTGTCCCCTTCGGTGCTGAACAGCAGCACCACTGACTGCCGGTCCAGCCCCATGGCTGTCCGCAGGTCGCGACAGTCCTCCCGGGTCATGATCCGCCCCAGCAGGCCGGCGGTCACGCCGCCGCTCTCTCCGGAAACCACCACAGGGTCTCCCTCCAGAGGTAGGCCAAGCAGCCGCATCCCCTCCCTGCTCACGTCATCCGGGCAGGCGGTATACCACCGGGCAAAATCACGCAGCACCGGCCAGGTGATCCCACAGGGCTCCCCGCAATTGAGCCCCGCCATGATAGTAGAGCCGGTCTCTTCCACGGGGTGCGGCTGGCCGTCGCCCATCCGGGCGGACTGATAGATGCAGGGGATGACCTCCGGCTCTACCACCACGAAAACCGGCGGATCTTCCCGGTAACGGTGGAGCAAGTACCCCAATACGCCGCCGGCCATGGCCCCTACTCCGGCCTGCAAAAACACATGGGTGGGCCGCTGGTACCCCTGGGCCTCCAGCTGTTCCGCCGCCTCCCGGGCCATGGTGGTATACCCCTGTACGATCCACCGGGGAATGTCTTCATACCCCGGCCAGCTGGTATCCTGTACCAGTGTCCAGCCCTTTTCCTCTGCCATCTGCGCCGCATAGCGGACCGTATCATCATAGGACAGCTCCAGGATCTTCGCCTCCACCGCCCCAGCGTCCGCAATGGCCTTGGCCCGGGCAGGAACCGAGCCCACCGGGAGATAGACATGGGCCTCGCACCCCAGCTGGGCCGCTGCCCAGGCAACCCCCTTCCCGTGGTTGCCATCAGTCGCAGTGACGAACACCATATGGGAGAGTTTCTCCCGATAGAGATCGCTGCAAAGGGCAGAGAATGACACCTCCTCCAGCCCCAGTTCCTGACAAATGGCCCGGGTCAGCGCATAAATTCCCCCTAAACCCTTAAAGGCATTCAGCCCAAAACGGGGGGACTCGTCCTTGACCAGAAGGCCCCGCAGGCCCCACGCCTCTGCCCGATGGCGCAGGCTGGCCAGCGGCGTCTCCTGATAGGCATCCAGGGTATGATGGAACCGCCAGGCCGGTTCCGTGGCCTCCCGGGTCAAAAAGTCAGGACCCTGTTCCGGCTGGGGGCCTTCCCTTTCTATGCCCCGGAATCCGCCCACCTTCCATTCTTTCATGTTGGCTCCCTCCGTTTCATTGTTCTTTCTCCCATCCTACCACAAGGCGCACCAAAGAAACAGAAGAATTTTTCTCCCGCATAAAAATTCCCCTGCGGCAGAAAAACCTGCCGCAGGGGTCATACACTGCGTTGGACAATCGATTAGTTCCAGAAATCCGTTTCGGACTTGAGCTGAATGGACGCAGCCTTGAACTCGGGGTTTTTCCCTTCCTTCCGCTGTGCCATGTAGTCCTTCAGGGCAGCCATGGCGGGACGGCCCAGAATCAGGATCACGGGAACGTTGATCACTACCATCAGACCCTGGAAGAGGTCAGCGGTATCCCAGGCCAGATTCATGCTGATCATGGCACCCAGCAGGATGATCACAGCCGCAATGATGCGGAACACGGTCATGAAGGCGTGGCTGGGGGTACGCTTAAAGATGAAGCGCAGGCAGCCTTCGCAGTAGAAATAGTTGCCGATCAGGGTGGTGAAGGCAAAGAGCGCCATGGAAACCGCAATGAAAATGGGGCCGAAGTTGCCCAGCGCGCTCTGCAGGGAAGCCTGAACATAAGGAGCGCCAGCCAGTTCCTTGGTGGGGACCACGCCGGAGCACAGGCACATGAGGGCGGTGGCAGAGCAGATGAGCAGGGTGTCGATGAAGACGGACAGCATCTGGACCAGGCCCTGCTTAACCGGGTGGGAAACGTCTGCGGTGGCAGCGGCGTTGGGGGCGGAACCCATACCGGCTTCGTTGGAGTACAGACCACGCTTGACGCCTTCCATCAGGCAGGAACCGGCAAAACCGCCGAAGATGGCCTTGAAGTCAAAGGCGCTGGCAAAAATGTTGCCAAAGACGGAGGGGACCAGCTTGATGTTCATAATGACCACCACCAGGGCCACCAGAACATACAGAACGCCCATGATGGGAACCAGGAAGCCGGTGATCTTGGTCAGACGGGTGGCGCCGCCCAGCACGCAGGCAGCAAACAGCACGGCCAGGATCACGCCGATCACAGCGGGAGTCTTGCCGGCGTCATAGAAGCTGAACCCGGCAAAAGCAGACTGCAGGTTGTAGGAGGCCAGCATATTGTAGCCCACCGCATAGGTCAGGATGATGATGATCGCAAAGATCACGCCCAGCCAGCGCTGACGCAGACCGCTCTCCATATAGTAGGAGGGACCGCCGTAGCTGGAGCCATCCTTGTTGCGGCGCTTGTAGATCTGTGCCAGGGTGGACTCCACGAAAGCGGAGGCGCCGCCCAGCAGAGCGGTGACCCACATCCAGAACACAGCGCCGTAGCCACCCATGCAGATGGCCGTGGAGACGCCAACAATGTTGCCGGTGCCCACGCGGGAAGCCGTAGACACCATCAGTGCGCCAAAGGAAGAAATGCTCCCCTTGGTTTTGGGTTTCTCAGAAACCACACGGAACGATTCACCCAGAAGCCGCAGCTGAACGAATTTACTCCGGAACGTAAAGACCAGACCGGAGGCCAGCAGGAGCAACGGGACCCAGGGCATATACAATACGCCGCTGATCGCAGTGACCACAGAGTCAATGCTGTCAAGAATAGGGTTCATAACAATCACTCTCTCTTTTCTGTTTTTTGGGGCGATGCTACAACGTTCCTATTCTATTGTAGAATTTACAAAATTGCAATACTTTGTTTTATTTTCCTTAATATTCCTTGTATAAATACACAAAAATCCCCAAGTCAAAAACATCTGTTTTTGTATCAAAGCCATTTTGTATAAAATGGAATCCGCCTGCGGATCTTTGGGAAAAGAACCAACAGGCGGAGTTTTCCTTATTTTCCCTGTTCTTTTTTCTGCAGTCGGTTCCGTACTCCCTGTTTTCCCAGGCTGTAGAGCACCGAGCAGATCGGAACGCTGAGGATCATGCCCAATAAGCCAAAGGCATTGCCGCCCAGGGTCACCGCAACCAGCACCCAGATCCCCGGCAGGCCCACGGATTTTCCCACCACTTTGGGATAAATCAGGTTTCCTTCCAGCTGCTGCAGCACCACAATGAAGATCAGGAACCAAAAGGCCTGGATGGGATTGATGAGCAAAATGAGGAAGGCGCCAATGGCCGCCCCGATGAACGCACCGAAAATGGGGATGAGCGCCGTAAAGCCCACCAAAACCGCGATAACCGAAGCATAGGGCATCCGGAACAGGACCATGCCCACAAAGCAGAGAGAACCCAGGATCACCGCTTCTGTCAGCTGTCCTGCCACAAAGTGGGAAAAGGTCTTGTTGGTCAGGTTGGCAACGTCCATGAACCAGTTGGCCCGCTTCTCCGAAAAGAGCGCCCGCAGGACCTGCTGCGCCTGCTTTGCCAGAGTTTCCTTCTGTGCCAGAACGTACAGAGAAAACACAAACGCCAGCACCAGCGTGACCCCCATGGAGAACAGGGACGTTGTGATCCCTATGGTGGTATTCAAAAATTCCTCCCCATGGTTGGTGAAGAAGTTCTCCAGAGAGTTGCGGATCGCCTCAGGGTCCATCTGCAGCTCCGGCACCATGATGGAGTGCTGCGCCAGAAAGGCCGAGATCTCCTGCCACCACTGGTTCAGCTGACTGACGTAGAGAGGCAGCATGGAGGCGAAGTTGGCAACGCTCTCCTGCAGAGAGGGACCCACAATGAAGATCAGCGCGAAAAACGCCAGGATCACAATGACGGTGCTGAGCAAAAGGCACACCAGCCGCTTAAACTTTTCCTGGGTGGGGCCGTAGCGCTTCCCCCACACCCGCTTCCACAACCGCTCAAGGGGACGAAGGATCACGTTGATAAAAAACGCAATACACCCACCCAGCAGAAACGGCAGCAGCGCAGAGAGAATGCCGGAAAATACCTTCCGTGCATAGTCCGGGTGACTCAGCGCCCAATATAATAATAATGTAAACGTGATCAGCAGCAGCAGCCGTTTCATGGTCTGCTTATTCAAATACATCGTGTCTCTTCGCCCTCCTTATTTTAAATAATGGAACAGGTCGTGCCGTCCAGGACCTCCGTCCTGAAAAAAAGATCCCACACAACACTTCCGTCGAAAAGAGACCGGGGCAATTGTGTGGGATCGGACCATCTGTCTCTGCACGTCATTTTTGATACAATCTGATATTTGCACCAGCGCAACACGGTAGAAAACATAAAGGCAAAACTACGATACAATTGAAAAGCTAAACTACTTATTCTTGTTCTTGCCACTACTGTAACCCACAGTTTTTACGGGGTGATGATCTACTTTGCTAAGCCGATAAAGAAAGGCAAATAAAGACGGTCTCAGAATAGGGGGCTGCCGGAGATAAAACTGTGGTTGTCAAACCAATTCGGTGCTCCCTTAAAGGGGCGGAGATAGGCCCTTATAGGGTCTGTTCAAACCACCCGTTGAACGGTTGGTTTTGATTATTTTATAAATAATCTTCCTGCTTCAACAGTTCACGAAAATAGATAGCATATTTCTGTAACGCTTTTTCTGCTGGACCTTTACGTTCCTTTTCGATGGACATTGTTGTGCTGATTTTCCAAGCGCCAAAGAAAATGCTGTGTGAAGGAATAGACGTTGTAAACCATTCCTTTGCACCATCGGGTGTTTGGCACACACTGAGAATTATCTTATTTTTTCTACTGAATAAACTACCTGCTGAACGAGGATAAACAATCACCATAAACCGTTGAGTTGCTGGTAGCATGATATACTCCTCGATAGATGCTGGCGTAGGATGACCAACAACGAACGCATTGTAGGTTTCTTTATCCCATTTTTCTCCCATGAACATTTCCAGTTCCTTTAGCGTAAAGGAACAATTTGGTAGAATGACTTGTCTTCCAATCATATTGAGGTTCCCTCCTGTTACAATAAGTTTGTCTGGGAAGGCTGGCGCGCACCAGCCGGACTTATCTATATCTTACATAAGCTATAATTATGTCTCTACAGCCAATACAACACTGGTGCATGACCACGAAAACAACTCCCTGGCAAGGGATCGTAAAACTCTCTCCAAAGCCGACCAGCGGATCAGCGAACTTGACACGATCATTTCCCATCTGTATGAGGATAATGTTGTCGGCAAGCTGACGGATGAACGCTTTATCAAGCTGTCCCATGACTATGAACAGGAGCAGCGCAATTTGAAGAACATGGCGGAGGTTTTGCGCCAAGACCTTAAACAGCAGGACAAGCAGCAAACCGATGCCAAGGCGTTTATATCCGTGGCTAAGAAGTACACAGACATGAAGGAGCTTGCCGCCACCATTCTCCAAGAGTTCATTGACCACATTGAGGGTTCCCATGCAGATAGAAAATCCAATACGCGGGAGATCACCATATAGGTTCCAATTGATTTATGGATTTTATTGAAACCATACATTCTCTTCCTTTTTTAGATACGCCCTAGCGACCCAAACCGAATTGATCTGTGTCGATCCATTCCATGGAGAGAATGGACCAAAAATCTTCTGCCAATCCGTTCAAAACATAGTCATAGGGAATCCAGCCATAGCCGTTCTCCCCCCAAGAGCGCCCCCAAGAATTTCGAATCATCAACGCTCCTTGCGTTTTTTGGTTACAACGAGTGTTGACGATGATCTTGTTATCATCGTATCCTACTGCCATTACTGCATGTCCCCATTCTGCCTGTTCGTTTTTGCCAGGATAAGGGATGCAGCCAAGAGAGTCTGAGTCTTCAAAAGAAGGAAATCCGAAAAAGCCAAACATGGAAGGAATTCCTGCGGCCAAATAGATTTTCACAGTTTTTAAAACATCGTTCTTTGCGGTCTTCTTGCCCAATGGGTCATGACAAAAGTAGTTGATAGCTGAGTAGTGGTTAGCAAGGGAGTAAAGAAAACTGTCAGGCTCACGGTCCCAATCGGGATTTACTGTTTCCCCATCAAGAGTATATGGAAAATACTTTTCGTCAGGAACTCCGAACAACACAAGTGCCCCCATGGTCGAACGAAGCCACGCTCCCGAGTCTCCAGACGAGAGCATGAGCTTTCTCGTCGTTTTATATACGAACAATCTTGAGCCTTCGATATGAATTCCGTAGGCTCTCCTTTGGAAATACTCAACCATTCCTACTGCAGAGTTTGCAGTGCAGGAACCTAGGCTAAGTTGATCTTCTACCGGAGAACACCACTCTCTTAAATCGACACTAGACGGGATCTCTGTCTCTGAGTCTTTTTTCATGACACCAAGTTTCTTCGTCAATTCTGAAATAACAGGGTGTTCATCGGAATAGTCTCTCATATCTGGGAGTGGGGGCAGCCAACCTGTAGTAAGAGGCTTGCCTGCTTTTTCACCCTGTAAAAACAACCTTTTCCTGTAGATACCATAAGAAGGATACATCATCATAATACACTCACTATTACAATAAATTTGGGCAGCCAGTCCGGCTTTCTTTCCATCTCGTGCCTAAGCTACAATAAGGGGAGCAACTGGCTGACCATTAACTCCTTGGGCTGCTATGTCCGTCGGAAAGACTGTCAGCCATCCTCTTGTTGCAGCGTTCGATTTGAGCAGGTTGAGCCATCGAGTTCGCGTCACCCAATAGATTGAATCGGCAACGAGAAAAAGATGGATTCCGGTTGCAGATTTCGTATTGGAGGTAGATACATGAACTCTGTTGGCATCGACATTTCCAAAGGCAGAAGTACGGTTGCTGTCATGCGTCCCTTTGGAGAGGTCGTCATCTCACCATTTGAAGTGCGTCACACCGACAGTGAACTGAGCGAGCTGGCAAGGCGTCTCAAAAGCCTGGACGGTGAGACTCGTGTGGTCATGGAGGCCACAGGGAATTACCATGCGCCGGTGGCTTGGCTGCTCCACGATGCGGGGCTGTATGTCTCCGTCGTCAACGCAAAGCTGGTGCATGGCTACGGGAACAACGATTTGAGGCATGTCAAGACCGACAGGAAGGACGCCGTAAAGCTGGCGAACTATGGCCTTGACCGCTGGCTTACTTTGCCGAGGTATGTTCCGGAGGAAGACACTCGGCTGCTACTAAAGAGCTGCTACCGCCAGTACCGACAGTATTCCAAGGTACAAACTGTTCTGAAAAACAACTTGATCTCTTTGCTGGATACCACTTTTCCGAACGCGAATCGTTTATTCAATAGTCCTGTCCGTGCAGATGGAAGCGAGAAGTGGGTAGACTTCGTGGCGGAGTTCTGGCACTGCGGGTGCGTTTGTGAACGCTCTGAAAAGGCGTTCCTAAACAAATATCAGCGATGGTGCAGAAAGAACGGTTACAACTTCAGTGAGGAAAAGGCTCTTTACATTTACTCTGAGGCCGGTGGACACATCGGCGTTATGCCGAAGTCTGAAACCACTAAGCTGCTTGTTGAGCAGGCTGTATCTCAGCTCAGAGCAACCTCCGCTGCGCTGGCCACACTTAGGCAGGAAATGCAATCCCTGGCGTCCCAGCTTCCGGAGTATCCTGTTGTCATGGAGATGTTCGGAGTTGGTCCGGCTCTCGGCCCGCAGCTCATGGCTGAGATTGGTGATGTGCGCCGTTTTTACTCTAAGAAAGCCCTCGTGGCCTACGCCGGTATTGACGCCCCGCCGAATGATTCAGGGGATGTAACAGGCAGACGCAAGAACATGAGTAAGGTTGGGGCATCCTCGCTGCGCCGGACGCTTTTCCTTGTCATGAGCGTCTATTTGCAAACCGCGCCCCTTGATGAACCTGTCTACCAGTTTATGGACAGGAAACGAGCCGAGGGGAAGCCTTACCGCGTCTACATGATGGCATCCGCTAACAAGTTTCTGCGGATCTACTACGCTACTGTGAAAACCTACTTGGATACACTGGAGCAGATTTAACCTTGTTACATACCCGTTGGCTGGCTGCCATTTCAATTTCGAGATGCGAAGCGGCCTGGTTTAGTGTGCTCTTTTTTTGCTATCTTGCGAAATTCAAATTTCCATCTTGACAAAACTTAGCAGGTCTCTCACGGATTATTTATCGAACACGGAAAAATTGCTTTTTTGCGATGTCCCATACATATCTTTGGCATGTATGGGATACTGTGATTACTGATAGAAAGAAAGTGTGCCGTAGTATTTAGATACTGTAGAATCATCTTTGACATACTTAGCGACATCTTTAGGACCATATCGCAGCAAAAAATAATCCAGATCATGTAGCTTTTTGTAGATATCATTTACAATTTCCATCCTATGGGTTTCTTTTGCCTGTTCCGTCTGATCCATGAGATACTGAAGTTCAGATTTAAGATCTTCGTTTTGAACGAATGATTTCATTTCTGACAACAGGTCAATAAATCCGTCTGCATCATAGAGATTCGTTGCAACAACGGGCGTTCCATACTTGGCATAGAATTCTTCTAGGGAGAGCTTTTCTCGTTCACATACAGCATCAATATCGATACTATCGTCAACTGCCCAACCAATTTGAATTTCTCCGGTCTGATGGAAATAATTCCAGTATAAATTGTTGGGATCTGACAGTTTCTCGAAAAGATTTTCATCCATATATTTTTGTTCCAACCACAAATTTGCAGCCTTAATTACCTCGGTCAGGTTTTCTACTTGCTGTTGAGACATTCCTTCGGTTGCTTGTTGGCGTGCTGCAAGAACGTCCTCTTCTGTTGGCACATAATTTTCCGCATACTCTATATCTGAGTCTGATCCCTCTGAAATATTTTCATTCGAAACAATGGGTAACTCAGAATTATCAGAATTAGAACATGTCGCATTTTCTTTTTTACTGGTGATATGGATTGCTAAACCCACACAAACAGCCAAGAGAAAAATGAATATGCACACAGAGAGCCAGCTTTTAGAAATATGGAAGGGAAACTGCATTTTGTGATTGGACATCTTTTTCTCCTCCAAATAGTTACGAATCTTTTTTATGGATAATCTGCTTCACAGGCTAAAAAAGATACTTCAGGATTCCAAATCAAATACCACGGCACAACTTCACTTTATTTCTAACATCTCTTTGATGTTACAGAAAATCGCATTACCAGGTGCCGTACATAGAAATCGAACTGGGAGTAGAACCCACATTGAGGCCGATATCAACAAAACCGTGCTCATAACCGCTCCCAGTGACCGCAACCCACTGTCCATCAGAACTACGCTTGACGTAGTTAATCAGCTTCCAATCCGGATGAGAATCTCCCATTGCGTCTGTGCGACAAGCAACTTCCATACCGGAGGCAACAGTACCCCAAGAAGAACCAGATGCAGTATAGATCTCTTCATTCCGGCGGAACTTGAACGTATAGTATTTCGTTCCGCTAATAGTTACCGTACCATACGGGTAATCAATGCAAGAGGACAGGGCTTTCATCGCCTCAGCATTGGAGGAGAAAAGATCATTTCCATTTGCATCCGTTGCATAATAGAATCCCTGAACAATCCGCCCAGAACTGTTTCGGAAATAGACCTCAAAACCGTCCTCCGTATCGCCATAGATAAAAACTTCACGATTATTAATGGTACCAATCTGATTGCCCTTATCAACACTGGGCCACCCGCTAAAAATGGGCAGATTCTTACCACTCTTATTAATAGCCATATAGTAAGCCATAAATTTATCCTCCTTATTTTTGAACTACATTCCTCTAATTCTAATTGCGGTTGATGCCATGAGACCTGCATCATACTTATTGGAAATAACTAATAGCAATCCAAATACAAACTCCAGCAGCTAACTTTTTTTCTGTATCTGGTAATATGCTGATTCATAACAAGTCACCCCCTTTCTTATTACATAAGGAGGAGACTAGCTGCAAATATGTAAATCCTGGGAGTTATTTTTTATAAAATCAATTCTTCCTCTGGTACTCCTGACCTTTAAAAACAGGCTAAATATTAAAAGCAAAGCAATCTATTATTTATTAAACAAATGGCATGAGAAAATGCAACAGTAATTAATTATATTGAAGTTTAATAATTTATGGTGATTCAAAAATTTTCTATTGTCACTTGAAAAACTTTTGAAGCAAACGGCTTGATTCTGATTAGATGGTAATATGCATTCGAGAAATGCCCTGAACTGTTAAGCTGAACCGATATATTAAATAGAGCATCCTGAATAATAGAAAAAGTCTTGTGGTGCAATAGGTGCAAGGAAAACAGCAAAAATCAGGAAAAACCCTTGCACTTGGAGGGCTTCTATGTATCGTTACAGCAATGGGCAGATCAGTCTGGCAGATTTCAAGCAGCCAGTCGGCATGAATCTGAAAGAGAGCAACTGGTGGGTGAAAAAAGCACAGATAATCCCCTGGCTGGAGATTGAGAAGCGGTGCGCCGCTCTGTTTACCAACCGCAAGGGCAACGTAGCCAAGCCGCTGCGGCTGGCCCTGGGCGCTAGTATCACCCAGGCGGAGTATGGTTTCTCGGATGAGGAAACTGCCCTTATGATTCAGGAGAACCCCTATCTGCAGTATTTCTGCGGGTATCCCGGCTATGATGATGAAAAGCTGCCCTTTGCCCCATCTTTGATGGTGTACTTCCGTAAGCGGCTGACACCGGAAGTGCTGGGTGAGATCAATGAGATGATCGTGCGGGACGCGAAGGAACGTCAGGCAAAATATTCCAATTCCAAGGATGACGATGATGACTCTGGCAACCATCCAGGAGCTGGCGGAAACAGCGGTGCTATGATTGTGGACGCCACCTGCGCACCGTCCAATATCCGTTATCCACCCGCTGCGCCATGTGGCCGGCGTCCAGTAGAAC
>NZ_JAXDRS010000025.1:0-17451 GCF_034090835.1 Evtepia sp.
CGCTATATCCACTTTTATAACTATGAACGTATCCAGTTAAAAACCGGAGAGGCACCGCTGGCGCGGCGCCTCTCCACCTAAAACTTATTTTTCCTACCAGGGCGCTTTTTGTACTGTCCGCACAATTTGGAGCAGTTCAGATTGCCCCGGCGCTTTCTGTTTTGTTCTTTTCCCTGCTGCTTAGAGTCTCCGGCCTTTTGTCTCGGCCTTGACACGCCGCAGCATCTTCACAAGGTAGTAAACCAACGCAATGAAATACGGCAGACCGAAGTAAGTCAGGGTCCCGCGGGTGACGGTGAGGTCGGTATACATACAGAGCAGACCGATCACAACGGTGAACCCGCAAATAATGCTCAGGGACACAAACTTGGGAACTCTGAGGATCCGATACCCCAACGCCATTCGGTTCCCAATCTTCTTTGCTGCATACCAGTCCATGAACAACAGGATCAGTAAACTAGGCACTGCATAGAATACCACTTCTGTCATAATGGTCTGGGTGCTTACAACACTTTGAAGAATATTTGCCGTTTCATTCATGCTTGGATTACTCCTTTGTTACCTTTCCGGGAAAGGATCATGTACACTGATCTGTTACACTAAAATTAGTGACCAGTGTGAGCCTGCTTGCGCTCTTCCATACCAGCGAACACGCCAGCCTTCAGCTCGGCCTCGGTGACGCCCTTTCTCTGGCCAGCGGATGCCAGATAGAGGATCACGCCGATGACCATCCAGCTGATGAACATCTTGATGGCCAGGGCGCCCATGTACACGGGGTTGCCGGGGATGAACAGCAGGATGAAGACCACCAGGGCCACGACAGCTGCGAACCAGGCCATGCCCATGCCGCCGGGGATCTTGTAGGGACGCTCCAGGTTGGGCTCGGTCTTTCTCAGACGGATCAGAGAGAAGCCGGTCAGAGTCCAGGACAGAACGAATGCTGCGCCGGAGAAGCAGGTGATGTCGCCGATGAGGCCAGCACCCAGGAAGGGGCCGATAAGGGACAGCACCAGGCAGACGATCAGGCCGGGAACGGGGATGCCGTTCTTGTTCTGCTTAGCAAAGATAGCGGGCATCACGCGGCCGCGGGCCATGCCCATGAGCAGGCTTGCGGAAGCCATGAAGAAGCCGTTCCAAGTGGTGAACAGACCAGCCAGAGTACCGATGGTGATCAGCCAGAAGAAGAACTCACCAGCTGCGCCGCCGTAGAGTATTCTCAGCATGTTTGCAGCTGCGGGGTTCTCGAACTGACCGCCAACAGCAGTGGGCTGAGCGAACTCCTGCCAGCTCCAGCCCATGCCGAAGGAGAAGAGCAGGAATGCATAGAAGATACAAGCGAAGGTAACGGACAGCACAACGGTCTTACCAACTGCGCTGATGTCGCCGCCGGCGTCCTCAACGCCCTGGGGGATGGTCTCGAAACCAGCCAGGAAGAAGGGAGCGGAGGACAGGATAGCGATGATACCGCCGAACATGCTGTTATGGCTCACGCTCTTCAGACCTTCAGAGGCAGCGCCATAGATGTTGGGGTTGGTCACGTCGTAGATGGGCTTCAGGTTATCGAAGCTGCCGCCGATGAGGGCAGCAACGCCGCCGATGACTGCGGCACCAACCAGGATGAAGCACAGAACCTTCTGCACGCCAGCTGCTGCTGCCAGACCACGCATGTTCAGAGCGAACAGCAGGAAGGAGAAGATGGTGCCGATGATGATGGTGGTCAGATAGATATCTGTCTTAGCGACAGCATAGAGGGGGTCGCCAGCCTTCAGACCGGGGATCAGGTAACCCAGAACGTCGGTGATCTGGATGGCTTCCCAAGGAATGATGGATACGAATGCGCCGAATGCTGCCCAGCCGGAGATGGCTGCGACTTTGTCGTTAAAGGCTCTGAATGCGAAGGCCATGCCGCCGCCGGCAACGGGGAGGGCAGGAACCAGTTCGCAGTAGCAGAGGGCGATAGGAACCATCATGATGAGTGCTACGATATAGCCGAGTGCAGCAGGAACGGGACCGCCACTGCCAGACATCCAGCCGTTAATGGAGACGGACCAGCCGACTCCGACGATTGCGCCGAAACCAATGCAGAAAAAGTCAACAGCGCTTACGCCTTTTTTCTCTCCCTGATTACTCATAAATTTTACCTCGTTTCTTGTTGGAATCTAATTTGATCTTCTCAAATACAATTCGCACGCGGTTTTTCAGAAGGGCGGGTGGCTCATTCATACGCCGATCTGAATCTTCTTTTGTCAGAGTGCACTTTCTTCGAACGCCTTCCTGCATCTGAGGAAAATACACACTTAAACTATGTCCTTCTTCGTTTTCTTCCACTTTCCTCCCGGGTCACAGCATTCCTCCCTTTGCTTTGGGTTCGAGCCATACTCTCCGTCCGTTTTTCGTCCTTTTGACGATGTATCAGACTAATTGAGTGGCTTTAGTATATCACACTGTATAGAAAAAATAAAGAGAAAATTTAATTTTTTAGCAAAATTATCTGCGGAAATTGTTTTTCTCCCTTTCTTCACTTTCTTTCGCGTGATCTTTGCTTTCTTTTACGTTTTGTTTTTTGCATCAAACGACTTCAAATATTGCAAAAGCACCTCTTTTTCGTTCGGAATTTCCCCTTCCGTCACATCCTCCAACAGCTGCCGCTGGATCTCTCCAATGGCAGGGCCGCGATATCCCAGGGCCAAAAGATCGCCTCCCTTCACCGCCAGATCCCGAACACTCAGACAGGGCTGTTCGTTCATCACGTCCTGCACCCGCTGTTCCAGCCGGTCAAACCCCTCCTGCCTTGTGCAATATGCCGGAGCCAGTCCCCAGGTGTCTCCCCGCTGGATCGCCACCAGATCCAGCAGGCCCTCCGGACCCAGCTTCCGCAGCCACCGCCGCAGCAGACGGGGGTCTTCCGGCAGCACCGAGTCGTGGTACCGGACCAGGGTCTCCACCTGGCGGCACACCTTGCCAGGAAAGCGCAGCCGGGTCAGGATCTCCCCTGCCATCTCCATCCCTACGTGGGCGTGGCCGTAAAAATGACCCTGACCGTCCTCTCCCAGAGAAAAACAGCGGGGTTTCCCTACGTCGTGCAGCAGCATGGCCAGGCGCAGGGGAAGACGGGGCGGCACATGGTCCAGAGCCACCGCCGTGTGGGTCAGCAGATCGTAACAGTGGTGCTCGTTGCGCTGGTCAAAGCCCACCATGGGCAGCAGCTCCGGGATCACCTGCCCCAGGATATCCGGGCAGGTGCGCAAAACTTCCCCTGCCCCAGGGCCGCAAAGCAGCTTTCCCAGCTCCTGAGAGACCCGCTCCCGGGAAATTTCCCGCAGCAAAAACGCCTGACGGCGGGCCGCCGCCAACGTCCCCTCTTCCAAAGCAAATCCCAGCACCGAGGCAAACCGCAGCGCCCGGAGGATCCGCAGCGCATCCTCCCGGAACCGGCGGTCCGGGTCCCCTACGCAGCGAATGAGCCGCCGTTTCAAGTCTTCCTGGCCACCGAAATAGTCCCGCAGCCCCTCCTCCGGGGCGTAGGCCATGGCGTTCATGGTAAAGTCCCGCCGGGCCGCATCCTCCCGCAGGCTGGCGGTAAAGGTCACCCCGTCCGGGTGGCGGGCGTCAGAATACCCCCCGTCCACCCGATAGGTGGTGATTTCCAGGGGTTCCCCTTCCAACACCACCGTCACGGTGCCGTGGCGGATGCCGGTCTCAATGACCTTTTCTCCGGCAAAGACTGCTTTCGTCTCCTCCGGGCGGGCGCTGGTGGTCATGTCATAGTCTCCCGGGGGACGGCCCAGCAGAGCGTCCCGCACACAGCCTCCCACGATCCAGCTCTCATACCCGGCAGCCCGGAGACGGAAGAGGGCCTGGGCCGCCCCTGGAGACAAGGGCAGCTTCATGGCTTCTCCTCCTCTCCGGCAGGAAACCGGACCCAGATCCGGGTCCCCTTGCCCAGCTGACTGTCCAAGCGAATCTGGGCGTTGTGGTAGGCCGCGCCGTGCTTCACAATGGACAGGCCCAGCCCCGTGCCGCCGATCTCTTTGGAGTGGCTCTTATCCACCCGGTAAAACCGCTCGAACACCCGGTCGGTCTCCCCCTCGGGAATCCCGATGCCGGTGTCCTGCACCAGAAGGACCACATAGGAGCCCTCCCGGGTGACGGAGACCTCCATGCGGCCCCCTTCCACATTATATTTTATGGCGTTGTCGCAGAGATTGTAGACGATCTCCCGTAAAATCTTCTCCACGCCGTGCACTGTGTGCCGCCGGCCGCTCAGGGACATGCCAATGCCCCGCCGCCGGGCTGCCGGGCCCAGGGTCGCCAGGGTCTCCTGGCACACCTGGTACAGATCCACCGCCCCAGGGGCCTCCTGAGCCGGGGCGCCCTCGTCCAGCAAAGACAGGTTCAGAATGTCCTCCACCAGGGTGATGAGCCGCTGGCTCTCCTCATAGATCTTCCCTGCAAACCGGCCCACGTCCTCCTGCTTCACGATTCCCTCCCGGAGGATCTCCGCATACCCGGAGATGGAGGTCAGAGGGGTCTTCAGCTCGTGGGATACGTTGGCGGTAAAATCCCGGCGCATCCGGTCCTGCTTCTCATAGCCCTGCTTGAGCCGCTCCATCTCCCGGCGGATATCCGCCTGCGCCTCCGCCTGGGGCGATGGTACTTCCTCCGTTTTTTCTCTCCGGCGGGACGCCAGCACCGCGCCCAGCACCATGCCGCCGCCCAACAGCAGCCATCCTTTCCCTTTCTTTCCCATGGGACCACCTCCCGGTGTGATTTCCCTTTCAGTATACTATACCCCCTCAAAAAAGGAAAGCCAGCGCCGTTCCGCCCCAAAAATGCAAAGCCCTTCCTTACAAATGTTCATCCGTAAGGAAGGGCTTCGATCACTCCGCTTCGATGATCTTGATCTGGTCGGCTTTGAGGCCCGTCTGCTCCATGACGATCTCTCCGATTCGGGCCGCGTCCGCATCGGTCATGCCGTTCTCCACGGCAGACACCACCACGCTGATGCTGTTCTCCCCCAGAAAGGCCACACAGTCTGCATACCCCTTGGCCGTGATCAGATTCTCGATCTGGGCCTCGGTCATGGTGTAGTCCGCCATGGTCTGAATGGCTGCGTTGGCCTCGTCAATGGACTTCTGGTCCGCCTTCTCGTCCTGCGCCGCCTCCTGCAGCAGAGACAGTGCGTTGTCCCGGGCCTGCTGCCGGTTCAGACGGGCTGTGGAGAAATAGGTCCCGGAGGCAGCATCCTCGGGCACTAGTTCCTGCCCCTCCTGGGCTTTGCCGTCCTCTCCCTTCTTCTCTTCCTTCCCCTCCGGGTCCTGCTTCACCAGGGGATCATTCTGTCCCACCAGGGCCGCCTCTCCCAGGTTCTTCCCCGCAGCGGTGTCCTGAGAATAGCTCCAGTTTAAGTACACCGCACCGCAGACAAACAGAACGATGGCCGCTGCAATGGCATTGCGTTTCCAGAGTTTCATACTTGTTTCCTCACTTTCCTTGACTAATCGAAATCTTATCCGCCCCAAGGCCGGTCAGCGCAGAGACCGCCCGGGTCAGCTCCAGCCGGACCTCCGGGTCCCCGGCCCCCTCACACACCAGGAACGCACCCTGGTAGCGGGGAGAGACCTCCTGGACCGTCACCGCCTCCTGCTGGCCGCTGCCTTGGGAGATCACCACCGTCTGGGTGTTCCTGCCCCCGTCGGCGCTGTCCCGGCTGATATCCTCTGCCAATGTGCTCTACCGTGAGCACCACCGTGACCTCCCCGGCCCCCTGGATCTTGGACAGGGCCTGGGACAACCGCGCCTCTGTCTCTGCCAGGTCAAAGGTTTCCGCCGGGGTGCTGCACCCCTCCTTCGCCTCCTCCTCCTTTCCTCCCACCGGCAGCGCCAGCAGGATCACACCGGCCAGAATGATGAGCCGGTTTTTTCCCATGACTTCCTTTGCCTTTTCGGCCAGCCGGCCGACCATGTCTCTCCCGTTCATGACAGTTCCTCGCTCTGGTACCGCTGATACTCCCGGGCGATCCCAAGCTCACGGTCCAAATACTGGATGAGCCCCTGTTTCTGCGCCGGGGTCAGCGGACCTGTCACCACTGCCTCCACCGGCGTGGGCACGCCGTTTTCTCCTTCCGCGCACGTCACCTCCGCGGTGCAGGCCGCGCCCAGTTCCGCCGCTTTGTCCACAATATATGCCGCCAATTCCTCCTCTATGATTCCTTTCATCGTATCCTCCGTTTTCTGTTCCAACTGCTCCTGGCTGATGGCGTTGGCAGGCAGGGCATTCACCATGGCGTAGAGGTCCTCGTAATCCATGGTCACCAGAGGCTGCATGACCCCCAGGACCAGAATGAGGCCACCGGTGAGCCGCCCCACTTTCTTCACCGGACCCGCAGGCATCACCGCCTCCGCCGCTGCGATCACGATGGCAGATACGGTCACACTGAGAATCCACGTTCGGATCACTTCCATCCTCTTCCTCCTATCCCGCCACCGCAGACACCGACGACACCATGGCCACAATGAGCAGCATGGCGCAGGAGCCCGTCATGGCCATCACCAGGCCAAAGGCCCCGCTGATGGATTCAATGAGCCCTGTGATCCGGCTGTCTCCCGACACGGCCGCTGCCAGGGCCGCAGTACACTTATACATTAAATAATGAACCCCAAGGTTCAGGAAGGGCACCACACAGATACCGACCACCGCCAGCATTCCAAAAACCCCCGCCGCGTTGTGCAGCACCGACGCACCCACCAACAGGGTCTCTGCCGTGTCCGCAATCACGCCGCCTACCACCGGCACCATGTTGGAGATGGTAAACTTGGCCGTCTTCACCGTGGCCGCATCTGCGCTGCCCGAAATCACCCCGGACAGGTTCAGATAGGCGATGAAGATGAGCAGCAGCACCGACAGCAGAATGGTGACCAGCCACTTCACCAATCCGCCGATCCGCTTGAGGCCGTCGTTACCCAGGGCCGACCAGGCCACGTTGGCCGCCACATAGGCATAACACAAAGGGATCAGCACATGGTGAATGAGCCGGATGAGAAAATCGGAAAACAGGATGGTCACCCCATGCTTCACCACCGCTGCCGCCGGCGACCCGCTGGCCGCAGAGGCCATGGACACCGCCGGAAGAAGAACGTCCCCCAGGGTCTCCATGTGATAGATGGCCTCCTCCCCCATGTCCAGCAGGGAGTTCACATCCCCCACCGCAATGGCAGTGATGGACAGGGCCGCCGCCAGGGTGGTCACCTTCAGGCCATCCCCGCCGCTGCCTGCGATCATCCCGTCAGCCAGGCCGCACAGCAGGGTGATCACCAACAAAAGCACACAGCTGCGCACCGAACCCTTGACCACACCGCCCAGGCTCTCCCGGGCGGTCTCGCCAAAGTGGCGGAACACAGCGCCGATGTCCATCTCCTCTCCCACTTCTGCGGAACCGGTGTACTCCTCCCCCGCCCGTTCCAGCTCGTCCATGCCCAGAGACTGCCGCTGATCCCGGGTAATGGCTTCCTGGTCCAGGGCAAAGGCCGGCGGAGCCAGCAGAAACAGCAGCACCACCCCCAGCAGCACGCAGCGGATCAGAGCAGCCCCATCATGAGCTGAAGGACCATTTTGAGAAGGGGCAGCGCCACCAGCACCGCCGCAGCGCTCCCCGCCATCTCCACAAAGGAAGCCACGCTTCCCTCCCCTGCGTCCCGGCACAGAGAAGCTGCCAGCTTGGTCACCAGCGCCAGCCCCACCGTTTGCAGCATGGGCCGGAGCACCGTGGGAGAGATCTCCGCCAGATGCGCCAGTTCCGTGAGCACATCCCGGATGGTCTCCAGCACAGGCACCGTGTGCCACAGGAGCAGCGCGCAGGCCACAATGGCCAGGACCACCGCAATTTCCGGCGCCCGCTGCCGCACCACCAACGCGCACAGGGCCGCTGCCACCCCTGCCGCGCCAAGGGAAATCATATCCATATCCCATCACAATCCAAACAGGGTCTTGACCAGATCGAACAGCTCACTGATCTTTTGTACCACGATCATCAGGACCACAATGAGCCCCGCCAGGGTGGTCATGGTGGCCTGCTCCTCCCGTCCCGATCGGGTCAGCACCTGGTTGAGCACCGACACCACAATTCCCACCGCCGCTATCTTGAACACCAGATCTACGTCCATTTCCCGTGACCATTCCTTTCCTTCGGACCCATGGCTCGTCCTCGTTTCTTTCATTCCCTTCACTCTATGCGCCTGGTCAGGCCGCTATGCCTGCTCAGAGTAAAATCACCAGGAACAATCCACCGGCTGCCCCAAGGGCACCGTACACCCGGCCCATCCGCCGGGCCTCGTCCCTTGCCAGCCGGACTTCCTCCTCCAGCCGCAGGAGCAAAGACTCCAGGGCCGTCCGCTGACGTTCCCCGTCATAACGGCCCAGCACGTCCCCCGCCTCCTCCAGCAAAAGCCGGTCCTCTGCTGTGAGCGGGAGGGTCTCGCGGCTCAGGGCGGCCCGCCAGCTCTCCGCCCAGCTCTCCCCACCCCGCCGGGAGAACTCCTCTCGACAGGCCCGGAAGAAACCGGCGGCGGGTTCACCGCTGGTCCGCTCCGCCTGGTCCAGCAGAACCGGAAGGGGACGGAGGGAAAATTCCAGCTCCCGGGCCAGCCCCCCCCAACGCCCGGTGGAAGGCCCGCAAACATCCCATCCGCTGCCACAAGCCCAGGGCCTTTCCTATCCCCAACCCGCAGCACCCGGCAAACAGCAGCAGCTTACCCAGCAGTATGGTCACAGACCGCGCCCCCTTTCTCCACCCGGTACACCCGGGTTCCTCCCTGCATGGCGATGACCACAAACCGTCGGAAGATGCCCTGGGCCAAAAGGTCCCGGTAGAGAGGCCGCAGCGCCAGCTCCCCCACGCTGCTGCCGTGGGCCGTGGCCACCAGGGCCACCCCGCAGCCCGCCGCCTGGGTCATGGCCTCCAGATCCGCCGGATCGGTGATCTCATCCGCCGCCAGCACCTGAGGCCCCATCCCCCGCAGGAGCATGAGCAGGGCCGGGGCCTTGGGACAGTTCTCCATGACATCCGTCCGGGGACCCAGCCGATACCGCAGGTCCCCAGCCCCCAGCTCACCGCGCTCGTCCGCTACCCCCACTCGAAGGGGCACCACGCCCTCTCCCTGAGAAAGGCAGCGGATCAGATCCCGGAGCAGGGTGGTCTTTCCCAACCCCGGCGGGGAGAGGATGAGGGTATTTTGCAGCCGTCCTTTCTCCAACAGCTTGGGCACCAGAGGGGCAGCGATCCCCGGAACCCAATGGGGAATCCGCAGGGCCAGAGAGGTGATCCGGCGGAAGGAGAGCAACTTTCCCTCCTGCACAGCCCCTTCCCCGCAGACGCCAATGCGAATCCCTCCGGCTGCCGTGACGTACCCCTGCCGCAGCTGCTCCAAAATGGTGTGCACCGACCCCTGCCCGGCGGTCTCCAGCACCCGGCGCAGGTCCTCCTCCCGGAGGCGTCTCCCCGCCCAGGTCCCGTGGGTCCACTCCCGGCCCCCAGTCACCGCAGAAAGAGGGTACCCCTCCCGCAGCCGCAGCTCTTCCATGGTCTCCCGCTCCTCCCGGCTCAGGGGAAGCAGCGCCTGCTGGAACATCCGAGGCAATACCCCGGTAAAATCCTCCATGCCGACCCCTCCTTTTTCTTCCCTTCAATCTATGAACGGTTGTCCCCAAAGTATGCCGCCCCCTTGCAGCGGGGAGAAACCCGCCGTATAATAAAGAAAATCAACCATCAATCAGGAGGGATTCTATGCGCGCTGTGATTCTCGTGGACAACATCCCCGCCAAGGGCCTGGAGGCCGAGTGGGGCCTGGCCATCCACATCACCCACGAAGACCACACCATCCTGCTGGACACCGGCGCCAGCGACCGTTTTCTCCGTAACGCCAACGACTTAGGGCTCGACCTGGACCAGGTGGAGTGCGGGGTCCTTTCCCACGCCCATTACGACCACGCCGACGGCATGGACGCCTTTTTCCGCTGCAACCACCACGCCCCCTTCTATTTGCAGGCCAGCTGCGAAGAAAACTGCTTCCACCATCTGGAGGGGGACTATGTATACGACGGCATCCGGCCCGGTACCCTGGAGACCTGGAGGGACCGGATTCGTTTTGTCTCCGGCCCCCACACCCTCTTTCCCGGGGTGACCCTCCTGCCCCACACCACCCCCGGGCTGGAGCAGCGGGGCATCCAGGCCGCCATGTACCGAAAGACCCCGGCGGGTTGGGTCCCGGACAACTTCTCCCATGAGCAGAGCCTGATCTTCCAGACGGAGCAGGGTCTCATCGTCTTTAACAGCTGCTGCCACGGAGGCGCGGACACCATCCTAAAGGAGGCCGCCCAGGCCTTCCCTGGTGAGCCCCTCTACGCCATCGTGGGTGGCTTCCACCTCTTTGAAACCCCGGAAGAGGAGGTCCGGGTCTTCGCCCGTCGGGTGGCCGACACCGGCGTGCGCCATGTGGTCACCGGCCACTGCACCGGAGAGGCCGCCATCCCCATTCTGCGGGAGGTCCTGGGGGACAAGGTCCAGCAGTTCTCCACCGGCCTTGTGCTGGACTTTTAAGGAAATACGAAAAAACCAGCCGATCCGTATGGATCGGCTGGTTTTTTGTTCGGTATCAAGATAGGAGTGGGAAGCGCTCAGCCCTGGCAGCGAGCCAGCAGCTTTTCCCAGTTTTCGTCCACGTTCTGCTGGGCCTCTTCGATCATCCACTCGTTGCCCGGCTTGAACATATGGCGGAACCGGCCCTGGAGCCGCAGGTACTCCTCCACGGGCAGCTTCTTCTTGGGCTCGTAGCTCAGGTGCCAGACCCCGTTCTCCACCTCAAAGAGGGGCCAGACGCAGGTCTCCACCGCCAGCTTGCAGATCTCCGGCAGCTTTTCCGTGGGGTACTCCCAGCCTCTGGGGCAGGGAGCCATCACGTTGAGGAAGCTGGGGCCGGGGGTGTAGATGGCCTTCTTGGCCTTGGTGTACAGATCCCGGAAGTTCCCGATGAAGGTGGTCTGCGCCACGTAGGGCACGTTATGGGCAGCAATGATGTCGGTGAGGTTCTTCTTGTTCTGCTTCTTACCCGGTACCGAAGAGCCCACGGGAGAGGTGGTGGCGCTGGCAAACCGGGGGGTGGAAGAGGAGCGCTGGATGCCGGTGTTCATATAGGCCTCGTTGTCGTAGCACACATAGGTCAGGTCGTGGCCGCGCTCCATGGCCCCGGACAGGGACTGGAAGCCGATGTCGTAGGTGCCGCCGTCGCCGCCGAAGGTGATGAACTTCACAGTGCCGTCCACCTTGCCCTTCCGCTTGAGGGCGTTGTAAGCAGCCTCCACGCCGGAAAGGCTGGAGCCAGCGCTCTCAAAGGCAGTGTGGATGTAGCTGTCTTCATAGGCAGTGTAAGGATAGAGGAAGGAGCTCACTTCCAGGCAGCCGGTGGCGTTGCCCACCACGGCCCGGTCCTCTTCCCGCAGGGCACGGAGCACGCCCCGCACGGCGATGCCTGCGCCGCACCCGGCGCACAGCCGGTGTCCGCCGGCAAACCGCTCCTTCTTCTCCAGGGTATGTTTAAAATGATAGGTTCTTTCCATTGGTCTTACCCCCTCTGTCCCAGGTGTGTGTACACGGGACCCAGTTCGCCGCCCTGGGCGATGTCCGCCAGGCGGTGGTAAATGTCGGCAAAATGCTCCGGTGTAATATCCCGGCCGCCCAGGCCGTAGACATAGCCCACGGTGCGGGGACGGGACTCCAGATCATACAGGGCGCTGCGCACCTCTGCAAAGAGAGGACCGCCCTGGGCAGAAAAGCTCTCTGCCTTGTCCATCACGGCCAGGGCCTTCACATGGGACAGGGCCTGGGCCAGTTCCTCCCCGGGGAAGGGGCGGAACACACGAATCTTAATGAGGCCGGCCTTGACCCCCTGCTCCCGCAGGGTGTCCACCGCCACCTTGGCGGTGCCGGCGCTGGAGCCAATGAGGACCAGCGCCAGCTCGGCGTCCTCCATCCGGTACTCCTCAAACAGGCCGTACTTCCGGCCGCTGATCTTCTCAAAGTCTGCGGCCACCTCCAGGATGCGGGCCTTGGCGGCCTTCATGGCCTCTGCCTGCTGGACCTTGTGCTCCATATAGTGGCAGCTCAGGTCGTAGGGACCGATGGCCAGAGGATTCTCCTTTTTCAGCAGGTAGTTCTCCGGGGTGTATTCTCCCACAAAGGACTTGACGGTCTCGGTGTCGATGAGCTCGATGTTCTCCAGGGCGTGGCTGGTGATAAAGCCGTCCTGGCAGATCATCACCGGCAGGCGCACGGAGGGATGCTCGCCGATCTGCATGGCCTGGAGGAAGTTGTCATAGGCCTCCTGGTTGTTCTCGGCATAGATCTGGATCCACCCGGCGTCCCGGATCCCCATGGAGTCGGAGTGGTCGTTGTTGATGTTAATGGGGCCGGTGAGGGCACGGTTCACGCAGGCCAGGGTGATGGGCAGACGGCTGGAAGCCGCGACGTACATCATCTCGTACATCAGGGCCAGGCCGCAGGAAGAAGTGGCGGTCACCGCCCGGGCACCAGCGGCTTCCGCGCCGATGCAGGCAGACATGGAGCTGTGCTCCGACTCCACGGTGACAAACTCTGTATTCACCTCGCCATTTGCCACGTACTGGGCAAAGTACTGAGGGATCTCCGTAGAGGGAGTGATGGGGAAAGCCGCCATCACGTCCGGGTCGATCTGCTTCATGGCAAAGGCAATGGCCTCGTTGCCGGAAAGACGTTCCTTATAGTTCACGGTTCTCCACCCTCCTTTACCGAAAGCGCCCCGAAGGGACAGACTTCTGCGCAGATGCCGCAGCCCTTACAATGCATATAGTCAATGCCAACCAGCTTCCCCTCCTGCACCGGCAGAGAGCTGTCGGGACAGTAAGGCACGCACAGCAGGCAGTTGCGGCACTTCTCCTGGTCCAGCACCGGGGTATTGGTGCGCCAGGCGCCGGTGTTCACCAGCTTGGACGTAGCCGCTTCAAAAATCTCGCCCCCCAGGGTCATCTCCTGCCAGGGGGTATGTTCGTTGATGTCTTTTGCACGGCGGATCATCCTGCCTGCACCTCCTCCCAAGATTTCACCAGAGCGGCCATGTTTCCGGCCACCACCTGAGGTTTCGACGCGAACTTATGGTGGAAGCTGTCCTCCATGTCGCTCTTAAACTGCTGCTCGTCCAGCACGCCGCTCACCTTCACCGCCGCGCTGAGCATGGGGGTGTTGGGGAAATAGCGGCCCAGGGTCTCCTCAGAGATCTTCCGGGCGTCAATGGTGCACACCCGGCCCTGCCAGCCCCGGAGCTTGGGGCGAATCTCCTGGGGGGTCTTGGACGTATTCACAATGACCGCTCCGTCGGGTTCCATCCCGTGGGTTACGTCTACGGTGTCCAGCAGACTCTCGTCCACCACCACCACGTAGTCGGGATTTTCAATGTTGCAGTGAACGCTGCACCGGCTGTCGCTGATGCGGTTGTAAGCGGTGATGGGGGCGCCCATCCGCTCCGGGCCGTACTCGGGGAAGCCCTGTACATACTTTCCTGCAAGGAAGGCAGCGTCGGCCAGCAGCAGGCAGGCCGTCTTGGCCCCCTGGCCGCCACGGCCATGCCACCGAAATTCTACCAGTCCTTTTTTACTCATCCTCGCGCCTCCTTACGACATAAAAAGCCTTCGTCCCCGTAAAAGGACGAAGGCTTGTAAAAAATCTTCGCTATACCACCTGTTACCTGCGTACCAACATACGCGCTCCCTGTAACGGGGGAATCCGGCACCGCCTACTTCCCAAAGGGTTCGGCAGGCAGCTCAGGAGGGATCTTCGGCGTTCCGCGCTACTTCCTCCGGGCTTGCACCCTCCCCGGATCGCTGTGGGGTTCCGCGGACCCTACTGTCTCCATCATCGCCGTTCTTCATTTCTTAGGTTGGGGATATTATACCCGCCGTGCTCCCCCTTGTCAATCGGCATTTTTTCCTGTTTTTCCACGGGGGAACTCGGTTTTTTATTTCTTTCCTCTCATAGGCCCATAGGAGCGCTCTTATGCTCTCCCTGCCTGGCCGGAGAAGATCCAGGGGGCGGGCTGGACTTCGATCTCGTCCTTACGGCCCACCTTGGACACCTCCAGCTGCATGATCTCCGTGGGCTCAATGCCGTTGTCCCACAGCATACCGGGGATCCGGCTCATGAAGCTGAACTCCAAGGTGTAGATGACCACCCGGATCTTGGGGTTCACCTGCACCAGGGTCTTGAGCTCCAGGTCCAGCTTGGGAGACGCCACCAGGAAGGCCACGTCAGGCACCGGCCACCGGTGGGAATAGCTGTCCATGGACTCGACGATGCGCACGTTATTGAGACCAAACCGCACCACGTTCTCCTCCATGGTCTGACGGTCGCCGTCCTTGTACTCTACGGCCACAACCTTGCCCTGACGGGCGGCGATGGCAGCCTCCACGGCGATGCTCTCACCGGAGACCACGCAGATGTTCTCCCGCTCGTCCAGGTTGATCTTGTTCATGATGACGGCCCGGATCTCCGGGGCCACATACCGGATGGTACCGGGAGAGAAGCTGCTGTTGTCCAGCCCCGTGGGATAGGCGCTGTGGGCCTTGGGGTTGTTGATGAGCATGGCGGCAGAGACGTTGACACCACGGTCGATCATCTCGGAGAGCAGATTGTGCTTCATGGGGCCAACGGGCTCAGACCCCTCGTTGTACCAGATCTCGCAGTCCCCCATGCCGTTATCCCACATATTATAAAAGATCTCAGGATGGTTGCCGTCGGTAAACACCAGCACAGACCGGTTGGCCCGCACTGCCGGCAGCAGGTTCTTGTTCTCCCCGGTGATGTCCAGCAGCTGCAGGGAGGACAGGTCGATCTCCCCCTGGTCCGAAAAATACTTCATCCAGGCCAGAATACTCTCGTTGGTAAACAGACTCATAAGACAGGCTCCTTTCCTCCCCCTGTTGGGGCTTGGGTGCATTACTCACTCAATGGGGTCCACCAGCACCGCGCACTGCTTGCGGATAAAGGCCCGGAAGGACTCCGGGTCCCCATGGACAAAGCTGTCCTTGCGCAGCATATGGGCCGCGTTGTTGGCGGTAAACAGGAAGAAATGCTCCGGGTCCTCATTGGCGCTTCGGATGCTCAGGTACTGGAAGGTATGTTCCCCGGATACCTCATCTTCTTCCCGAAAGTCTTCCTTATTAAAGGTATAGGTCAGCACCAGGCCCTTGTTGGGATACTTCTTCCAGGACCGGCGCTCCATACCGCGGCTGTCAGACCGGCGCAGCAGGGCCACGCCCCCCAGCAGGCAGAGGATCGAGATCACCGTAGACAGAACGGAAAACAGCCCCGCTGACACCATGGCCACCAGCACGCCGCCGCCGGACAGGATGAGCAGGATGCCGAACACAGGGTACCCGATCTTCATGGCCAGACGGAGGTTCTTCTCCGGGCGGCGGCGGAATTCCAGCGCCTTCACCAGCGCGGCCACATCCTCCTGCCGGTAGGCCATCTGCACCTGATACTCCATGGTTCTCTCCTCCTTCGGGACCTCTCCCCGCAAACCGCAGTAGTATTCTTATTGTAATGCCCCCGCCCCCACTCTGTCAAGCCTTCCCCAGTCCGGGAAAAAACTCTTCGGCTTGCCGAAGGCTGTCTTGACAAAGGCGGAGAAACGCGCGTATAATACCATTTACAAACAGTTTATTGATGCAACTGGATAAACCTATAAAATAAATTAACAATTATATCACATCGTGCTCCGCACGTGGAACGCAGGAGGCCTTTTTATGGCACAGATCTATACTTCCGTGGAGCAGCTCATCGGCGGGACCCCCCTGCTGGAACTGACCCACCTTGAACAAGAAGCCCAACTCCAGGCAAAGATCCTGGCCAAGCTGGAATATCTGAACCCCGCCGGCTCTGCCAAAGACCGGGTGGCCAGAGCCATGCTGGACGACGCAGAAGCCAGGGGACTGCTGAAAGAAGGGTCGGTCCTCATTGAGCCCACCTCCGGCAACACCGGCATCGGTCTGGCCGTCATGGCCGCCGCCCGGGGCTATCGAGCCATCATCGTCATGCCGGAGACCATGAGCATGGAACGCCGCCTGCTTATGTCCGCCTACGGCGCAGAGCTGGTCCTCACCGAAGGGTCCAAAGGCATGGCCGGGGCCATCGAAAAGGCCGAGGAACTGGCCAAAGAGATCCCCGGCGCCTTCATCCCCGGGCAGTTCACCAACCCTGCCAACGCCAAGGCCCACTACCTCACCACCGGTCCGGAGATCTGGGCCGACACCGACGGTCAGGTGGATATCTTCATCGCCGGCGTAGGAACCGGCGGCACCATCACCGGCACTGGTGAGTTCCTCAAAGAAAAGAACCCCAACATCCAGGTGATCGCCGTGGAGCCCGCCTCCTCCCCCCTGCTGAGCAAGGGCGTGGCCGGTCCCCACGGAATCCAGGGCATCGGCGCCAACTTCGTCCCCGACGTGCTCAACACCAAGATCTATGACGAGATCATCCCCGTCACCGACGAAGATGCCTACGCCGCCGGCCGGAAGATCGGCCAGAGGGAAGGCGTCCTGGTGGGGATCTCTTCCGGCGCTGCCCTCCACGCCGCCATTCAGGTGGCAAAACGCCCGGAAAACAAGGGGAAGACCATCGTGGTTCTGCTCCCCGACACCGGTGACCGCTACCTGTCTACCCCCATGTTTACCACCGCTTTCTAATTCTTCTCCTTTCTTTTTATAGGCATCGAGCCGGGAAAGCCTCACAGCTTTCCCGGCTCGGTGTTTTTTCTGCGTTTATTCCACAGCGCCGGTCTCTTCCAGCCACGCCAGAAGTCCCCGGCAGCCCTCGACCAAATCCTCATAGGTCTGGGTGAAGTCCCCCGTGTACCAGGGGTCCGCAATGTCCCGGGGCCGGTCCGTAAAGGACAGGAGCATCCGAATTTTCCCCTCCGGGTCTCCCCCTGCAATGGCCTGCATGTTCCGCAGATTTGCCCGGTCCATGGCCAGCAGCAGATCATAGGCTCCATAGTCCTCCCGGCGCATCTGCACCGCCCGGTGATCCCCGCAGGGGATGCCCATCTCCCGCAGCTTCCGCCGGGCGGGGGGATACACCGGGTTCCCGATCTCCTCCCGGCTGGTGGCCGCAGAGTCAATGTGCACCTGATTCTCCCAGCCCCGCTCCTTGACCATCGCCTTGAGCAGATATTCTCCCATCGGGGAACGGCAGATGTTGCCGTGGCAGATGAATAGTATTTAGGATAAAACTCTAATATGATTTTTAACTATCTTTTCAAAACTTCTTATATGCCGGTATAGCCTGTCTTTACAGGCATTTCCGGCATTTTGTGTATCGGGAGATACTCACATATTTTCTTAAATCCGCTTGTGTTTTTGCTTTGAAA
>NZ_JAXDRS010000026.1:0-24981 GCF_034090835.1 Evtepia sp.
GCGGGAGCTGCCAGCTTCCAGTTGGCACGCCGCTTATCCCGTCTCTGCTTAGAGACTTTACTCTTCGGAACCGCCATTTCGAGACACCTCCTTGGTGATGCCCTCACGGGCAAAGTGGTTACTACTCAGTTTTTATTAAGTAGCTGCTCGAGAGCGGCCCATCTGGGATCGGCCTGCTTTTTGCACCGACAGGGCTCCTGATTCAGGTTGGCGCCGCAGCCAGGGCAAAGTCCCTTGCAGTCTTCTGAGCATAAATGTTTGGTATCCATGTTGAAGACAAAAGCTGTGTAGGCCAAGTCGCCCAGGTCCACTTCGCCGTCCTCCAGAAGGATGATGTCATCCTCTTCCTCTCCCTCCAGCTGTTCTGCCAGCAGATAGGAGAGACGCACGGTTTTTTCCCGGCTGAACTGAACCATACACCGGTCGCAGGTATAGTCCAAAAGGGACGAAGCCTGGCCCTCCAGCACCAGAACATCGGCGATGTTCTTCACGCTTCCCGTGACCTGAACAGGACGGGAGATCGGGTGCTCTCCGAAGAACTCTTCCCCGGACAGATCCAGGGTAAAGTCGAAGGAAAGGCTTGCGCCGGGCACATGAATGATGGGTTGCAGATTCAGTCGCATAGCACACTCCTCACATGGTACGGGAAGTATTTTAACAAAAAAAATGAGTCTTGTCAAATACTTTCTTCAAATTCGGCCCAAGATATGCTATAATGCGAGGGCAAAAAATACAGCAGGCTGTGGCCCTCTCTTTGTGCATATAGTATACACGTCCTCTCCCCTCTCCGTCAAGAGGCCCCCTGCCCTCCCATCAGAAAGGTGCGGATACCCATGCGGGAATTTACCATCGGCCCCAACGACGCCGGCCAGCGGCTGGATCGCTGGCTCAGCAAGACCCTTCCTGTCCTCCCCGCCCCTCTGGCCCAGAAGTACATCCGCATCAAGCGGGTGAAGCTCAACGGCAAGGGCGCCAAGCGGGACACCCGTCTGGTGAAGGGTGACCTTCTCCAGCTCTATATCAACGACGAGTTCTTTGAGACCCCCACCCCGGAAAACGCCTTCCTCTCGGTGTTCAAGCCCCAGCTGGACATCGTCTACGAGGACGAAAACCTCCTGCTGGTCAACAAACGGGCCGGCCTGGTGGTCCACCCGGACGAGCACGAACGGGTGAACACCCTCATCACCCACATCCAGGCCTATCTCTACCAGAAGAAGGAGTGGAGCCCCTACTGGGAAAACTCCTTTGCCCCCGCCCTGTGCAACCGCATTGACCGGAACACCAGCGGCATCGTCATCGCCGCCAAAAACGCCGAGACCCTGCGGATCATGAACCAGAAGATCCGGGACCGGGAGGTGGAGAAGTCCTATCTCTGCGTGGTGCTGGGTTCCATGCAGCCCCCGGAGGGCAAGCTGGAGGCCTTCCTCCTGAAGGACGAGGCCAAAAAGCAGGTGTCGGTCCATCGTCGTCCGGTGGAAGGCGGGCGCACCGCCCTCACCCTCTACCGCACCCTGGCCAAAAAGAACGGCCTGTCTCTGGTGGAGTGCCGCCTCATCACCGGACGGACCCATCAGATCCGGGCCCAGTTCGCCGCGGCCGGACATCCCCTCCTGGGAGACGGCAAGTACGGCCGGGAGCGGGAGAACAAAAAGTTTGGCCGCACCGGCGGACAGGCCCTCTGCTCCTACAAGCTGGCCTTTCAGTTCACCACGGAGGCCGGATGCCTGGCTCCCCTCAACGGGAGAGTCTGGACCCTGCCCCAGGTGGACTTTGCAGAGACCTACTTCCCCGGGGTTCACTGGGACACCGAAGCCCGCTAAGACAACACCTTATATAATATAGGCAGGTAAGGCCCCTCACTAAGGTCGAGTGAAGGGGTCCCACCGATCCCGGGTGCTGTTATCCTGACAGGTTACTTCACGCCTCCACCCCGGGGGGATGGGAGACCTTTCCCGGTCTTTCTCCAGAGAAAGACCGGGCGAAAGAGCGCCGGGGCAAGCCCCAGGACCCCATTGATTGTCCGCTCGTTCCCACTCGCTGGCCTGGGGCTATACTGCGGGTCCCCGTCGATTGGGGAACGCTTTGACAGAAAAGATCAAACACCCCTGCATGCGCCCTCCTGCCTGCATAAGAAAGACAAGGAAAGGTCGTGCTCAGCCTCGCAGAGTTCCCCTGTCCGCAGACAGGGGAAGGAAATCAAATGCAAAAAAGTCTTGGCTTTGCCAAGGCTTTTTTCCTGCTCAGACTCCAGTGTGCCCGAAGGGCGCACGCAGAGTCTGCGAGCCTTTACTTTTGAAAGGGGCCCTCTGCCAGACAGGTAACTTGACACTCCCGTCCTCTATCTGACCGAACGAAGAGCCCCCCTTGCTGCCCCTTTCAAAAGTCTATTCTTGCCCCTTTCAAAAGTCTTTCTTGACAGGATTCGTCATTTCTGTTACGATGAAACCAATCTTCCATTGGAAATGAGAATACTGAGTCTTTCCAAAGCAAGACACGACCGCTGAGCGGTGTTTTCTCCCCTCAGCCAAGGCCACACGGACAGCCGGGTCGAATGCCGAGTTCCGCATGATGCGGCGGCAACTTCTTGTTGCCTTATTGATTGGGTTAAAAGCCCAAGTTTTATAAGTTGGTAACTATAAACCAGTGCCCCTGAGGCATACAAACTTGTGAAATGATCAATAAGAGTAGTAAAAGTAAGTTTCTTTGCTATATAGACTCTGCATTCTTCTGATAGTTCCACCCTTGCTTTGTTGCGTGGATTTTGCAAGTGACTGTATGCCTTCGGCATCGGTCACTTTTTTTGTGCGCGGGAGGGTGTTTATGAAAAAAATCATCGAGCTGAAACACATTACCAAATCCTTTGACGGGGACCCCGTCCTCCGGGGCATCGACCTGGACATCTACGACAACGAGTTTATCACCCTGCTGGGTCCCTCCGGCTGCGGGAAAACCACACTGCTCCGCCTGATCGGCGGCTTCGAGACCCCCGACGAGGGCGACATCATCTTTCTGGGGGAGAAGATCAACAACCTGCCCCCCTACAAGCGCAGCGTCAACACGGTCTTTCAGAAATACGCCCTCTTCCCCCACCTGAACGTCTTTGAAAACGTGGCCTTCCCCCTGCGGGAAAAGAAGGTCCCCAAAGACGAGATCGAAAAGCAGGTCACCGAGATCCTCTCCCTGGTGGCCCTCAAAGGCTTTGAGCACCGCAGCGTCACCCGCCTCTCCGGCGGTCAGCAGCAGCGGGTGGCCATCGCCCGGGCCCTTATCGCCCATCCCCGGGTCCTCCTGCTGGACGAGCCTCTGGGCGCTCTGGACCTGAAACTCCGCAAGGACATGCAGGTGGAACTGAAAAAGATCCAGAAGCAGACCGGGATCACCTTCGTCTTCGTTACCCACGACCAGGAGGAAGCCCTCTCCATGTCCGACACCGTGGTGGTCATGTCCGAAGGAAAGATCCACCAGATCGGTACCCCCATCGACATCTACAACGAGCCTGTGAACGCCTTTGTGGCTGACTTCATCGGGGAGAGCAACATCCTGGACGGGGTCATGCTGGAGGACTACAAGGTCACCTTCTCCGGCCAGACCTTCCAATGTCTGGACAAGGACTTCGCCCGCAATGAGCCCGTAGACGTGGTGGTCCGCCCTGAGGACGTGGACATCGTCCCCCTGGAACAGGGCCAGCTCACCGGCGTGGTCACCTCCGTCACCTTCATGGGGGTCCACTACGAGATCATCGTGGACGTGGGCGGCTTTAAGTGGATGATCCAGACCACCGACTTTGTGGATGTGGATGAGCGCATCGGCATCACCCTGGAGCCCGACGCCATCCACATCATGAAAAAGTCCGAGTACTCCGACCTCTACGGCGACTACTCCTCCTTCTCCAACGAACTGGACGAACTGTCCGACGCAGAAAGCGAGGAGGATGAATGAAAAACGCCCTCTCCCGGGATGAACGGCGCATCGCCCGGGCCGATCACCTGGCCCTGGGCCCCTACTCCATCTGGGCGGTGGTGTTCATCCTCGTCCCCCTGGTCTTTGTGGCCTACTACGCCTTCACCGACAACAACTTCCAATTTACCCTGGAGAACATCCAGCGCTTTTTCACCGCCACCTCCACCATGATGACCGAGGGCGGCGCCTCCAAGGAGGTCTACACCTACCTGCTCATCTCCTGGCGCTCCCTGAAGCTGGCTGCGATCTCCACCCTCATCTGTCTCATCCTGGGCTACCCCCTGGCCTACATCATGGCCCGGGCCGAACCCAAGGTGCAGAAAACCATCGTGACCATCATCATGATCCCCATGTGGATGAACTTCCTCATCCGCACCTACGCCTGGATGACCATTCTCCAGGACACGGGTATCCTCAATAACTTCCTGACCGCCCTCCGCCTCCCCGGGGTCCACATCATCGGCACCGAGGCCGCCGTGGTCATCGGCATGGTCTACGACTACTTCCCCTACATGATCCTCCCCCTCTACTCCATCATGGCCAAGATGGACGTGAAGCTCATCGAGGCTGCCCGGGACCTGGGCTGCAACAGCTTCGGTGTCCTGCGGAGGGTCATCTGGCCCCTGAGCCTGCCCGGCGTCATCTCCGGCGTCACCATGGTGCTGATCCCGTCCATCAGTACCTTCTACATCTCCCAGAAACTGGGCGACGGCAAGTTCTTCCTCATCGGCGACGCCATCGAAGGCCAATACGTGGCCAACAACCTCCACTTCGTCGCCGCCATCGCCTTTGTCCTCATGGTGGTCCTGCTGCTTTGCATGGCCCTCATGCGGAAGCTGGCCAGCAAACACGTCGAGGGAGGGATCTAAACCATGAAACCGATCGCAAAAGTATATACCGCCCTCATTTTCCTCTTCCTCTTCGCCCCCATTGCCATCCTGCTGGTCTTCTCCTTTAACGAGTCCAACAGCCTGTCGGTGTTCTCCGGCTTCTCCCTCCACTGGTACAAGGAGCTCTTCCGGGACACCAACACCCTGGGCGCCCTGAAGAATACCCTGGTGCTGGCCCTCTGCGCCGCCATCCTCTCTACCATCATGGGTACCGCCGCCGCCGTGGGCATCAACAAGCTCCGCAGCCGCTACATGCGGGCCGCCATGAACACCGTCACCAACATCCCCATGGTGAACCCGGACATCATCACCGGTATCTCCCTGATGCTTATGTTCGTCTTCGCCGGGCGCCTTATGGGCCTGTCCACCAGCCTTAACTTCTGGACCATGCTCATCGCCCACATCACCTTCTGCCTGCCTTACGTGATCCTGCAGGTGCTGCCCAAGCTCCGGCAGATGGACAAAGCCCTGCCGGAAGCCGCCATGGACCTGGGCTGCACCCCTTTCCGGGCCTTTCTGAAGGTGGAGCTGCCGGAAATCATGCCCGGTGTGCTCACCGGCCTTATGATGTCCTTTACCCTCTCCCTGGATGACTTCGTCATCAGTTACTTCACCGCAGGCAACGGCTTTGAGACCCTCCCCATCCGCATCTACAACATGACCAAAAAGACGGTCACCCCCAAGATGTACGCCCTGGCCACCATTATCTTCTTCGCCATCCTGGCTCTGCTCCTCATCACAAACCTCATGGACGAGGACACCGCCCAGGCCCGCAAAGCCAAAAAATCCGGCAGGAAGAAAAAAGAGCTCTCCGACCGGGGGAAAAAGGCCGTGGCAGGTTCGGTCCTGGCCGCTGCCGCCGCCCTGGTGCTGGTGGTCTCCCTGGTGGGCAAGAGCTCTGATACTCTGGAGCTTAACGTCTACAACTGGGGCGAGTACATCTCCGACGGCTCGGACGGCTCGCTGGACACCATCAAGGCTTTTGAAACCTGGTACGAAGAGAACTACGGCCAGAAGGTCAAGGTCAATTACTCCACCTACGCCAGCAACGAGGATATGTACGCCAAGCTGAAAAGCGGCGCAGTGAGCTACGACGTGATCATCCCCTCGGACTATATGGTCGCCCGCCTGCGGGAGGAAAACATGCTCCTCCCCCTGAACTTCGAGAACATCCCCAACTACGAGCACATCGGAGAGCAGTTCCGGGGCCTCTACTATGACCCCGAGGACCAGTACTCCATTCCCTACACCTACGGCATCGTGGGCATCATCTACAACGCCAACGAGGTAGACCCCGCCGACGCCAAGGGCTGGGACCTTATGTGGAACCCCAAGTACGCCCGTTCCATCCTCCAGTTCAACAACTCCCGGGACGCCCTGGGCACCGCCATGTACAAGCTGGGCATCGACGTGAACACCCAGGACAAGGCTCAGTGGGACCGGGCCCTCCAGGAACTCATGAACCAGCGTCCCCTGGTGAAGGCCTACGTGATGGACGAGATCTTTAACGCCCTGGAGTCCGGCGAGGCCGCCGTGGGCGCCTACTACGCCGGGGACTACTTCACCATGGTGGACGCCCAGGCCGACACCGTGGACCTGCAGTTCTACTATCCCGAGCCCACCAACTACTTCATCGACGCCATGTGCATCCCCTCCTCCTGCCAGAACCAGGAGCTGGCAGAGATCTTCATCGATTTCATGCTCAGCAAGGAGGCCGCCATCGCCAACGCAGAGTACATCTGGTACGCCTCCCCCAATGCTCTGGTCTACGAGGACGAGGGCTACCAGGAGGATATGGGCGAAGAGGCCATGGAGATCTTGTATCCTCCCATGGACGATTTCTCTGAGAAATACAACCACCTGGCCTACCGCAACCTCCCCGACGACATGCTCTCCTACATGAACACCCTTTGGGAAGGGCTCAAGATCAACTGATCCACAAACCACCCGCCGCCCGCCGGAATCACCCGGCAGGCGGCGGGTGTTCTTTTGTCCCAAAACAGGCCCGCAAACAGAATTTCCCCTCTCCTTGGGTGTACAGAAACGTCCTCAAAATGGGGGTGTTCCACCAGGGGTAAGGGGCCGGTTTCGGCCCCACTCGACCTGAAAGGAGGCATGTACCATCGCAAACCGAAACTGGATCGCACCCAACCGCACCCTCGCCCCGCTGACCACAGACCGGGTCATCACCAACTACCTCCCCCTGCCCCGCTTCCTGACGAACCAGGGCCTCTCCTCCACAGCGCTGCTGGTCTGCAGCCTGCTGCTGGACCGGGGCACCCTCTCCCAGAAAAACAACTGGACCGGGCCGGACGGCACGGTCTACGTGGTCTACCCCAACAAGGAGCTCTCCCTGGACCTGGCCAAAGGGGTCTCCTCCATTAAACGCAGTTTGCGGGAGCTGGAGGAGAAGGGACTCATCCGGCGGGAGCGCTCTGACCAGGGCCGAGCCAACCACATCTATCTTTTCGTCCCCCCATACACCGTGGACCTGCCCAAAAAGGGCAGGTCATATACGGCCCAGGGGGCGGGTCTCCCTTCGTCCGACCTATGGTAAGATTTGGCCTGGGGGCAGGTCATTTTTGGCCCCCTAACAACCTTACCAACAAAACAATATAACAACCTTACTTCCTAAGAGCGGCGCTACGCCCGGCGCAGAAAAGAAAAAATCGTTTCTTTTTCTCTGGAAGAAAACCCAAGACCTTCTTCCCAAGGCCACAGGGCACAGTCCGGTTTCCAGTCTCTGCCCACCGGACAAGTCGTCCCTCTCCTCCACCCTATAAGAAGGGATGGGCACCTTTCTCCTCAGCCTCCCAGCGTTCCCCTGTCCCCAGACAGGGGAAGAAAATGGGATAGAAAAAAGCCCTGGCTCTGCCAGGACTTTTTTCCTTCTCAGCCTCCAGTGTGCCCGAAGGGCGCGCGCAGAGGCTGTAATTTATCATTTTTAAAAGAGGGATATCTGGCTGGTCTCCGGCATGGACCCCAACGCCCCCGCCGCACGCAGCTGCTCCACGTGGGTCTTGGAAACCTTGGGGCAGGCCGCCAGCAGTTCCTCCTGGGAGATGAAGTGCCGCCCTTCCCGATTCTCCACAATGGAGATGGCCGCCGTCTCTCCCAGACCGGGAATGGCCGTAAAGGGCGGCAGCAGGGCGTTGCTCTCCTCGTCCATCAGGAACTTGGTGGCGTCCGACCGGTACAGGTCAATGGTCGCAAAGGTGAAGCCCCGCAGGTAGAACTCGTAGCAGACCTCCAGGGTGACCATCATGTCTTCCTCTACCGCCGCTGCGTCCTTCTCCTTGGCCTGGATCTCCCGCATCTTCTGCTGGCAGACCTCCATGCCCTGGCACATACAGGTGGCGTCCAGGGCCTTGGCCCGGATGGAGAAGTAGGCTGCGTAAAAGGCCAGAGGCCGGTGGACTTTGAACCAGGCGATGCGGAAGGCCATCATCACGTAGGCCACAGCGTGGGCTTTGGGGAAGAGATAGCCGATCTTACCCAGGGAGTCAATGTACCAGTCGGGCACATCGCAGGCCCGCATGGCCTCCTCCCAGCCCTCCTGGAAGCCCCCCTTCTTTACCTTGCCCTTACGCACCGCCTCCATGATGTCAAAGGCCATCTTGGGCTCCACCCCCTGCTCCATGAGGTAGAGCATGATGTCGTCACGGCAGCCCACGGTGGAGTCAACCGTAGCCGTGCCCGACACGATCAGGTCCCGGGCGTTGCCCAGCCACACATCGGTGCCGTGGGAGAAGCCGGACAGACGGATGAGGGTGTTGAACTTGGTGGGCATGGTGTCCTGGAGCATCTGGCGGGTGAACTTGGTGTTAAACTCCGGAATGGCCACAGCGCCTGTGGGTCCCAGCACCGGGTCCTCCTCGTAGCCCAGGGCTGCCGAGGTGGTAAAGAGGCTCATGGTGTCCTGGTCGTCCAGAGGGATCTGCTGGGCGTTCACCCCGGTGAGGTCCTCCATCATGCGGATCATGGTGGGGTCGTCGTGCCCCAGAATGTCCAGCTTCAGCAGGTTGTCCTCCATCTTGTGGTAGTCAAAGTGGGTGGTGATGATGTCCGTCCCCGTGTCGTCCGCCGGGTGCTGCACCGGGCAGAAGTCATAGATCTCATGGTCCTGGGGAATGACCACCATGCCGCCGGGATGCTGGCCTGTGGTCCGGCGGACCCCGGTGCACCCCAGGGCCAGACGGTTCTCCTCCGCCTTGGTCACCTGCAAGCCCCGGGCCGCCAGGTATTTCTTGACGTAGCCGTAGGCGGTCTTTTCCGCCACGGTGCCAATGGTCCCCGCCCGGAACACATGGTTCTCACCGAAGAGCTCAAAGGTGTACCGGTGGGCGTTGGCCTGATACTCTCCCGAGAAGTTCAGGTCGATATCCGGCACCTTCTTACCGCCGTAGCCCAGGAAGGTCTCGAAGGGGATGTTGAAGCCGTCCTTCACGTAGGGGGTGCCGCACACAGGGCACACCCCGTCGGGCATGTCCGCTCCGCAGCCATACCCCTCCCCGGCGGCAAAGTCCGAGTGCTTGCAGTTGGGGCAGCGATAGTGGGGCGGCAGGGAGTTCACCTCCGTGATCCCCGACAGGAAGGCCACGATAGAGGAACCCACCGAACCACGGGAGCCCACCAGGTAGCCGTTTTCCAGGGAGTTCTGCACCAGCTTCTGGGCGGACATATAGATCACGTCGTACTTCCGCTCAATGATACCCGGCAGCTCCAGCTGGATACGGTCCTTTACGATCTGGGGCGGGTCCTCTCCGTAGAGCTCGTGGGCCTTGCCCCACACCAGACTGTGGAGCTCCTCGGCGGAGTTCTCCAGCTTGGGGGCAAAGAGGCCCTTGGGCAGAGGGGCCACGTCCTCGCACCAGGAGGCCACCAGGTTGGTGTTGGTCACCACCACCTCGTAGGCCTTCTCCGGCCCCAGGTAAGAGAACTCCGCCAGCATCTCCTCCGTGGTGCGGAAGTACAGGGGGTTGGGGGCGTCGGCGTCGTCAAAGCCCTTGGTGTCCAGGAGCACGTGGCGGTAGATCTCCTCCTCCGGGTCCAGAAAGTGGACGTCTCCGGTGGCGCACACCGGCTTGCCCAGCTCCTCCCCCAGACGGACCACCGTCCGGTTCCACTCCCTGATCTGCTCCCAGTCCCTGGCGATGGTCCTGCCGTTCCGGTCGGGCCGCACCATGAAGCCATTGTTGGACAGGGGCTGGATCTCCAAAAAGTCATACCAGGAGGCAATGCGCTTGAGCTCCTCCCATTCCTTCCCCCGGACAATGGCCTGGTAGAGCTCTCCCGCCTCGCAGGCAGAGCCCAAAATGAGGCCCTCCCGGTTGGCGTTGATCTCGCTCTTGGGCATGATGGGGAAGCGCTTAAAGTACTTTAAGTGGCCCAGGGAGATGAGTTTATACAGGTTCCGCAGGCCGGCCTGGTTCTTGGCCAGCACAATGAGGTGCTTGGGCATCCGCTTGGCCTTGCCAATGGTGTGGTTCCGGGCCATGGCCGGGTTAATCTGCCCAATGGTGTTCACCCCACGGTCCCGGAGTATCTGAATGAAGGGCACCAGCATATAGCCCACCATGGCCGCGTCGTCCGAGGCCCGGTGGTGGTTAAACTCCGGCAGGTTCAGGTGGCGGGACACCACGTCCAGCTTGTACTTGCCCAGCTCGGGCAGCAGCTTCTGGGCCAGGGGGAGGGTGTCGATCACTGTGGGCTGGAAGTCGATGCCGTACCGGCGGCACCCCTCCCGGATAAACCCAATGTCAAACTCTGCGTTGTGGGCCGCCAGAGGCCGCCCGTCCGCAAAGGCCAGAAAGGCCTGGATGGCCTCCTCCTGGCTGGGGGCCCCCACCAGCATATCCTCAGTGATGCCGGTGAGCTGGACGATGTTGGGGGGCAGGGGCTTCTGGGGGTTGGCAAAGGTCTGGAACCGTTCCTTCACTTCGCCCCCCTCTAAGATCACCGCGCCGATCTCCGTGATCCGGTCCTCGGTCTTGCTCAGGCCCGTGGTCTCCAGGTCGAAGCACACCACAGGGCCGTCCAGGTCCAGGTCCTGGTCCTGGTCTCCGTGGACCACCAGCTTGTCGTCTACGTTGTTCAGGTAGTAGGCCTCGGTGCCCAGCAGCACCTTGATCTTCCCTTTGCCGGTGTTATAGGCGTCGGGGAAGGACTGGGCCACCCCGTGGTCGGTGATGGCAATGGCAGGATGCCCCCAGGAAATGGCCCGCTTCACCACGTCGGCGGTGTCGGTGAGGGCGTCCATCAGGGACATGCGGGTATGTAAGTGGAGCTCCACCCGCTTCTCCGGGGCCTCGTCCTTCCGGCTCTCCTTCTCCGCCGTCTCAATGGCCAGGGGCTCCAGCACCATGTCGTTGTCAAAGCGGTTCAGGTTCAGCCGTCCGGAGACTTTCAGGTGCATCCCTTTCTTGACCCCGTCCACAATGGGCTTGGCCTCTTCCCCGGGCATGAACTTGGTCACCCGGATGGAGCTGGTGTAGTCGGTGAGGTCAAAGCTCACCACCCAGGCGTTACGCTTTTTCAGCTCCCGGTGCTCCACGGCAAATACGTCTCCCTCTACCACCACAGCGCCCATATCCAGCTCCAGGGTGTTCATGGGAACGGGTTTCTTCTTAATGGCCCGGGGCCCGTAGATCCGCTTGGCGGAAAAGCCCCGCTGGGCCTCCTGGGCTGCCATGGCCTGGGCCATGGCTTTCCGGCGCATCTCCTCCGTCTGGCGGAAGAGGCGCTCCTGCTCGCTCATGGGCGGTTCCTCCAGAGGCGGCAGGTCCTCCGGGGGCGGGGCTTCCGGAGGGGCTTCCTCCGGGAAGGGGATCTCCTCCGCCGGGGGGACTTCCTCCACGGGAGGGGCTGCCTCTACAGGGGGAACGTCCTCAGCGGGAAGGACCGGCTCCGGCGCCTGGGCCAGAGCCGGATGGAGCAGGCAGGCGGTCATGCCGTAGATCCGGCACAGATCGGCCTCCACCTGCTGCAAAAGTGCCCCGTCGGGCAGGACGGGACACAACAGCGAAACCTCTATGGTGCGGGCCCGGCTGTCCACCACGGCGCGGGTGGCCAGCCAGGCGCTCAGTTCCCCGGCCAGAGCAGGGTCCGGCCGGTACTGGGAAAACAGTTCAAAAAAAGGCAGATTTTTCTCTGGCATCAGCATGTCCTTTCTCAGGGGATTTCGTCAATGAGCGCCATGAGCTCATCCAGCAGGGCCTCCTGGGGCACCTGCTTGAGCACCTCGCCCTTGCGGAAGAGAAGCCCCGTGCCGTTGCCTCCGGCGATGCCCACGTCGGCTGCGGAGGCCTCCCCGGGGCCGTTCACCATGCACCCCATCACCGCCACGGTAATGGGCTTGGTCACCTGGGTCAGCCGCTGCTCCACCTGGTGGGCCAGGTCGATGAGGTCGATCCGGGTACGGCCGCAGGTGGGGCAGGCAATGAGCTCCGGCCCCTCCTTCCGCAGGCCCACCGCCTTGAGGATATCCCGGGCGGCGTACACTTCCTCCACCGGGTCGGCGGTGAGGGTCACCCGCAGGGTGTCCCCGATGCCCAGGCCCAGCAGGCCGCCGATCCCGGCGGCAGATTTCAGGGTCCCCATCTTCAAGGTCCCCGCCTCGGTCACCCCCAGGTGGAGGGGGTAATGGGACTGCTCATGCATGAGGGCATATGCCTGCATGGTAGTGGAGACGGAGGAAGATTTCAGAGACACACAGATGTCGTCAAAGTCATAGCGGTTGAGCAGAGCGATGTGGCCGAAGGCGGAGTCCACCATGGCCTGGGGGGTCACGCCCCCATACTTGGCCAGCAGGGGCTTCTCCAGCGACCCTCCGTTGACGCCGATGCGGATGGGGATGTTCTTCCGGGCGCAGGCCAGGGCCACTGCCTTCACCCGCTCCGGCTCCCCGATGTTTCCGGGGTTGATGCGCACCTTGTCGGCCCCGGCCTCGATGCACTCCAGGGCCAGGCGGTAATCAAAATGAATGTCCACCACCAAAGGCAGGTCGATGGCCTCCTTGATCTGTCCCACCGCCTTGGCGGCGGTCATGTTGGGCACCGCCACCCGGACGATCTGGCACCCAGCCGCCTGCAAGCGGCGGATCTGGGCGACCGTTGCCTCCACGTCCTGGGTGGGGGTGTTGGTCATGGACTGAATGGACACGGGGGCCCCGCCGCCGATGGCCAGGCCACCCACTTGGATCTGCTTTGTTTTCATCTTATCTCACCAGCTTCCACACATCACTGAAGGTCACCACCACCATGAGCAGCATCAGCAGGACAAACCCGCCTGCATGGAGATAGGCCTCGTACTTGGGGTCCAGCTTCCGCCGGGTGATCAGATAGAACACCTCGCTCACCACCAGCAGGAAGATCCGGCCGCCGTCCAGGGCGGGGATGGGCAGCAGGTTCATCACCGCCAGGTTCACGGCGATGAGGGCAATGATATAGAGCACGTTCTGCATCCCGGCCGCCACGCTGCCCCCCTGCTCTCCGGCTTCGCCCAGGTAAGAGACGATGCCCACAGGGCCGGACATATCGCTGAGCCCCACCTGGCCCTGCACCAGCATGGCCAGCCCGGACCAGACCGCCCGGGCAAAGTACAGGCTGGTATCCCAGCTCTGCCGCAGAACGCCCAGGGGCGTCGCTTCCTCCTTGGCAAAGTAAATGCCGTACATGGTCACCTTCTGGCCGTCGATCTCGTACGTCTGGGGCACCAGAGGCAGGTCGTTCAGCACCACCTTCTCCCCGTTTCGCTCCACCACCAGGTCCTTGGTGGGGTCTCCGGCGGTCATGGTGAGGTAGGTGCTCACGTCCGAGTAGACCCACACCTTCTTCCCGTTCACCGAGAGGATCCGGTCCCCAGGCATGAGGCCCTCTTCCCCGGCGCAGGGAAAGTCCTCCTCCAGGCTCTGGACCACCGGCACGGCATAGCTGCCGGCGGCGGCCACCAAAATCACCACGATGAGAAAGCCCGCCACAAAGTTGCTGGCTGACCCTGCCACCAGGATGACCACCCGCCGCCAGGGGGATTTGCTGGTAAAGGACCGGGGATTCCCGGTGTCCTCATCCTCTCCCTCCATGGCGCAGTAGCCGCCGATGGGAAACAGCCGCAGGGAGTACTGGGTCTCGCCCTTCTGCCGGGAGAAGAGAGCGGGGCCCATCCCGATGGCAAACTCGTTGACCTGCACCCCCAGGGCCTTGGCCGCCAGGAAGTGCCCCCCCTCGTGGATCGCCACGAGAAGGCCAAACAAAAGAATTCCTACGATAATATAGATCACTTGGTCACCTCAAACGGTCAGGATTCCTGCCCGGCCGGGACCGTTTTACCGGGCCAGGGCATCGGCGGCAGACTCTGCCGCCCGGCGGGCCAGGGTGTCCGCCTGGAACACCCCTTCCAGGGTCAGGGGCGGGCGGGCCACCGTGCGCAGCGCCTGCTCCACCACCTGCGCGATCTCCAAAAAGCCCAGCTTTCCCGCCAGGAACCGGGCCACCGCCACCTCGTTGGCCCCGTTGAGAATGGCCGGGGCGGTGCCCCCCTCCCGGGCGGCCGCCATGGCCAGGGCCAGGCAGCGGAAGGTCTCCAGGTCGGGCCGGGCAAAGGTCAGCTGCCCGCAGGAAAACAGATCCAGCTCCCTGGCCGGGCCGGGCAGGCGCTGGGGCCAGGTCAGGGCGTACTGAATGGGCAGACGCATATCCGGCGCCCCCAGCTGGGCGATCACGCTATGGTCACAGTATTCCACCGCAGAGTGGATGATGCTCTCCCGATGGACTAAAATTTCGATCTGTTCCGGCGGCACAGAAAACAGGGACATGGCCTCCAGCAGCTCCAGGCCCTTGTTCATAAGGGTGGCCGAGTCAATGGTCACCTTGGCGCCCATGGACCAGTTGGGGTGCTTCAGAGCGTGGGCCGGGGTCACTTCCTCCAGCTCCTCCCGGGTCTTTCCAAAGAAGGGGCCCCCGGAAGCGGTGAGCAGAATACGCTTAACCTCCCGGTCGTGGCTGCCCTGGAGAGACTGGAAGATGGCGGAGTGCTCCGAGTCCACCGGCAGGATCTCCGCCCCCTTTTCTTTGGCTCGGGCCATCACCAGGGGACCGGCGCACACCAGGGTCTCCTTGTTGGCCAGGGCCACCCGCTTGCCTGCGTCAATGGCAGCCAGGGTGGGAACCAGCCCGGCGATGCCCACCAGGGCGGCCACCACCGTGTCCGCCTGGGGCAGGGACGCCGCCTGGCACACCCCTTCCTCCCCGGCTACCACACGGATGTCGGTATCCGCCAGCCGGAGACGCAAAGCAGCGGCGGCGGTAGGGTCCGCCGCCGCTGCTACGAAGGGATGGAATTGTCGGGCCTGCTGTTCCAGCAGGTCAATGTTCCGGTGCGCGGCCAGCGCCGCCACCCGGAAGCCGCAGGCTTCCGCCACCTCCAGGGTTTGGGTCCCGATGGAGCCGGTAGAGCCCAGAACGGAAATGGTGCGATCCATAAGATACCATCCCTTTCTTTTTTACTTAAAGGCCGGCAGCCAGGTGATGAGCAGCTGGAGGAGAGGCGCGCAGAAGATCACGCTGTCAAACCGATCCAGCACTCCGCCGTGGCCGGGGAAAATATGGCCAAAGTCCTTGACCTTCCGGGTCCGCTTGATGTAGGAGAAGGCCAGGTCACCCATCTCGGTGATGACGCCGCCCAGAATACCATACACCGCCAGGAAGTAGTAGTTGACCTCCACCTTGGTGATAAACCGGAAGGCGATGCCGTAGAGGATGCAGATGACCACCCCGGCGATGAGACCGCCGATAGCCCCCTCCACCGTTTTCTTCGGGGAGAGGTTGGGGGTCATCTTCCGCTTGCCCAGGAACATGCCGGTGATCATGGCCGCAGCGTCCACCACAAAGGGCAGGACGAAGGGCAGGAAGATGTAGCTGGTGCGCAGCTCCAGGGCGCCGATCCGCACGACGGAGGACAGGCAGTAGGAGATCACCAGGGCGAAGAAGAACCCGGCGCCTACCCGGTCGATCTTCACCCGGAAATGGCTGGCGAAGGCCTCGGCAAAGATGAGCACCAGGTAGATCATAAGGCCCAGCAGGGCCCAGGTGTGGTCCTCGCCGTAGTACACCCAGAAGGGGATGAGCACAGCCAGGGCAGCGGTGTACAGGGCGATGCGGGGGTGGTTCATGCCGATGGCGTGGAGGGCCTCATAGGTGCCCACCGCGGAGAGCACTGCCACCAGCGCAGGAGTAAAGGCCTCTGGCAGCGCAAAGAGCACCACCAGGATGAGGGGGATCCCCACACAGGCCACGAGGATACGACTTTTCATGGAAACGACCGTCCTTTCTGCTGGATTGCAAGGGTGCCAAGGACCACAAAAAGGATGGTCATGCTCGGCTTTCCTGTTCCTGTCTTTACACGCCTCCGAACCGCCGCTGACGGCGCTGGTAGTCCACCAGTGCTTTGTCCAGTTCGGCGGGCCCGAAGTCGGGCCAGAGGGTGTCGGTGAAGTAAAACTCCGCATAGGCGGACTGCCAGGGCAGGAAATTGGAGAGCCGCAGCTCTCCGCTGGGACGAATGACGAGGTCCGGATCCGGGATCCCCGCCGTGTCCAGATAATGGGAAAAGACCGCTTCGGTCAGTTCTTCGGGAGATTCCCTTCCGGTCTGGCAGGCCTGGGCCCAGGCCCGGGCCGCCCGCAGGATCTCGTCCCGCCCGCCGTAGTTCAGGCAGACATTCACCTGATGCCGGGCGGCGGTCACCTGGCTGCCGGTCTGCTCAGCCTCCAGGCAGAGTTCCCGCAGGGCCGGGGGCAGGGGCTCCAGGTCACCGAAAAAGCGGATGCGGAACCCGTCCTTTTCCATCTTCTCCAGGGCCTCCAGAAGGTACTTGCGCAGCAGGTCCATGATGGTAGAAACCTCCTCCGCAGGACGTTTCCAGTTCTCCGTGGAGAAGGCGTAGACGGTCAGGTAGGGGATCCCAAGGTCACGGCAGTAGTAAGCGATGGTGCGGAAGGTCTCCGCCCCCGCTGCGTGGCCGGCAGTGCGGGGCAGGCCACGCTTCTTGGCCCAGCGGCCGTTGCCGTCCATGATGATGGCCACGTGCCTTGGCAGACGGGCGGGGTCCGGTTTCTCTCCTGCGCCCCGCCCTCTGTTCTTTCTATGCCAAAATGCCATGGCCTTACACTGCCATGAGTTCGGCTTCCTTCTTTGCAGTCAGGTCGTCGATCTCCTTGCAGCGCTTGTCAGTCATCTTCTGCATTTCTTCTTCGTATTCCTTCAGGTCGTCCTCGGTGATCTCAGACTTCTTCTTCCTGGCCTTGAACTTTTCCATGGCATCCCGGCGGATGTTGCGGATGGCCACCTTGCCGTTTTCACCGAACTTCTTGACCTGCTTGGTCAGTTCCTTCCGTCGCTCCTCGGTGAGCTGGGGGAAGACCAGGCGGATGACCTTACCGTCGTTCTGGGGGTTGATGCCCAGCTCGGAGGTGAGGATGGCCTTTTCCACGGCCTTGAGCAGGGTGCCGTCCCAGGGCTGGATGACCAGGGTGCGGGCGTCGGGGTTGGAGATGCTGGCCACCTGGTGGATGGGGGTCTCCGTGCCGTAGTACTCCACGGTGATCTTGTCCAGCACGGCGGCGTTGGCCCGGCCGGCGCGGACGGAAGCAAAGTCGCTCATGACGACTTCCACGGTCTTCTGCATTTTTACGTCGTACTCTTTATACACTTCGTTCATGATTTGGGTTCCTCCTCTACAATGGTTCCGATTCTCTCTCCGGTGACAACGCGAAGAATGTTTCTCGGGTCTTTCAGGGCAAAGATCATAACGGGAATGTGGTTTTCCAGGGCCAGAGAGGTAGCCGGCAGGTCCATCACCTGCAGGTGGCCTGCCAGGACCTGGTCATAGCTGATCCGGTCATACTTCACGGCGGTGGGGTCCTTCTTGGGATCAGCGCTGTACACGCCGTCGATGTTCTTGGCCAGCAGGATCATGTCCGCCCCGATCTCCACTGCCCGCAGCACCGCTGCGGTATCCGTGGAGAAGTAGGGGTTGCCGGTGCCGCCGCCGAAGATGACCACCTGTCCTTCCTTCAGGTACCGGTCTGCCAGAGGCCGGGAATAGCGCTCGGCCACAGGGCCCATCTCCACCGAGGTGAGCACCCTGGCGGGCTGGCCCAGCTGCTCCAGAACGTCCTGCAGCGCCAGGCTGTTGATCACCGTGGCCAGCATGCCCATCTGGTCGGCCCGGCTGCGCTCCATCTTGTCGCCGCCGTCCTTCAGACCGCGCCAGAAGTTGCCGCCGCCCACCACAAGGCCCACCTGCACCCCCATCTGGGCGCATTCCTTCACCACAGAGCACACCTGACGGATAAAGTCAAAGTCCAGCCCCCGGCCGGGCTCCCCCGCCAGGGCCTCGCCGCTGATCTTCAGCAGGATTCGTTCGTACCTGGGTTTCTCCATGTTGTATCCTAACCTCCCAATGGGTCCGCCCCGGGCGCACCCCGTCTTCCCGTTCCCCGCCGGGCCCTTGGGCCTGCCCCGGGAAACCAATTCTCTTGGGGCTATTTTAATATAAATCTCCTCTTTTGCATAGGGGGTTTTTGCAAATTCCTGCAAATTCGCCCCACCAGCGAAAAACCGCCCCCGGCGCGAAAGCGCCAGAGGCGGCTGTGGGTCTCACCGGTACTGATAGGGTCGGTGGGGCCGCTTTTCCAGAAAGGCCGACATGGCCTCAAACTTGTCCTGGGTATCGTAGCACATGGAAAAGGCCTCGGTCTCCATGGCGTAGGCCTCTTCCGTGCTCATCTGCCAGCCCCGGTCGATGCAGGACTTCATGGCCTTCACGGCGATGGGGGCCATGTCCGCAATGGTCTCGGCCAGCTCCCGGGCCTTGGGCAGCAGCTCCGCCCGGGGCACCACGTACTCCACCAGCCCCAGGTCATAGGCCTCCCTGGCCGAGAGCATCCGGCCGGTGAGCAGCAGCTCCTTGGCCCGGTACTTACCCACCACGTCGGCCAGGTTCTTGGTGCAGCCCCAGCCGGGAATGGTCCCCAGCTTGATGGTGGGCATACCAATCCTGGCGTCCTCCGACGCCACCGTCATATCGCAAACCAAAAGCAGCTCCATGCCGCCCCCAAGGGTGAAGCCGTGGACGGCACAGATCACCGGCACCCGGCACCGCTCAATGGCCCGGACACAGGCTTTGCCCTTTTCCCCAAAGGCCCGGGCCGCGGGACCGTCAGTGGCGATCTCCTCCCGGATGTCGCCCCCCGCCGAAAAGGCCTTCTCCCCGTTGGCCGACAGGATGACGCTGTAGACGCCGCCGTCCTGCTCCACCATCTGGAAGGCCCGGATGAGCTCGTCCAGCATCTGGCTGTTAAAGGCGTTCATGACCTCCGGTCGGTTCAGGGTGATCTCGGCCACGTGGTCCTGCTTCTGGTAGGTTACGTACTTCATGGATGTGTCTCCTTCGCTGATTTTTTCGGAACCCTGATCCGCTCCTCTCTGTCGTTCAGATTGCTTTCCGTTGTTCCATCCAATTTCCAAAGGGAGTCCGGTGTTCCTCCCGGACTCGTCCCTCTATTATACCATCTTCCTTCGGGGTGTAAATCCCGCATTTTCCCCAAAAACAGCAAAAGAGAGAGGCCTCTGCCCTTGTATGACGCAGCAAACACAGGCCTTCTGTCCTGGGGACAGAAGGCCTGTGTTTTTTATGCGGTTACTTCAGCACGATGGCACGCACGGCTTCCATAAAGTCCACCACCTGGCTCCGGGGCACCAGGCAGGTGGGTTTCCCGTCCACCACGGCCAGGCAGCTGTCCCCGTCATAGCGGTAGAGGACCAGACTCACGGCAGGGGACCCCTCCCGGTCCAGCTGGGCCGTCATCCGGATCTCTTCCTTTCCGGTGGGCTCCTGGCTGGTGAATCCCTCCGCCTCCAGCGCAGACAGGGTCCGGGTCAGTTCTTCGGCGTCCACATCCGCCCCCTTATAGGCGTACACCCGTTCCTCGCCCTCCATGCGAGAGGTCAGGGTGTAGGTACTTCCTTCCAGGGCGATCTCCATCTGGCTCACTGTGGATACGTCCGCAGGCAGCACTTCCTGGTGCCGCAGGTCGTCGTAGGAGGCATTCATAAGGCTCTCATAGGAGTCCCCGGTGATGCGGTACAGGATGGAGGAGTCACCCACCCGGGCATAGGCGGTGATCTCCTCCCCCTCTGCCGGGGTCTCGTTGGGGTCGCGGCTGATGCTCATGCGGAAGGTCTGGGCCTCCCCGCCGCCAGCCTCCTCTGTGGGTATATCGGTATCAAAATTGCACATCTGAATTGATGATTTCAGTATTGGTCACTTCGACCTTGAAATAGTCCATCTTTCCAGATGTTTTATACCAGATTCTAACGCAAAATGGGATGATATTCAGATACATATCGACATATCCATCGTTATAGACGATAGCTTTTTTGAGTGCGTTATGCAATATCTGCTCGTTATCATCCTCTACATGGGTTAATTCTTTGATCCGCTTGATATATTGCTCTAACTGTTTAGCCTGTCCATTGCTTACGACTGCCGCACTTTCTGCGTCAGCCAGCTTTACAGTTAATTCGTCAATCTGAGCCGTATATAAAGCATTCTGTTCTTTCAAATCGGTTTTGGAAATCAAACCCTCGGCGGCAAGATCAATAATGTGCATTTTCTTCTTTTGCAGATTTTCTATCTGCTTTTCGATTTTCTCTTTGGAAGGTGCTTGCGGAGTTTCAGCCAAAACCTCTTTAATGATTTGTGTGAGCTGCGCAACAATCGAATCACGATTCACTGAAATCATATTTATCGCATAGGCAGTCAGATACCGTAAGGTACGATCACCAATGGAGCGTCCAACACAACCAACATTATTTCCATAGGGGTCTAATTTGGGCAATCCGTGTTTTGAGGACTCCCAGCACCGCCACGCTTTGTAAATCGTTCCATTTTTGAGATGTTGTGTTCTGCTTGTGAAATGACCTCCGCACTCTCCACAGATTAATTTACCGCTGCACCAGTACCGATTGGAATGCTTTGCTTTCTGCTCTGGTGAAGGTGAACGCCGCTCCAATTCTGCCTGTGTACGATCCCACAAATCACGATCAATAATCGCAATTTCGGGATGGTGGTCTTTAATATAAACCTTCTCTTCTGCGCCACGATTGTACTTCTTATCATGGCTCAAATAGTCCGGGGTATATGTTTTCTTTTGGCACAAATCCCCCACATATTTCTCATTTCGTAACACTCGCAAAATAACTGTATTTGACCATTCTTTTACACGCATAGGGCTGATACCAGCCTCCCGCAATTCTCTTGCGATAACATGAGTACCTTTACCCTCATTGGTAAATTTATGGAATATCAGTTTGACAATTTCGGCTTCCTTTTCATTCAGGTATAGTTTACCGCCCTCCACTTTATAGCCAAGCATATCACGCCCAAACACAACTCCCTTTTCCATCTGTCTTTTTTGCCCCCATTTTACACGCTCTGAGGTTTTACGGCTTTCGTCCTGTGCAATCGTTGCCATAATCGACAGGCGCAATTCGCCGTCACCGTCAGCAGTATTTATATTATCATTTACAAAGATAACATAGATACCTTTCTTTTTCAATGAGCGGGTAATACTCAGGGTATCGACAGTATTTCGGGCAAAACGGCTGACTTCCTTTGTCAAAATCAGATCAATTAAGCCGTTTTCAGCGTCAACGATCATACGGTTAAACTCATGCCGTTTTTTCGTATTTGTGCCAGAAATGCCTTCATCAGCGTATATTCCAGCAAAAATCCAATCACTATGCTGTTTGATATATTCCGTGAAGTATCGCACCTGACTTTCATAGCTGTTCGCCTGATCGTCTTTATCCGTAGAAACACGGGCATATGCACAAACACGCAACTTTTTAGTTTTTATGGATATGGACGGAACAGTAATGAAATTTGATACATTCGTTTTCATTTGTACTTTCCCCTTAAACTTTGTCTTTATTATTATACTGCAATCTTTTTAGATGTGCAAGTCTTTTGCTCTTGTATTTTTAAAATAGCGGAATTTAGTTGCACATCTGAAAGCATTCCTTCGTCCTTCAGCGTCTTAACAATTCCTACCATTAACATACGCTCAAACGCATTTTGCTGGTTTTTATCTAAATTGATCATATCAATAAAAATCGCCTCCTATCTTCTCCTTCATCCTATGAATTGGAATGATTGTCCTATTACGGCAATCAGTTTATTTTGAAAAAGCAAAAAATCCCGACTGCCCTGTTACGGACAATCGGGATACTATTTGGAGGCCAATTATTCGGTTAGCGTTTTCTCATATCAATTTTGCTAAAATCAATAACCAAATAAATATACCTCCTTTCCCTTTTTTAATCAAAGGGAAGGGCGTTGCGCCCCTCCCTTATTTCGGTCTTAACATTCGTCCTTTAAGCGTTGTTGTGCCACCACGAACAAAAGATTCGTAAATCTCCTGACTGGCAACATCTCCGATCTCTCGGCTCAACCGCTTAATGTCCGACTTGTCAATCTTCTCAGTAACCATCACATGAACAGGAACATGATTTTCAATGTTGAAATTCTGCTGTGCGCCTGTAACCGTACTCTGAGCCTGTTGCATATCACGCTTAATGGCGTTTTGAGACTGCATTTCCGCATAGATACTGCCGTTCATATTGTTGTATAAACCGCTAATACCCAGCTTGCCAGCCACAGTTTCATCCTCTTTGAGAACACGATAAATTGTTTCCTGTTGGGGTTCAGTAAACACCGCTTCTCTCTTTTTGAGCAATGCAAACATTTCATCTTGCTTTGCCGTAGGTTCATCGCCTACAATGCCGCCTGTGTGATAAGTGCTATAAGGGTAAGTCGCATACAACTGTGCGCCGCCTACCTTGTCCAGATACCACACACCATCATCGCCACGAACAACGGTACGCCCAATAAGGCTTTGTAACTCTGCACCCAATCGAAGGTTTTCCTTGTTCAGACGCAACTTTCCAGCCGCATCTTCGCTGCCATGTTGTTTTGAGTTAGCTTTCATCTGAGCAACAATCTCTTTAACACGGCTCATAGTTGCGCCGCCGCTGGTATCATAATCGCCCATGCTACCAATTACAGTGCTGGACGATGAATCAATAGCGGACAGTTGACTTTGAGTAGCGGCAACGGCATTCAAATAACTGCCGTACTGCTGTACTGCCTGACTTGCGGCATTCCATGCTTCGGTCAGCGTGTTAATGGTGACATTGCCATAGTTATATGCCCAATCGCAAAGATCGGAATACAGGGTATCCCATTCATTTGAAATACGGTCAATCGCCAAAGAATACAGCTTTTCTTCGGAAGAAATTGTGTTCTTCAAAACCTCAATTTCCTTGTTCTTTTCTTTCTCATAGGCATCAGCCATAGCGTCAAGAGCGTCAGAATTGACTTCATACGCATGGTCTGCCTGAGTCTCGGCAAGATCATTATTCAGGTCAGCCAATTCCTCCATCAGCTTTGATTTTTTTGCCTGTGCTTCTCTGCTGTCATCCAAATCAAGTTGCGCAATACGGGCTTGTAACTGTGCAATCGCCTTTGTCTTTTCGGCAACGCTCTTTGTATAGCTGTCCTTCTCACGCTCTAAGTCTAAGGATTTCTTTTGAAGATCAACGATTTCTCTGTACTTGTCAATCTGATCCTCAAGGGCATCCACCTGATTTTCGACCTCTTGTTTGATCATGTCTTTGACATATTCAAGAATATCGTCCAGTGCTTGACTTGTGCTTTCTAATGCCTCTTTTGCGGCATTGTCCACACGCCCAATACTGGTAACTGCCACATCTGCCAAAGATCGTAAAGTGTTAATCCTTTGCAGTGCCGCATTATATTGTGATTCATCCAAACCAAGCAACTGCAACTGAGCATACACCAAATCCCATGTGCTGTTGGCGGCAACATCGGTTGCAAAAATCAGGTTATTGAGTGCCGCCGTATCTTCATTTGTCAGAGCCGTTCTAAGCTGCTGAATATAGTTCAGGGCGGTTTCAATCGCCATCTGCTGTGTACGGGCTGCAATGACTTTCTGGATATTCTCTTCGTTGATAACAAGCTGCCCATTTTCATTTTCCAGATAGGCAAGGTTCTGGACTCCCAGCTTATAAATGCTCTGCAAGGTTTTGACTGAAATGTTACCATTTTCTGCGTATTCCTGTGCCGCATCCTTGAGGGTATCGTACAAGTCTGTAACACTGTCAAGAGCGTCATTTGCATTATCGACCACCTGTTGCCATGCGTCAGCGGAAACGGTCTTGATTTTATCGTAATAGTCCCACCAGAGGTCACTTAATTTGGATACCTCGTCCGATGTGTCAGAATACCCAAGAGAACGGTAATACTCTGCTTCTTTATGAAGTTCTTCCTGCATGGCTTTGTAATGCGCCACGATTTCAGAGGTATATTGGGTAATTTTACCCCTGTCACCATCAGCAATCGCATTATCCAGCCAGTTTTGTGTCAGAGTAATAGCGTTTTCGTGTTCCTGCCGCACATCATCCAGCATGGACTTTACTTTGTCGAAAACCTCTTCTTGATACTTGTAATAGTCATCAAGTTCGATTTCGCCGTTTTTATAGGCTTCCTGATAGGCTTTATCCAGCCATGCGATATAGTCAGCAACACTTTCCTGATCCATATTGAGCAAATGTTGATGGTATTTATAAAGCCGTTCAAATTCGCTCTCCGCTTTGCTTGTGGAGCTGCTGCTACTACTGCTACTTGTGCTTTTGCCCGTTGAAGTGCTGGGCAGTACAGAATCATAGGTTTTGTTCGGCTTGCCCAAACCAGTACCACCAGCAAAGGCAGGAACAACGCCACGGACTATTTTTGCACTACGCTTAATTTTGCGTGTTTCTTCCGCAGTGTAAACCTTATCGCCCTCATTCAAATGAACGATTTCCGCACCATCAGTACCAACAAAATACGCTTTGTTACCAGACTGGACAAGTTCTTCGCCTTCCTCGCCCACAAGAGCATCGCCCTCTGGTGCGCCGTCCGTACCCTTTGCATATCCAAAGATACTGCCTAAGATACCGCTTTTGCGCTGAACATCCACGGTAACAGTGACCGTTTTACCAGTCAGCTT
>NZ_JAXDRS010000027.1:0-42073 GCF_034090835.1 Evtepia sp.
GGAAGAACTGAAAGCCAAATCGGAACGGCTAAATGAACTGAATGCGATGCTCAATCTCGACAAAAGAGAGAACGAGATCGTTGACGGTGAGCGAGCCGATGAAGAACCGAGCCGCTCCAGCGATGACAGGGAGCGATGAAACGATCCGCACATTTGCAATACGGCATTTCCGTCGCTACAATGAAGTCAGATCAAAGGACGGAGGTGCCTGATATGTTCAGACGCAAAAAGGATAAGCGAATTGTTGAGTTAAATCCGGAAGAACTCCGGCTCGCTAAATATGCGCTCCTGGGGTTCCGAAACAAGCTGGTCGCACAGGGCAAACCGACCGAAGATGTCAATGCGCTGTTACTGAAAATCATGAAGTAACCAATGATAGCCGCAAGGAATCAAAACCTTGCGGCTATCATAAACTAATGAGGTCGATAATCTAAAAATGTGTGCGGAGCGACTTCTATTCGCCCATGAAATGTGCGGAGCGGATTGACAATCGCCCATGTTTTGTGTATAATGAAGCAGGAAACTCATGCTGGAGAGTGATTCAGATGTATTTGAAAAGAAAAGTAGATGCCTTCTTAGAGGAATGGAAAGCAGATAAAAACAGAAAGCCCCTTATTGTCAAGGGAAGCCGTCAAATAGGCAAAACGGAATCGATCCTGCATTTTGCTGCCGATCATTACGAAAATGTGATCGAGATCAATTTTGTCCGTGACGAGAAATACAAGGGAATCATCGCGGACGGATATGAAGCCGCTGACATTATCAAGAACATTTCACTCATTGACCCGACAAAGAAGTTTGTGCCCGAAAAGACGCTGATCTTCTTCGACGAGATTACGGAGTTTCCGGAAATTGCAACATCGCTCAAGTTCTTCTGCATAGATGGGCGGTTTGATGTGATTTGCAGTGGGTCAATGCTGGGAGTCAATTACAAGAAGATCGAAAGCAACAGCGTAGGGTATAAAAAAGACTATGAGATGTTTTCGATGGATTTCGAGGAGTTCTTGTGGGCAAAGGGCTATGGAGATGACACGGTAGAAAACCTGCTTTCCCATATGAAGGAATTCAATCCTTTTAGCGAGTTGGAGATGAATGTCTTCCATTCGCTGTTTCTGGATTACAATATCCTTGGCGGAATGCCTGCTGTCGTCGCGGAGTATATCGAGCGAAACACCTTTGAGGGATCGCTTGATACGCAGAAGCAGCTCATAGCGGACTATAAAGAAGATATTCGCAAGTATGCCACCGGAATCGATCAAACAAGAATTATCAATGTGTTCAACCGGGTTGCGCCGCAGCTTGCAAGGGAAAACAAAAAATTCCAGATTTCCAAGGTGGCATCCGGCGCAAGATTCCGGGATTATCGAGGATGCGCAGAGTGGCTTTCGGATGCAGGTATGGTCAACATCTGTTACTGCATGGAGTTTCCGGAACTGCCATTGGGAGGTAATTACGAGCCCAACACATTCAAGCTGTATTTTGCGGATACGGGTCTTCTGGTATCCATGCTGGATGATGAATCGCAGGAGGATTTAAGAGCCAATAAGAACCTGGGTGTTTATAAGGGAGCCCTCTATGAGAACATGGTAGGAGAAGCTCTCATCAAGCAAGGATATAAGCTGTTCTATTACAAAAAAGAGGATTCCACGCTGGAAGCCGATTTCTTCATTCGTTCAACCGCATCCTTGATTCCTGTTGAAGTAAAGGCGAAAAGTGGGCGGGCAAAATCAATGAAAACATTGATTGCCTCTGATCACTACCCGGATATCAGATATGGGATTAAGTTCTCAAAGAACAATATCGGGCATGAGAACAGGATATACACATTCCCGTACTTCTGCACATTTCTGCTGAAAAGATTTATGGCTGGTTTTCACGCTGAAGAAGAAGCGGAATAACAAAGACAGCATGGGGAGCATACAGCAAAAAATCTGGCAAAAATTCCCTGCAAAACGGAATACAACCCGATTCGACCGTTCATTGAAAAAGTGGACGGTCTTTCTTTTTGTCAAAGTTCACTTCCGTTGAGAACTTGGCTAAAAATATGTTCAACTTCTCAATTGAATGCTACATAGCCGCCGGCGATTCCCTCATCGGCGGCTAAATCTTTATGAAGGAGGAAGCAAAATGACAAACGAAGAACTGAACACCGCTTTATACAAGAAGGTGTTCGCAGAACAAGAGAAGTATCGGGAGTGGCTGCTTTCCCAGCCGCCCGACGAAATCCTGAACCACTGCTACGAATAATCCTTATTGCGTTTATGCCGTTCTCTATGAAAACGAGGCTCGATACCCGGGCAAAACAATAAAGGTGCGGAGCTTTCAGGTACAAGGCGTTGCTCGGCACGTAATAAAATCACTCTAAACAATAATCTAATGTCGATGGGAGATGTGTTGTTTTGAATGCGAAAGATGTTAAATGATCTGCATCAATTTAACAGAGATATTGCCTACCAACGTCATACGCAGCGTTTGGACGTTCTTGAAGAGCCTGACATGGAGGAAGAGGGATACAACCCTTTATTGCATAAATTTATTGATGCTTTGGCTGTATGTCAGCAATCGACTGAGGATGTTAAATTCTGGTGGCTTGACGAGATTGAGGACGCAGACCTAATAAAAAGTCTAATGCGACTTACGGATGATGAACTCGATCTGATTGATGGAGCTTGCGAAGTCCCTTTGGTATCTGCACCGTGATCTCAGCGAGGAAGCCGGTAAACAGGGCTATCTTTCCTGTCTGGACGATTACCAACGCGGAGGGTTTCCCGACGCCACCGCCCGTCTTGCGGAAGCCTTGAAGGATGCAGCGTTTTACCAGACGCTGAAGGATGAGTTTGCCGCGTTCTCCGCCGCCTATTCTCAGGACAAAAGCCTCATGCGCTTCCGCTTCCATAATCAGCAGAAGATTTGGACGCAGCTCAGCGAGCTTCCGCTGGAACGCAGAGAATACCATTCGGATATGGCGGAGATCCCATCTGTCGGAAGATTTATCACTGAGGATGAAATCTCCGCCTCTCTGACCCGTGGGAGCGGCATTGACGGCGGAAAGGGGCGCATCTACGCCTATTTCACAGAAAAGCACAGCTCTAAGGAACAAGTGGACTTTCTGAAAAACGAATACGGCATCGGCGGCAGGTCTCACGCAGTATCCGGTGCGACGCACAGCGGTGAGGAGCACGGCGGAAAAGGCATCGTCCTGAAAAAGCAGGACTGCCCGGATGTGCAGATGAACTGGGCGAATGTCGCCAAGCGTATCTCCGAGCTGATCCGTAAAGACCGCTTTCTGACGCCGGAGGAAAAGACACAGTACGAAGAGCTTCAGCGGCAAAACACAGAGCGAAATGCGGGCTGGAACGAGTACAACGCCGTAAAGGAAGCGCACCCCGACGATATGGTGCTGTATCAGGTGGGCGATTTCTTTGAGATGTACGGCGAGGACGCAAGACAGGCGGCGGAGCTGCTTGATCTGCATCTGACCACCCGGAACATCCCGGATACGGGGCGTGTAGCCATGTGCGGCATCCCTTCAAACCGTCTGGAGCAGTATGCAGCGCCACCAACGTTCTAAAAGCAGCATATTGCAACCTCCTGAAAAAGGGAAAGACCCCTTTGACTTGATATCTCAGTCAAAGGAGTCCCCTAAAAATAAAGCGTCCTTGACAGAAAGATACCTTCTGTCAAGGACGAATAAAACACTTATCCGCGGTGCCACCTTGATTCACGGCATGACCCGTGCACTTAGCAGGATACCAACATATCCCCGGCAAATGACGTCTGCCTGCAACGTCGCAGAATACTTTGTGAAATCACATTTGACTGCGCCCTCAGCGGTCCATTTGACAACTTGTTTCTTACCTGATTCTCAGCACCACAGGCTCTCTGTAAAGGCATCATTGCCGTTATCTCCGCTTCAACGGTTTGAAATATTAAAATTTTTTTAGAATATAGCATACACAGATCAGGATGTCAATAGGTCAATTCTGGTATCATTTGAGAGAAAAAACTGGGATGCTGCTCTGAGAGGGGAAAAGAAATTCTGCCCGGAACAAGCGGAATGGATGGCGCGCAGTTTTCGGCCCGAGAAGTGGTCTATGAAAGATGCAAGAACAAATTGTTGATAGTGCTGTTGCTTGCTGATAAAACGTTGAATTAGTTCTTTACTTTTTTGACCATTCTGGTACTATGGTCATATAGTAGATTGGTGTTCATAGATAATAGGAAGTACTACTGCGCAAATATATTTTGAGAGCAACATATGACACTCTTTTGGTGACTATTATGATTATTTGGTCACATCGTTGGATTTGTGGGATGCAATATAAGTTGGTAGAACATGCGCTTTCCTGATTGTTTGGGAGCATACAGACTACATATCAATCTGTTGCGGAGGTGAAATTGATTATATTATTAAGGTGCTTCCTTTTCTTAGAAAATAATCTAAAAATTAACTTGTAAAATAGAGGAGTCACCTATATAAAAAATAAATTGGAGGAAATGAGATGAACCATAAGCTACGAACAAGAGTTTTTTCCGTTCTAATGATTTTCGCCCTAGTATTTGGAGCGTTTTTGGGGATGATGACTGTCTATAAAGATAATAGTGTAATGACAATCTATCCGAAGGAAGCGGTACGGTCAGGTGCTTTGGGTGGAGAAAGTATAGAAAAGGAGTCCGCTATACGTCCCGAGAATTCGATAGTGACCGAGGGCGGAGCTGCCAGGGAAAGTGCTTCTGCCAACACTTTGTCGCCCTCCGGTTCGACTGTGGCGGCCCCCCTCCCTTCCAACCAATTGGCGTTCCAGTGTATTTATAGCACCCAGATGAAAGGTGAAATCAAAATTACTGGTAATACGCTGCATATGCCCGATTCCCGCTATTATACGCAAAAGTACATTGATAGCTATGGAATGACTGGAGCTGGAGGTCGAGGAAGTTCACAAAATAATGATCTGTATATGGGTGAGTACGATGCTGATAGTGATCCGAGTACCCGCAACTCCTCTGCAGATGAAATTGAAGTAACCGGCCAAGCGCGGATTCATAAAGCGTTTTTGGTCTGGGGTGGTACAACCAAGGCTGGTGATAAAACACGTACCGGCAGCCAAGTGTCCGGCAAAACACCGCAGGAAGAACCGCAAGCGGCAGCAGAAGCGGAGATTGCAGCCGGTCCGGTTATCAAGTTTAAAACGCCCCAAATGACGGGATAACGACGGTGAGCCCGACGAGATCCAATCGTCTTACAAATTATAAGAATGATTATACCGCCTATGCTGATGTGACTGAGATGGTCAAAGAAGGTGGGGCGGGCACCTATTGGGCAGGTGACCTTCCGATATCTACCGGTTATGATACCTATGGTGGCTGGGCTTTGGTTTTGGTCTATGCAGATGATACAAAACCGAGAAATGACCTTAATGTGTTCTTTGGACATCGATATGCAGATAAAAACATGGCCATCGCAATACAGCTCACTGGTTTAGTGACTCCGCCGGCCGGTACAGTTCACGGTAAGCTGGGAATGGTTACATGGGAAGGAGACTATTCGGGCAAAGGGGACTATATGACGCTTGGTAAGGTTCCGGATGCCAATAACCCGAGGGTTTATGATGGATTGAACGATCAAGATAATATTGCGAATTCAGCCGTAACTTGTAATGGTGAGGTGATCGCAAATCGTATCCCTGCTTACACCAATACCTTTGGTACAGACGCTAAGATCATCAACATTGATGGTAAAATAGAGAATGAACAAGACAAAGTCGGTCTTTATTTGACATCTGTTGGCGACGTGTATTACCCAACTATTGTCACTACAGAAGTGGAGTTGTATGCGCCGAATGTACAGGTGGAGAAGTCCGTAAAGAATATTACCCGTCCTGGCGCACAAGTTGCGATGGGGGGAGATATCCTGGAATATACCATCGATATGAAAAACATTGGCTACGATCGAGCCACACTTACTACGGCAACGGACAGATTGCCGGATGGCGTGGAGTATATCTCTGGCAGTGCTTCTTGTTTCAGCGGAAATAACTGGAGTCCCCGGACCGATGTTTCGGGCGACGATGAGGTGGTTTATGATGAGAATAACCGCTCTCTGATTTTCTATGTAGGAGATAATGCAACGTCCTCGGAGGGGGGGACGCTCGACTATAATCAAGCGAGCAGATACCGTTATCGAGCTGTTGTGAATGAGCCGGATCAAGTCAAAAAAATTACGAATACCATTCGGGTAGATTATGCAGGATCTGATAAGGATAAGAGCAACGGTGGAAGCTCAAGTGCAAGTAGCACGGTTACAGTAGAGCCGCAGAATCCAGCGCTTTTATTTTCAAAAGTGGCAGACAAGAATACGGTAGTGGCAGAAGATGTCATCACCTATACATTCACGGTGAAGAATACGGGCAATGTGACATTGAGCAACCTTACGCTACTCGTTCCTCTCTTCACTCAGAAGGAGGATTATGCGGAGTAATTCTGAAACATAACCGATTTTTCAAGGAGGTGACGAGTTCTTTGGATAAGAGAAGGCGAAAAAAGAGCAAGGATCTTTTGTTTTTATTTCTGCTTGTGTTTCTGTGTGCGATTGCAGCAATATCTTTCTTTATGATACTCTCCCAATTTTTTGAGGCGAAAAGAGAACAGGAAGCTTTTGAGGAATTATCGAACATCATTCCATACCACTACATAGACGAAGAAAGTGCAACCGACAAGGGAGACCTCCCTTTGAAGAATCCTGATAACGCGACGGAAAATGGAGACAGCCCTGTTAATCCGTATGCTGAATTAGCACAGAGGAATCCCGACTTTGCTGCATGGCTTCAAATGCCAGGAACCAACGTAAATTATCCTGTGATGTTCACACCAGATAAACCGGAGTACTATTTACGTCGTGCATTTGATCGCTCCGCTTCCATAAGTGGAACACCGTTTATTGGGGCAGATGCCTCTCTGGACAGTGACTGCTTTATCATTTATGGACATAAGATGAAGAACGGCTCTATGTTCGGCACGCTCGAATATTATACAGGTCCCGAGTTTTGGTCCCAGCAGAAATACTTTACGCTTGATACCGTAGATGAACAGCGAATCTATGAAATATTCGCCGTTGTAAAAACAAAAATCCTTGCAGCAGATACTTTGGATTTTCAGTATTACCGCTATACCGGAGCATTAAGCGATTCAAAGTTTTCGGAATTAACAGAATGGCTGCGAGGGCAGTCGCTGTATGACACGAAGATAAACCCTGTTTATGGAGAGCAGATTCTCATTCTTTCAACTTGCAGCTATCATACAGAGAATGGAAGACTGATTGTAGCTGCGAGAAAAGTGAAATGAATCGATAGAGTGGGTTATAATTTGGTTGGATTTGGTGTAGCGATCTTTTGCAGAATCTTACCTATACAGATTCTAAGAATATGAAAGGAAAAAATATGGCATTTAGTGAACAGGAACTTGTTACGATCCGTCAAACAATGTTGGACAAAGCCCGGCAGTGTGCGATTTCCGTTGGAGTGAAACTAACCTCTCTGGAGGTCATTACAGAAACATCTAACATTGCGAAGGGTTCGTTTTATCGATTCTTCCCATCTAAAGAATTGCTTTATTTGGAAGTGTTGAAGGGTATTGAGCAGGAGACATATAAGGCCGCAGGAGAGGCGATCCAATCAGAGAATGCCCTGCCAGCGTTTGAAGTGGCATCCAAAATGACGCTTTCTGCTTGTAAACACCTCCACACCTCAGGTGTGGTCCCATTTATAAAAAAAGATGTGCAGTATCTTCTGTCACGGCTTCCTGCGGAAGAGCGTAAAGCACATGACGAACAATACAAAGCGAATATCTTAGCGCTCCTAAAAGCTGCAGGCTTACAGCCGAAATGCAGTTTTGATCTGGCTGTTGCGACCATACAACTCCTGGTTCTGACCGTATTGCATTGGGATAGAATTGGAGGCTTATATCAGCAGGAGGTTATCGAAACGGTGATTCGGGGGACATGCCGTGAACTCTTTGATTGAAAAGCATTGTTTTTCCGGGAGTTTTTTCATTTGGAGAGTTTGAAAACGCTCTTTGCAGTTTGCCCGCCCTTGATTTTTACCTGGTTTTGGGTGGTTATCCAGTGGATAACCACCCAAAATTTGTGTAAAATGAGGGCTAAGTGGCGCCCCGATCGTATCACAAGAGCCAGTTTTTTGAAGAGGGAAGAAGGACCGTGCTTGTAATGCCTGTTTTCAGCCTTTATAATAGGGGTGAAAAGAGAACGGACAATGTGGAAGGAAAAGAGACTACCCACTGCGGGTAGGGGAGAAGAAGAGGATCTGTGCTATACTGAAACATAACGATTTTCGTGGAAACAGAACATAGGAGCGTGGGATGGAGATATGAAGAGCAGAGCATTCATTTTTTTGCTGATTCCTGTGTTGTTGCTTTTTGCAGGCTGTTCTGACACAACGGAACAAGAGGAGACGCCGACCACCATTACGGTCTGGCATGTCTATGGCGGACAGACCGATTCCCCATTGAATGACCTCATCAACCAGTTTAACCGGACGGTGGGAAAGGAGAAGCAGATCAATGTACAGGTCACTTCCGTGTCCAACACCAATACGATCCACGAGCTGGTCCTGGCTGCGGCCAACGGGGAGCCGGGGGCTTCGGAGCTGCCTGACCTCTTCATCTCCTATCCCAAGACGGTGATGGCGCTGCCTGATGACAGCATTCTGGTGGATTACCGGGACTACTTCAGCGAGAAAGAACTGGACGCCTTTCTTCCGGCGTTCCTGGAGGAAGGCACAATAAACGACCGTCTGCTCATCCTTCCGGTGGCCAAATCCACAGAGATCATGTTCATCAATCAGACCATCTTCGACCGCTTCTCCCAAGCCACCGGTGTGACCATGGAGGATCTGGACACCTGGGAGGGGCTCTTCGAGGCTGCTGAGCTCTATGCGACATGGACCGATGGAAAGACACCGGATATTCCGGGGGATGCCAAGTCCATGTTTGTCCACGACTACTACTTTAACTACTTCCAGGTAGGAGCGGAGTCTCTGGGTGAGGATTTCTTCCAGGGAGACAGGCTGGCCTTTGGGCCTGCGTTCCAGACAGCGTGGGAACCGCTGGCCCGGGCTGCCCTTCGGGGAGGCGTCTGGCTCAAGGGTGGGTACGCTACCGAGTCCATCCGCACCGGTGAGAGCATTGTCAGTGTGGCCTCCTCTGCCAGTATCCTCTATTACAGCGATGTGGTGACCTACCCGGATAATACATCCGAGGATATCACCATCGTCTCCCGCCCCTGCCCGGTCTTTGAAAAGGGAGACCGGCTGGTGATGCAGAGGGGGGCGGGCTTCTGCGCAGTGCGCTCCACCCCGGAGCGGGAGCGGGCTGCGGTGACCTTTCTCAAGTGGCTGACCGAACCGAAACACAATGTGGAGTTCGTGACCCGAACAGGCTACATGCCAGTGACCAAGGCTGCATTTGAAAACGAGCTGCCAAAGGCCATCGAGGGACTGGAGAGCGCCAAATATGCCTCGCTCTATCAGGCGTATCTGGACACCCAGGAAACCTACTCGTTTTATGTGCCGCCGCAGCTGGAGACCTATCTGAGCCTGGAAACGACCCTGGAGGACCGTGTGCGGGCGCAGCTTGCCCTGGGCCGCCAGGACTATCTGGCCGCCGGAGAAACCGGCCTGGAACAGATCGGTGCAGAACGGCTCCAGGCCTTCCGTGAGATCATGGAGCGATGACACAGGAGAGGAGGAAACACCGTGCTGAACAAGCTGAAGGGGCTCCGGGCACTGAGTGCCTTTGACAAAAAGCAGAGCGTCGGCATGCAGAGAAAACTGATGCTCTACTGGGTCTCCATGATCCTGGTGGTCTTTGCGGCGGTGATCCTCCTGCTGTCCATTGCCGGGGCCTTTTCCCGGGACGATGCGCAGCTCCATGAGGTGATGGAGCTCCACCTGAAAAACACAAAGGATAATCTCACCAGTCATCTGGAGCACCTGACCGCCCAGAGCCTGCATTTATCCCGGGAGCTGAGCCGGGAGATCGAGGGGGTGCTGGTAGAGGAGGGCATCTCCCTGCAGGAGGTGAATGATGACCCGGAGCGGCTGCTGAAGCTGCAGGAGGTCATGTACCCGCTGGTCAGCACCACCCTCCAGGCAGCCAACTGCAATGGTGCGTATGCCATGTTGAATGCCACCACCAACACCGGGCTGGCGGTGGCAGACCATTCCCGGAGCGGGCTCCACCTGCGCTACTCCAACCTCAGCGCCAGCAGCCCGGTCACGCCCACGGTGGTCTACTTCCGGGGCATCCCGGACATCGCCCGGAAAAAGGATCTGGAACTGCACAACCGGTGGAATCTGGAGTTTGACACCGATCAGGTCCCAGGGCTCCGGGACCTGATGGACATGCCTCTGACCCGACCGGCAGAACGCTACTTCTGGTCCCAGCGGTTCGACTTAAAGGATACCTGGGAATCTGCCATGCTGCTGTGCGTCCCCATTGTGGGCAGCGGCGGGACCGTGTACGGGGTCTGCGGCGTGGAGATCAGCGCCCTGTATTTCCAGTTTTCCTATCCCACAGTAGAGGGTCAATTCGGCTCCGCTGTTACTGTGCTGGCCCCCATCCGGGACGGCCGGCTCCAGCTGTCCGAGGGGTTGGTGGGCAGCGTCAGCGGTACCTACCTAGATGGCCGGGAGACCCTTGTCATCCATCAGGGCCGATATTACAACGAATATGATACAGGGGACGAGCGGTATATCGGTCTGCATCAGACCATTCGCATCGCCCGGGAAGAGGGGGAGGGGACCGTCTGGGCCGCCGCCATCCTGAGCCCCCAGGACAGCTATGCGGCCTACACAGCCGGCGTACAGAGGACCTGGGTCATTGCGGCCCTGGTGCTTCTTCTGGCGCTGCTGACGCTCTCCTTCTTCCTGGCCCGGAGATTTGTCCGCCCCATCACCGACAGCCTGAAGCGGTTCCAGCTGGAAGAACTGCTGGGACAGGCCATGTCCTCTGGAATTTCGGAGGTGGATGAACTGGCAGAGTTCCTGAATGCCCGGGCCCGGAACCAGCGGCTGGAGCAGGGAGAGCTCCCCCCCAACATCGCAGAGCTCTTTGACCAGTTCATCGCGCGAAACGATCTTTTGACAGAGGCAGAGCGGAATATCCTGCGCTACTACATTGACGGCCACGAGATCGCAGAGATCCCGGATCTGGCATTTATCAGCATGAGCACGGTCCGAAAACACAACCGGAGCATTTATGAGAAGCTGGGGGTCGCCTCCCGGGATGAACTGATGCTCTACATCGATCTGCTCCGCCGCTGCGGAAGACTGCAGGAACTCTCCTGAGCATACTGCCATGGCACAGCAAAGCGCACAAAACCGGAAGACTGGTTTTGTGCGCTTTCTCTATTATCCAATGGATACCGTTTGCAAAAAGCGGGAAAAAGTGTCCGGCATACCATATGCGTCCGGGGGCTACTCCTGTTATAACAGGAGTAGAAATGGAAGGAGGTGCACGATATGATCGATCTGTTGTGCAGTCATCTGGAGGATTGCGGCACACCCCGGTATTTCTGTTTTTCCATTCGCTGTGAGGTGTGCGGCGAGTTTTGGTACAGCAGCAGCGTTCCGTTTTCCAAGGCGGCCCAGGCGGCCCGCCACCAGGAGAAGAAGGAACTCTATGATGCCCTCTACCAGAGGGAGAAGCAGCGGGCCCGGTTGTCCGCCGGGCAGGAGGCCAGAGAGCGGTTCAGCCAATGTCCCATCTGCCGGCGGCTGGTCTGTGATACCTGCTTCCTCATCTGCGACGAGATGGATCTGTGCCGGGAGTGTGCCGGACGGATGCAGGAGTTCGGGGAGCCGGTGGCGCCATGAGAAGGAGATGGCCGTTGCTCCTCCTTCTGTGCCTGCTGCTGACCGGATGCAGCACGGCGGCCTCTGGAGGACGTTTGATCCCTGCGGCAGAGGGGGCCGGGACCTACAGCGGGGCGCTGCATCCCTTCCTTGCCGGGTATGGGATAGAGGAAGTGGAGGATTCCCTCTATGCGGAGGTATCCCGGGGCAATACGGCGGCCTGCTTTGATGTGCAGGCTATCCCGGCCATGGCCCGGGGGATCGGACGGTATTGGTATCCCCATGTATCGGCCACGGTGGTCCTGGCAGTGGACCGTACGCGGACCGATGCAGTGATCACCGGCTGGAACAGCCTGCGGGAGAGCGGAGCCCCTGTTGGCGTGAGCACCACCTCTATCATCCGCAATATGCTGGTCATGGGGGCGCTGGCCTACGGGCTGGACCGGAAGGAGCCTGCCAAACAGGATGCCCTGGAGTTTCTGGAGTATCTGTACCAGCATGGAGGATTCGAGATCGAGGGATCCGATGCCCCTGTTCTGCTCTGCCTGGACTACGAAGCCGCTGCATGGAACCGGCAGGGAGGGGCCTATGAGATCATTGTGCCGGAAGAAGGGACCCTGTCTTACCGTTTGGGGCTGCTCTCGGAGGTCCCCCTGACACTGGAGCCTGGACTGGATGAAGCCCTTCTGGCGGCGGGCCTGCCGCTGTCCAGCGGAGAGAGGCCCGAGGGCTTCCCTGAGGAGTATGGGTCAGCCCGCACCCTGGGAGAGAAGGACTATGACTGGTTTCTGGAGGTGGCCGGGGACAGCAGCAGAGATCTGCGCCGGCAGGTGTTCCATACCCGGCTCTATACCACGGCCGACCTGCGGGAGCATATTCTGTCCGCCCTGCTGATCACCGCCGCCATCTTGCTGTGGAAAGGAACGGTATCCCACCGAATGGTCCGCCGTGATATCCGCCTGGTGGTCGATCTGCTGGGATGGCTGATGGTAGGGTGGCTCCTGCTGCGCCTGTTCAAGTATCAGCTGGCGCCGGACGGGCTCCCCAGTCGAATGTGCTGGTATGGCTACTATCTCTTTCAGCTGGCGCTGCCGGTGGCCCTTTTGTATCTGGCCACCATTCTGGACCGGGCCGAGGGGGAGAGGACCCTGGTGCGGCCCCTTTGGCCGCCCCTTGTCTGTTATGTGCTTTCGGTGCTGCTGGTGCTGACCAATGATGTTCACCAGCTGGTGTTCCGTTTTGCGCCGGAGGGAAACTGGGCCAGCGATTACCGTTATGGGCCGGGATATTGGATCATTATGGCGGGCTTCCTCCTGTTTCTGGCCGCTGCCGTCTGGAAGCTGTTCCGCAAGGGCCGCAGGAGTGCCTCCCGAAGAGGCAGGGTGGTCTCTCTGCTGTTCTGCGCGGGACTGGTGGTCTACCTTGCTGCCTATGTCAAGCGGGTGCCGCTGGCGTGGGAGAGCGACTTTACGGTCAACATCTGCATCCTGTCCGCCCTTTTCTTTGAAGCGACGCTCCATGCAAGGCTGGTCCCGGTCAATCTCCAATATCAGCGCCTGTTTGCTTCGGCGCCCATCAGCCTGACCCTGCTGGATGAGAGCGGACGCACGGTCCTGGCCTCCCGGGGGGTGCGCCCTGTTTCCCATTCCGTCTGGAAGCGGCTGCGCATGGACATGGAGCAGCCGCTGCTGCGGGACAGCAATACCCAGTTCCATGCGGTCCCCATCCACGGGGGCATGGCGGTGTGGCAGGAGGACCTCTCTCAGCTCAACCGGCTGCGGAGAGAGATCCAGGACGTGCAGGTCCGGCTGGAGGCAGCCAATGCCCTGCTGCGGGAGGAGGGTGAGGTGAAAAAGCGTCTGCTCACGGCAGAGACCAAGCGGCGCCTGTTTGAGCAGTTGGACCGGGATATGGAACGCCGGGTTGCATCGCTGGCCCGCCTCATCAAAACCCTGCCGTCGGCAGACCATCCCCGTGGCCTGACCGCTTACATCACCCTGTGTCTGTGCCACATCAAGCGCAGCTGCAATCTGTTCTTTCTGGCCCGCCAGGGGGAACCGCTTCAGGGAGAGGAACTGAGCGTTTATCTGGACGAGTTGGCAGAGCTTGCCCGCTATGCGGGGCTGCAGATGCTGATCCGCTGCGGACAAAGCGGGGCCCTGGAGATCCGCAGGGCGGCGCTCTGCTACGACTTTGGCTTTGAGACCATATCGTGGGCCCTGCGAGAGGAAGCCTCTCCCCTCATGGGGTACCTGGAACCGGAGGGAGACCGGCTGGTGTTCCGGTTCCTTCCGGGCAGAGATCCCGGACAGTGGCACTTCTCGGAGGAACTCCTGTCGGCGGTAGCCAGGCAGGGGGGCCAGATCCTCTGCAAGGACCTGGATGACGCCGTCGGGATCTATATGACCCTGCCCCTGGGAGGTGAGGTTTATGGCTGAGTTTTACCGTTTGCCCCCGTGGATGCTGACAGCATTGGTGATGGTGCTGGCGCTGTGCATCGTGCTGCAGACTCTGGCCATCTCCTACAGCATCCGGCGCCTGCGCACCAGCTGGGTGCGTCAGGTGGAAAACGGGATGGAGTGCGTCATCCTGGCCGCCCTCTTTCTCTTCGCTGCGCTCCTGGCGCAGGTGCAGTATGGGCTGTTCTGCGGCTTTCTGGACCCCAGCGCCTATGGTCTTGCCCGGCAGGGGGTGTTTCTGCTGGCAGCGGTGCTGGGCACCGCGGCTGCGGTGGGAACCGAACTGCTCCGGCCCTTCTTCGCCGTGGGTGGGACAGCGGTCCTGCTCCCCATGACAGAAAGGCTGGCAGGGCCTGCGTACCCCCTGGTTTTCCTTGCAGCGATTCTCTTTTTCCTCCTGCGCGGAGGAGTCCTCTGTCTGACGCGCCGGCGGGCGCTCCATACCCAGCTCTCCACCATATCCGTGAAGGAGGCCATCGATACCCTGCATACGGGGCTGCTGTTCTTTCGCCGGGAGGGAGACATCCTGCTGTGCAACCGCCGTATGGCTGTGCTGGCCCAGCAGATGACCGATGGTCCCCTGCACGATGGGAGGGAATTTCAGCGGCGTTTGGAGGGCGGCCCCCTGCGCAGAGGCTGCGTACGGGAGGCCCTGGGAGGCCAGCAGGTGATCCGCCTTCCGGACGCCTCTGTGTGGAGCATTGCCTCCCATGACATTCCCATAGGGCGCCGGACCTGGGTGCTGCTGACTGCCGATGACGTGACGGAGCGGTGGGATGCGGTGACCCTTCTCGCCCACCAGAATCAGGTGCTGGAGAAGCGGGGACAGGAGCTCCGCCACACCATCGAGCATCTGCAGGCCATCTGCGAGGCGGAGGAGATCGCCCGGAGCAAGGGCAGGGTCCATGATCTTTTGGGGCAGCGGATCAGCCTGCTGCTCCGGGCCCTGCGGGACGACAAGCAGCCGGACGAGGTCCTGCTGATGGAGTTTGTACGCAACCTTCCCTCGGCATTTCTGGAGGAACAGCCCCCCAGCCCGGCTCACCGTCTGGAGATGCTGAAGGAAACCTTTCAGGGCATGGAGGTGTCTGTGGAGATCCGGGGGGAACTGCCGGAGGACACAGAAGTGGCCGGGAACTTTGCCGAGATCGCAGTGGAGTGCGTCACCAACGCAGTGCGCCACGGATATGCCACCCGGGTCCAGTTCCATTTTTTCCAGAATGACTGCTGGCGCATGACAGTCACCGACAACGGCATCCCCCCCGCCGGGCCTATAAGGGAGGGAGGCGGCATTGGCGGAATGCGCCGCAGGGCCCGCCGGCTGGGGGGCACGCTGGAGCTCTATACCATACCCCGATTTCGGATCGAACTGTCTGTTCCAAAGGAGGCTGTGCAGAAATGATCAAAGTTCTGATCGTAGAGGACCACGCATCCATGCGGGAATCGCTGACCATGGCGCTGACGGCTGCGGGAGAGTTTTCCGTGGTGGGCGAAGTGACCAACGCCGAGTACGCCCTGGATTTCTGTAAGCACCTGCACCCGGATCTGGTGCTGATGGATGTCTGTACCGAGGGCGGGGCTTCCGGCCTGAAAGCTGTGGAAGATATCCGCAAAACCTGTGGAGAGATCAAGATCATCGTCATGACGGCCTTTGACGAGATCACGTACATTCCCCGGGCCAAGGCTGCCGGTGCCAACGGCTTTGTCTACAAGAGCCGAAGTCTCAACGATTTTCTGGAGGTGGCCCGGACGGTGATGGCGGGCGGCAGCAGCTTCCCGGAGCCCAGGACCATCCCCATGCCCCAGGGGGAGGCCCCGCTGACCGACCGGGAGATGGAGGTGCTTCGTCTCATGTGCAAGCACATGACCAATAAGGAGATTGCCCGGGAACTGTTTATCAGCGAAAACACCGTCAAGTACCATAAGATGAACATGCTGGGAAAGACCGGTTTTTCCAAGGCGGTGGATCTGGCCTTCTATATGATCTACAACGGCTGGATCAATCCGCTGTATTAAAAAGAAATCTGTGTTCAGTCCACCGGCATTTGCCGGTGGATTTTTGTTGGCCCGGAGAAAAGACTACCCGCTGCGGGTAGGGTGCAGGGCGCAAAAAGACGCTACAATAAAGCCAGACATCCGATAGGCAAGGAGGTGGGGATGTTGAAAACGGTGCTTTTGATCATGCAGCGGGCATCGCTGGCCCAGGGGTTGATGGCGAAGGTGCGTGATATCCCCGGTATCCAGGTGTACTATGAGTCGGACTATGACCATGTAGATGCGGCCATCCGCAGCCATCTGGCTGCCGGCGTGCTGCTTGAGGTCTCGGAGGGCGGCGCCCATGACATTGGCTTTTGCCTGACTCTGTGTGCATGGCTGCGGGAGGTCGCGCCCCGCTGCCGGCTTATGCTGATGTGCCCCGAGGGGCAGGAAGAGGCAGTCCACCGCGCCGTTGAGGCCAAGCGAAAGGGTGAGATCGACGACTTTGTGTTTTATGATGTGTCCCTGGACTATCTGGTGGCCAGCCTGCAATCTCTTTGAGGAGGGCAGAGATCCTTTTGCACTGGGAACAGGCCCCTGACCCAGGTGGAAGGGTGCCTTCTGCAAAGAGGCGTGTCCCTGTAGAAATAACCTGGAAGGGTTATGAGCATCGTATGATCCCTGCAGAAACAACAAAAAAGAAAGGAAAGATGAACATGAAGAAGCGAGTATTGACAGTTCTGTTAGCCCTGGCGATGATGGTCGGTCTGGTGGCCTGCGGCGGCGGTGGCGGCGGCGGCACCAGCGAGGCAAAGAGCGCTGCCGGTACCTACCACCTGGATTCCATGAAGTCCGGCGACGAAGAGATCACCATGAAGGAAATGTCTGAAATCATGGGAAGCGAGATCATCGTGGCCATGGAGCTGAAGGATGACAACAGCTTTACCCTGGATTGGGGCGTTTTGGAGGCAGGCGACAACGTCAGCGGTACCTGGAAGCTGGATGGCGACACCCTGACCCTGAGCGCAGCCGGCGACTCTTTGGACGTCACCTATGACGGCAAGACCATCGTCTTGGACGTGGAAGGCGAGATCCTGACCTTCGTGAAGCAGTAAGGTCCTACAAAGGAATTTTGTGCACACGGTTTCAAACGGAGCGGCATTTGCCGCTCCGTTTTTTGCAAGTTGCTGGAAAAACTACCCGCAGCGGGTAGGGCGGCGCAGAGGGGAAGCCAGTAAAATGAAATCAAAGGAGAGAATCGCAGGATAAAAAGCAGATAAAAACTGAGGAAGGAGATCACACTATGGGACTTATCAAAGCTGCGTTCGGTGCAGCTGGCGGCGTCATGGCCGATCAGTGGAAAGAATTCTTCTATTGCGAGGCCATTCCCGCAGATGTACTGGCGGTAAAAGGAAAAAAGAAGGTCACGGGCCGCTCCAGCAACCACAAGGGCGATGACAATATCATCTCCAACGGCTCTGTCATTGCGGTGTCAGAGGGCCAATGTATGCTCATCGTAGAGCAGGGCAAAGTGGTGGATGTGTGCGCTGAGCCCGGGGAATACACCTATGATATGTCCACGGAGCCCAGCATCTTCTCCGGTGACCTGGGTGAATCCATCAAGGGCGTGTTCCAGAACATCGGAAAGCGCTTCACCTTTGGCGGCGAGGCCCCCAAGGACCAGCGCATCTACTACTTCAACACCAAGGAGCTCACCGGCAACAAGTACGGTACCCCCAGCCCGGTCCCCTTCCGGGTGGTGGACCAGCGGGCTGGTATCGACCTGGACATTGGTCTTCGGTGCTTCGGCGAGTACAGCATCCGGCTGAACAACCCGCTGCTGTTCTACACCAATGTCTGCGGCAACGTGAGCGAGGACTATAAGACCGAGCAGATCGCAGGGCAGATGAAGACAGAACTTCTGACCGCCCTCCAGCCTGCCTTCGCCAAGATCTCGGAGATGGGCATCCGTTACTCCGCCCTCCCCGGCCACACCCTGGAGCTGGCCGAGGCGCTCAACGAGCAGCTCTCCTCCAAGTGGCGTGACCTGCGGGGCATGGAGATCGTGTCCTTCGGCGTCTCCAGCGTCAAGGCCAACGAGGAAGACGAGCAGATGATCAAGGAGCTGCAGCGCAACGCAGCCTTCATGGACCCCACCCGGGCAGCCGCCCATCTGGTGGGCGCCCAGGCCAGCGCCATGCAGGCAGCAGCCAGCAACCAGAACGCCGGCCCTGCCATGGCCTTCATGGGCATGGGCATGGCCGGACAAATGGGCGGCATGAACCCCCAGAACCTCTATCAGATGGGGGCCCAGCAGCAGGAGCAGCCTGCGCCCCAGCCCGTTGCGCCGCCCCCTGCACCGCCCCAGCCCGCCCCCGCTGCGCCTGCCGGGTGGGACTGTATCTGCGGCGAGAGCGGCATCACCGGCAACTTCTGCCCCAACTGCGGCAGCAAAAAGCCGGAACCCAAGCCCGCCGCCGAGAGCTGGACGTGTCCCCAGTGCGGCACAGCTGCCACCGGAAAGTTCTGCCCTGAGTGCGGGACCAAGAAGCCGGAAGTGCAGCCGGAGGGCTGGGTATGCAGCTGCGGCGCAGTGAACAAGGGGAAGTTCTGCCCCGAGTGTGGCCAGCCCAAGCCCGCAGGCGTTCCCCAGTACAAGTGCGATAAGTGCGGCTGGGAGCCGGAGGACCCTGCCCATCCGCCCAAGTTCTGCCCTGAGTGCGGAGATCCCTTTGACGACGGGGACCTGCAGGGGTGAACCGGGAGGAAAAACGCACCCACAGTTGAGACGATTCAGAAAGGAACGAGGATATGGGACTTTTTGGGAAGTTGTTTGATAAAAAGGAATGTTCGGTCTGCGGCGGGGAGATCGGACTGCTTGGCAACCGAAAGCTGGAGGATGGCAATCTGTGCAAAAGCTGCGCTGCCAAGCTCTCTCCCTGGTTCAGCGACCGCCGCCGGAGCACGGTGACAGAGATCCAGGAGCAGTTGGCGTACCGGGAGGCCAACCAGGAAAAAGTCTCTGCCTTCCGGGTGACCCGGACCCTGGGCGAGAGGACCAAGGTGCTGCTGGACGAGGACGCAGGGCTGTTCATGGTCACCTCCGCCAAAGACCTGGCGGAGGCCAACCCGGACGTGCTGTCCTTCTCCGATGTGACCGGGTGCATTCTGGACATCGACGAGAGCAAAACGGAGATCGAGTACAGAGACGAAGAAGGGGAGCGGCATAGCTTCAGCCCCAGGCGGTATACCTGCTCCTACGACTTCTCCATCGTGATCCACGTCAACCATCCCTACTTCAACGAGATCCGTTTCCAGCTCAACAGCGAGACCGTGGATAACGACGTGGAGACCCTGCTGGACGGACCGGACGACATCCGGCTGTTGGGGGGCGGCTTCCGGGCTATGATGGGGGGAGGCTCCCAGTTCTCCGACGCAGAGGAAGTACAGGGCAGTGTGGAATACCGGCAATACGAGGCCATGGGCCAGGAGATCCGGGAGGCCCTGCTCCAGGTCCGCCAGCAGGCCCGGGAGGAGGCAACTGCGGCTGCGGCCCCCAAGGCCGCGGTGACCTGCCCCTACTGCGGTGCGACCACCACGCCGGATGCCAGCGGCTGCTGTGAATTCTGCGGCGGGGCGGTCAACGGATAAGACAGACACCCGGAAAAACCAGGACAGACAGGAAGCAGCGCCATGGAAAGGAGTCACACCATGAAAAGCTACGAAATTTTGGGCGGCAACCTCCCCGTTGTCGTGTGTGAGTTAGCCCCGGGGGAAGCCATGATCACCGAGAGCGGGAGCATGAGCTGGATGAGCCCGAACATGAAGATGGAGACCACCTCCGGCGGCGGCATGAAAAAGATGCTGGGCCGGCTGGCATCCGGGGACTCCATATTTCAGAACCGGTATACCGCAGAGGGAGGAGACGGGACCATTGCCTTCGCCTCCAGCTTCCCCGGTGCCATCAAAGCCCTGAACATCAGTGCCGGTCATTCCATGATCGTGCAGAAGAGCGCCTTCCTGGCCTCGGAAGAGAGCGTGGAGCTGTCCATGTATTTCCAGAAAAAACTGGGAAAGGGACTCTTTGGAGGCGAAGGCTTCGTGATGCAGAAGCTGAGCGGGCACGGAACAGCCTTTGTGGAGATCGACGGCCATGCGGTGGAGTATGACCTGAGCGCCGGCCAGGAGATGGTGATCAGCACGGGCTACCTGGCAGCCATGGAAGAGACCTGCACCATGGATGTGGTCACGGTCAAGGGGGCAAAGAACATGCTCTTCGGCGGCGAGGGGATTTTCAATACCGTGGTCCGTGGTCCGGGCAAGGTGATTTTGCAGACCATGCCCATCAGCAGAGTGGCAGAACTGCTGCTCCCATTTTTCGGCGATAAGAAATAATAAGCTGCGTATCGATTAAAAGAGGTGACGAGTCATGTTGAAGAAAAAAGGATTATGGAGCCTGGTTCTTGCGGCGCTGATGCTTCTCAGCCTCACCGCCTGCACAAAAGAGGAAAAGAAAGCGCCGGCTCCGGAGGCAAAGTCCCCCAAGACGGTGAACGCCGCCCTGTGGGACCTGGTCTATGACGAAGCGGACGGCTGGGTCTACAAAGAGGACGACTTCTACAATGGAGAGACCTCCTCTAAGATCACCCTGTCCATCCCCAAAGAAGGAGAAGAAGACAAAAACGTTCTCACTGCGGTGATCCATGTTGCCCTGGAAGACCCCTATTCCTTCCGTGACTATCTCACCAGCTATGGGTTCGACGAGCGGGAATACGTGGATAAGGCTTACGAGCTCACCAATGTAGGCGGCGTTGACTGCCTCAAGCAGGAAGGAAACAGCTGGGGCTCGTCCAGTCTGCGGTACTTTAACCGGGTAGAGGGCGCCGGCGCAACGGTGATGATCCAGCTCATTGGAGAATACAAGGACGAAAAGGCAGAAAAGCTTCTGGCCGGCCTGACCATCAAGCTGGAAGACACCGGCAATAAAGACGGCCCCTGGTACTGGGAAGGGGAACCCTACTCCGCTCAGCCCCGCAGCGCCATGGTGGGCACCCATACCCTGGACAGCCAGTGGATCCCCATTACAGACTGCATCATGACCAAGGAGACCTTTAACCACGCCGTGGCGGTCAGCGGAAACCAGGCCTTCCTGCTGGTGGACGGTGCGCTCAAGCGCTATGACTACGACGGCAAATCCCTGAAGTTTGCAGAGGATATTGCGCTGGACAAAGAGTATGAGGACATTTCCGTTGACACCAACGGGACCGTCTGGCTGTCCAACTTTGCTGCTCCCCTGATCAGCTGGAAGGACGGCGCAAAGACCGCCTCCTACGAAGGGCCGGACCATGTGGCCATGCATCCCTCCGGGACCTGGGGCGTCAACTGGTTCTCCAACGGGGAGTGCCAGAAGATCACCCTTTCCGGCGGGACCATGAAGACCGAGCCGCTTATCTTCAAGGAAGTCAGTACGGTCAGCCACCTGCTGGTGGATGAGAACCACATCTATGTCTGCGGCTCTGCTGCGGATGAAAGCGGCCATAAGGTGTTCGTCTATGACGCCAAGGGTACCTTGCAGCGGACGCTGGCTGATTCCGACGGCAGCGGGCTGGGAAGCGTCACCTTCGTTACAGAGACCCCCAACGGCTTCCTGGGCCTGGACGGGAACATGCGCGAGGTGGTGCTCTGGACCAAGGACGGCGCTTACATAGGCGCAGTCGATGACGGCGACCTGTTCGGCACCAGCTATCCCTGGTTCTGCGGCGCCACAAAGCTGGACGACGGCAGCATCCTGGTGATTATGACAGAGACCAGAGCGGACAAGTCCGCGAAGGAACTGGTCGCATATCAGCTCAGCGGCTTCTGAGCGGAATGAGGAGGGGGAAGAGGAAACGCGCGAGACTTCCCCAGGTGCGCTGCGCAGCAAGAACGCAGACCGCATGGAAAACGCACAAGAAAACAGGCGCTTGTCTTGACGATGGACTTTACCAACGCAGCGCTGAAACACGCAGACTGGATCGTTGACCCGGGCCTGCCCGTCAGCGGGGATCCCACATCTGCGGAACCGGCTCCCGCCCCGCTTTGGGGCGGGAGCGCGCCCAATCGGGCCCCTGACGGAGGGGGAAGGCATCCGTCCAGCCGATACACGGCACCACAGTAAGAACTGCTTCCGGCGCTGCGCCGTTCCAGCCCTGGAAAAGGCAGCGCCGGCACGGGAAGCGAGGGAATGAAATGTCAACACAGATCACCAACTATCAGTGCCCCAGCTGCACCGGACCGCTGCACTTCTCGGGTGCCTCCGGCAAGCTGGAGTGCGACTACTGCGGCGCCAGCTACGACGTAGCGGAGATCGAGGCGCTTTACGCAGAGAAAGAAGCCAAGGCGGCAGCGGCGCAGCAGGCGGCCGAGGAGAAGAGGGAGGAGCAGACCCCGCCGCCCTCAGGAGAGGCGTCCTGGGATACCTCCGGGTTTTGTGAGGACTGGGGCGCAGAAGGAGAGGGGATGCGGACCTACAGCTGCCCCAGCTGCGGCGCAGAGCTCCTCTGCGACGCAAGCACGGCGGCCACCTCCTGTCCCTACTGCGGGAATCCCACGGTGGTGCCGGGGCAGTTCTCCGGGCATCTGCGGCCGGATTTTATCCTCCCCTTCAAACTGAGCAAGGAGGATGCGGGCAAGGCCCTGAAGGACCACTACAAAGGAAAATTTTTCTTACCCAAGCAGTTCAAAGATGAGAACCATGTGCAGGAGATCCGGGGGATCTACGTTCCCTTCTGGATGTTTGACGGCGAGGCCGAGGGCAGCGCCCATTATGAGGCCACTCGTTCCCATACTTACGTCTCCGGCGACTATGAAGTCACGGAAACCGAGCACTACGACGTGTACCGGGCTGGATTCGTCACCTTTGAGAAGGTGCCGGTGGATGCCTCCAGCAAGATGCCGGACGACCATATGGACTCCATCGAGCCCTATGACTACGGGGAGATCAAAGACTTTTCCACGGCGTATCTCCCCGGTTTCCTGGCCGACAAGTTTGACGTGACCGTGGAGGACTGCCAGCAGCGGGCCGACCAGCGCTGTGAGGGGACCCTGACCTCGGCGCTGCGCCAGACCATCGGGGGATATGACACCTGTACCCTCAGGGATGATCACATCAACCTGAAAAGGGGCAAGGTACACTACGCCCTGATGCCCGTCTGGATGCTCAACACCAAGTGGAAGGGCAAGGACTTTCTCTTTGCCATGAACGGGCAGACGGGGAAGCTGGTGGGCGACCTGCCGGTGAGCTGGGGAAAGTTCTGGGGGCTGTTTGCCGCCATCGCCGTCCCCCTGTCGGTGGTAACGTCTTTGCTGAGCTTTGTGCTGTGAGAAGGAGGGTGGGTCAGATATGAAGAAAATATGCTCCCTTTCTGCGCTGATTTTCCTGCTCGTCCTGCTGCTCTGCACGCCTGCCATGGCGGCGATGGAGTACGGCGTTATCTATGACGAGACCGAGATGCTGGCGTCGGAAACGCTGACCCTGCAAGGGGAAAAGACGCTGCCCATGCTCTCCAGGACCCTGGGCCTTGATCTGCGGGTGGATGTGCTGACCGAGATCAACGACAACGGTGTCATCGACACCGCCGAAGCGCTCTACGAGAACTACGACTACGGCTATGGAGAGGAGAACGAGGGCGTTTCCCTGACCATTTACCTGGAGCCCCAGGACGACGGTACCTACGCCATGTCCTCCAGCGAGGACTGGTGCGTCTATGTCAAGCTGAGCCAGGAGAGGGGCAGCAGTCAGGAACTGGCCAACATCATCCGCGATGCGGTCCAGCCCTGCATGGAGTTGCAGGACTGGGACGGCAGCGACATGACCGCAAGCAGCACCGCCCTGACCAGGGCCGTGGACGCCATGTCTGTGGCCGCAGAGGCCTACATCCTGGGTGAGCCCGCCGGCTCCGGCCAGGAGACGGGCACGGAAGCCCCCGAACCCTCCGACACGGCGGAAGAGCCGGGGTTCGACATTACGGACATCGAGTACGTGATGGACGAGAGCGGTGTCCTCTCCGAAAAAGAGTGGCTGGAGCTGGAGTCCCGGGCCAAGAGCATTTCCCAGAGCCATCAGGTGGGCGTCTACTTCTACATAGTGGATGACTATACCCTGTACGGCGACGGTGAAGTCTACGACGTGACCACCAAGATCTACCACGGCATCGATCTTGGCCTGGGCAAGGACCGCAACGGCATCATCGTCCTGCTCAGCATGAAGGAGCGGGACTACGCCATGTTCGTCTATGGCGAGTTCGCCGAGTATGCCTTTGATTCCTACGGACAGGAAAAGCTGGAAGAGGCTTTCCTGGAGAACTTTGGCAGCAACGACTGGAAGACCGGCATCACCCACTATCTGGACACCTGCGACGAGTACCTGACCAAGGCCGAGGAGGGCAAGCCGGTGCGCCCCGCCCACTGGCCGTGGGTGCTCATGATGACGGGACTCTCCTGCCTGGTCGCAGGGACCATCTGCATCGTCCTCATGCGCAAGATGAAAACGGTCCACCAGAAGTCGGAGGTCGATGCCTACATCGCCGCCGGTGGTCTGAGCCTGACCGATCAATACGACCGGTACACCCACACCACCGAGACCCGGGTCAAGATCGAGAAGGAGAGTTCCAGCAGTGAAAGCGGCGGAGGCGGAAGCGGCCGCAGCGGGAAATTCTAAGAAGGAGGCCAGACCATGAAGACAACCTATCTTCGCCGGGTCCTTTCGGCACTCCTGTGCGCCATCCTGCTCCTGGGCCTGGCCGCCTGCGGCGAAAAAGCCCCCACCCCTCCAAAGGACGAAGTAAGCACCGCTGGCGGCAAAACGGGCCTGCAAGAAGACTCCGACCCGGAGACCACCTCGGAGGAGGGGGCGGAGTCCCTTGCCTGGCTGCGGTCCGACATGACCGACAGCAGCCAGACCACAGGCGGGGTGACCTACCTGGGCCACCGGGACCAGGGTGACACCGTCCCCCTGTCCAACTGGATGAAGACCCACTGGATGGGCCTGGTGGATACCCTGCCCTTCATGCTGGAGATCAGCAGACAGCGCACCCTGGGCCCGGGCTACGGCGACCTGTACTGCATTGTTCCCCGGGATGGAGACACCAGCCTTACCGTGGAGCGGGTCGCCTGGAAGGGCTCCGCTGCCACGCCGGTGGCCGGAGAGACGCTCTACCAGGGCGACGGCAAGCCCGTGTTCCTCTTCGTAAACTTTGAGACCTCCCGGGAGAAGCCGGACACCCGGATCACCCTTGTGACCAAGGATGGAGTCAAGGTGGTCTGGTACCCGGTGAGCGACGAGTACGACGTCCCGGTGGTGCCCGCCGGGAAGGGGGGCGAACCCATGCTGATGGACTTTTCCATCTTCGGCGTTGTCACCGGGCTGGACTATCCCCAGGACTGGAGCCCCCAGGACCAGGGAGCCACCCAGAATGGCTGGACCGAAGAGGAGTGGCGGTGGGGGGAGGAATGGCAGCCCCCGGCGGGGACCGAGTGGCTGCCTCCCACCGACCAGGGACTTGCCCGCACCACCTGGCTCTGCGGACCATGGATGATGGACATGAGCTGGGGGGACGGAGACCCGAACTATTCCGGTGCCGTGACTCTTTACTACCAGGAGAGTGCCGGACAGCTGTATGAGCTTTGCTATTCCGGCGTCTGGCGCATGGAGGGCGACCGCCTTTGCATGAAGCTCTTTGCCTCCAGTGACTTCTGCATCCAGGGCAGGTATCCGGTGCTGATTGACGCTTCCGGTGAGCACCTTCACGTGGAGGCTGACCCCGACACCTATTCGTGCCCGCCCTTTTTCGACGACGATATGCTTTACAGAGATCTGACGCTCACCTACGGCTGAGAAACAGACAAGGCGCGCCGGACCGCTGCGCGCGTGAGAGGAGATCTTGTATGGGTATTTTTGACAAACTGAACCAGGCTGCCATGGGCAGCGCAGCCGCCGCTGGGCCCTCTGTGGGTGCGCATTGGGAGACTTTCACCTTTGCGGCCCTCCCCGAAAGTCTTGCCCAGCTGCAAGCCATCCCGGAGGCCGCCCTGGCCACCCCCTTCCAGACGGCCGCCCTGACCGTCCTGGCTCTGTGCGCCTGCGCCGCCGACCGGACCATCGGTGCGGAGATGCTCAACTGGCTGCGGGGCCCGCGCCCTCTGACCGGCCAGGACCTCTCCTTCCTGCATGACCGGTTCCGGGATGGAAAGACCTACCTGCCCTTCACCTACTTTGCAGGCGCCTCTCCCGACAACAACTATACCCCCGCCCGGCCTTATACCATCCACATCGAAAGCAACCACGTTTCCGGTGCGGAGCCGGGCTACATGAAACTGTTGATCCCCTGCGGCGGCGCGGACGCCCCCCGCCCCATCAAGCTCCGCCAGCGGGGCAGTGATGGGAAGTGGTTCCTCTGGGAGCAGTATCTGCTGGTCGGCGTCCGCACTCCGAAGGCCTCCGATCCCTGGGCGTAGCTCCGGAGGCGGGGCCGGGACAGGACCGGTCTGGGGAGCGGCCAGGAAAACATTCGCATTTGACAGAGGGGGCCGATCATGAAAACAGTGCTATTTCTCTCATCCAATAAGATGCTTGGGCAGGGATTATCGGTGGCCTTTCGATCAAAGCCGGAGCTGGATTTCCGATGGGCGGCTCAGCTCAATTATCCGCAGGCCATCGTTGCGGTCGATATTTTCCATGCCGATGTCGTGATATTGGATCTTGTGGATCAGGCGGATATGGAGCAGGCGGTTGCGATCTGTCAGTCCATTCGGCGGGATGAGCAGGATGTAAAGATCCTGCTTCTGGTCAGGCCGGAAGAAGCGGTGGTGCGCAAGGAGGCTGTAGACATCAAAAATTCTGGCCTGGCAGATGATTTCGTCTTTTGTGATAGTTCCCTGACCTACCTGCTTGCGAAGCTGGAGGCGCTGTGATCTTCCCGGGAGAACAGCGCCTGCAGCAGACGGCAGGAAGCCATCGGATAGAAAGCGGCTTTGAGACATTCAAAGCTGCCCTTTCTTTTTCTCCGGCGGCGTGCCCCAGGCAGAGGTGGGGGATGCAGGGGCGGGAAGAGAGGCCACTTTTTTTTGTGCGGCGGCTGTGGTATACTGCTGGTAAAACGAAACAAAGGAGGCGGATGGTATGCGTACGCCGGAAAAGACATTTTCTTTGCGAAACGGAGTGGAGATCCCTGCGCTGGGTTATGGGACCTGGAAGATGCCGGAGGGTCCGGAGGGGGTCCAGGCGGTGAAGACCGCCCTGGAACTGGGGTACCGACACATTGACACAGCGGCCTGCTATGGCAACGAGACCAGCGTAGGCCGGGGCATCCGGGCAGCGGAGATCCCCAGAGAGGACCTCTTTGTGACCAGCAAGGTGTGGAACACCGACCGGGGCTATGACAAGACCCTGGCGGCCTTTGACCAGACCATGGAAAATCTTGGCCTGGATGTGCTGGAGACCTGTATCTCATCCACTGGCCTGCGGCCGCCCACCAGGATAAGGACTGGGAAATCACCAACCGGGAGACCTGGCGTGCCATGACCCGCCTGTACCGGGAAGGCAGGGTGCGGTCCATTGGGGTGTCCAACTTCCTGCCCCATCACCTCCGGGGCCTTCTGGAGACGGAAGAGATCCCCATGGTGAACCAGATCGAGTTTCATCCCGGCTGGATGCAGCCGGAGGTGGTATCTTTCTGCCGCACCCATGGGATCTTGATTGAGGCTTGGAGCCCCATGGCCCGGGGACGGCTCCAGAACCATCCACTGCTGAAACAGTTGGGGGAGAAGTATGGAAAGACCCCGGCCCAGCTGTGCCTGCGCTGGTGCCTGGACAACGGGACCCTGCCGCTGCCGAAATCAGTGACCCCCAGCAGGATGCAGGAGAATCTGGATCTGTTTGACTTTGCCTTGGCGCTGGAGGACCTGGAGGCGATGAACGGGATGGAAACCGCAGGGTATTCCGGTCTGGACCCGGACCGCATTGATTTCTAAAGGAGGGGCAAGATGTTTGGTCGGAAGAAGAAACGGGAGGAAAAGGCAGCCCATCAGAAGGCCGTGCGCAAGGGCCTGCTGTTCTGGCTGCCGGGGGGTTCCTCCCGGCTGGATGTGTATGTGGACTACTGCGTGATGCGCTGCCTCAGCAAGACCAGAATGGAGGAAAAAGAGCGGGTCATCCCCTTCACCTCCATTAAGGATGTGGTGTATACGCCGCCCACAGCCATGCGCCATGCCTGCCTGCAGCTTATCACCAAGGAGATGCCCGATGTGAAAAAGAGCTACTGGTACGCCTATGAGAATAATCTGGTGGTGGTGCATCCCTCCACGGAGGAGCTGGCCCATAAGGTCCGGGAGTACATTCTCAACCCCAATGGGTCCAGCGTCATTCCCCCGGATTACTTAAACCAGCTGAAGAAGGAGGTCCGGCAGGCCCGCCGGGCGGAGAAGGAAGCCCAGGCCCAGCAGGAGAAAGAGAGCCGGGAAGAGAAACGGGCCGAGGTGGAGAAAAAGCCGGAGGAGCAGGCGTAAAGAAGAGGAGAGAAAGAGAACCATGAATCAGAAGCTGTTTTCCCCGGGTCAGATCGGGACCTTGACCCTGCCCAACCGCATTGTGATGACCGCGGCTGCGGCGTCCCTGTCGGAGCCGGATGGCACCATGACAGAGGAGATGCTGGTCTATTACGAGGCCCGTGCAAAGGGCGGCGTTGGCCTCATCATTACAGAGATGGTCTGCGTGGATCAGGCGCACGGGGTCCTGTACGACCGGGAGCTGAACGCTGACCGGGAGGAGAACGTGGCGTCCTTCCGGCAGTTGGCGGACCGGATCCATCCCTATGGCACCAAAATTTTTGCCCAGCTGTTCCATCCTGGTTCCAACGCAGACCCGAAGTTGACGCCGGTGCTGCCCCTGCTGTCGGCCAGCAAGGCCCGGGGAAAGAAGCGGGGAGAGGCCCGAGAGGCCACCCGAGAGGAGATCCGTGAGATCGTGGAGAAGTTTGGCCGGGCGGCGGAACGGGTCAAGCGGGCCGGATTTGATGGGGTGGAGATCCATGCCGGTCACCACTATTTCCTGCATAGCTTCCTGAGCCCTGTGACCAACCACCGTACCGATGAGTACGGCGGAAGTCTGGAGAACCGCACCCGGATTCTGCGGGAGATCGTGGAGGCCATCCGGGCCACCTGCGGTAAGGATTTTCCCCTCATGTTCCGGGTGTCTCTGGAGGAGTATATTGGCAGAGAAGGGTACCATGCGGATACCGGCATTAAGATCTGCCGGATGCTGGAACGCTGGGGAGTGGACGCCATCAACGTTACGGCCTCCGGCACGGACAGCAAGCTGAGCCAGAGCGTGGAGCCTATGAACTATCTGCAAGGCTGGCGGAAGCATTTGCCCAAGGCGGTGAAGGGGACGGTATCCATTCCTGTCCTGTCGGTGGCTCTTATTCGGGACCCGGCTTATGCAGAAAAACTGCTGGAAGAGGGCGTGCTGGACTTTGCAGGCTCGGTCCGCAGCCATCTGGCAGACCCGGAGTGGGCCAGGAAGGCCCGGGAGGGGCGGACAGAGGACATCATTCCCTGCATTTCCTGCATGGCCTGCTTTGAGAAGTACGAGGTGGACCGGCACATCACCTGCGCCGTGAACCCGGAGACGGGATACGAGGCATCCCTGCCGCCCTTGAAAGAGGATGGTGAAGGCCGTCTGGTGGTGGTGCTGGGCGCGGGCCCGGGGGGCATGGAGGCAGCGTGGATCGCGGCCCGCCGGGGCTTCCGGGTGGTGCTGTTTGAAAAGGCGGACGTGCCCGGCGGCCAGCTGCGGCTGGCAGTTCGCACGCCCCGCAAGGAGAAGATCCAGTGGCTGATCGACAGCCTGGTCCATCGCTGCGCCCAGGCGGGGGTGGAGTTCCGGTATGGATGTTCCCCTACAGTAGAGGAATTGAAGGCCATGGCTCCCTATGCCGTGTTGGATGCCACCGGTGGTCACCCGGCCATTCCTGCTTCCATCCAGGGCGCAGCGGAAAGCCCAATGGTGTGCACGCCCCCGGAGATCATTTCCGGGGAGGCAGCGATCCGGGAGGAGAGCGTTGTGGTGGTCGGCTCTGGTATGACCGGCCTTGAGACAGCGGAAATTCTGTCGGAGCGGGAGAACAACAACGCGGTGATGGTGCTGGAGGCAGCGCCTCGCCTGGCACCCGGGGTCCAGGGCTCCAACCGCAATGCAGTCACGGCGATTTTGGAGATCAACAACGTGGTCTTCCTGTGTAACCGCACCCTGACCAAGGTGGGAGAGGGCCGCATCTGGTTCTGTGACACCAAGACTGGGGAAGAGTATGTCTATCCCTGTGATCGGGTGGTACTGTCTCTGGGGACGGTACCCAATGCACCCTATGGAGAAGCCCTGCACGACGTGTGCCAGCGGGTGTATTCCATTGGCGACCGGGCCAAAGGCGGACAGATCTGGGACGCAGTACGCAGCGGATACCGGACAGCCCTGACACTGTAAGAGAAAGAATCCAAAAGATGCCCTGCCAATTGGCAGGGCATCTTTTTTACAGGAAGCAGAGGTTTAACAGAGAAAGGATGGAGAATTTAACAAAGGGTGTGTAGAGTAGGGGGTGAGATAAGAAGAAAAGAAACGCAGTTGGCCCAGGAAGAGCAGGAGGAAGAACTGTGAAAGAATTAAGACAAAAAAAGGGCTTCATCTGTGACATGGATGGCGTCATTTATCATGGAAATCGGTTGCTGCCTGGGGTTCGGGAGTTTGTAGACTGGCTCTACCGGGAAAAGAAGGAATTTCTGTTCCTGACCAACAACAGCGGCAAGACCCAGCGGGAGCTTCAGGGGAAGTTATCCCGTCTGGGCCTGGACATCGATGAAAAACATTTCTACACCAGTGCCTTAGCCACGGCAGAGTTTATTGCCAACCAGATGCCGGGAGCAAAGGCTTTTGTGATCGGGGAACCAGGCTTGCTCAACGCATTGTACGAGCGGGGGATCACCTTTGACGATGTGGCGCCTGACTATGTGATCGTGGGGGAATCCAGCAGTTATACCTACGATAACATTTGCCGGGCTGTGCGGTGTGTGCAGCGGGGAGCGAGATTGATCGGTACCAACACAGACCTGACCGGCCCCACAGAATCTGGTGTGGTTCCTGCCTGTCGGGCGCTGGTGGCCCCCATTGAACTGGCCACGGGAAAAGCAGCGTACTATATTGGCAAACCCAATCCTCTCATGATGCGCACGGGGATCAACATGCTGGGGGTCCATTCTCAGGACACCGCCATCATCGGAGACCGGATGGATACCGACATTGTGGCCGGGATCGAGTGCGGTCTGGATACGGTGCTGGTGCTGTCCGGGGTGACGGATCGAAGCATGGTGGATCATTTTCCCTACCGGCCCCGCCTCATTCTCAGTGGAGTGGGGGAGATCCCGGACGCAGCAGAAGAGGAGGATTTCTCTCCGGTGGAAGCGTTGGCCGTGTAAACGCCAACGGGAGAACAACAGGCACAGAGAGACGCTGTGCCTTTCCTTCAAAAGAAAAACGGTGCACAGAGTGGTTCTGTGCACCGTTTGTTTATCTCTGGTATTCGAAGTCCAGGTTGTAGAGGCTGACCAGGTCGCCGTCCTTGATTCCCATTTCTTCCAACCGGTCGAAGAGTCCGGCGTTGCGGAGCATACGGTCGAACCAGTTGCGGGATTCGTAGTTGGAGAAGTTGACGTTGGCCATGATCTTCTGGAGCCAGGGGCCCTCCACGATCCACACGTCGTCCTCGTGACGGATGGACAGGGGTTCGGAGGTGTCCACCTGAGGGGGACGCTCCACGTATTCCGGCTCGTAGACGATCACCGGGGGCAGGTGGGCCAGCTCGCCGGCGGCGGCCTTCATGAGTTCCCGGACCCCCTGATGGGCGGCAGCGGAGAGCTCAAAGAAGGAGAGGCCAAGCCCTTCCACGTGGGCTTTCAGCTTTTCCAGCAGAGTGCGGTCCTCCAGAATGTCGGTCTTGTTGGCGGCCACGATCATCTTCCGGCTGGCCAGCTCGGGGCTGTATTCTTTCAGCTCAGCGTTGATGGTCTCGAAGTCCTCCACCGGGTCCCGGCCTTCCGAGCCGGAGACGTCGACCATGTGGATGAGCAGGCGGCAGCGGTCGATGTGGCGGAGGAAGTCGTGGCCCAGCCCGGCGCCGTCGGAGGCGCCTTCGATGATGCCGGGGATGTCGGCCATGACGAAGGAAACCCCTTCATCCACAAAGACGACCCCCAGGTTGGGGAAAAGGGTGGTGAAGTGGTAGTTGGCGATCTTGGGACGGGCCTTGGTGGCCACGGAAAGCAGGGTAGATTTCCCCACGTTGGGGAAACCCACCAGGCCCACGTCAGCCAGGAGTTTCAGTTCCAGCAGGACGGTCCGCTCTTTGCCAGGCAGGCCGGCCTTGGCGAACTGAGGAGTCTGACGGGTGGGGGTGGCGAAGTGCTTGTTGCCCCAGCCGCCGTTGCCGCCCCGGCAGAGGACGAAGGGCTCGTCCCCGGACATGTCCTGGATGATCTCTTTGGTTTCGGCATCCCGGACCACGGTGCCCCGGGGAACCTTGATGATGAGGGGGGCGCCGTCTTTGCCGGTGCAGCGTTTTCCGCTGCCGTTGCCGCCGTTTTCGGCTACGTATTTGCGTTTATAGCGGAAGTCCATAAGGGTGGACATCCGGTCGTCCACCTGGAGGATGATATCGCCGCCTCGGCCGCCGTCCCCGCCGTCGGGGCCGCCGGCAGCCACGTACTTTTCTCGGTGGAAGGCCACCGCGCCGTTGCCGCCTGCACCGGAGCGAACCAGGATGCGGGCGGTATCGATAAAGGTATTTGCCATGGGGCACCTTCCTTTCTTTGGGGATGGATGAGAAACGTTGGAAAAAAGCCCCGAACGGGGTTCCGTTCGGGGCTTAGGATGCGCAATTTGTCGGAAATTACTCCGCAATGGCCTCAACGATGGAGACCTGCTTGCGGTCCTTACCCAGCCGCTCAAACTTGACGCGGCCGTCCTTCAGGGCAAACAGGGTATCGTCCTTGCCGATGCCCACGTTGGTGCCGGGATGGATGTGGGTGCCGCGCTGACGAACCAGGATGTTGCCGGCCAGGACGAACTGACCGTCGCCGCGCTTAACGCCCAGACGCTGAGCCATGGAATCACGGCCGTTACGGGTGGAGCCAACGCCCTTCTTGTGAGCGAAGAACTGAAGTCCGATATGAAGCATAGGTTACACCTCCATGACGATAATGTTTTCGGGGTATTCCTCCTGAAGCTGGACGAAGTAGAGCATCAGGGAGGCCAGGAGAGTCTGGCAGACCTGATCGGCTTCTCCTTCCAGGTTCCGGGGGAGTTTGAGGGAGATGGAAGCGTCTTTGTCGCTGACTTTCACGGCGGCCTCCAGGCCGAGGACGTCGTTGATGGCGCACTCGGTCAGGCGGACGGCGCTGGTGACAGCGGCGCAGAGGATATCCTCTCCGGATTCGGCCAGACCGCTGTGTCCCTGCACGGAGAAGGAGACAATGCGGCTGCCGTCAGTTGCGAAAGAAGCGGTTGTCATTAAGCGTTGATCTTCTTGATCTCAACCTTGGTATAGGGCTGACGATGGCCCTGACGCAGACGGTAACCCTTCTTGGGCTTGTACTTGAAGATGACGACCTTCTTGCCCTTGCCGTTCTTCACGACGGAAGCGTCGACAGAAGCGCCTTCCACCAGGGGAGCGCCGAACTTGGGCTCGTCGCCCAGAACAGCCAGAACCTTGTCGAACTTGATCTCGTCACCGGCTTCATTGTTCAGCTTTTCGATGAACAGGACGTCGCCTTCTGCGACCTTGTACTGCTTACCGCCGGTCTCAATGATTGCATGCATGCTGTGTGCACCTCTTTCCTTAATTACGGGCTCGCTGTCGTGGGCGAAACGCAGGGGGAGAAACTCCTGCGCCTGCTTCTTGACCCATTCAAAGCGGCTTTAAAATTATATCAGCGAGGAAAGGGGAAGTCAAGAGGACAACGACGTTTTTCCAAGAATATTTTAGGAAATGGGTTCGATCTTGGCGGCCAGGGCGATCCAGCCGTTCTTTTCCATCCGGCGGATGACGGTGAGTCCGGCCTTGTTCAGAGCGGCAGCCACTTCGTCCCCTCTCTGGTCGATGATACCGGAGCAGAGGAAGGTCCCGCCGGGAGCCAGCAGGGTGGGCACCAGGGGAGCCAGAGGGATGATCACGTCGGCAACGATGTTGGCCAGCACCAGGGGGGCCTTTTCCTGGGCCAGTTCCCGGACCAGACCGTCATCATCCAGTACGTTTCCAGCCAGGAAACGGCAGCGGTCCTTTCCGATGTCGTTAAGGGCGGCGTTTTCGTAGGCCACGTCCACGGCCTTGGGGTCGATGTCCACACCCACAGCGTGGCTGGCGCCCAGCCGCAGGGCGGCGATGGCCAGGATGCCGCTGCCGCAGCCCAGGTCCAGCACCGGGGCACCGGGCACGGTGTAGTCCTCCAGCCCTTCCAGGCAGAGCTGGGTGGAGGCGTGAGAGCCGGTACCGAAAGTGAGGCCGGGGTTCAGGAGCAGACGAGTTGCGCCCTCGGGAATGGCAGCGGTGTCTCTTTCCCACTCGGGAACAATGTAGAGCTTTTTCCCGATGGCCAGGGGGCGGTAGTACTTCTGCCAGCTGTGTGCCCAGTCGTATTCCCGCAGGGGGACGGAAGTGTAAGGTAGGTCAATGCCTTTGAGGTATTGGGCCAGCTGGGCCTGTCCGTCCTGGTCGTCGGTGACATAGAGCTTCACCCGGGAGACCCCTTTCATCTGCTCCATAAGTTCGTCGTCCACGTAGTCCCAGTACTGGCGGTTTTCTTCCAGGAAGGAGAGGAACTCTTCCTCTTCCTCCACCACGAAGCCGGTGACTCCGTTGGCAATGAGCCGGGCGGAGAGGGCCTCCAGCTCTTCGGATTTGGTGTTGATGGCGATCTCAAGCCATATGCTGTCCATGGCGCATCCTCCTGTGGTTGTGATAGTTTGTCATATCGTAAGGGTATTTTACCATGTTTTTGCCCTGGGAACAAGGAAAAAGCCCCCGGCACGGAGGTCCGTGCCGGGGGCTTGGATGGTGAAAAAGAGGGGATCGCGAAGATTACACGTCGCGAGTCCACAGGGAAGCCATAGCGGGGCCGCCGCCGACGCACAGGGAAGCGCCGCCCACGGTAGCGCCACGACGCTCCATTTCGTAGAGCATGGAGACAATGATCCGCAGACCGGTGCAGCCGATGGGGTGACCCAGGGAGATACCGGAACCGTTGACGTTGGTGCGCTCCATGTCGATCTCCCAGCCGTGCTCTTCCTTCAGCTTGCGGCCGACACCCAGGAACTGAGCAGCGAATGCCTCGTTGATCTCCCAGTAGTCCACGTCAGCGAAGTCCATGCCGGCCTGCTTCAGGCACTTGGGGATGGCGTAAGCGGGGCCGATGCCCATGTACTTGGGCTCCACGCCGGCGCTGCACATGTTGATCATCTTGGCCATGGTCTTCAGGCCCAGCTCCTTGGCCTTGTCAGCGGACATCACGATGACAGCAGCAGCAGCGTCGTTGATGCCGGAAGCGTTGGCAGCGGTGGTGACACCATCGGGGGTGAAGACAGCCTTCATCTTGGAGATGGTCTCGTAGCTGCAGTTGCGGATGGGATGCTCGTCGGTGTCAATGGCGATATCGCCCTTCTTCTTGTTGTGGATCACAACGGGAACGATCTCGTCCTTGAACTTGCCGCTGTCAATGGCAGCGCAAGCGCGGTTGTGGCTGATGACGGCCAGCTCGTCGCACTCTTCACGGGTGACGTTGCAGAGCTTTGCCACGTTGTCAGCGGTCACGCCCATGTGGCCGGGAACCAGAGCGTCATACAGAGCGTCGTGGATCAGGCTGTCGTACAGCTCAGCGCCGCCCTCGGTGGGGATGCCGCCCATGCGGTAGCCCATACGAGCCTTGGGGAGCAGGAAGGGAGCCTGGGTCATGTTTTCCACGCCGACGACCAGACCGATGTCGGTCTTGCCCAGCTGGATGTTCTGGCAGGCGATCTCCAGAGCACGCATACCGGAGGCGCAGTTCTGGTTGACGGTGACAGCGCTGCTGCTGATGTCCAGGCCGATGCGCATGGAGACCTGACGGGCAGGCAGGGAACCCTGCATACCGGTATAGCACTCACCCATGACGATTTCATCGATGGTCTTAATATCAATGCCGGCGCGGCGAATGGCTTCCTTACCAGCGGTAATAGCGAGCTCTCTGGCGGACACATCCTTGAACTGGCCCTGGAACTTGCCGATGGCAGTGCGGCAGGCGCTCACGATAACTACATCTCTCGGTTGCATTTGAGATATCCTCCTGTACAATCATATATTTGTTCATTTTATACTAAAATGATTTAATCAAATTCACGTATGGATATATTATACACCGAAAAGGAGCGGTGTCAAGCCGAACTATAGGCCAGAGAGAAAAATTTTCTGATAGGAATGAAGGAGAAAACTTGAGATTCTGGTACAAACTATGTATAATAGAACCATCCAAACCCACAAGACCCTAAATGGGGAATGCATCACTTCTGTCATTTTCCTCGAATAGAGAGATGTGGGGCGAAATAAAGGAGGCGTGTCCATGAGCAAGATCCCGGAAAAGTGGCATGACGCGGCCATGGCCCTGTCGTTGGAGATCGCAAGGGACAGCGACAACTTCCCCAAAAAGGTGCTATCTCTTTTTGATAAACACTTTGGATTTCGGCGGAGCATTTTTTTCCCTTATCACTTCTCGTCCTTTCCGGGTGTTCCTTCCCGCCGGGTGAGCACCTTGAGCAACTACATCACCTACGGCATCCGATACGGTCCCATGTATGACTACAAGGACCACATTTATAAAGATGATATTTTCCGCTATTCCTCTCTGCCGGCCCATTTAAAGGGACGGCATGTGATCTTCACGGAGGATGTGATGCCCCTGGAGGAGTATGAGCGGACCCCCTATGGCATTCATATGTCCGGGGAAGATATGTATTACCAGGCGGTGCTGTTCTTTTACCTGGGGGACCGGGTGATCGGTTCCATGGGCCTCTTCCGGTCCCGGGAAGAAGGCGGCTTTGGGGAGGAGGAGCGGAACCTCCTGGAGTACCTGGCGGTCCTGGTTGAGGCCAATTACCAGAACTACCTCCGCCACAGCGGCGAGGCCCGGTTCCATGACAGCTTCAACCTCTTTTACCAGGAGAATAAAATGGGGGCTGCCATTCTCAACCAGGATATGACCGTCATGCAGTGCAACCAGGCGGCCAAGGACATCAGCCGGGTGTTCTGGGAGCAGTACCGGCATAACCAGGGTCATTTCCTGCGGAGCAACTACCAGGGAGAGAGCCAGTTCCGGGAAGTGCAGACCATGATCAATGAGATCAGCGAGCGTCTGACCACCCAGGGCGGGAGCAGCCAGACCATCACCTCTCTGGCTGGGGACATCACCTTTTATCATACTTCCTTCCTGTCCTCCAGCGCAGCGGGGCTCATCCAGACCTGGCACCTGATGCTCATCACCTGCCAGACCAAGGAACTGCCCAAGAACCTGAACCATCCCTACAACACCTTGACCCAACAGGAGCGGCGGATCGTCTATTACCTGGCCTCTGGTATGAAAAATGAGCAGATCGCCGAAGAGCTGCACATTAGCATTTATACCGTCCGCACCCACATTGCCAATATTTATAAGAAGTTTGAAGTGAACAACAAGGTAGACCTGCTGATGCACCTTCAGCCCATTTTAAAGGAGCAGGGAAAGCCGTAAGAATGAGAAAACACCACGCAGCGGGACAAGCCCTGCTGCGTGGTGTTTTTGGTTAAAGGGACGCCAGAATGGCCTCGTAGCAGCGGACGGTCTCCTGGGGCGTTCGAGTGCCAAAGAGGTAGTGCCGGCCGTCGTGGGTGGTGAGAAGGAGGAAGGGCGGACAGGTGGGGTCCAGGGCCACCTGGACCGAGCCCAGGCTGGGGGCGGAAAAGGTCCCTTTCAGCAGGGTGTCCATTCCGGTGCCGTGGGTCCGGCCCAGATGCGGGGGCAGCTCCTCCAGCAGCTGGGCAGAGGCCACCTGGGTGCAGGACAGGGTATAGTCCTCGCCGTTTTGCCCGGCGGTGATTTCCTGGCTGGTGACGGTTAAGAGAAGGGGTGTCTGGGCGTAGGCGTTCAGAGCCGGCCCCAGGAACGGCAGCGCCAGCAGGCAGGCCAGCCCCAGGGCGGTCAGGACCTTCCCTGCCGGGCGGGCCAGATTCACGGTGGTGTTCAGCCCCGTCCGGGCGTTCACAAAGAGGTGCCGGTCCCTGGGGTTGTAATAAAACAGGCCCAGGAGCCAGCGGTCGTCTTCGTCCCGATAGGGATCTCCGCCCACAGACTGGGAGAGGGTTTCCTGCTGCTTTCGGGTGCGAAACTCTGCGGCCAGACAAACTGCGGTCATGAGAATGGCCAGGGCAAAGAATAGGAGCAGGGCGGGCAGCCCTTGGAGCGGAGGCAGACCCAGAACCAGACTGCACCCGGCCAGGCAGTAGGCGCACACCCCCCAGACCAGATTCCAGTTGCGGCGGCGGAGGGCGGTGAGGGCTTTGGTGCGGTCCAGGTCCTCCCCCACCTGCTCCGGGCGGTCCCGGTAGGTATAGCGATAGCAGAGGAAAAAGAGGACCTGGCAGAGCGCCATGATGACGGAAGAAGGCCACAGGGCCCTGTCCCAGAGAAGGGGAAGCAGGGAGAGCAGGACCGGGGGCAGGAAGAACCAGACAGGGAGCCGGCGGAAGGGTGGGATGGCTTCCTTAGGGATGGGAGCAGGCTGCTGTCCCAGCCGATTCCAGCCGTGAACCTGTTTCAGTCGTTTTAAGTCCCGGTTGCAGAGAACGTAAGGAACATAGGGGAGCAGGATACAGGCAAAGAGCCAAAACCCCCAGAAGGCGAAGGAGAGGGAGAAGGAGGGAAGAAAAAGGCAGGGGAGCGCAGCAGCGGTCAGGGCCAGACAGAGCCAGCCCATCTGCTTTCGGAACCGGCGGAGCCGGGCCTGGACCTCCGGGTGCTGCTGTCCCTCATAAGGAAAGGTGACACCTGCGGCGATTCCCTTTTTCCATTTGGTCTCGTTTCTGAGCAGAAGGAACAGGAGCGCAGGGAGCCAGATAACGCTGATCCAAAGGATGATGGTGCCAGACATAAAAGGACCTCCTTTCGAGGGGTGGGTCAAGAGGGCAGGGAGTAACGGCGTTCTTTTTTGACGATCAGATTTTTCTGCAGTAAGACCGACAGGGCCTGGCTGACCTCCTGTGGGGAGAGCCCCAGGGTCTCTTCCAGTTCACCGGGGGAGGCAGAGACGTGGTCGGTGAGATACTCAGCGATCTGCTGGCGGGTCAGTTCCTCTGCGGAAAACTCTCTGGGAGGCAGGGGAAGAGAGAGGCTGGTGACCCCGGCCTTAAAGGCCTCGGACAGGGTGGGGGTGGTCCAGCCCTGCTGCGCCCAGAGGGTATAGATGCTTTTCAGCCCCTTCCCGGTACCGGACCCCAGTTTGATCAGGGAGAACAGGCGGGTGAGGACCATGTTGCGAGGGTCGGCGGCGCCGCCTTCTTTGGCAGCGTCCGGGGAGACCCGGAGCAGGCCTCCGTTGGAGACCTGGAGCCTGGTGTCCGTGCGCTGGATCATGAGCCCGCCCCGGCTGAAATAGTCGGCGTGGAGGATGGCGTTGAGGACCGCCTCCCGCATGGCAGCAGCCAGGTTGTCCCGGCGGCGGGGGTCTTTCTCCAGCAGGGCGGCCACGGCAGTAAGGCGGCGGGCGGTCATGGTGTAGAAGGAGAAGAGGTTTTCCGGGGGACCCGGACGGATGGTGGCCAGTTGGAACCCGGTGTCGGTCTCCCGGTACTCCAAGCGGAGCTGAGGAAAGACCTCTCGAATGGCGCTCCGTTTGCCCAGAAGGAGGAGTCCGGCCAGGGTGGGATGGATTTCGCTGTCCTGGCCCCGGCCCAGCACGCCAGCGGCCAGAAGAAAGGGCTGGTCAGGGAGAAAGTTCCAGGGGTGTTCCGGCTGCCGCATGGCCATGAGCAGACGGAAGTGCCGCAGGGTCTCCTGGCAGAGGTCGTCGGGGGAGCGGCCGTCCAATACGGCCAGGTCAGCCGGGGCGTCGTCCCGGTCCCGGAGCATGGCCCGGACTTCATCGGGGGAGCAGTGGTAGTCCCCCTCCCCATCCCGGCGGTAGGAGCCGGTAAAGGGGCTGTCGCCGATGTACACCGGACGCTGGTGCCGGTTGGCCCTGGGAACGGTGATGACCAGGATCTCCTTTTCCTGGATGGTGTGGCGCTGCACATCGCTGGGCTGTAGGATGTTGGCGCTGACCTTGGACGGGTTGGTGACAGTGTCCCAGAAGATGGTCTCGTAGGCGTTCCCATTGGGGACCCCGGTGATGCGCAGCTGCTTGTCAGAGGATTCCTCCACCCCCAGCAGAATGATCCCGCCGATGGTGTTGGCGAAAGCAGAATAGGTTTCCCACAGGCTGTGGGGGAAGCCTCCTGCGGCTTTTTTGGCTTCGATCCGGTTGTTCTCATGGTAGCGCACGATGTTGTTCAGGTCGATCATGGACAGTACCTCCCGTTCAGGAAACGGAGCCCATCGTCTATGGGAAGGGTAAGATAGGAATTACTCTATTATATATAGGTATATATTCCTTGTCAATTTGCGAAATCCGGGTCTTCCAGAGGAGAGAAAAGAATTGCCGAAAAAATTTGAAAAAGTGCTTGACAAATGGAGAACCATGCTATAAAATAAACATCGTTCCGCAAGAGAACACGGACGATTAGCTCAGCTGGTATGAGCATCCGCTTGACGTGCGGGAGGTCACAGGTTCAAGTCCTGTATCGTCCACCAAAACACCTGAAACCAAATGGTTTCAGGTGTTTTTTTGCGTTTTGCGGGATAAAAGCTGAGATCCGGCCAGGGCATCCCGAGGGATACAGCGGTTCTGTTGGCTCGTTGGCGGGCCAGAAGGCCCCAGGGCAGACCAACGGGGCTTTCTACCGGAAGATCATGGATCGGGACAGTGGGTGGACTGTGGATCCATGGTCTTCCATAGGAATAAATTTGCAAGAATACCGTAGGTCCTATTCATGAAAGGACGGAAAAATCTGGGAAGAGAGAGGGTAAAATTATCATCTGTTAATTGCGGTGGAATGATTTTACAATGGAAGGATAGACTTCCGTCATTTCAGCCTTTTTCCGCTCTTGCAGTGGAAAAACCACTTGCCTTCCCTGTGTGGATGATGTTTTTGAAGGACTATCAGGAGATCTGCTCCCGGCACAGCGTTGCGCCCAATATGATCGAGTTTGAGCTGACCGAGACCATTATGTTTGAGGATCCCCAGGGCATCAAGTCCATCATTGACGACATCCATGCCTATGGTTTCCGGTGCTCTCTGGATGATTTTGGCACAGGGTTTTCTTCTCTGGGGCTTTTGAACGACCTGGATGTGGATGCCATCAAGCTGGACCGGAGTTTCTTCGTAGGGAAGAACAACAACCGCCGCGGGCGATATGTGGTAGAGTCCGTGCTGAAGCTGGCCGCGCAGCTCCATGATGTGATTGTGAATATGTCCTTTGTCTATGTGAGTAGATAAAACAAATTCGTACTCGTCTTTGAGTATCTTTTTACACAGCTCTATACCGATTTGGTGTGCCATTTTAGGCGTGGTTTCTCCCGGTAAAAAGGATTGA
>NZ_JAXDRS010000028.1:0-18019 GCF_034090835.1 Evtepia sp.
GTGGAGATGGCAATGCCGGCGTCCGCCTCGGAGAGGGCGGGAGAATCATTGACGCCGTCCCCCACCATGATAACGGTGTGTCCCTTTTCCTTTTCCTGACGGATAAAGGCGGCCTTGTCCTCTGGTAGGACCTCTGCGTAAACGGCGTCCACGCCCACCTCGGCGGCAACGGACTCCGCTGTGCGGCGGTTGTCGCCGGTCATCATCACCACATTGGTAAAGCCGCTCTCATGCAACGCTTTTACCGCGTCCTTGGCCTCCCGGCGCAGAGGATCGTGGATACAGATGACCGCCGCCAGCTCTCCGTCGATGCAGAGATACAGATGGGAATATGCGGCGGGCAGCGCGTCATATTTCTCCTGCTCTCCCTCCGGGATGCAGCAGCCCTCGTCCTCAAAGACAAAGTGGGCACTGCCGATGATGACCTTTTTATTTTCCACCATACTGGAAATGCCGTGGGCCACCACATACTGCACCTGAGAGTGATATTCCTCATGGGTAAGGCCCCGCCGCTTCGCCTCCTCCACCACGGCGTTGGCCATGGAGTGGGGATAGTGCTCCTCCAGACAGGCGGCGAGGCGGAGCATATCCGCTTCCCGGTGTCCGCCGAAGGGAACAATCTGCGCCACCTTCGGCGTGGCGTAGGTCAGTGTACCGGTCTTGTCGAACACAATGGTATCCGCCTTGGCCACAGCCTCAAGAAAACGCCCGCCCTTGACGGAAATGTGATGCCCGCTGCTCTCCCGCATGGCAGACAGCACCGCGACAGGGATTGCCAGCTTCAGCGCGCAGGAGAAGTCCACCATCAGCACGGACAGGGCCCGCGCCACGTTCCGGGTGAGGGCAAACCCCAGCAGGCTCCCTGCAAAGGTATAGGGCACCAGCCGATCCGCCAGATGGGCGGCCCTGCTTTCCGCCTCCGACTTCATCTGCTCCGACTGCTCGATCATGTGGACGATCTGATCATAGCGGCTCTGTCCGGAGGCCTGCTTCACCTCCAGCACACACTCGCCCTCCTCCACCACGGTCCCGGCATATACAGCGCCGCCGGGTCGCTTGGGCACCGGGATGGACTCCCCGGTGAGGGAGGCCTGATTGACGGTGGACTCTCCCTCCAGCACCAGGCCGTCTACGGGAATGATCCCACCGGCCCGGACGACCACGGCGTCCCCCGGCTGGATCTGGGACACAGGGACCAGCACTTCCCCCTGGACCGTGCGCAGCCAGACCCGATCCACATTCAGAGACATGCACCGGGCCAGGTCCGCCACAGACTTTTTCCTTGTCCACTCCTCCAGCAGCTCCCCTACCTCCAGCAGGAACATGACCATCCCGGCGGTGCCGAAATCCCTTCGGCAGACCGAAATGGAGATCGAAAGGGCGTCCAGCAGCTCGACCTTGATGCGGCGGCGGAACAGGCAGCCCAGCCCCCGCCGCACAAAGGGGATCATGTGCCAGAGAATGCGGGCAATGCGAAGGGGCGAGGGCAGAAACAGGGTACAGGCCGCCTTGCTAAGGACCTTCCCTACCAGTTTCTCCTCAAATTCCCGGTTCAGCGCCCGGCTGCTGTGTGCGGGCAGGGCGGTGGTCCGCTCTGCCTCCTGCCAGGAAAACCGCCGGAGCTCCTCCAGCACGCTCCGGCGCGCTCCGGTATAATACAGGATGACGCAGCAGGTGCGCTCATGCACTGCCACCTGCCGGCACCAAGCCTTTTCCTGGAACCACGCCTCCAGCAGATCTGCCTGAGCCAGCGTCATCCGCTTTTGCCCCAGCCGGAGACGGATGCGCCCCCGGCTTTCGTGCAATATGGTTGCGTTCATAGATCTCTCCTTCATGAAAAAGGGGGAGCCGCTGTACGGCTCCCTTTTGTCGATATCAGGCTTCTTCGTTCTCCAGATGGGCAGCGGCTGCTTTCTCCGCTTCCTGGGCCGCCCGGTCCTCATTCAGCTCCTTGGCAGAGGCCAGGATGTCTGCGGCGTTCTCCTGTACACTGGTGACCGTTCCCATAACCGAGTCTTTCACCCGCAGGCCGGCCGCTGTGGCATGGATGTAGGCCTTCTTGGCGTCTCTGCTGGACAGCAGCTTGACGCCAAAAGAGCCAAACAGCGTGCCGCCCACAAAGCAGGCCAGTTTCGTATAAACGCTCATTGGTGATCCTTCCTTTCCCTTATTTCCGTTTGTAACCAGTTACCATGACCATGAGCATGCAGATCACAGCTCCCCACGCCCAAAAACGATGCTGTTTCATCGGTGTCACTCCTTTGATCCCTTTGGAATGTCTCATAATTATAGCAGCAGCCAGGGCCGGTTGTCGCTGTTAAAACGGACGCCCAGTTACGGTTTCAGACATTTTTCTGTATTGGCCGGGGGGTATACCGTACTGCCGCTTGAAGGCCGTGTTGAACTGGCTCATCCCCTCATACCCCACCGACTGGGCGATCTGCTGAATGGGCATCCGGGTGGTGCAGATCAGCTCCCGGGCCCGCTGGAGCCGCTGCTGAATCAGAAAGCTGTGGACAGGTACGCCATAGGCCCGCCGAAACCCCTCTTTCAGAACCGTGGGAGAAAGGGAAAACTCCCTGCAAAGGGATGCAATGGTGAGCTTCTCAGACAGGTGCGCCTGGATATAGGCTCGGACGTCCAGGAACCTTTGGGATACCGGATGGTCCGGGCTGGAAGGCATGCCGTCCAAGGCGGGCGTATCCGCGCAGAGAAGATACAGCAGCTCCACAGATTTGAACACGCAGTAGCGCGCCTGTTCCTCCTCCGGCAGGCACCGAAGGGTCTCAAACACCGACTGTGCCCAGGGGATGCCGTGCAGGACCACGCAGCCGTTTCTCCCTGCCATTCGCTCCTTGACCAGCCCAATATCCAACGCCATGCCCAGAGCAGAGGAGACGGTCAGAAGGCTCTCCCTGGCAGCGTCAGCATCGATCTCCACCAGGATCCCCCCCAATTCTCCGTCCCACCGGCAGGAGACAGGGGCCGGGCTGCCAGAGAGCAGAAAGAGCCCCGGCGCCTCTGCCCCATAGGGCGTCCCCTCCAGCGGCTGGAGCGAGAGCCGGCCGGTCTGGCAGAAAAACACCTGAAACCGAACGGGCTTCCCCCTTACAGGAGCCTGCCGAAAGGAGGCCTGGCCCGGTCCCGGCAGGACAAACCGGCAGGTCCGGACCCCTGCTATCCTGCTGCTCCAGCGAGGAGACAGCCCACTTTGATTGAAAAGGGATTCGTTCAGCATAGGTTTCTCACGCCCTGTTCCTCCAGCGGCTCCCTCCCGATCTGCTGCGCACCGCCAAAAGACTGTTGGGCGCCAGATGAGCGAAAAAGAAGTTAGTGACCGCTAATGCATTGTCAAAAGAAAAGGCCAACCAGAAGTTAGCCTGCACTAATCAACAGGGTGATTATATACAGCCTCTACGGGATTGTCAAAGGAATATGACATCTTTCCCGGAGAAAATCAGGCTGCCCAATCCCACTCTCCCGCAGGCAGGGCTGACGATCAGCCTTGACACAGGCGCTGTAGGGTGGTATGCTGATTTGCAAATCATTCGCAAATTGAAGGAGGCGTGCGGGTGAAAAAGTATGATACCCGTCAGCGAGATCATCTCATCGCATTTCTGGCGGCACACCCCGACCAGCTGCTCTCTGCACGGCAGATCGCGCAGGGGCTCTGCCCCCAGCAGATCAGCCTCAGCGCAGTCTATCGCAACCTGGCACAGCTGGAGAAAGAAGGGCTGCTCCGCAAGTCGGTGAGACCAGGCAGCCGGGAGGCCTTCTATCAGTACCTGGGTGCACCGGAGTGCCATGCCCATCTGCATCTGTCCTGCACCCGCTGCGGAAAAACCTTCCACCTGGACGCAGAGCACACAGCACAGCTGGCCCGCACCATGGCAGACCTGGACGGATTTGATCTGGATCTCCTGAAGACCGTTTTATACGGCATCTGCCGGGACTGCCGCCGCACATAGCACCATTTCCGCAAAGGAGGGAGAAGACCATGGCCAACAGAACACGTTTTGCCGCCCTGGGCGGGGCCCTGCTGGCCTTCGCCCTGCTCTTCTCCGTCTTCTTTGTCGCCCTGGAGAGCGACCATGACTGCAGCGGCAAGGATTGCGCCATCTGCCATCAGATCCACGCCTGCCAAACGCTGCTGGAGCAGCTCTCCGCAACCCATCCGTCCTCCGTCAGAGGGGTCCTGCCCTGCCTCTTCGTCCTGCTTCTCCTCCTGCGGACGCAGCATATCTTTGCCCCGTCTTCGCCGGTTTTGTGGAAAGTAAAACTCCTGAATTAAACAGAACACCTTCACAAGGGGAATGGTCTGCCCAGCCGGGGCAGGCCCTCTTGGCGCGTGCCAGGCTACCCCTTGTATTTTTGCACCCATTTTTCAATTTCTGTATGAATTCGGAGGTTTTACTCACATGAAAAAAATCATTTCTATCGGTCTCTCCCTTGTGCTGGCCGCAGGGCTCCTGACCGGCTGCCAGACCCCATCCACCCCGGAAGCCAGCGGCGAAAAGCTGCGGATCGTCACCACCATCTTCCCGGAGTATGACTGGGTGCGGGAGATCTTGGGCAAGCAGGCTGACCACGTGGAGCTGACCATGCTGCTGGACGACGGCGTGGATCTCCACAGCTTCCAGCCCACCGCAGACGATATGGTGGCCATCGCCAACTGCGACCTCTTCCTCTACACGGGCGGAGAGTCGGACGCCTGGGTGAAAGATGCTCTGGCCAACGCCACCAACCCGGACCGGGTGACACTGAATCTCATGGAGGCGCTGGGCGACAGCGCAAAGGATGAGGTCATGGTCGAGGGGATGCAGGAGAGTGAACATCATCACCACCACGAGGAGGAAAAGCACGAGGATGCCCAGGACTCCCATGCAGACGAGACACACAAACATGAGGAGGACCATGCACACGAAGACGACCATGCGCATGAGGACGACCACGACCACGAAGAGGACCATGACCACGACCACAAGGATGAGCATATCTGGTTGTCCTTGAAGAACGCCGCCGTCCTCTGCCATGCCATCGCAGGCACCCTGGGCACCGTCGATCCCGACCATCAAAAGGAGTATGACGAAAACGCCGCCGCCTATATCCAGAAACTGAAGGACCTGGACGGGCAGTATCAGAAGGCCGTAGACGCCGCTCCCTCCCACACCCTGCTCTTTGCCGACCGGTTCCCCTTCCGGTATCTGACAGACGACTATGGACTCACCTACTATGCGGCCTTTTCCGGCTGCTCAGCAGAGACAGAGGCCAGCTTTGAGACCGTGGCCTTCCTGGCCGGCAAGGTCGACGAGCTGTCTTTGCCCTGTGTGCTGACCATCGAGGGCGCTACCCATCAGATCGCCCAGACCGTGGTGCGCAATACCCACGCCAAAAATCAGAAGATCCTGGTGATGAACTCCATGCAGTCGGTGACGGCTGCTGACGTAAAAGCGGGGGCCACCTACCTGGCCATCATGGCCAAAAACCTGGAGACCCTGAAAACCGCCCTGGGCTGACAGGAGTACCATGCCATGATCCAGATGAACTGCCAGGGCCTGTCCCTGGGCTATGATGTCCCCCTGGTGCGGGACCTGCGCTTTACCGTCAGCGCCGGCGACTACCTGTATATCCTGGGTGAAAACGGCGCCGGAAAATCCACCCTGATGAAAACCATCCTGGGCCTGCTGCCGCCGCTGGATGGACGGGTGACCCTGGGCGGCGGTGTGCGCGCCAACGAGATCGGATACCTGCCCCAGCAGACCCAGACCCAGCGGGATTTCCCCGCCACCGTCTGGGAGGTGGTCCTGTCCGGCTGCCAGAGCCGGTGCGGCCTGCGCCCCTTTTACACAAGGGCAGAAAAGGACCTGGCCCGGCAGTCCCTCCGGCGCATGGACATGGAACGACTCTCCAGGCGCTGCTATCGGGAACTGTCGGGAGGCCAGCAGCAGCGGGTGCTGCTGGCCCGGGCCCTGTGCGCCGCCCGGAAAATGCTGCTGCTGGACGAGCCGGTGGCCGGGCTGGACCCGGCGGCCAGCCGGGAGATGTATCAGGTCATCGACCGGCTGAACCAACAAGACGGCATGACCATCCTGATGATCTCTCATGATGCGCAGGCCGCCCTCCGCTGCGCCAGCCATATCCTGTATCTGGGCCGGCAGGTCTTTTTCGGGACCCGGGAGGCCTTTGTCCAGTCCGCCCCGGGACGCCGCTATCTGAGCGAGAGAGGGGGCGAAGACCATGGCCCCGCTGATTGAGAAACTCTCCCAATACTGGGCCTATCCCTTTGTCCGCTACGCCCTTGTGGTCGGGGTGCTGGTGGCTCTGTGCGCCTCCCTGCTGGGGGTGACCCTGGTCCTCAAGCGATTCTCCTTGATCGGAGACGGACTGTCCCACGTGGCTTTTGGCGCCATGTCCATCGCCTCGGTCCTGAACCTGACCAACGATATGCCCCTGGTCATGGTGGTCACCGTGCTGTGCGCCGTCCTGCTGCTGGGTGCGGGCCGTAAGGCCAGGATCAAAGGGGACGCCGCCATCGCCATGCTCTCTGTGGGGGCGCTGGCCCTGGGCTATCTCGTGGTGAATGTGTTTTCCTCCTCCACCAATCTGACAGGGGATGTCTGCACGACCCTCTTCGGCTCTACCTCCATCCTGACCCTTACCCAAACCCAGGTGCGGATGTGTGCGGTGCTTTCGGTGGCGGTGGTGCTCCTGTATCTTTTTTTCTACCACAAGATCTTCGCCGTCACTTTTGACGAGAGCTTCGCTTCGGCCACCGGGACCAGAGCAGAGGTCTATACCACCATCGTAGCGGTGGTCACGGCGGTGGTCATCGTCCTGGCCATGCACCTGGTGGGGTCTCTGCTGATCTCCGCCCTGGTGATCTTTCCGGCCATGTCCGCCATGCGCCTGTTCAAGAGTTTTCGAGCGGTTACCCTCTGCGCTGCCGCCCTCTCCGTGTCCTGCGCCGCCGTGGGCATCCTTACCTCCATCCTGGCCGGTACGCCGGTGGGGGCCACCATCGTCACCGTGCAGATCGCCCTCTTTGCCCTTTGCTCCCTTGTGGGATGGCTTGGAAGGAGATGATGACCTATGAAACGATATTTGCCCCTGTTTTTGGCTGCGGCCATCCTTCTGGCCTGCTCGGCCTGCGGCAAAAGCGAAGCCCCTGCGCAGCCCGCTCCCCCGCCCCCTCCCCCTGTTTCACAAAATCCCCAGAAAACAGAACCGCCGCCCCCGGAGGCGGCCCCGCCCGCAGACGGTGTGGATGTGGATCTCACCGTCCTCAGCAGCACCATGGTCTACGCCGAGGTATACAACATCATGATGGCGCCGGACCAGTATCTGGGAAAGATCATCCGGATGACCGGACTGTTTACGGTGTATCAGGACCCGGAGACCCAGGAGGTCTACTGCGGCGTGATCGTGCAGGACGCCACCGCCTGCTGCTCCCAGGGATTTGACATCATCATGCCGGAAGGTCTCTCCTATCCGGATGACTATCCCCCAGCTGAGACGGAGATAACCGTGCAGGGCGAACTCCAGGCCGATCGCTCCATGGAGGAAGAGGGGCTCCTCTTCCTCCAGCTGGAGAACGTCACCATTCTGTCCTCTGCGCACACGCCGTAGGCTGGCCGCAGCAGCCCTTGAGAGGACATCCCCAGATCGCTGTTGACATCCCATGGGACACGTGATAGAATCAACGTAGTTAGTATATGCTAACCAATTCAAAAAGAAGGGATCCTGAGAACCATTTCTGTTTTGCTTGCGTTTTTTCTCACGCTGCTGGCCGGGCTCAGCACCGGGATCGGCAGCTGCATCGCTTTTCTCTGCCGGCACACCAACCGAAAATTCCTGTCGGTCTCTCTGGGCTTTTCCGCCGGTGTCATGATCTATGTCTCAATGATCGAGATATTTGTCAAGGCGCAGGAGGCGCTGATCGCCGAAATGGGCGCGCGGGGCGGCAGCTGGGCAACCGTCGGGGCGTTTTTCGGCGGTATTCTGGTGATCGCCATCATCGATCAGCGGATCCCCTCCCCGGAAAATCCCCACGAGGTGAAGCGTATGGAGGACGCAGAAAAGGAGGCTGCCCAGTCAGGGCAGCTGATGCGCATGGGTGTTTTTACGGCCCTGGCCATTGCCATCCACAACTTCCCCGAGGGACTCGCCACATTCGTCTCTGCGCTGCAGGAACCCCGCGTGGCCATCCCCATCGTCGTGGCCATTGCCATCCATAACATCCCGGAAGGTATCGCCGTGTCCGTTCCCATCTACCAGGCCACCGGGTCCCGGCGGAAAGCCTTTTTCTGCTCCTTCCTCTCCGGGCTTGCGGAGCCCCTGGGGGCCCTGCTTGGCTGGTTGGTATTGCGCCCTGTTATGAGCGACATGGTCTTTGGCATGCTGTTTGCCGGAGTCGCCGGTATCATGGTGTTTATCTCCCTGGACGAACTCCTCCCGGCCGCCCGGGAATATGGGGAGCACCATCTGTCCATCTACGGTCTTATTGCCGGTATGGCAGTCATGGCCCTCAGCCTGCTGCTCTTTCTGTGACCCCAATCATCCCGATCATAGACGAGAAGGAGAGGGCCGGTATACGGCCCTCTCCTTCTTGCCCAAAACAGGAAAAACCGTAGGATACAGTATGGCCAGGAGACCAGATGTCTCTCTTTTTTTCTAAAAAATCTGCTCCGTCTTTGCCCGCAGGGGACAGCCATCATATGCCGTTCCGGCAGAGAGAAAAGCGCCTGCTCTCCCCTTCCCCTTTCTGCGTCCTGTTTTACCGGGCAAGGAAAATCTGTCCGATTTTTATCTTGACGGCAGGCCCTGCTGGCGGTATAATCACGCAGTAGTTAGCCAGCGCTAACTAAATAGATTTGGAATGGAGGTACGATCCTATGTCCCTGATTCAGAAAGAAATCGCCGATTTTACCGTTCAGTGCTACCAGAACGACGCCTTCCGCACCGTCAGCAAGGCAGACGTGCTGGGTAAGTGGAGCGTGTTTTTCTTCTATCCCGCCGACTTCACCTTTGTCTGCCCCACAGAGCTGGAAGACCTGGCCAATCTCTATGAGAAGTTCCAGGCCGTTGGCTACGAGATCTACGCCGTCTCCTGCGATACCCATTTCGTCCACAAAGCCTGGCACGATGCCTCTGAGCGCATCCAGAAGATCCGGTATCCCATGCTGGCCGACCCCACCCATTGCCTGTGCAAGGATTTTGAGGTCTACATCGAAGCCGATGGCCTGGCAGAGCGGGGCAGCTTCATCGTAAGCCCGCAGGGCAAGATCGTCGCCTATGAGGTCAACGCCGGCAACGTGGGACGCAACGCCGACGAGCTGCTGCGAAAGGTGCAGGCCTGCCAGTTCGTGGCAGAGCACGGAGACGAGGTTTGCCCGGCCAAGTGGCAGCCCGGTGCCGAGACCCTGAAGCCCAGCCTGGACCTGGTGGGGCAGCTGTAAGCCATGGATAAAATGGAACATCTCTATGACGTTGTCGTCATTGGCGGCGGGCCGGCGGGACTGACCGCCGCCCTCTACCTGGCCCGCGCCCGCTATCGGGTGGTGGTGGTGGAGCAGGGACGCTTCGGCGGACAGATCACCATCACCTCGGAGGTGGTGAACTACCCCGGCGTGGAGCGAACCAGCGGCGCAGAACTGACCGAGACCATGCGCCGACAGGCCGAAGGCTTCGGCGCGGAATTCCTGCTGGCAGAAGTCACCGGGCTGGACCTGGAGGGGGATGTGAAGACCGTCCGTACCAGCCGCGGGACACTGCGCTGCTTCGGCGTGCTGCTGGCCACCGGCGCCCACCCCCGCATGGTAGGCTTCCAGGGAGAGGAACAGTTCCGGGGCCGGGGCGTGGCCTACTGCGCCACCTGCGACGGAGAGTTTTTTAGCGGCAAGGATATTTTTGTGGTGGGCGGCGGCTTTGCCGCCGTGGAGGAGAGCGTATTTCTCACCAAGTACGCCCGGCATGTGACCATCCTTGTCCGGGGAGAGGACTTCACCTGCGCCCAGACCACAGCGGACGCCGCCCGGAACCATGCCCACATCACCGTTCTCACCAACACGGTGGTGGAAGAGGTCACCGGGGATACTGCGCTTCGCACGATCCGGATGCGCAATACCAAGACCGGACAGGAGACAGAGCACCGGGCAGCAGACGGCGAGACCTTCGGTGTGTTCGTCTTCGCCGGCTATGAACCGGCCACCGAGCTGGTCCGCGGCCTGGCCGAGCTGGACGAACAGGGCTATATCCTGACCGACCGCAGCCAGAAGACCACGGCCTCTGGCCTGTATGCCGCCGGGGATGTGTGCGTCAAACCCCTGCGCCAGGTGGTCACCGCCGTGGGCGACGGCGCCCTGGCCGCCACCGAACTGGAGCGGCTGTGCGCCGCTATGCAAAACAAAACAGGCCTGCACCCCCAGCCGCCCCGCAGCCGGACGCCGGGACCGGAGTTCCCGACAGAGACGGAAGAGGGACTCTTTACCAGAGAGATGCTCTCCCAGCTCCATGGGGTATTCGACCGGATGACCTCCCCCCTGGTCTTGCGGCTCTGCCTGGACGACACCCCTCTCTCCGCCGAGCTGGAGCGCTATATGAAGGCCCTGGCCGCCCAGAGCGACAAGCTCTCCGTAGAGAAGGGCGACTCCTCTCAGGTCCCGCACCTTCCCTGCGTCCAGGTCTGCCGGGCTGACGGCAGCTGGACAGGCCTTGCTTTTCACGGGGTCCCCGGCGGCCATGAGTTCACCGCCTTTGTGCTGGGGCTCTACAACGCAGCCGGGCCGGGACAAACGCTGGACGAGGAGACCGAGGAGGCGATCCGGGCGATCCAGCAGCCGGTGGATCTTCAGGTCCTGGTGTCTCTCTCCTGCACCATGTGCCCGGAGCTGGTGACGGCAGCCCAGCGCCTGGCTGCGGCCCATCCCCATATCTCCGCACAGGTGTACGATCTGAACCACTTCCCCGACCTGCAGGAGCAGTACCAGGTGATGAGCGTGCCCTGCCTGGTGGTCAACGACGGGGCTCAGATCTCCTTTGGAAAAAAGAACATCCGCCAACTCCTGGAGCTGCTGACGCCATAAGCGCCAGACGCGCCGCACTGTTCGTGCGGCGCGTTTTTTTCCGCTTTGTCATCTTGGCATATCCCAGATATTCTTGTGCAATTTTTTATTCATCGGCTCTTGACAAACGCAGGCATTCGTTCTATTATAACGGTGTTATATATAACACTGTTATGTTGAGGTGCAGAGATGGAAGAAAAGTCCACCGCCACGCTGGCCAGGATCCAGCAGGCCGCCATGGAAGAGTTCTCGGAAAAGGGCTTTCTGGGTGCTTCCCTGCGAAAGATCGTGAAGCAGGCCGGCGTCACTACGGGTGCGCTCTACGGTTATTTCTCCAGCAAGGAAGCACTCTTTGCCTCCATCGTGGAACCCCACGCCGCCGCCTTGATGGGGCGGTTTATGGAGGCACAGACCTCCTTCGCCGAACTGCCGGAGGAGGTGCAGCCGGAACACATGAGCCTGGAGTCCAGCCAGTATCTCCGCTGGATGGTGGACTATATCTGCGACCATCGGGAACCGGTGAAGCTGCTCCTGTGCAAGGCGGAGGGCACCAGCTACGAGCACTTTGTCCATCACATGGTGGAGATCGAGGTGGAGTATACGCTCCGCTACCTGGAGGTGCTGGGCCGCCTGGGGCATGCATCCCCCGCCCTGGATCAGCAGCTGTGCCACATCATCGCCAGCGGAATGTTCAACGGCATCTTTGAAATCGTTGTCCACGATATGCCAAAGGCGCAGGCTGTGCGCTATGTGGGGCAGCTGCAGGAGTTTTACACTGCCGGATGGCTGAAATTGGTAGGGGCCTGACCCCTATCTTTTTTAAAGTATAGTTAGCCTATGCTAACCAAATAAGGAGGGATCTCTTTGAAAAGCAAACAGAAACACAGTCTGCGTCTCATCCTCCAATACGCCGGGGGATACAGAAAGCTGACTGCCTTGGGCTGCCTGCTCTCTGCACTCTCTGCGGTGCTGGGACTCATCCCCTATGTGTGTGTCTGGCTGGCAGCCCGCACCGTACTCACCGGCTGGCCGGCTCTGGCCGGCGCCGGAAAGCTGGAGCATTGGGGCTGGATGGCGGTGTGGTTCGCCGTGGGCAGCATCGCCCTCTATTTCGCAGCGCTGATGTGCACCCACATCGCAGCGTTCCGGACGGCCCGCAACATCCGGAAAGCCGCCATGTCCCATGTGCTCACACTGCCCCTGGGATTTTTCACCGACCAACAGTCCGGCCGCCTGCGCAAGCGCATCGATGACAACGCCGGGCTGACAGAGGACCTGCTGGCACACAAGCTGCCGGATCTGGCCGCCACCGCTGTGACCCCCATTGCCGCTGTCGGGATGCTGTTTCTCTTTGACTGGAGAATGGGCCTTCTCTGCCTGCTGACCATGGCGCTGGCCCTGGTCAGTATGTGCATGATGATGAGCGGCAAAAACGCCGGCTTTTTCCACCGCTACCAGCAGGAGATCGAGCGGATGAGCGGCGAAGCGGTGGAGTATGTGCGGGGCATCCCGGTGGTCAAGATGTTCCAGCAGACGGTCTACTCCTTCAAGGCCTTTTACACCGCCATTCAGGACTACAGCGATCTGGCCAGCCAATATGCCATGCATTGTCACCTGGGTCAGACCTGCTTCCTCACCTCCATCAACGGCACTTTTGTCCTGCTGATCCCAGTATCGCTGCTGTTGGCCTCGGCAGGCGATGTCCGCCTTGTGCTGGTCAACTTCATCTTCTATGCCCTCTTCGCCCCTGCCTGCGGAGCCATGATCAACCGCATCATGTACATGGGAGAAGCGGTCCTGGAGGCCAACGAGGCGGTGGATCGTCTGGAAGACCTCTTCGGGCAGGAACCCATGAAAGAACCTGGAGCCAAAAAACAGCCCAGGAGCGCAGAGGTGGTTTTTGACCATGTGACCTTCACCTATCCCGGCGCACAGCGGCCCGCCCTGAAGGATGTGAGCTTCACGGTTCATCCCGGTCAGCTGGTGGCGCTGGTGGGCCCCTCCGGCGGAGGGAAGACCACCGCTGCCAGCCTGATCCCCCGGTTCTGGGACGTGGACCAGGGCCGCATCCTGGTGGGGGGCACCGATGTGCGGGAGCTGGACAGCCAGGCGCTGATGCGCCAGGTGGCCTTTGTCTTCCAGGATACCCGACTCTTTAAGCAGAGCCTTCTGGAGAACATCCGGGCAGCCCGTCCGGACGCCACTCGGGAAGAGGTGCTGGCCGCAGCCCACGCTGCCCAGTGCGATGACATCCTTCAAAAGCTGCCGGATGGTCTGGATACGGTGGTAGGCGCCAAAGGGGGATATCTCTCCGGCGGCGAGGCCCAGCGCATCGCCCTGGCCCGGGCGATCTTAAAGGACGCTCCCATCGTGGTGCTGGATGAAGCCACGGCATTTGCCGACCCTGAGAACGAATGGCAGATCCAAAAGGCCCTCACAGCCCTGACCCGCGGCAAAACCGTTCTGATGATCGCCCACCGGTTGTCCACCGTACAGAACGCAGACACCATTTTTGTGCTGGACCGGGGAACCATTGCAGAGCAAGGGAGCCACACCCAGCTTCTGGAACAGAATGGCATCTATGGAGCCATGTGGGCGGACTATCAGCGCAGCGCCCGGTGGCAGGTGGGAAAGGAGGCCCTCGTATGACAAAGAAATTACAGCACTGGTTCGCCCTCAGCGAAAAAGGGGCGAAAGACCTCATAAAAGCTGTGTTCTGGTGCTTTGTCTGCAACCTGAGCCTGATGCTCCCTGTGGGGGTGGTGATGTTCACCATCCAGCATCTGCTGGACGCACTGGCCGGGGGCGGCAGCCCCACGGAGAGGTTCGCCCTCTATGCAGGAGGCGGACTGGCCGTCCTTCTCCTGCTGTTCGTACTGCACTGGTTCCAATACACCGCCCTGTATCTGGCGACCTATCAGGAGAGCGCCAGCCGGCGGGTGAGTCTGGCGGAGATCCTGCGCAAGCTCCCCCTGAGCTTTTTCGGGAAACGGGACCTGAGCGACCTGACCTCCACCATGATCTCCGACTGCTCCTCCCTGGACCAGATGTTTTCCCATTATATCCCCCAGCTGTTTGCCTCCGTTCTGTCCACCCTGGTCATCGGCGTGTGCATGTTCTGCTGTGACTGGAGAATGGCAGTCGCTGTGCTTTGGGTGGTGCCGGTGGCGGTGATCCTGACAGCAGGTTCCAAACGGATCCAGGATGCCTTCGGCAGAAAGAACATCCTGAACAAACGGGCTGTGGCCGACTGCATCCAGGAAGGACTGGAAACCATCCGGGACATCAAGGCCTGCGGCCGCCAGGAGGCATACAAGGCCGAGCTGGAGGAAAAGCTGAAGGCCATGGAGCGGGGATCGATCCGCTCGGAACTTGCCACCGGGGTGTTCGTCTGCTCTGCCCAGGCCTTTCTGCGGCTGGGCTTTGCCACCACGGTGCTCACCGGCGGGGCGCTTCTGCTCTCCGGATCCCTTTCATTCCTGTATTTTCTGGGGTTCCTCTTTGCTGCCGCGCGGCTGTATGATCCCCTGAGCATGGTCCTGCAGAACATCGCCGCGACTTTCAGCGCCAAACTGCAGATCGAACGGATGCGCTCCAGTCTGGAGCAGCCGGTACAGGAGGGCACCGAGACCTTCCAGCCGCAGAACTATGACATCGTCTTTGACCATGTGTCCTTCGCCTATCGGGAGGGCGTGGACGTTTTGAACGACGTGAGCTTTACCGCCCGCCAGGGAGAGGTCACCGCCCTCATCGGTCCCTCGGGCGGAGGCAAGTCCACCGCCTGCAAACTGGCTGCCCGTTTTTGGGACGTCAACAGCGGCAGGGTCACCCTGGGCGGCACGGATGTATCCAGCGTGGACCCGGAAACCTTGCTGACCTCCTATTCCATGGTGTTTCAGGATGTGATGCTGTTCCGGGATACCGTGAAGGAGAATATCCGCCTGGGCCGCCGGGACGCCTCGGATGAAGAGGTGATGGAGGCCGCCAGAGCCGCCCAGTGCGACGGGTTTATTCAGCAGCTGCCCCAGGGATATGAAACGGTGATCGGCGAGAACGGCGCCACCCTCTCCGGCGGGGAGCGCCAGCGGATCTCCATCGCCCGGGCTCTGCTGAAAAACGCGCCGGTGGTCCTGCTGGACGAGGCCACTGCCAGTCTGGATGTGGAGAACGAGAGCGCTGTGCAGCTGGCCCTCTCCCATTTGCTGCGGGGAAAGACCGTCCTGGTCATCGCCCACCGGATGCGCACCGTGGCCGGGGCCGATCATATCGTCGTCCTGGAAAACGGCCGTGTGGCCCAGCAGGGCACACCAGAGGAGCTGATGGCGCAAGGAGGGCTGTACCGGCATATGGTGGAGCTGCAAAACCAGAGCGCCCAGTGGCAGGTGAACGAGACAAGACCATAACGCTCTCCCCAGTTCGGACCAGGCCAGGCTTCCTGGGGAAAACAGCAGCTGCCCTCTGCTCAGTCCGCGGCTTGAGCATGGGGCAGGCAACAAAAGGAGGCCATTTGCCTCCGTGGCTTAAGAAAACTTAAGAAAAGATTGATCCTCCTCCTGTGTTCTCTGTGATATAATCTCAGAACCGAATCAGAACATAGCCGGAGGGCAGGATATGAAACGCATTCTCACCAATGGGATCACCGATCTTCAGCCATTGCAGGGCAGCTGCGCATGGTACTGGGGCACCGACTATACCAGCGGAGACTTATATGAGGCGGAGGAACTGTTTCGCAGCGGCCATCCCATCCGGAAAAACCGGCTGATCCTGGTCCGGCACCCGGAAGGCACGGTTTATGAGCCGGTATGCACAAAGCCGGGGCAGTACCTGGGCAGGCCGGTGTATCACGACGGGCGAGTGGTCCTGCTGCTGGTGGATTTTCCAAAGGAAGAGATCTGTATTTTGACCTTCCATGAAGCAGAGAAAACAACGGCAGCGCTGGCGGTATTGCCCCTCTCCATCGCAAAAGACTTCTACAATCTCATGCTGGAGACCCCACCTCTCATGCTGACCCGGTCAGCCCATGACAACAAGTTGCAAATTTTCTGGCCGGAGCGCCGGGACTTTGCGGTGGAGGACAACGAGTGTTTTGCCTTTCGGGAAGAAAACAGGCTGTATACTTCCGTTTGGTATGAGGACCCGGACTACCGGGAGGAAGTTCTGGTGCGGGATTATGATACCGGAGAAGTGTTGGAACGGGTGCCGGGGAGTCTTCGCCCCATGCCCGACGGCCAGACCTGGATCTTGATATAAGGTGGGGGATTCCATGTGGTTTGAGGTTTTACTTCAAAGATGTACCGATGCCATGCAGTCAGCACGGATTTCCGGCCCTGTCCGGATCCTATGTATCGTGCTCATATCCCTTCTGTTTTGGATCGGCATGATCAGTCTCTTTCTTCTGACCTTTGTAATAGAAGGACAAAGTTTTCTCCGAAGAGTGGGCTTTCTTCTGTTGGGGCTCGGCATTCTTGGCTATTATCTGCAATTCTTGAAAACTGTCACAGGTAAAAGGAAGGGTGGTAAAAAATCGTGATGAAACCGGACATGGAAAAAACAAGGGCCTATTACAGTGATCTTGCCCCTGAAACCATCTGTGATTGCGCCTACTGCCGGAACTACTGCGCCAGGGTCAAAGCAGCCTATCCAGAGGTGGCACTCTATCTGGAATCTCTGGGGGCGGATATCGAAAAGCCCTTTGAGACCTCTCCGCTGGAGCCGGACGAGAACGGACATCTGGAGTACTGCGCCTGTCAGTATGTGGTCTTTGGCAGCTGCCCGGAGGACTTTGCTCACCAGCTCGGGGATGTGACCGTTGGTCCCTCCCACTGCCATCCCAGCACGAAAATCGACGAGCCCCACTTTGTGCTCACGCTATCTCCCATCAAATTATTGCGCTAAAGCGGAAACAGTTACAAAAACGCCGTGAAATCAATGATTTCACGGCGTTTTCTGGTGGACCTGAACGGGATCGAACCGTCGACCTCTCGGATGCGAACCGAACGCTCTCCCACGCGGGCCAGTTTTAGCTAACTTCAAACACAAGCAAAAGGTTTGAAAGATGCTGAAACTGGCCCGCTTTTTTCGTTTTTAGCACCTTCCAGCAAGACTACTCACAAAGTATCACATTTTGATCGCAAGAAGTCAATACGAAATGTGAATCGCTTGGTCCCTACGCGTGCCACATCGCAATCATTGAGCATAATATGCGAACGGTATCCGTATCGTTGTGTTTGCATCCCAAAACTCAAATTGACCCAAAGGAGTTGATGAAAATCAGCTCCTTTTTTCTTGGAGGTGAACAAATGGCAAGAGCTAAACCAATAGATCATATTGTTGAGCTTCCTTTATCGGAACTGCACGACTTTCCCGATCATCCCTTTAAGGTACGGGACGATGAAGCTATGCAAGAAACGACGGAGAGCATCAAGCGGTATGGAGTGCTTGTCCCCGCTATCATCCGTCCCCGCGAGGATGGCGGATATGAGATTATCGCCGGACACCGCCGAAAGCACGGCAGCGAATTAGCCGGCCTTAAGACAATGCCCTGTATCATCCGTGAAATGGACAACGCAACTGCTACCATTCTCATGGTGGACAGCAATATCCAGCGGGAGAATATCCTTCCCAGCGAGCGGGCGCAGGCGTACAAAATGAAGCTGGAAGCCATACGCAGGAAAGCCGGCAGGCCGACAAAAGAGGCCACGCAAGCGGCGCAGGATAATTCGCCGCAACTTGCGGCGAATTTCCGCGCGGATGACGAAGTGGCAAAGGATGCCGGGATCAGCGGCGATACGGTACGACGCTATATCCGGCTTACAGAGCTTGCCCCGGAGCTTCAGCAAATGGTAGATGATAAGAAAATCGGTATGACCCCCGCCGTTGAGATTTCCTATCTCAAACCGGAGGAGCAGAAAATGCTCCTGACGGCCATAGACAGCGAACAGGCCACACCGTCGCTTTCA
>NZ_JAXDRS010000029.1:0-58111 GCF_034090835.1 Evtepia sp.
ATATTGGAAAAACCGAAAGCGGATAATCCGACATCGGAAAATCCAATGCAATTAAATAAAGATATACAAAAAACTGATCTATCAAAAAAAGAAGAAAGAAATAAAGATGGATTAAATACCGATTCCATTCCTATCCTTTCCCCTGACCCCTCTCCTTGGAGTGAGCAGAATACCTTACCTGAAAAGAATGGAACGGATGAGAAAGACGCATACAAAATCTATGAAGAAATTATCAAGGATAATATCGAGTATGCCGAAATCATCCAAAGCAATCATTTCTGCTTTTTGATTTTCTGTCACCTTAAAGATAGCGTTGCTTGCTGTATTCAGGATATAGGTTCCATCTGTAGTCACTGCGAAGTCGCTGGGACCCTGAACATTCCCCTGAATATCTCTGTTTACATAAAAAGGACGATCCTTATTTTCGCTCATCTTCGCCGCATAGACAACCGAACTGTTCAACGGTTCCGACAATGTATTTGCAGCAGTTACTGGAATTGCCAGTGACATAGACACACAAAGCGCCAAGGCCAACGTTACCATACGTTTTTTCATGTTGTGCTCCTTTCTTTACGCTTCTTGCGTAATCCTCCGTTTCTTCATACTGACATGAACGACTGCTAACGATTGCTTGTTTTCTATCACATCCTTTCCTCTCCTGTCCCCTTTTCTATCGGGGACAGATTCTTGTTGTCGATCTCTGTGGTTGTTTCACCCCCCCAACAACAGCGTCTATCGTCAGTGTATAGGTGCCGCCTGGGACCACTCCTGCTTTCTGCGAAAAGGAAAGCGAGACTTTTCCGGATTGCTTCCAAGTCCTGATCGGCACCCCTTTGGACCAAAGTTTCATGGTAGCTGTAATGTACGACGTTGAGTTATTTGCTCTTACGAGAGCCTTACATATTGCCATATTTCCCTCAAACCTCAGTTCTGGTGAATCCTTTACAGTATACGAAGGCCCTGCTGCCTCCGCCAAAAGCCCTGCCGTCCACACCAGGACCAGCAGCATAGCCAACGCCATCTTTTTCACAAAAAACCCCTCCTGTTTCGCTCTTTGCTGATAGTAACGAAACAGGAGGGCCAAATTGGACACCCAATTTTAAATTTTTTTATTTTTTTGCCGTCACGCTTTCTGCCAGCCGGATCAGCGCTTCCTCCTCCATGGGGGCGGCGGTCAGCGTGAGCCGAACCCCGGTCAGCGGGTCGTTCCAGGCAATGGTTTGGTAGGCGTTTTCTTTTTGCCAGGAAGAATAGAGTTCTGCCGAAAGGCCATGGACCGTGACCTTTTTTCCCTCTGACTCGCCGATTCTTTGCGCTGTTCCAACCCCATCGTGCCAAGCCAGCTTCTCCCGACGGAACGTGAGCCACTGGCCCTGGTCGTTTTGATAAAACTCCGTTTCCGCTGCCTCTTCGCTGGTTCTCTCCCGCAGAACATACCCCTCCGGAAGGTCTATGTCATACAGAGGTACCCTGATCGGCCTGACGCTTTCTGCCAACTGGATCAATTCTTCTTCTCCCATGAAGGCAGTCACCTCAATAATAGCTTTCGTGGTTGGGTCAGCCCAAATAATCGTGCTGTTATTTTGCGGCTTAGTTGCCAAATACAAATCTGCCTTAATACCGTTGACCGTAACTTCCTTTTTTTCCTCATCGTCTGTGGTGCTTAAAAACATATCACCGGTGGAACGGATCGTTTCATAGTCATATTCAAACGCAATATAGACGCCTTCGTCATTTTCATACAAAAAAGACCCGTCATCTTTGCATATGTCCCCCCACGTCAGCGAATATCCCTCTGGCAGCTCAATGGTATAGTGGACGATATCTTCTTCTTTCACATCGCCAACAAAGTAGTAGTGTATAGAAGATCCGTCTTCTTCTTTTACCCAACCACGGACCCATTCGTCCGCCTTGGCGTTCAGAGAAAATACGCCTGCACCAGCTGCCAGCAGCACCAGCGCAAGGATGGCGACCTTCTGCAGGCCCTTGCTCCATCTCCTCCACCGGGCACGGCGCAGGAGTTTCTCCATTCGCATCTGGAAGGCGGGGGACCCCGTCTCCCGGCAGGTCTCCGGATCGGGCAGGCTGTCTGCCAGCGCCTCCCCGGCCTTCTCGGCTGCCTGACGCAGCCGCTCTTCGGAAATCACAAAACTCCCTCCTCTCTGCACAGGGCTTCCAGCCGATCCCGGGCCCGCTGCACCAGCTTATGGGCAGCCGCCGGGGAGATCCCCAGCAGTTTGGCGATCTCTTTCGTGGAATATCCCTGGTGATACTTGAGCAGGATCACTTCCCGGTAGCGGGCGGGCAGGGCCAGGATACACCGGGCGAGCCCGTCCTCCCCCCGGTAGTCCACAGTAAGGCCCTGCTGGTGCTCCAGCAGTTCTCCCGTCTCCTGCCGCTGCTTCTTCCGATACAGGTCGATGGCCTTGCTCTCAACTATAGTAACGAGATAGGCCCGGGTTTTTGGACAGTCCACCGAGGAGATTTTATGTAAATTTTCAAGAATGGTCAGCCACGCGTCATGGACCGCGTCCTCCGCGTCCCGGTCGTTGCGCAGGATCTTCCGGGCGGCCCCCAGCATCCAGCCACCGTAGCGGTGGTAGAGCTGCTCAAACTTGGAGCGGTCCTCCGGTGCGTCAACCATTTGCAGATAGATCAGCATGGGGACCTCCCTCTCCTGGGCGCAGGATGTTTTCGGTTACAGGTCGCCGCTGAGCAGCACGTCCCGGTTCTGCACAAAGTACTCAATGCCGGAATACACCGTGGTCACCAGGATGACGCACACACACACCAGAATCAGCGTAGGGTTGGGGAAGGCCAGGAGCAGGCAGATGCACACCATGGTAGAGGCGGTCTTGACCTTGCCGGACTTGCCCGCAGCGATCACCCGGCCCTGCTCCACTGCCACCAGCCGCAGGCCGGTGACCGCCAGTTCCCGGGCGATGACGATAAAGAAGGCCCAGGCAGGCATCCAGCCCACCTCCACAAACCACACCATGGCAGACATCACCAGCAGTTTATCCGCCAGGGGGTCCATGAACTTGCCAAAGTCCGTGATCTGATTGTAGTGCCGGGCCACATATCCGTCCACAAAGTCGGTGACGCTGGCCAGGATAAACACAGCCAGCGCAGCCAGCAGGTGCCCGGTAAAGTCCCAGTACAGCAGCACGATAAACAGGGGGATCATCACCACCCGGACCAGGGTGAGCTTGTTTGCGGTGTTCATTGCTTGCTTCCCTCCTCGTTTTCGTACAGGACCCCAATGAGTTCTCCGTCGTAGGTTCCGGTGACCTTCACCTGGTAGAAGTCCCCGGGGCGCACGCCCCCTTCTTCCCCTTCAAAGTGGACCACCCCGTCAATACCGGGAGAGTCCGCATCGCTGCGGCCGTAGAAGAGCTCGGTCTCGTCGTCGTACCCCTCGCACAGCACGGGGATCACCTGGCCCACCTTACTCTCGCAGTACTGGTCCACGATGCGCATTTGCAGGTCGGTCAGCAGCTCCAGACGGCGGCGCTTCACGTCCTCGTCCACCTGGTCAGGCATCTTGGCCGCCACGCTTCCCTCCTCGGGAGAGAAAGCAAAGACCCCGGCCCGCTCCAGTTTATACTCCAGCAGGAACTCGCACAGCTCCTCAAACTCCTCCTCGGTCTCCCCGGGGAAGCCGGTAATGAGGCTGGTCCGCAGCACCACCCCGGGGATCTTCTCCCGGAGCTTACGGAACAGGGACCGGATCTCTTCCCCGGTGCCCCGCCGATGCATGGCTTTCAGCATACGGTCGCTGATGTGCTGGATGGGAATATCCAGATACTTCACGATCTTGGGTTCCCGGGCGATCACGTCGATGAGCTCGTCGGTAATCTCGTCCGGGTACAGGTAGTGCAGCCGCACCCACTGGATGCCGGGAATGGCGCACAGCTTGGGCAGCAGCTTGGCCAGGGTCCGCTCCCCGTACAGGTCCAGCCCGTACCGGGTGATGTCCTGGGCCACCACAATGAGCTCCTTCATCCCGGCCTGGGCCAGGTTTTCTGCCTCCTCCAGGATCTTCTCCTCCGGACGGCTGCGGAATCTCCCGCGGATAAAGGGAATGACGCAGTAGGCGCACCGGTTGTCGCACCCCTCTGCGATCCGCAGCCAGGCCCAGTAGTCCGAGGTGCACACCACCCGGTCGGTCTCGGGCACCGGTGCGTCAATGTCTCCGTAATGGAAGGGCCGTTCCCCGGCCGCCGCCTGCTCCAGCACCTGGGGGATGTCCTCATATCCGCTCACCCCCAGGAAGCCGTCTACCTCCGGACACAGGTCTGCCATGCGGTCCTTCCACCACTGGGCCATGCAGCCGCTCACGATGATCCGCTCCAGCTGGCCCGCCTTCTTCATGGCCACCAGCTTGTTGATCTCTTCCAGGGCTTCGTCCCGGGCCTCCTGCAGGAAGCCGCAGGTGTTCACCACCACCGTGTCGCAGCCGTCCGGGCCCAGGGCCACCTCGTGCCCGGCCTCGTAGGTCTGCCAGATCATCTGCTCACAGTTTACCTGATTCTTGGCGCAGCCAAGGGAAATAAATCCTACTTTCACTGTTTTCCTCCTTTGCCCCTCAGGGCTCCCACTCCCGCCGCAGGCGGGAAATGCCGTCGGATACCTGATGCCACGAAAAGCCCCGGCGCACCAGGGCGTCTGAGGCTTTCCGAATCTGTCTGGGGTCGTCCGGGTCCCGGACCTTCTCCGCCAGATAGCGGTCGATCCACTCGTCCGGTGCCTCCAGCTCTGCCAGAGCCTCCTCCCAGTACTGGCGGGGGACCTGCCGGCGGTACAGCATCTCTTTGATTTTATACAGCCCGTAGCCCTTGTCCTGGCCGTGCCGGACCAGAGCTTTGGCATAGGCTTCGTCGTTTAACAGGCCGATCTCCCGGGCCCAGGCCGCAACTTCTTCTGCCTGCCGGGGGGTAGCCCCCCGGGTCCGCAGTTTCTCCCGCAGCTGCCCTTCGGACAGCAGGCGGCCGGTGAGCAGAGAGACGGCCTTCTCCCGGAGAGCCGCCATCTTAGCTCCCTCCTCCACCGCTGTCAGCTGGTCTTCCTCCAGCTCCATCCCGGTGTACAGGGCATACTGGGCCACCACGGCCTCCGGTACAGAAAGAACACTGCCCCCTTCCAGGGAAACCGTCCAGGGTTTTCCCGGCCGGACAGGGGGCAGCAGGTTCTCAATCTTCATCGTCAAAGTCGTCTGCGCTCACGTCCACGCCCCGGGGGACCGCCGCCGGAGCGGGCGCAGCGGGGATGCGTCCCGAGGCGCGGGCCGCCGCCTGGGCGGGGGCGCTCAGGAGCTTGTAAGCGTTCTGGCGGATCTCCGCCTCTACCCGGTCGCAGACCTCCGGGTTGTCCTTTAAGTACTGCTTGGCAGCGTCCCGGCCCTGGCCGATCCGTTCCTCGCCCATAGAGAACCAGGAACCGCTCCGCTGCAGGATGTCCAGCTTCACTGCCAGGTCCACCATCTCCCCGTACTTGGAGATGCCTTCCCCGTACATGATGTCAAACTCCGCTTCCCGGAAGGGAGGGGCCACCTTGTTCTTCACCACCTTGGCCCGGGTGCGGTTGCCGATGATCTCGCCTCCGGCCTTGATGGCCTCCACCCGGCGCACGTCAATGCGCACAGAGGAATAGAACTTCAATGCCCGGCCGCCGGTGGTCACCTCGGGGTTACCGTACATGACGCCCACCTTTTCCCGGAGCTGGTTGATGAAGATCACCACGCAGTTGGTCTTGGAGATGGAGCCGGCCAGCTTCCGCAGGGCCTGGCTCATGAGCCGGGCCAGCAGGCCCACATGGGCGTCGCCCATGTCGCCCTCGATCTCCGCCCGGGGCACCAGGGCGGCCACCGAGTCCACCACGATGACATCCAGGGCGCCGGAGCGCACCAGAGCCTCGCAGATCTCCAGACCCTGCTCGCCGGTGTCCGGCTGGGCGATGAGCATATTGTCGATGTCTACGCCCAGGGCCTTGGCGTAGGTGGGGTCCAGGGCGTGCTCTGCGTCGATGAAGGCCACTTCGCCGCCCCGCTTCTGGGCCTCCGCCGCAATGTGCAGGGCCAGGGTGGTCTTACCCGAAGACTCCGGGCCGTAGATCTCAATGATCCGGCCCCGAGGTACCCCGCCGATCCCCAGCGCCAGGTCCAGGGCCAGAGAGCCGGTGGGGATGCCCTCCACCATTACCCGGGAGTTGTCCCCCAGGCGCATGATGGAGCCTTTGCCATAGGCCTTTTCAATCTGGGCCATGGCGGTTTCCAGGGCTTTTTTCTTATCCGAAGCCGGCGAGGCCGACTCGATCATTTTCTTTTTTTCTGCCATGCTAACCTCCCGCGCCAGTGGGCGCGCTTTTGTTTACTGGGGTTCCGGAGTCTCTTCCGCCGGGGGTTCCTCCCCCGGAACGGTGTGGAGCAGGTCGGGGGCCTCCCATTCCTTGGGCCGCTGGCCCTCCACTACCCGGTCGATCCCGCCGGTGTCCCGGGTGATGCGGATGTTCTCATACCCCGCCTTCACCAGGAGCCAGGCCACCTTTTCCGCCTGGCCGATGCCCACTTCATAGAGCAGATGCCCGCCGGGCTTCAAGGCCGGCATCCACAGCTTGGTGATGGCCCGGTAGAAGTCCAGGCCGTCCTCCCCTCCGTCCAGCGCCATGAGGGGTTCAAAGTCCTTCACCGAGGCATCCAGAGACGGGAAGTCCCCGGAGGGAATGTAAGGGGGATTGCTCACCAGCACGTCAAACTGTCCCAGGGCGTGGCTGGGGGCCTGGAGGGCGTCTCCCTTCAGATACACCGCCCGGCCTGTGAGCTTGTGCCGGCGGATGTTTCGCTTGCACAGGTCCAGCGCCCCGTCGGACAGGTCCACCAGGACCGCCCGGGTATTTTTCAGATAAGCCGCCGCCGTGAGGCCGATGCAGCCGCTGCCCGCGCACAGGTCCAGCACCCGGGTGTGACCCTCATACTCTTTCAGCCGGTTCATCACCAGCTGGGCCAGCATCTCCGTGTCGATCCGGGGGATGAGAGCAGCCGGCGAAACGTAGAAGGGCAGCCCGCAGAAGGACCACTCCCCCACGATATACGCCACCGGTTCCCCCGCCAGACGCCGGGCCAGCAGCGCTTCCGTCTTTTCCGCAATGGCCTCCGTGGTGTACAGGGACAGGTCCCGGTACAGCTGCTCCGGGGACTTCCCCGCTGCCGCGCAGAGGATCTCCCGGGCCTCCAGCTGGGCCCCCTCGATCCCCGCCCCGCTCAGGGCGTTGCGTGCCTTTAAATATAAGTCCTGATAGGTGATCGTCACAAGTTCCCACTCCACTCACAATCTTACAAATTTTCACCCGGTTCTCTTCCCGGGACTCTCTCTGTTTACCAGGCGTCTGCGCCCTTTTCCTGGGGCAGGACCCGGTTCAAGGCCTCGATGGCCACCTCCAGCATGGAGTCATCCGGCTCGAAGGTGGTAAAGTTCTGCATCCACATCCCCGGGGCAGACAGCACCCGGGTCACCAGGTTATCGTGGCGGCCCACCAGCCGGTTGAACTCATAGGTGATGCCCACCACCACCGGCAGGAGCAGCAGGTGCAGCAGGATGCGCACCAGCGGATTGGTGGCCACATCCCGGATGCCCGGCAGGGCAAACACCACGCAGGAGGCCAGCACCGCCACCACGATCACCACGAACAGAAAGCTGGTGCCGCAGCGGGGATGGTGCCGGGGCATGGCCCGGGCGTTTTCCACCGTCAGCTCCAGGCCCCGCTCGTAGCAGAAGATGGTCTTATGCTCCGCCCCGTGGTAGCAAAAGGTCCGGTGGATATCCTTGAGCCGGGAGCAGAGCACCAGGTAGGCGAAAAAGATCACCAGCTTGGCCACGCCCTCCAGCAGGTTGCGCAGCCACATGGGGGCCTCCGGGAAGAAGTAGAGCAGCGCAGAGGTGGCCAGAGTGGGCAGGATAATGAACAGGGCGATGGCGAACACCAGACCCACCGCCACAGAAAAGCCCAGCACCCACTTCATGGCCGCTTCGCTGCCGAATCGTTTTTCGATCCACTGCTCAAAGCGGGAGGGCTCCTCCTCTTCCTCCTCGGGGTAAAACTCCGCCGACCACATGAGGGCCTTGATCCCCTTCACCAGGGAGTCACCAAAGTTCACCACGCCCCGGATAAAGGGGAGGCCCAGGGTGGGGTGGCGGTCCTTGATGAGTTTCAGTTCCTCTTCCTTGACCTCTAACTCCCCTTCCTGATTGCGCACCACGATGGCCTGCTTCTGGGGCCCTCGCATGAGGATGCCCTCAATGAGCGCCTGGCCGCCGATGGTCGTGCGGAAGGCGCAGCTTTCGGCTGCGCCGCTTGTTTGTTTGTCTTTCATAGTATCTCCTGTTGTTTGCTGCATTCCGCAGAAATTGTAACAAACCTTGTTTTTCATTGCAAGGCTTTTCTCGAACTTATGTTCCAGTAGGCAGGCGGACCTCCACCAGGCAGCCCCCTGCCTCATCCTCCGCGTTGCGGATGATGAGCTGGCCGTTGTGGCGGGAGACGATCTCCTCGCACACGGCAAGGCCGATGCCGCTGCCACGGGCCGTGGAACTGCCCTTGTAGAACTTATACTTCACGTTGGGCAGTTCCTCCGGCGGGATACCGGGGCCGTAGTCCCGGACGGTGATCACCACGTCCTTGCCGTCAGGGTAGATGGCCGTGTCGATCCGCTTGCCGGCGCCGCCGTGCTTGGCGGCGTTGTCCAGCAGGTTGCAGAACACCTGCCGCAGCCGGTCCGGGTCACCGGGGATGGGTTCGAACTCCTCTTCGCAGTCCTTATGGTATACAGCGATCCCTTCCGCCGCCAAAAACTCATGATAGGTATACACGGCGTCTTCCAGTTCCGCCTTGATATCTATGGGTTCGATGGCCAGGGTAAACCGCCCGTCCTCGATCCGGGAGAACTCCAGCAGTTCCTCCACCATGCCGGACAGACGCCGGGCCTCGCTGGCGATGATGCCCATGCCCTTGCGCACATCCTTCTCGTCCCGGGCCTCTCCATTCATGATGGTCTCTGCCCAGCCGGTGATGGCGGTAAGGGGAGTACGCAGCTCGTGGGAAACGGAGGAGATAAACTCCGACTTCATGCTCTCGGCGTGTTTGATCCGCATGGACATGTCATTGATGGCGTCGGTTAGGTCACCCACCTCGTCGTCAAACTTCTTTTCCACCTGGATGCCGTAGCTTCCTGCGGCGATCCGCTGGGCGATGCCAGTGATGTTCTCCACCGGTCCCACGATGGAGCGGACAAAATAGATGTTGGAGATATACACCAGCACCAGGATGACCACCGACATGGACACAGCCACCAGGGTCAGCATGAACACCTGCCGGTCCACCAGACGCATGGAGGTCACGTAACGCATGATGCCCACCAGCTCCCCGTTGTAGGAGAGGGGGGCGGACACTGCGGTGATCCGTTCGCCGGTCTGGGGGGAGATCCCCTCCCAGGAAGAGATGGCCTGCTTGGCCTGGAGATGGGTGATGTCCTCCGTGCCCGGCACGGTGCCGGACAGGGTCAGGCCGTTGGAGGAGTAAATGACAACGCCGCTCGTTGTGAGCACCTGCAGCTCGATCCGGGTGCCTTCGTCAAAGGAGCTGACATAGTCCTGGGCGGCGGTAAAATAGTCTCCATCCTTGGCGTAGTTGCCGGCGTAGCTGCCAAAATAGCTGGCGGCGGTGCGGGCCTTGTTCTCCAGGTCGGAAAGAATGCTGCTGTCATAATAGTTCTTGATCACCACGGAAAACGCGATGACCACAGCCAGCAAAATCATGACCAGGATGCTGACGCTGTTGAGCAGCCAGCGCTGGCGAATCCCTTTTACCTTCAAAAACGAAACCATGTCTGTCCCTTCTTCAACGTTTCCTTAAAATTCCCACTTGTAGCCATAGCCCCAGATGGTCGTGATAAACACGGGGCTGGTGGGTTCGTCCTCGATCTTCACACGAAGGCGGCGGATGTTCACATCCACGATCTTCAATTCGCCCATGTAGTTCTCGCCCCAGACGAACTTCAAAATCTCCTCCCGGGACAGGGCCTTGCCCGGGTTCTCCATAAACATCTTCATGATGGCGTACTCCACCTGGGTGAGCTTCACCCGCTGGCCGTTCTTCTCCAGGGTGCGCTTCCGGGTGTTGAGCACGAAGGGGGGCTGCTGGATCTCTCCGTCGTCCATCATTTCCCCGCCGATGCGGCGGTACAGAGCGTCGATGCGGGCGGTGAGCTCCGCCGGGGAGAAGGGCTTGGTCACATAGTCGTCCGCCCCGGTCATAAAGCCGGTCACCTTATCCATCTCCTGGGTCCGGGCGGTGAGCATGATGATGCCGATCTTCGAGTTGCCCGCCCGGATCCGGCGGCACACCTCAAAGCCGTCCATATCCGGCAGCATGATGTCCAGCAGCGCCACCCGCACATCCGGGTTCAGCCGCAGCTGCTCCAGGGCCTCCTCGCCGGTGCCCGCCTCGATGGTCTCATACCCTGCTCGGTTCAGGTTGATGACAACAAAGCTGCGAATATTGGCCTCGTCTTCCAATACCAGAATTTTCTTCATGGTTTTGCTCCTCTTTCTGTTTCTTGGTCCAGCCTGCCGCCGGGCGGCTGGTCCTCTATTTTCCGGTCCGCTTCTCGCCCACCACGTGGAAGGCTGCTTTCAGACTCTCCTCGTTCAGGCCGCAGTCCCAGCTGCTCTTGAGGATCTCTCCCGTGTACAAAACGGAGCTGTCCTCATACAGCAGGATGCCTTCCTCCTTCTGGGCCAGGGCCGCCCGGTCGCCGCCGGCCAGGCTGCGGATCACCAGGAAAGGCTCAGGCTGCTTTCCGCTCTCCTCGTCCGGCACGCCCCTTGCAAAGGTCACGCTGCGCACCCCGGTGGTGGAGCTCTCCTGCCGGTTCATGGAAAACACCCCGGTCCAGGCGCTGGGGATCTCCAGATACCAGCCGTCCCCGCCGTGGTAGGTGGTCATCACCGTCTTGCTGCTGCCGTCGGGCAGGTAGTTCTTCCACTTGAGCCACCAGAACCCGTCCACAGAGCTGTCTCCATAGGCGGCCACCCGCATCTCGCAGGGGACCTCCAGCAGGCCGTCCCCGTTGATGTCCGCAGGATGGACCCCCGCATAGTAGTGGAAGAGGTTTTTGCTGGACCGCTCTCCCTCTTCCAGTCCAATGTTCTTCAGGCCGTGCTCCCCCATGGAGAACACGTCCGCCACCAGCACATCCTTGCCCAGATAGGAGGTCACAAACAGCGCCGGAACGCCGCCCTTCAGCTCCCCTGTGGTCCAGGCGCTGATATCCGTGGCCCCTTCTGACAGCGGCGCAGAGGAGACCAGTTCCATACCCCCGTCCTTGCCGTCGTAGTACTCGATCCTCCACTGGGATGCGCTGCTGCTCTCCGACTGGGCCAGGATCACCTCCGACCGCTCGTCGCCGTCCATATCCGCTGTAAGGTACCGGCCGTATCCGCTGCGCATGATCTCCACCGGCTGACCATCAGCCAGGGTATAGCCCACCAGGGTGTGCACCGAGGCGCTCACCTGCCAGCTGACCAGGATGTCGCGCCCCTTGGCCTCGGTCAGGTCCAGGTAGTCGATGGACTCGATCTCGTTGCCCATGCCTGCGATCCTGGCGTATACCTTGTACTCTCCCTGGTCATCCTGTTTGAAAATCACAATGTTCAGCGGGTCTTCCTGGGTGGTGTCCCGGAAGAAGGCCACTGCCTCCTGGGTCCCGTCCCCGTCCACATCCACCAGCTGGATGGTCTGACGGTTGTCCCCGCTCAAAGGCGCAATATATTCTGCGCTGCCCTTGGTTTCGTTGATCTTGCTCTGGAGCTTCACATAAGCCTCCGAAGACTTGGGCAGGGCATACATCTCATCTACGCTGCCAAATACGCAGCCGCTCAGGCCAAGCAGACAAACCACCAGCCCAAGGAGCAGCATCAGCTTTCGTCCCATGACGGGCCCTTCCCCCTTTCCCGGTTCCCTGGTTTCTGGGTGCGGAACCTTTTCCATTTATCATACCACAGTTGCCCCTGTTTTCCTATGGCTTTCTTTTAATTTTACGGAAGAAAAACCTTGCGCTCCTTTTCGATCTGTTGTATAATTAGTTGCGCCCAATCCTGCCGGTGTGATGGAATTGGTAGACGTAGTGGACTCAAAATCCACCGGTGGCGACACCGTGCCGGTTCGAGTCCGGCCACCGGCACCAAAATCCCGAATGCTTCCGCATTCGGGATTTTTTATTGCCCCCGTTCTTTCCCCCTCCCCGCCGGCCCGGCGGGAAGGCTTTTCGCCATACGGCATATTTTTAATGAATTCTTAAGAGATTACCCATTCTTTTTTTACGATTATACGGTATAATAGCCTCAGTTAAGATCAAAATGCCGTGCTCCGCCGCGGCTGTCCCCATCGATCCCGTTCAAGGAGGGTTCCCCTATGCAAAGAAGAAAGCGGCTCATCGCCTGCCTGTCTGCCGGTCTGCTTATCCTGGCCATATCCGCCACCGCAGCCTTCGGCAGTGTCAACGGCTATACAAAACTGAAGGATTCTCTGCGCTCCCTGGCCCTGGAGGACACCAACTTTACCATCACCGGTACCGGCTCCCTGTCCTTTGACGGCAAGGAAATGGTGACCTTCTCCAACGAACTGGCCCTGGCCAACGGCGACCTCTATACCCATGAAAAGACCGTGCAGGGAAGCAAAACCGTGACCGATCTCTACGCCACCTCCAAAGACGGGGTGCGTACCTCCTACAGCGCAGACTCCAAATTCTATGACGTCTCCAAATACTCCAACGTCCCCAACTCCTCCATCTCCGGCTCCCTCTTCGGCGTCTCGGAAGGAGACGAGATGTCCAACCGCTTGATGAACTTCCTGGAGGTCGCAGCCGACACCGTCATGGGCGACCTGAAAAACAACTTCGTGGAAGTGGGCACGGAAAACGGCAGCACCCTTTACAAGATCGAGATCTCCAAGAGCCAGGTCCCCTCTCTGGTGAACGCCGGCCTCTCCCTCTTTGCCTGCAACCTCACCCAGACCGGCACGATCTCCTCCGTCACCTACGAGGATGTCAGCATCTTCGAGTTCAACATGTACGAGAAAGCCACCGGCACCAAGCTCTCTGACGACTTCAGGGAGCACTTCCTCTACGGTTTCGACGACGCCTGGTACGAAAAGAACCAGACACTGCTGGAGCAGTACCGGGCTTTCCTTGATGAGAACGACCTGTCTGCCCCCTACTTCGACGTGCTGGAGGAAAAGGGCTCCGGCATCATCCTGGTCCATAACGACGGCAGCTATGACTATTACGCCGACGGCATGGCCCTGCTGGACGCCCATCCGGAACTGGCCTACGACTACCTGGAGTATTACGCAGGAAAAGACATCACCCTGGACAACATCTCCTGCATCTTCGGCGTAGACAAGGGCGGCAGACTCACCTCCCTCTCTGCCAAGGCCGCCTTCCGCTCGGTGGACACCAGAAACCAGTCCCATACCATGGACATAGCCATGGATCTGGCCGTGTCCAACTACGGCACCACGCAGGTGCTGCCCCTGGATGTGGGCGACCGGGTGAAGCGGTAAGTCCGCTGCCCAGTCTTCGCATAGATTCCTCTCTCTCTTGATCCTGACAACCGAAAAACCGGACGAACCCCGGAGGCCAGCGGCCTTCGGGGTCGTCCCGCCCTCTTTTCCTTTTTCCCTTTTCCAGAAAGGAGTGTTCTCTTGGAACCGGTCCTCTCCCTAAACCACCTCACCAAACTCTACCGCAACGGACGCGGGGTGCGAAACATTTCCTTTTCCGTCCAGCGCGGGCAGATCGTGGGGCTGCTGGGCCCCAACGGCTCCGGCAAGACCACCATCATGAAGGCCATCACCGGCCTTGTCACCCCCACAGAGGGCACCATCTCCCTCTTCGGAGAAAACGCCCTGCACCGGGAGGCCGCCCTGAAAAAGGTGGGCTCTCTCATCGAACAGCCCGCCCTCTTTGAGAACCTCTCCGCCCGGGACCACCTCCGCATGGCGGCCCGGTACTACTCCGACCTCAAGAAAGACCGCATCGATCAGGTCCTGGAGCTGGTGGGGCTCTTCCCCTACCGCAACGAACGCTGCGGCCGCTTCTCCCTGGGCATGAAGCAGCGGATGGGACTGGCCCTGGCCCTGCTCTCCCAGCCGGAGCTACTCATCCTGGACGAGCCCACCAACGCCCTGGATATCGAGGCCACCGTGGAGATCCGAACCATCATCATGCGCCTGGCCCAGGAGCAGAACGTCACCTTCCTGGTGGCCAGCCACCTGGCCTCAGAGATCGAAAAAATGTGCTCTCATGTCCTGGTGCTCTACAACGGAGAAATGCTCTCCTTTGACACCAAGGAGGAGGCCCTGCGCCTGAACCCCTCCATGGAAGATTTCTTCCTGGCAAAAGTGCGGGACAAAAAAGGGTCCGTGGTCCTGTAAGGAGGAAGCTGCACTATGAAATATTTCCTGGCAAGCCTGCAAAACGAACTCTTCAAGCTGCGGAAGCGGAAAAAATATCTGGTCTTTCTGATCCTCGGCTGTCTCATCTGCGCGGCCAGCGCCCTGCGCCTGCTGGCCATCAATTACCTCACCCACGGCGCTGTCTCCTCCCACATCGTCCTGGGCAGCCTTCTGAACGCCAACCTCCCCTTCCTTCTGCTCCTCTTCCTCCCCCTCATCGCCATCATGGGGACCTGCGACCTTTTTGCTGCGGAGCACACGGACCACACCATCCGCTTTTCCCTCATGCGGCCCATCGGCAAGGGAAAGCTCTTCTTCTCCAAAGCCGCCGCTGTGTTCGTGGTCTGTCTCTTTGACGCAGCGGTCCTCTGCCTGGTCTCTGCGCTGACCCAGCTGGCCCTGGGCGGCGGAACGTATGGCCTGGTCACCGGCATCCTCTCTCTGCTGCTGGACCTGATCCCCCTGGCCGTGCTGATCCTCTTTTTCTGCCTGATCAACCAGCTCATCCGGAACACCGGTCTCACCGTGCTGCTCTGCCTGGTGCTTTACGCAGCTTTGATCCTCATGGGTACCTACCTCCCCGCAGTGGGAGGTCTGAGCTTTACCGGATACCTGCGGTGGCATAACCTGTGGATCGGCATCACCCTTCCCTTTGCCTCCCTGCTCTCCCGCATCGGACTGCTGGCCGGCTATGCCCTGGTGTTCGGTTCCTGCGGCTTCTGGCTCTTCGACCGGACCGAAGCCTGACCCCCATACTCTGAAGGAGGTCCTTTTACCATGCGTCGTAAAACCTCTCTCCGCACCCGTCTGTTTCAGGCCGGCCTGCTGATGCTGGCCCTCTCTCTGGTGATCGGTCTGGCCATCACCATCCTGGTCCTGCTCCTCTTTGCCGCCCGTGTGCCCCACGGCGAGGAAGTCCTCCTCCGAGGACTCTCCTTTCTCTTCGGCGGCGACCTCATCGGCGCCAGCCGTGTCATCCCCTATCTGATCATGGAGAGCATCCTGCTCTGCCTTGCTGTGGCCTGCGTCTGCATCTGGATCAGCACCCGCCTCACCTCCCGGGTCACCTCCACCCTCCAGACCCTCCGCCAGGCGGCGGACAACCTCCGGGAGGGAGAGCTGGACTTCCAGATCCTCTCCTGCCCCGAACGGGAGCTGGATGAACTTTGTCAGTCCCTGGAAAGCGTCCGGCAGCGCCTCAAGTCTGCCGCCGCGGCGGAAGCCCAGGCCCAGCAGGAGCGGGGTCTGCTCCTGGCCAACCTCTCCCACGACCTGCGCACCCCCATCACCGCCATCAAGGGGTATGTGGAGGGCATCCGGGACGGCATCGCCAACACCCCTGAAAAGCAGGCCCATTACCTGGACATCATCTACAACAAGTCCCAGCTTATGGAGCGGCTGGTGCGAAACATGAGCGACTTTTCCGAGTATGAACTGGGCCGGATGCAGTACCACTTCGAGTATGTGGAGCTTTCCGCCCTGCTCGCCGACCTGTGCCAGGAGTACCAGGATGACGCCGCCCACAACGGCCTGCAATTCACCGCCCAGATCCCACCGGGCCCCTTTGTGGTCACCGCCGACCGCAACAAGATCAAGCGGGTCACGGACAACCTCATTTCCAACGCCATCAAGTACAGCCGTCCCGGCGGGACCATCTCGCTCACCGCCGAGCCCTACGAGGGCGGCCTGGTCATCCAGATCGCCGACAACGGGAAGGGCATCAGCTCCGAAGCCCTCCGCCATGTCTTTGACAGCTTTTTCCGGGAGAACACCGCCCGGTCCAGCTCGGTCCCCGGCAGCGGACTGGGGCTGGCCATCTGCCGCAGCATTATCGAAAGCCATCACGGGAAAATCTGGCTCACCAGCCAGGTTGGAGAAGGCACCCGCACGTTTGTCTATCTCCCCCTGCAAAAGGAGGATAAACTTCCGTCATGAACATTCTTATCATTGAGGACGACCGGAGCGTCGCTGAACTGGAACGGGACTACCTGGAGATCAACGGCGGGTTCCAGTGCACTCTGTGCGAAAACGGGACCGAAGGCCTGCAGCTGGCCCTCTCCCAGGACTTTGCCCTGGTCATTGTGGACGTCATGCTTCCTGGTCTCAGCGGTTTCGAAGTCTGCCGCCGCCTGCGGGAAGTGAAGGACACCCCTGTCATCATCATCTCTGCCCTGGCCGACGACATCGACAAGGTCCGGGGACTGGGGCTGGGCGCCGACGACTACATGACCAAGCCCTTCAGCCCCAGCGAGCTGGTGGCCCGGGTCAAGGGGCATATCCAGCGCTACGAGCGCCTGGTGGGCAGCCGGGAAAAGCCCCGGCCGGAGATCCTGAAGGTGCGTGGCCTGGAGATCGACCGGGACAGCCGCAGGGTATGGGTGAACAGCCAGGAGAAGAACATGACCAGCAAGGAGTATGACCTGCTGCTCTTCCTGGCCGAGCATCCTGACACCGTCTTTTCCAAAGATCGCCTCTTTGACAACGTGTGGGGCATGGACGCCTATGGTGACGTCTCCACTGTCACCGTCCACATCAAACACATCCGGGACAAGATCGAGATCGACCCCGACCGCACCCAGTACATCGAGACCGTCTGGGGCGTGGGCTATCGCTTCCGGGGATAACAAAGATCCCACGGCGCCGCAGCATACGGCACCGTGGGATCTGTTTCGTTTTAATATTCTCTGGCGCAGGCCACGCCCAGCGCCCCTTCCCCTGTGTGGCAGCAGATGCTCAAGGGGAGAGAGATGATCCCCACCTGATGGGAGGGGAAGGCCGCCTGGACCTCTTCCGCGGTCTTTCCCTGGCGCAGCAGGATCCGGGCGTTCTGGATGGACTGCATGAGGGTAACGGAGATCCGGTGGTCATCCACCACCAGGACCCGGCCGCCATACTCTCTGGCCAACGCCTTGGCCGTCTGGCAGGAGCCGCTCAGCCCTGAGGTCATGGGAAAATGGAGCACAGCGTCGTGGCTGGCCAGCAGACGCTCCCACAGCGCGGTGATCTCCGAGGGGGAGGGCTGGGAGGTTGAGATCTCGGCCCCCCGCTTCATCTTCTGAAAGAAGTCCTCCGCCGTGCAGTCCTGGCCCTCCAGATAGGTCTCCCCATCCACAAAAAACGGCATAGGGATCAAATAAATCCCCATTTCCTCGGCCTGCCGGGCGGAGATCCCGCTGTTGGTATCGGTTACAATGGCTGTCTTCAAGGCAATTACCCCTTACTCATTTCCACGCATATCGTCGGCACATATATGGTCGGCTTGGGATGCTTCTTCGTCAAATATACCATACCCATTCCGGGTTGACAAGTTTTCGTTGCCACAGTTTCCATACAATGGTATGATAAGGTCAGTATATCCGGTTCACTTCCGGACCCGGGCGCAGGCCACGGCCAGCGCCCCGTCCCCTACATGGCAGCAGATGCTCAGGGGCAGGGAGGCCAGCTCTACCTCCCGCTGGGGGAAGGCTGCCCGGACCTCTTCCAGCCAGCGCTCGCCCAGGGCGGGCTCGCCGGAATAGACCGCAAACACGGCCATATCTTCTCCGGCAAAGCGATGGGTCAGGTCGTCCTGCAGCGCCGCCAGCATGGCCTTCTTGGCGTGGGACATGCCCCGGGCCTTTTTAAAGGCATCCAGCTTGCCCCCCTGAATGGTCAAGACGGGCTTGATTTGCAGCACGGACGCCATGGCTGCCCCGGCTGCGGTCACCCGGCCGCTCTTTTTCAGGTATTCCAGGGTGTTCACCGCAACGTAAATGCTGGAGGCTTCCTTTTCCTCCTCCAGGATGGCCTGCACCTCTTCCGCCGCCTTTCCCTGGTCCAGCATGGCCTTGGCGTTGCGGATGGACTGCAGCAGCGTCACAGAGATCCGGTGGTCATCCACCACCAGGACCCGGCCGTTATAGTCCCGGGCCAGGGCCTGGGCCATCTCGCAGGAGCTGCTGAGGGCGGTGCTCATAGGCATATGCAGCACCTGGTCATGGGTCTCCAGCAGGTGCTCCCAAAGCTCGGAAAGGCTGGCCAGCGACGGCTGAGACGTGGAGACCTCCGACCCGCTGCGCAGCTTTTCAAAGAACGCTTCGGTGGTGTAATCCTGCCCTTCCAGGCAAGCTTCTCCGTCGACAAAAAAAGGCATGGGCAGCAGGGCGATCCCCAGCTCCTCTGCCTGGCGGGCGTTCAGCCCGCTGTTGGTATCGGCTACGATTGCTGTTTTTTTCACGATGATATTCTCCAAAATCAGAATGGTGTTCTAATTTTTATTATATCATATTCTCCCCCTCATAACAAGCCCGTCCTTTTTCAGGAGGTGATCCCCTTGAAGCGAAGCTATCACCGCTCTCGGGAAACCCAGCAGAAACTGCTGGACGCCGTGATCCAGCTCACCAAAGAAAAACGCTATGAGTCCATTACCGTCCAGGACGTCTGCCGGGTGGCCGGGGTGTCCACCGGTTCCTTCTACCATCAGTTCGGCTCCAAGGACGACATGGTCCTGGTGGCCTCTCAAAAGATCGACTGGCTCCTCACCCAGCCCTTCCTGGACTCGGTCCAGGACCTGCCCCCTCTCACCGCCCTGGACCATCTGCTCCGCCGGTACGTCTGCTATGTACAGGACGAGATCGGGCCGGTGCTCTCCCAGTACTATCACGTGCTGCTGGACCATCCCGACGCCGCCCGCCGGGACATGGACTGGGCCTACGGCCAGAAGATCCTTGCCCTGATCTCCCAGGCCATAGAGCAAGGGGACCTGCCCCAGGACCTGGAGGCCTCCTATCTGGCCAACCTTATCATGCGGCAGATCCGGGGGCTCTTTCTGGACTGGCTGGTGAAAGGCGGGGCTTACTCCCTGCTGGACGCCTATGAAAAGGACTTTCAGATGTTCCTCCGGCTGGCCCGGGCCACCCCCTGACCCCAGGCAAAATGACTGCGCAGCTGCGCAGTCATTTTTTCTTTTCCCGCTTGACGAAAAGAAATCTTCATGATATTATTTTGATATCAAAAAAGAGAAGATAAGGGAGGTCGTCGTATGAACGAAATCATCCTCACCCAAAGGAAAAACGGCATGGCCGTACTCCTGCTGGTGATCCTTCTGTATGCAGTCGCCATCCTGGGCACGGTCTTCTTCGCCATGAATGATCTCTTCGCCCCCATGGTCGTCTGCATCATCGTGCTTGCCCTGGGATGGATCTTTCTGGCCGGACTGAAAGTCCTGGGACCCCAGGAAGCCCTGGTCCTCACCCTCTTCGGCAAGTACATCGGTACCCTGAAAGGGGAGGGATTCTACTTTGTGAATCCCTTCTGCATCGCGGTCAATCCCGCCGCCAAGACCAAGCTCAGCCAGAGCGGGGACGTGGAAGGGGACAAAGGCTCCAAGCTGCTGGCCGCCATCGGCGCAGGCAGCAACGCCAACCTCACCAAGGAGATGGTCTCCAAAAAGCTCTCGCTGAAGATCATGACCCCCAACAACACCCGCCAGAAGATCCACGACTGTCTGGGCAACCCCGTGGAGATCGGCATTGCCGTCACCTGGCGGGTCACCGACACCGCCAAGGCAGTCTTTGATGTGGACAACTACAAGGAGTTCCTCTCGCTGCAGTGTGACAGTTCCCTGCGCAACATCGTCCGCCTCTATCCTTACGATGTCGCCCCCGGCATCGACACCACCGGCGACGGCGTGGCCGACGAAGGCAGTCTCCGCGGGTCCAGCGAAGTGGTGGCCGCCCGCATCCGGGACGAGATCCACTCCAAGGTCCGGGAGGCCGGTCTGGAGATCCTGGAAGCCCGCATCACCTACCTGGCCTACGCCTCGGAGATCGCCGCCGTCATGCTCCAGCGCCAGCAGGCTTCCGCCATCATCGACGCCCGGAAAATGATCGTGGAAGGCGCCGTGGGCACGGTGGAAATGGCCCTGGAACGACTGGGAGAAAGCGGTATGATCGAACTGGACGAAGAACGGAAGGCCGCCATGGTCTCCAATCTGCTGGTGGTTCTGTGCGGCAGCCACGATGCCCAGCCTGTGGTCAATACCGGCAGTCTCTACTAAATCTATGCCCGAACGCAAAAAGGACGGAAAAAAACAAATCCCTCTGCGCCTTTCTGCCAAACTTTACGCCGCCATTGCCGCCTGGGCAGAGGACGACTTCCGCTCCGTCAACGGGCAGATCGAGTATCTGCTGACCGAGTGCGTCCGGCAACGGAAGAAAAACGGGAAGTATGTCTCAGATGAGATCGATGTCCCTCCGGAGCTGGACTTGGAATGATCCGCTTCCTTTCCCCATATCGTTCAAGGAGCGTGTTCCATTATGACCATTCGACAAAAAAAGAAAGCCGGGGTCTGGCTGTCTGTGCTGGCAGTACTGCTGCTGGTCGCCGGTTATGCCGTTTTCTCCTTTCGGGTCCAGCAGGGACTGGGAATCCCCCTCTTCCTTCTGCTGATCCCGGGGATCTTCCTGCTGGCCGGCGCCGCAGGGATCCTGCTGGCTGCCCGATCCCGCATGAAAGAAATCAACGGAGGTGAAGAAGATGATCTTAGTCAATACTGATTACATTGCCGGAAAGGAACTGGAGATGCTGGGCCTGGTCAAGGGCAGCACCATCCAGTCCAAGAACATCGGCCGGGACATCTCCCAGGGCTTCAAGACCCTGGTGGGCGGTGAGCTCAAGTCCTACACCGAGATGATGAACGACGCCCGGGCCCTGGCCACCAAACGAATGGTGGAAGAGGCCGAAGCGCTGGGAGCTGACGCCGTGGTAAACATCCGCTACGCTTCCTCTGCTGTGGTGCAGGGGGCCGCAGAAGTCATGGCCTACGGCACCGCCGTCAAGGTCCGCTGAGACAGACAAAACATCCGGACAGGGGAGGTCCCCTGTCCGGATGTTTTTATCCGCGCTGGCTCAGCCACAAAACAAGGCCCCAGACCACACTGGCGGAGATGCCGTACACCAGCACCGGGCCCGCCACTGTAAACAGCTTGGCTGCCGTTCCCGTCACCAGGCCCTCGCTGCGGTACTCCATGGCTGGCGCCGCCACGGCGTTGGCAAAGCCGGTGATGGGGACCAGGGTCCCCGCCCCGGCGTGCTTGGCGATCTTATCAAAGATCCCGATGCCCGTAAGCAGCGCTGTGATTCCGATGAGGGTGATGGACACCGCCATGGCTGCGCTTCGCTCGTCCAGCCCCAGGCGGCGATACCCGTCCAGCAGGGGGCCTGCCCTGCTACACAGATCCCGCCCCCCACCAGAAAGGCCCAGACCAGATTCTTCCCCATGGGGGAGGGTCTGGCTTTTCCTTTGACATAGGCGTTGTAGTCTTCACTGGTCAATTTCTCCAGATCCATGGGATCACCTCCCCTGCAGGTTTCCCCGGGGAGGAAAAGATTATGCCTGAATCCCCGGAAAACCCTTGACAAACCTGCCGTTTTCGATATAATAATAGGGCCTGTCTTTAGGGCAGGCATATCCTTGCCGGCAACAGGGATTGCCGGCCAAATGTCCATAAGGAGGTGCAACGAACATGGCAAAGGTAAACGCAAACTATGAAGTGGTCTACATCATGGACCCCGCACTGGGTGACGACGCCATTGCAGCAATGATCGAGAAGTTCAAGACTCTGGTCGAGACCCAGGGTACCGTGGCTGCAATCGACGACTGGGGCAAGCGCCGTCTGGCTTATCCCATCAACGACCTCACCGAGGGCCACTATGTCCTCATGACCTTCACCGCCGCTCCTGAGCTGCCCGCAGAGCTGGACCGCGTGCTGAAGATCACCGAAGGCGTCATGCGCTCCATGATCATCTGCAAGGACGAGTAAGGGGGATCAAGACTTGTTAAACAAGATCTTCCTCCAGGGCCGCCTGGTGGCTGACCCTGAACTCCGGCATACCCAGAGCGGTGTGGCGGTGGCTTCCTTCCGTCTGGCCGTGGACCGGGACTTTAAGGACCGGGAGACCGGCGAGCGGAAAGCAGATTTTATCAACGTCGTTGCCTGGCGGCAGACCGGGGAGTTCGTCTCCCGCTTCCTCTCCAAGGGCCGTATGGCCATCGTAGAGGGCAAGCTCCAGACCCGGGAGTACACCGACCGGGAAGGCAACCGCCGCTACGCCACTGAAGTGGTGGCCGACAACGTCTACTTCGCCGACTCCCGCAAGGAGGCAGAAGGCGGCGGCTACGCCCCCGCACCTGCCAGAGGCGGATATGGCGCCCCTGCCGGCGGCAGCTACGCACAACCCAGCGGCTATTCCGCCGCACCCGTCGTGGATCAGTTCGCTGACCTGACCGACGACGACGGCGAACTGCCCTTCTAAGCAGACTCGCCCATCTCGCAGCCCCCGGCTGCGACGACCACTTTTTATCTTTTTTTAAGGAGGTTTGCTATCATGGCTATGGATAGAGAACGCCCTCGCGGCGGACGGAAACGCCGTAAGGTTTGTACTTTCTGTGTCGATAAGGTCGAGCACATCGATTATAAGGATTCCGCTAAGCTGCGCCGGTTCCTTTCTGAGCGCTCCAAGATTCTGCCCCGCAGAACCACCGGTACCTGCGCTATGCATCAGCGTCAGCTGACCGAGGCCATCAAGCGCGCTCGTCAGATCGCTCTGCTGCCCTACGTCACTGACTAAGTACGCGGTTTTCGCTGCTTGCAACTTCAGACGCGCTGCAAACCTTCGGTTGGCAGCGCGCCTTTTTTCTATGCTGTACCAGGGAAGGCCCTTCCCCCCACTGAAAGGAGATGTCCCATGTCCGCACCCTTCACCGCCTGCATTGTCCAGACCCTTTCCCTCCCCTACGAGAAGGAGGAAAATCTCCGCCGGGCTCTGACCGCCATGGAGACCGCCCACGCCCAGGGAGCCTCCCTCATCCTCTTCCCGGAAATGTTCCTCACCGGCTACCTGATCAAAGACCGGCTGGCCGAGCTCACCGAGGACCTCGCCCAGGGGCAGGCCCTGGCCCGGCTCCGGGAGAAAGCCAAAGCCCTCTCCATGGGCGTGGTCATGGGGATGCCCGTGGCCAACCCCGACGGGGGCAAGCCCTACAACTCCATCGTTATGATCGACCGGGACGGCAGCATCGCCGGGGTCTCTCACAAGACCCATTTCTTCGGCGGCGAGGAAAAGATGTTCACCGCCGGGCAGGAGCTGAAAGCCTTTGACACGTCCTTCGGCCGCATGGGCATCCTGGTGTGCTACGACGGGGAGTTCCCCGAGACCGCCCGCACCCTGGCCCTGGACGGGGCCAAGCTGCTGTGCATGTGCAGCGCCAACATGACCCCCTATGAGGATTACCACCCGGTCTACATGCGGGCCCGGGCCATGGAAAACTGCGCCTACACCCTCTACGTCAACTACGTGGGCACAGAAAAGCGCTTCCGCTACTGTGGCCAGAGCAGCGCCTTCCATCCCACCGGACGCATCCTGGCCCAGGCCGACACCCAGGAGGAGACCATGCTCTTCGTCCCCGTAGACATGGCCGACACCACCTCCCCGGATGCCTTCCTGAACTATCTCAACTTCCGCCGTCCGGAGCTCTATCACGCCTCTCTGAAATGACCCCGTACCCTCTCTTCCGTATATTCTCTCTGCTCTTTGCCCATACTGTGAGAAACGGAAGGAGTGGTTTCCATGGTAAAAGGTATGGCCCGCCGGGTCATTGTGGTCAAATCCCCAGACCCCGATCTCTTTGAACAGGCAATTTTCCTCCTGCGGGAGGATGCCCCCCGGGAAGGTCCCCCGGAAGAACAGGTCCTCCAGTGCGCCCAGGAGGTGGCGGACGCCTACCTGCTGCGCGTCTCCCCCAGAGGCAGACGCTGCCGGTTCCTGCCGCCCCTGCTCTTTGCCCTGGGCGGGGCCCTGCTGGCCTCTGCCCTCTGGCTGCTGGCGCCCGGTTTCCCTCTTCCCTTTTGATCCTTCCGGTGGTATCCTCAGGCTGTCCTTTTTACCCTGTTCGCTGGCCCGGCCCTCCGGTCCGGGCCCTATCCCAAACAGAAAGAGGGAAACGCCATGAACAACATTACGCTCATCGGAATGCCCGGGGTAGGCAAAAGCACCCTGGGCGTCCTGCTGGCCAAGGCCCTTGGCCTGCGCTTTCTGGACACCGACCTGCTCATCCAGTCCCAGGAGAAAAAACTCCTGCGGGACCTCATCGCAGAGCACGGAATCGACGGTTTTCTGGCCATCGAAGGGCAGGTCTGCGCCGACCTGCAAACCCAGGGGGCAGTTATCGCCACCGGGGGCAGCGTAGTCTATGAACCCCGGGCCATGGCCCACCTGAAGGAGCTGGGCCCCGTGGTCTATCTGAAGCTGGACTACCCCTCCCTCTCCCGGCGGCTGGGCAGCCTTAAAAATCGGGGAGTGGTCCTCCGGCCCGGCCAGACCCTGAAAATGCTCTATGACGAGCGCATCCCTCTCTACGAGGGCTACGCTGACCTCACCATCGACTGCGGAGGCCAGGATATCGAAGGCGCCCTGGCTCAGGTCCTTGAGGCGCTCCGCGCATCCGAGAAATAACAAAAACCAGAACCCCACCGCGCAAGGGGTTCTGGTTTTTTCTTTTTATTTTACGGCTGCGGGCTTGGCACCGCCGCGGCGTTCCGGGATCATACGCCGGAAATAGGGCAGATTGGGCATCCCTTTGAGCAGCAGGCCGCCCAGCAGGTAGCAGACCGCCGCCTGGCCCAGCCCCACCCACAGGGCGTTCAGGACAAAAACCGCAGGGAAGCCGGCGGTGAAGCCCACCTCGTACCAGGCCAGCATCCCGCCCACCAGGACCATATTGCACAGCACCGGCGGCAGAGGCGCCAGCCAGCGGTGGTTGGTCTTCTGGGTGAGCAGCGCCCCCAAAAGGGTGGCCAGAGAACCGATCACGATATCCAGCGGCCCATAGGGGCTCAGGAGATTGGCCACAAGGCACCCCACAAAAAGGCCCGGCGCTGTGCCGGGAAACAGAAAGGGCAGAACCGTCAGGGCTTCGGAAAAACGGAACTGAACCGGGCCATAGGCCAGGTTCATGGCGGACGCCACCAGGGTCAGGGCCGCATAGGCCGCCGCAATGACCCCATTCAGGGCCAGCAGATGAGTGTTTGAGCGCATTGATCTTTGCCTCCATTTTCGTATTTAGAGCATGGTGCGCGAGCCATGCAGCGGCGGCAGAGGCCGCCGGTTGGACCGGGTGTGGAAACCAGTCGACCTCAGTGTATCACAGCTTGCCCAAAAAGAAAACCCTCTTTTGCCAGCAAAGGGAAGGAGCGCCCCACACGGGCCCTCCTTCCCTTTGTCCGTTTCCTTGTGATCCTTACCGCTCCTTTCCCTTTTCCAGCAGCACGGCAATGACCGTGCCGTCGTCCTCGCCGCGGTGGCGGGCCTGACTCTCCTTCAGTACCTTCTCTGCCAGCTCTCCCGGGCTGGTTCCCTGGTATCCCGCCAGAAGCTCTCGCAGCCAATGGTCCTCCCGGCCGCAGAGGATCCCGTCGGTGAGCATGAGCACCCAGTCCCCCTGCTCCCCCCGGAATTTGTGCAGGTCCGGCTTAGCCTGTTGGCCTGTGACGATCCCTGCCGGCAGGGACTGGCCTACGGCACACTTGATCTGCCGTCCCCGCCGCACATAGGTGGGGGCGGCGCCCTGCTTATGGACACAGCACCGGCCGCTGAACAGGTCCACCGACAACAGATCCACGGTGGTGCTTCCTCCCGCTTCGCCCCGCAGGGCCAGCGCAGAGCCCACCGTTTCCAGCACCTGATCCGGCTCCATGCCTGCCCGCAGAAAACTCTCGATCAATTTCGCCGCCTGGCTGCTCTCCTGCCGCGCTTCCGGGCCGCTGCCCATGCCATCGCACAGCAATAAAAACAGCATACCGTCCTCCCGGCGAAACCAGATCCCTGTGTCGCCGCTGACGTGCTCCCCCTTTCTCGGGGCACCCGCCACCGCCGCCAGGGCGCGGAAGGGCTCCGCCTGGGCAAACAGCAGGTGGCCATTGGCCTCCTCCCCCTCCCGCAGGGGGGTGCCCAACACTTCGGCCAGTTCCCGCCGGGCAGAGGGACGCTTCAATTCTTCCGTGGCAGGCACCTCTACCCGGAGGTGCCCATCCCTGTCATAATAGACCACCCCGCCTTCCACATTCATACTTCGCAGCAGCTTCCGCAGTTTCTCCTGACGGGGCAGATCCGGGGTGAGTCCCGCCGACAGTTCCGCCGCTGCCCCCTGCATCAGCTGGTCCATCCGGGCATACTGACTGCACAGGGCCGCTCGTGTCTCCCAGGTGCGGCGCAGGGTCTGCCGCCGCCGGAGAAAGGCCGTCAGCTCCCGGTTTAGTTCCCCTAAAAATTCCGGAAAGTGTACACAGCGTGTGGAAAATTGCCCGGGAAAATCCGTGGCCAACGCCCGCCCCCGCTCCATAATCGGACCGGTGGCGTCGTTCGAATACCCCCGGGTGGCCTCGTACTCCTTCTGCCAGCAGACGCTGCGCAACGGGCACTTCACACAGACCTTGTCCGCCGTCCGGGTAAAGAGCTCCGCCGGGTTTTCCGTATTGGTATCCTCTGGGCGCAAGGTCTCCCGAAGGCTGTCATATAGGGTATGGAAGGCGGCAGCCATTTCTCCCATCCTTCGGGCGACCCGCTCCCCTCTTCCGTCCGGCTCCTCCCCCTGCCGGGGCAGAGCCGCCGGGAGCGCAGTCTCCTTCGTCGGCCGCAGCGGCAGCAGTAAAAAGACAATGGCCCCCACCAGGGCCTCCATGGGCATCCCCATGCGGACGCCGCCGTCCCAGTTCCACAGCACCACCACCCCGCTGGCCAGCACATACACCAGCGCCGCCAGGATCTTGCTCTTCTCCCGGCACAGGCCACAGGCCAGACCCGCAATGGAGAAGATCATACTGTAAAAGGGCTCCTCTCCCGAGGACAAGTCCAGGGCCACACCGCCGCAGGCCCCCGCCAGGATCCCTTCCCCGGGCCCCCGCCGGGCTGCCGCCATGACGCCCACGGCGGCCAGCAGGCGGCCCATGGAGAAGGTCTCCAAAATTTCCACCCGCCCCAGGGACATGAGCACCGTGCCCCCCAGCATCAAAAGCCCCGCCCACTGGCGTGAGGTGATGGTCTGTGGCTGGTCCAGCATCCGGGGCCACTGGGTAAAGACCACCCGATAGCAGTAGGCCGCCGCCGCTGCAAAAAGGATCTCGGTGACGAAGTACACCATGTCCTCCCCGTACCAGCCCTCCCCCGCCCGGCAGATGATCCCGGTGAGGGCGCTGAGCAGGCAGGCGATCCCCGGCATAAACCAGGCCCGTTGGTAGAACCGGGCGTCGTAAAAGGCAAAGGCCACCGAATAGGTCAGGATGGCAGAGGCCGCATACCGCATCCCGTCGGTCATCCCCTCCAGGCACAGGTATCCCAGGCAGCTCCCCGCCAGGGTGCAGAAGCCGGTGACCCCCGACCCGGCCGCCGCCACCGCCGCCACGCCGAAGGGGGCATACTGGCCAAAAATCTCCGCCCCCGCCAGCACCGCTCCCAACAGAAAGCCCACGCCGGACTCCGCCATTCCCATGAGCGCCCGCCGGGACAGGTTCACAGTGTCCCGCCGGGGGAACCGGAGCAGCGGTCCCCTTGCTTTCTCCTTTGTTGCCATGATGATCCCTCCCGATCTGCCTAACTTGTTTGTTTATGCCTCGTTTGTCCCGATTATACGCATCCCCCTCAAAAAAGGCTGTCGGACGGTGCATGGGGAAAGTTGGAGCCTTTCTCCAGAAAACCGCCCCCTCTCCCCTTCTTCGCCCCCATGGGGGATTCTTCCCGGAAATCGGTCAGGCGAAAGAAGGGGACCCGGGCAAAAGAAAAAGGCCCCCCGCCCTCTCCGCACAAAAAAATTCCCCCTGGGAAGCGCCTTCTGCGCTTCCCAGGGGGAATGGTTTCTCTATAATGTTCTGCCGGGATCACCAGATGCAGCGGATCTCACACTTAAAGGTCTTGTCTCCCATCTTGGCCACCACGGTGGTCTTGCCCTTGCCCACCGCAGTGACAGTGCCGTCCTCCGCCACCTTGGCAATGGTGGCGTCCTGGCTCTCCCAGGTCACAGCGCCGGTGGCGTTGTTCACCTGCAGCTTGATGGTCTTACCTTCCCCGTCCAGGGTCACGTCCGTGCTGCTCAGCACAGGATCTCCCGTGGGCTGGGGGGTCTCGTCGGTCCAGGTGCAGCGAACCACACACTCGGCCTTCTGTCCGTTCTCCATGGAGGCGGTGATGGTGGCGGTACCCGGCCCCACGGTGGTGACCACACCATTCGCATCCACTGTGGCCACCTTCTCATCGCTGGTGGTCCAGGTGAGGGTCGCTGTGCTCCCCTCCGGGGCAAAGGTGGGTGCCAGCGTGTGCTTGGCTCCCTTTTCACTGAAATTCAAGTCGGTGTTGTCCAGGGTAAAGATCTCTGCGGTGTCCTTGGGTGCCTGGGTCTCCTCTTCCTTCTGCTGGCTGAGGATGCCGCTCTGGAACACAGGGACCACAGTCTTGACCACAATAAACCCGGCGGCAACGACGATCACCAGGGAGAGGATAATGAGGAAGGGATTCACCCGGCTCTTTTTCTTCTCCTTGGATCTGCGCTCCTTGGGGGCTTTCTTGCGCTGCTTGGCCTGGGTGCGCTCTTCCTCCTGCACCGGGGCCGCATCCCATACCTGGGTGGCGGCCTGGTCCGCAGCGGTTTCTTCGGCGGCGGACTGGTCGTCGTCCTCGTAGGCGTACGGCTCCCCATAGGACTCTTCATAGGGATCGTCATAGACCACCGTCTCGTCCGCTTCCTCATACACCGCCTGCACAGCTTCCGTCTCCATCACCCGGGTGGGCTCCTCTGCCGGCTCTTCGTAGCGCTCTGCCATGGGGCTCTGGTCCTCTGCGCTCAGCTGGTCCTGGGCAGGGAACACCTGGGTGGGCATCTCATCTTCCACCCAGTTCTCCTGGGCCTCCTCCACAGGGGCGGGCTCTTCATCCACAGGGGAGTAGACGATCTCCTCCGGCTGGGGCAGGGGCTCCTCCCCGGTCTGGATGGGGGCCGCTGCGGTGGGGTCTGCCTCCAGGGGTGCGCCGTCGGCAGGGTCCACCTGGGTCTCGGGTTCGGGCTCTGCGGGCTTGGTCAGCTCCTCCTGTCCCAGCTGGGGCACCGGGCTCTCCACCAGCAGGCCGCGGATCTCTTTGAGCAGGGCGTCCAGGTCCTCGTCGGTCTCCACCGCCGGGGTCTCCTGGGCGGGGGCCGCCGCAGCGGGGGCTGCGTCCGCAGAGGCAGCCTCCCCGGCGGGAACGGTCTGCTGCGCCGCCGGCTGGGCAGGCTCCGCAGAGGGCGCCGCTTCTTCCACCAGCGCCCCCTCTACTTCGATCTCTGTGGGGATCTCAGGCACCTCGGGCAGGGTCTGGATCTCTCCTCCTGCCTCCGTGAGGTCTGCCATTTCCAGTTCTTTCATCTCGGCCCAGACATTGGCATCTGCCTGGTCCTGGGCCGCATTGGCCTGGGCGGCCTCCTGCTTCATCTCCTCGGGAATGAACACAGGGATGTCCTGCAGCTCCGTGCCCGCAGGCTCCGAGACCATCACCGGTCCCTCCGCCGACACCGGGGTCTGGGCATAGGCCGCAGGATCGGCGCTCCCCACGGACTCTTCCGTGGTAAAGCCAAAGGTCTCCGGCACGGTATCTTCTTCAAAGACCGGCCCGGCCTCCACCTTGGGTCCGGCGGCCAGGGCAGCCTCTCGGGCGGCCCGGTCCCGCTCCCGCTTCCGCTGGGCGGCGCGGGCAGCCCGCTCGGCCAGACGAGCGGCCTTCTCTTCCTCGTTGAGCTCGCTGGTCTTGCGGCGGTGCTTCCAGTCCCGCTGGCTGGCCGTCTCCTTCACCGGGGCGGGCTCAGTCCGGGGGGATTCCTTCTTCCGGGCAGGGGCAGCAGAAGAGACGGAAGGTTCCTTCCGCTCCCGATGCTCCTTATACTCCGGGCTTCTCTCCCGGCGGCCAGCGCTCTCCTCCCGCTTTTCCTGGGCGGAGCGGTCGGGCCGGGGTCTCTTTTCCCCCTTGCCGTTCTTCTCGCCCTTGGCAGGAGCGCCGAAGAGGGAGTTCACAAGGTTTTTCTTCTTCTGCTTCTTTTCAGCCTGGCGCCGCTCTTCTTCCTGGCGGCCAGCGTCGCAGAAGGGACAATATTTATATGTAACGGAATAGTACTCCCCGCAGTGCAGGCAGCGTACCGTTTGACTGCGCAGTGTGATCTGCTTGGTTTCCATTGGGGTTCCTCCTTCCCAAACTGCGGGAAACACTCCGCTCCCGCAAAAGGAAAACTTTACCAATTTGTAATCTTTCGTAATATTTAATGTATTGTACCACACCACTGCAAATATCGTCAACCTTCTCCCTCAGGAAAACCCTTGGCGTTCTTTTCCTTTCCGGTACAAAACAACAGCACTTGCACACCACCATCCCGTTGGTGCTGGCAGTCTAAACGCACCTTCGTGCGCTCCTTCAGGGCATTCCCAAAGTTACGATCCGCTGTTCTTTCTCCTCGCCGGCCATTAACGTTTCAACTTCATGTTTATTGTTTTATAAACCAAATGATGATAGACTGGTTTGACTTTTTAGAGCATAATAGTTTCAAATACGCAAGAGTTTTTTCCATGGAAAACTTTATTTCCCTACCTCTCTAAAATTATGGCCTTTTCACTCTCCACCTCTGCTTTCGCTGCAAGGGAATAGAGCGGTTCGCAGACAGAACCGACTTTGTTCGGGAACCATTCTATCATGGCTATTAAATCCCTACTTTTCAAACGGAAAGGAAGAAAATCATTGAATCACATGCTCTATGAACAATTTCTAACACTCAATCTTGATACTTCCTGGGTCGGTTTATCCCGTGAAGAAGATCAACAATATTTCTGCACTCCCATCGGCGCCAACATCATCGCCTGGGACAATGGCATCCATTATTGCTTTATCCAGGGTTTTGACGAAATGGTCTTTGCCGTGAACCCTGATACGGGGTGTGATCACTATGTCTATCCTTTGGCGAAAAACTTTTATGATTTTCTAAGTTTGGTCTTAGCCACAAAAAATGCAAATGCCATGCAGCAAGTGATCCTATGGAACAAGCAGCAATTTATAGAGTTTATTCACGCACCGGAGAATGTCGAATATGACGCCAAACCCGAAGTCACAGCCGTATTACATGATATTCAAACAAAATTGAGTGTTTCTCCCATGGAACATCCCTTTGAATACATCAAACGTATTCAAGCAGATTTCCCTTACGACAAAATAAAATTCACGGATGAATTTTATGAAACGACTGGTATGGAAAGGCCTTAAAACAAGGGGCTGCCCCTGTCTGCTGGGCGGCGCAGAACTGTCGACCAGATACCCCTTGGCGTTCCTACCAGTTTCCTCCATCCCCCCGCCCCTTTCCTGTGCAATTTTTCTTGACGGATGCCCCCTTTTCCCGTATAGTCAGAAAGGCAAATCCCTGTCCCCTCCACCCACCGTTTTTTATGAAAGGATGTCTCTATGTCTGCTTCTGCCGCCACCCCCACCCGCGCAAAAACACCCTTGAAACACCTCTTTCTCTTCTTCGTCTTTTACTCGGTCTTTGGCTGGTGCTACGAGGTTTTCCTGGAAACCGTCGTCTACCGCTGGGGATTCAGCAACCGAGGCGTCCTCTTTGGCCCCTACTGCCCGGTGTATGGCGTAGGCGCCCTGCTCTTTCTCCTGCTCTTCTACCGTCTCATCAAAGGAAAGCCTCTGAAAACCAAGCTGCTCATGCTCCCTGTGGTGTTCCTGGGCTGTATGATCTCCGCCACCCTACTGGAGCTGGCCGCCTCCTATCTCTGCGAATCCATCATGGGTTCTTGGCCCTGGCAGACTTATGCCGACTACAAGTATAACTTCCAGGCTCGGATCGCCCTCTCTCCCTCCATTCGCTTTGGTCTGGGCGGCCTGTTCTTCCTGTACATCCTGCAGCCCCTGCTGGAAAAGGGCGTCCGCGCCCTGTCTGATCGGACCACCACCATCCTCACCACCGTTCTGGCAGTGGTGGGCGGCGTGGACCTGATCCACTTCATCCTGAAAACCGCCGGGGTACTGTAACCCCGCTCTCCTGCCGTCGGCCCTTGGGCCGGGGGCAGGATTTTTTCTGCCCGCCCCCTTGACATGGGGCCTTATACTGGGTATACTGTACATACCGTATATGAACAGAATGGATGGTACCAATGAACATTCTCATCAGAAACGACACCGACAAGCCCATTTACGAACAGATCGCCACCCAGATCAAAAATGAGATCCTCTCCGGCCAGCTGCCCTCCGGCAGTCCCCTGCCCTCCATCCGCAGCCTGGCCAAAGATCTCCGGGTGAGCGTCATCACCACCAAGCGGGCCTACGAAGAGCTGGAAAAGGAGGGCTACCTCTACACCATTCCCGCCAAGGGCAGCTATGTGGCTGAAAAAAACACCCAGCTGGTGCGGGAAGCCTACCTCACCCAGATCGAAACCCACATGCAGGAAATTCTCTCCCTGGCAGAGTCCTGCGGACTCTCTCTGGACGACCTCATGGAAATGCTCCGGCTACTCGCCCAGGACATCCCCTAACAGAAAGGAGCGCCTTCCATGGACGCTGTGATTTGTCAAGGACTGACCAAGTCCTACGATGGCTTTACCCTGGACCATCTGACCTTTTCCCTTCCCACCGGCTGTATCCTGGGCCTGGTGGGAGAAAACGGAGCCGGTAAGTCCACCACCCTGAAACTCCTGATGAACGCTCTGCCCCGGGACGGCGGCTCCACCCTCCTCCTGGGCACCGACAGCCAGAGCCCCGGCTTCCTCCAGACCAAGCAGGACATCGGCGTGGTGCTGGACGAGGCCTGCTTCCCCGAAGCGGTGACTGCCCATGAGCTGGGAAAGATCATGGGCTATACCTACCGCAACTGGGACCAGGCCCAATACGATGCCTACCTCTCCCGGTTTCGCATCCCCCTGGGAAAGGCCTTCAAGACCTTCTCCCGGGGCACCAAAATGAAGCTGGCCATCGCGGTGGCCTTGTCCCACCACGCCAAGCTTCTCCTGCTGGACGAGGCAACCAGCGGCCTGGACCCCATGGTAAGGGACGAGATCCTGGATGTGTTCAACGAGTTCACCCGAGAGGAAAACCACACCGTGATCCTCTCCTCTCACATCGTCAGCGACCTGGAAAAGATCTGCGATTACATTGCTTTCCTCCACCACGGAACATTACTGCTCTTTGAGGAAAAGGACCGCCTTCTGGAGGAGTACCGCATCCTTTCCCTCCCCCGCCAGCAGTTGGAAGAGCTGGACCCGGAGGCCATCGCCGGGGTAAAGCACGGGCCCTACGGGTCCCGGGCCCTGGTGCGGCGCAGCCGCATCCCCAGTACCTTCTCCACCCAGCGCACCACCCTGGAGGACATCATCCTGTTTTTAGCCCAGGAAGAAGAATCGTGATCTACCCTCCTCCGCGTCAAGCTTTCATCCCATTTCCCCTCCCCAAGAAAGGAGTGATCTTCCATGAAAGGTCTTCTCTATAAAGATTTTCGTGTTTTAGTCCGTGAAATGAAATTCATGCTGCTCCTGGTCATCCTGTTCTGTCTCATCCCTCAACGGGGCGACTTCTTCTTCGGCGGTTTCTTCTTCATCTACGGGGGACTGATGATCCCCTTCTCCCTCATGGCCTACGATGAGCGGGCCAAATGGGATACCCTGGCTGCCATGCTGCCCTACGCGCCCCGGGACCTGGTCCTCAGCCGCTACTGCATGGGCTGGCTCATTGCCGCGTGCGCCGGGGTGGTCTATCTCATCGGCCGCTTTTTCCTCCCCTCCGGCCAGCCCTTCGCCCCGGCAGACGCCACGGCCCTGCTCATGATGGTGGGGCTCTTCCTGCTCCTCCAGGCCGTCTTCCTCCCCATCCTGTTTCGCAACGGGGTAGAAAAGGCCCGGATGATGGGGATTCTCCTGCTGGTGGTCATCGCCATCCTGGTGGGCGGGCTCACCGCCCTCTTCTCTGAGCTACTCCCCACCCTGGCCAGCCTGGCCGCCTTCCTGCCCCTGATCGGCCTGGCCCTCTGCCTGGCCTCCATCCCCCTCTCTATCAAGCTCTACTGCCATCGCCGCTGACAACATCCCTCCGCTCGCATGTATCCCCTCCCCCACGCTGTAAAAATTTTTCTGCCTGGCCCCTTGACTTTTCCCTCCATTTAGCGTAGATTATAGTGCAACAACCAAACACACCAAAGACAATGAAGAGAAGAGTACCCGTGGAGATACGGCGCAGAGAGTCCCGGTTGGTGGAAAGGGACACGGAAGGCCGCGGAGAAGATGGTCTCGGAGTCGCGCACCGACCGGACGGATCCCGTCCCTTAGGCTGCGACGGGTGCGCCCGTCATCGCGCAGGAGTGTGTCTGCACTCTCTAAGGCCCAGCTTCGTGAGAAGCGGGTGAACCAAGGTGGTACCACGGTCAATTCAGCCGTCCTTGATGCGTCGCATCAGGGACGGTTTTTTGCAACTTAGAGAAGGAAAAGAGGGATGCTGTGTGAGTCAGTCCATCATCCAAATCCAAAAACTGAATAAGACCTTCGGGGCGGGGCCAACCGCCATCCATGCCCTGAAAAACATCAACCTGGATATCCAGGAAGGGGAGATCTTCGGCATCATCGGTCTGTCCGGCGCGGGCAAGTCCACCCTGGTCCGGTGCATGAACCTGCTGGAGCGTCCCACCTCCGGCAAGGTCATCGTGAACGGTCAGGACCTCACCAAGCTCTACAAGGCCCAGCTGCGCAAGGCCCGCCAGTCCATCGGCATGATTTTCCAGAGCTTTAACCTGCTCATGCAGCGCAACGCCCTGGATAACATCTGCTTCCCCCTGGAGCTCATCGGCACCAAGCGGGCCGACGCAGTAAAGCGGGCCCGGGAACTGCTGGCCCTGGTGGGCCTGGAAGACCGGGAGAAAGCCTACCCCGCCCAGATGTCCGGCGGCCAGAAGCAGCGGGTGGCCATCGCCCGAGCCCTGGCCACCAACCCCAAGGTCCTGCTGTGCGACGAGGCTACCTCCGCCCTGGACCCCACCACCACCCTCTCCATCCTGGAGCTGCTCAAAAAGCTTAACGCCAAGCTGGGAGTCACGGTAGTGGTCATCACCCACCAGATGAACGTCATCGAAGAGATCTGCCACCGGGTGGCCATCCTGGACAGCGGCGTGGTAGCCGAGCAGGGTCTCGTGGCCGACATCTTCTCCCACCCCAAAACCGACATCGGCCGCCGTCTGGTCTATCCCAACGGCGTGCAGATCGACCGTCTCCCCCCCTCCCGGGTGATCCGCATCGCCTTCAACGGCGGCTCCTCTTACGAGCCCCTCATCGCCTCCCTGGCCATTGACTGCGGGGTTAAGGTCAACATCCTGGGTGCCGACACCCGGAACATCGACGGCAAAGCCTTCGGCACCATGCTTTTGGGCCTGCCCACGGCAGACAGCGACGCCGTCAAAGCCCTGCGTTACATCCAGAACCAACCCGACATTACCGTAGAGGAGGTGCCCCATGGCTGAATCCATTTCTCTCTTCTGGGCCGAGTACGGAACCCTTCTGCTGGAAGGCACCCGTGATACCCTGCTGATGGTGGGCATCTCCACTGTCTTCGCCTATGTCATCGGCCTGCCCCTGGGGGTGCTGCTGAGTATCACCAGCCCCCATGGTATCCTGCCCCTCAAGTGGTTCAACCGCATTCTGGGGTGGATCGTGAACATCGGCCGCTCCATCCCCTTCCTCATCCTCATGGTGGCCATCATGGACTTCACCAAGCTCATCGTCGGCACCAAGCTGGGTGTTCCCGGCGCCATCGTCCCCCTGGTGGTCTCTGCCGCTCCCTTTGTGGCCCGTATGATCGAGACCTCTTTGGCAGAAGTGGACGCCGGTGTGGTAGAAGCTGCCCAGTCCATGGGTGCCTCCACTGGACAGATCATCCGTAAGGTCTACCTGCCCGAGGCCCGCCCCTCCCTCATCCTGGGGGCCTCCATCTCCATCATCACCATCCTGGCCTACACCGCCATCGCAGGCGCCGTGGGCGCAGGCGGTCTGGGTGACCTGGCCGTCCGCTATGGTTACCAAAGATCGGTATCCTCTATGATGCTGGTCACCGTCATCCTCATTATCGTGATGGTCCAGATCATCCAAACCGTGTTCAGTGTGCTGTCCACCAAGATGGACAAGCGTCTGAGATAAATTTCATCTTACTTCAAGGAGGAAACGACTCATGAAAAAACTCTTGGCTCTCGTCTTCGCCCTCACCATGGTCCTCTCCCTGGCTGCCTGCGGTTCCAGCAACGACGCAGACAAGTCCGGAGACACCGCCGGCGAAACCGTCACCCTGAAGGTTGGCGCAACCCCCACCCCCCACGCTGAGATCCTGGCTGTGGTGAAGGACGACCTGGCAAAGCAGGGCATCAACCTGGAGGTCACCGAGTACTCTGACTACGTCATCCCCAACACCGCCGTGGAAGACGGTGAGCTGGACGCTAACTTCTTCCAGCACATCACCTACATGGAAGACTCCAACGCCTCCAAGGGCACCCATCTGGTGAACGCCGGCAACATCCACTACGAGCCCATGGGCATCTACGCCGGTAAGACCACCGACCTGAACAACATCCCCGACGGCGCCACCATCGCTGTGCCCAACGACGCCACCAACGAGGGCCGCGCTCTGCTGCTGCTCCAGGATCTGAAGCTCATCGAGATCAACCCCGACGCCGGCCTGAACGCCACCCCCAACGACATCACCTCCAACCCCAAGAACCTGAAGTTCAAGGAGCTGGACGCCGCTATGCTGGCTCAGACCCGGGAGGATGTGGACCTGTCCATCATCAACTCCAACTTCGCCATCCAGGGCGGCCTGGACCCCAAGACCGACGCTCTGGCCTCTGAGGACCCCCAGTCTGACGCTGCAAAGGCTTACACCAACATCATCGCCGTAAAGGAAGGCAACGAGAACAACGAGGCCATCAAGGCTCTGGTGGCTGCCCTCCAGACCGAAAAGGTGAAGGAATTTATCGACACCACCTACAAGGGCTCCGTGGTTGCCATGTTCTGATTTTCCAGAAAATTGCATTTTTCTTCGGATTCTACCGCAAAAAAAGGAGAAACCTACGGGTTTCTCCTTTTTTTGTCCAATTCCACCATTGACAGATCATTTCCTCACGAGTAGAGTATATGGGCAATTGTATTTTCTTATTTTAAATGTATCAGTAAGGAAGGATTCCCATGCAGAACAAAACCCCCTCCCTCGCCCCCAAAGAGAACAAAATGGGCGTGCAGCCCGTGGGGAAGCTCCTGGCCGGGATGGCCATCCCCATGATGATCTCAATGCTGGTGCAGGCCTTTTACAACATCGTGGACAGTGTCTTCGTCTCCCGCCTGAGCGAAAACGCCCTCTCTGCGGTCTCTTTGGCCTTCCCCCTGCAAAACCTGATGATCGCCGTGGGCGCCGGCACCGCCGTGGGTATGAACGCCCTGCTCTCCCGCTCTCTGGGCGCCAAAGAACAGGACCGGGTGGACCGCACCGCCAACACCGCCATCTTCCTGGCGCTTTGTTCCTTCGTGGTGTTCGCCCTCTTGGGCATCTTCTTCTCCCGCCCCTTCTTCCTGCTTCAGACCAATGTCCCTGAGATCGTAGATTACGGCACCGGCTACGCCTCGGTCTGCCTGGGCTGCTCCATCGGCATTTTCTGTCAGTTCACCTTTGAGCGTCTGCTCCAGTCCACCGGCCGGACCCACCTGTCCATGTGCACCCAGCTCATCGGCGCCGTGATCAACATCATCCTGGACCCCATCCTGATCTTCGGCCTCTTTGGCGCGCCCCGGCTGGAGGTCATGGGCGCCGCTGTGGCCACGGTCTGCGGACAGTGCGTGGCCGCCCTGGCTGCCATCCTCATGAACCTGAAGAAAAACCCGGAGATCCACTTCTCCCTGCGCCAGGTCCGCTGGCACGGCCCCACTGTCAAGGGGATCTACCGCATCGCCATCCCCTCCATCGTCATGCTGAGCATCGGCTCTGTCATGGTCTTTGGCCTCAACCGCATCCTGATCTCCTTTACCACCACGGCCACCGCCGTGTTCGGCGCTTACTTCAAGCTCCAGAGCTTTATCTTCATGCCCGTGTTCGGCCTGAACAACGGCATGGTCCCCATCATCGCCTATAACTTCGGCGCCAGAAAGCCCGACCGGGTGAAGCGGACCATCAAGCTGGCCATCCTCACCTCCATGTCCATCATGGCGGTTGGTCTGGCCGCCTTTGAGCTCATCCCCGGTACCCTCCTCTCCTTCTTCGACGCCTCGGAGAACATGCTGGCCATCGGGACCCCCGCCCTGCGGATCATCGGCCTGCACTTCGTGCTGGCTGGCTTTGATATCATCGCCACCTCCGTCTTCCAGGCCATCGGCAATCCCCTCCACAGCCTTCTGGTCTCCGCCTGCCGTCAGCTTCTGGTGCTTCTGCCCACCGCCTGGCTCCTGTCCCAGACCGGCATCCTGACCCTGGTGTGGCTGGCCTTCCCCATCTCCGAGCTGGTGGACATGTGCCTGTGCATCATCATCCTGCGGAAAACCCTCCGCCGGGCAGAGCAGACCATGACCCGCTCTGCCTCCCAGGCATGAGCGCCACCGCTTCTATCGCTTCGCAAACAAAAAGCCTCCTTTCCCAACTGGGAAAGGAGGCTTTTTCGTCTTGCTCAATGGGTGTAGTCCAGGATCTTGATGTCCTCGCCCAGGTCCTTAGCGATCATATCCCGCATCTGCTGGGCTTGGGGACAGGGGAAGCCCAGGGGCGTCCCCTTCTGGATGCAGGAGGCAAACACAATGGCCTCCGCCCCCCGCTTCACCATCTCTCTGGCCCGCAGCAGGGCCTTCTTGCCGGGACATCCCGCAGTTCACAAACCCGATCACCTCAATGGGCTCTCCCACCGCTTCAAAGGCTCCCTTGCCCGTCTGGGCCAGCTTGAAGCAGGTGGTGCCGGGACAGTAGTCCTCGGTCTGGGTGCACCGGAGAATTCCAACCTTCATATGTTTCCTCACCTTTCCTTTTGTTGTGGGGGGCAGTCCTCTGCCCCCCTATTTCTACAGAGGCACGCTCTGTGAGAACCGCCTTCTCTCAGCAGACCACATGGAGCTCGCCGGTCTCCGTGTCGATCATATAGCCGCCGATCTTCACGTCCGCAGGGATGAGGGGATGGTTGCGGATCAGGTCCACCGTATCCTCCACGGACTGCTCCACCGTGTCAAACCCCGACAGCCACTTCTCAAAGTCAATGCCGCAGTAGCGCATGAGGTCAATGGACTCCTGGGGGACCCCACGGGCCTTCATGTGGCCGATCATCATCTCGCTGTCGATGTGCTGCACACCGCAGTCCGTATGGCCGATGACCATGACTTCCTCCACGCCCAGCTCAATGATGGCCACCAGCAGGCTGCGGATCACGCTGCCAAAGGGGGTGGCCACCACGCCCCCGGCGTTCTTGATGATCTTGGCGTCGCCGTTCTTCAGGCCCAGCGCTGCCGGGAGCATCTCGGTCAGCCGGGTGTCCATGCAGGTGAGAATGGCCAGCTTTTTATCCGGATATTTACTGGTGGCATACTGCTCATAGCCTTTGTCCGCCACGAACTGTTTGTTATACGCTAAAATTTCTTCGATCATAGGGCACCTCCTCCCCGGGCAGCGCCGTTCTTCTCTTCCTGTCCGGGGTATTATGATTATCATACCCCTCCTCTCCCCATTTTTCAACTGTCTCTTCCCCAGGGCGCTTTGTCACTTTGGGGGTTGACAAGCTCCCTCATCGCGCCTAAAATATTAGTATCCTAATCATTCGCATCCAAACTATCGGAGGGTATGCCATGGATACCAGCTTCCACTATCTCCTTATGGTCACCCAGAGCCTCTTCCAGCGCAGCGTCATGGCTGCCCTGTCTCAGTCCGGCCTCACCGCAGGACAACCCAAGGTACTGGATTACCTGGGCCTTCACGACGGCGCCGTTCAGCGGGCCATTGCCGCCGGCTGCCAGATCGAACCCGCCACCCTCTCCGGCCTGCTGAGCCGCATGGAGGACAAAGGGCTCATCTACCGCCAGAGTGTCCCAGGCGACAAGCGAGCCAGCCGGGTGTTTCTCACTCCGCTGGGCTGGCAGAAGCAGAAGGAGGTCCGGCAGGTGCTGGAATCCCAGACAGAGGCCCTCCTGAGCAAGCTGGACCCCAGCCTGCGCCAGCCCCTGTTGGAAGGGCTGAAACAGGCCTGCCAATGGATGACTGACACGGAGGACTTACAGTGAATCGAACCGAATTGAGCCGCAGATACGCCTTTTTCATCGTTGGGTTGTTTGTCAACTCCCTTGGCATCAGCTTTATCACCAAAGCCGACTTGGGGACCTCTCCCATCTCCAGCATCCCGTATACCCTCAGCATCGGCTTCTCCCCCTCCCTGGGGCTCTTCACCCTTTATTTCAGTCTTCTCCTGATCGGGATCCAGCTGCTGATCCTGAGAAAGCAGTTCCCCAAGCCCTTCTGGCTCCAGCTCCCCGTTTCTCTGGGGTTCTCCCTCTTTATCGACCTCTCCATGGCTCTGCTCTCCTTCCTCCATCCCCAGACCTATCCCGTCCAGTTTCTTTTTCTGCTCCTGGGCTGCCTGGTGCTCGGGATCGGTGTTTTTATGGAAATGGCCGCCAACGTGGTCATGCTCCCGGGAGAGTGCACCGTAAAAGCCATCTCCTTTACCTGGCACACCGATTTCGGAAAAACCAAAATCGCCCTGGATTCCACCATGGCGGTCTCCGCCGCTCTGCTGGGTCTCCTGCTCTATCATAGCCTCGCCGGTGTCCGGGAGGGCACCTTCCTCTCTGCCCTGCTGGTGGGTTTTCTTGCCAGAAAAATTAACCTCTTCTTCGGCGAAGCCCTCCAAACCCGCTTTGCCTCCCCCGGTCCGCTGGCGCTGTTCCGCCGGTGGTCCAAACAGACCAAGGGGTCTTTTCATTCCCTGCGGTAACATCCGCCTTCTTCTCCCTGCGGGAAGCAGAGGTCGGTCTCAGCCTCTGTCTCCCCGTGTTTCTCCTTTCTTCCCAATAGAGGAAACCCGGCAGAGAACGCTTTGCGCTCTCTGCCGGGTTTCTTGTATCCATGATAGCGGAGAGAGGGCGGCCCTCTCATCCCTTGGAGAAAATGCTGACGGCCTTAGCCGGCAGACTCCCGGATGGACCCAGCCAGGTCGGCCTCCGCTGCGGAGACCATCAACCAAGGCGTGACCTTCTTTTCCCACTATGATAAAATACAGGAAACGGGAGGAATGGGCCAACCCCCGGCACAGAAGGCCGGGAACAGGGGGGCTTCCCCCACTCCCCCCGACCATCTAACATCTGCGGCGAGGTGTGTTCTATGAAATCCATAAAGATCATTCTCTTTGGCTTTTTGCTCTGTATGATCGGCTTCTTTTTTATGGACGCCGGGGAGGGATCCTCCTATTATACCCTTGGTTTATGTACCTTTGCAGCAGAGGTCCTTGTCGCCCTTGTTGGCCTGCTGAAAAAAGATTGACCCACCCTTGAACCCACAGGGAAGGTTGGCTATACTGTCCCTATCATCATCCTCACAGGAGGGAGCTTATGGAACTGCGGGTCCTGAACTATTTTCTCACCATCGCCCGAGAGGGCAGCATGACCAATGCCGCCAACGTCCTCCACATCACCCAGCCCACCCTCTCCCGGCAGATCCGGGACCTGGAAGCCGCTCTGGGCCATCCCCTCTTTATCCGGGGAAGCCACAGCCTCTCCCTGACCCCGGAGGGGATACTGCTGCGCAAGCGGGCGGAGGAGATTCTGGACCTGGTCCGGAAAACCGAGCAGGAACTCTCTCAGCAGGACGAGGCCCTGGCCGGAGACATCTACATCGGCGCCGGAGAGACCGTAGGGGTCCACTTCCTCACGGAACCTGCCCGGGCGCTGCAAAAGACCTTCCCCCACGTCCGCTTCCACATCTCCAGCGGCGACAGCCGGGACGTCTGTGAACAGCTGGACCGGGGGCTGATCGACTTCGGTCTGCTCTTCGGCCCGGTGGACCCCACCAAATACCATGCCATCCCCCTGCCCCATCAGGATACCTGGGGCGTCCTCATGCGGAAAGACAGCCCTCTGTCCCAGTATGACGCCATCACCCCCGAGCTTCTCCGCCGCGAGCCCCTGATCCTCTCCCGCCAAAGCGAAGGCTACCCCTGCTCACCCAGTGGTTCGGGGCGGAGCTGTCTCAGCTCAACATCGTGGGGACCTACAGCCTGCTCTTTAACGGCTCCCTCATGGTGGAGGACGGCATGGGGTACGCCCTGGGGCTGGACCAGATCATCCACAGCTCCGAGAACAGTCCCCTTTGCTTCCGCCCCCTCTCCCCCAAACTGGAGGCCGATATGCACATCGTGTGGAAAAAGCAGCAGGTTTTTTCCAAAGCCGCCCGCCATTACCTGGACCGGCTCCTGGAACACACGTAAAACATCCCCAGGCAGACCCATTTGGGTCTGCCTGGGGATGTCTGTTTCAGCGCCCTTCCTCTACCAGAAACTGTGGGGTGTTGCGCAGAGGAAAGACCGTAAGGCCGGGGGCGGTCCTTCGCGCCTCGGTCAGGTCCACCTGGACGATCTGGCTGTTTTCATAGGTCTTGTAGTAATAGGTCCCAGTCTCCGCCTGGATGCAGCAGGAATAGGTGGTCACGTCAGGCTTGCCCTCCGGGGTCAGCACCGCCCCCTTCACCATAGCAACCGCGTCCAAAATGTGAAACACTTGGGTTACACAGGCGGCCGGGTCCTCCTGGCACTGGCTGTTCATCTTACAGAACAGAGCCTTCACGAACCGGGATGCGGGGGAAAAATCCCCCGGCAGGCCAAGGGCGCCCATCCCCTGGCCAAAGGGGGTGAGAGGCAGGGCCTGAGAAAAGCGGTTTTCCGGGGCATCCGCCGACAGGTGGAGGTACTGCCGCACGTTCTCCCGGTGGAAAGGGAAGGGCGGGTTGTTGGTGAGCACCCCGTAGGGATTCTCATACAGCTGTACCCCCTCTGCCGTGGACTCCACCACCAGGCTCCCAGATGTGTCGGACACCATCCAGTGAAGGGGCGCCAGGGGCATGGTTGGGCGGAAGGGATGGTCCAGCAGGGTCACCTGCCCCAGCAGTTCTCTGGCCTGGGCCAGAGTGGCGCAGGTCCCCAGCACAAAGGGAATGAGTTCATAGGGCGTGAGGGCCCGGGGCCCCTCTCCGGTCCCGTACCGGGCGTTGCCGGGAAAATTTAATCCCGCCATGAAAAGCCCTTTCTCGTTGGCCGCCTCTGCGTAGAGGGGGTAGTCCTCCACCACCGTGGCCATGCCGATCATGGCGTAGCGGACCGACAGCGTCCCCTCCCGCTGGGTCTCCAACCGGTACCCCCGAGGGGTGATCACCACCCGCTCGCCAAAGTGATACTCCAAGTCCATGTTGCGCCCAAAGTAGAGCCCTCCTTGGGAAAAGGTCAGCGCTGTACACATAGAATTCCCTTCTTTCTGTTTTCCTTCGTATGCCAGGGTCATGGGGGAATATGGGGCCCCATGCAAGCAGGGAGGAAAGAATATCCCTGTCTGCTTTTGGGGCATCCCCGCCCAGTTTTCTTCATGATACGTTATCTGCACTTTGACACAGTGGCCGCCCTTTGTCAAGAGGCACCCCCTATCAAGCAAAACAGGCAGGACATATCCTGCCTGTTTTGTCTTTCGTTATTCATTGAACAGTAGGGAACCGGGTTCCGGCGTTTCAAAATACTGCTGGGCCCGGCGCTCGATCCGCTCATCCTGGAACCAGGCATACCGGCTGTCAAAGGCTCTTAACCAAAGATAGGCGGGGAACTTGTTGAGAACCCCCGAGTCACGGAGATCCCCATCCATGGGGGTCCAGAACTCGGTCAGATGGTACCCATCCTCCCCTTTCTCCACCGTCATGGCAGCGGGACCATAGCTGCCGCCCACAGACTCCAGCTCCTGTCCCATTCGATATCTCCGATTGGCCAGCAGAAAATAGAGGGTGGTCTCCTTGCCCCGGGTCTCCTGACCCAGGATCTTGCAGTCCACCACCTCGCAGAAGGATACCCCTGCCCTGGCATAGCCCTCCTCCGTCAGGGTCTCCCTGAGAATGTCAGTGACCTCCGGGTCCACCGCAGTGTTGGGGTTGGTAAAAAGGGATACCCCCAGCAAAGCGCAGAGGACCACCGTCAGGATCACCCCTTTCAGAGCGGGCTTGGTCCATCGGGCCAGGTTGCGGACCCGCTGTTTGGTGTCTCCCTCTCCAAAGGATAGAGGGAGACGGGTCCCCATGGAGGCCCTGGCAGTAAGACGAAGCAGACAGGCGGCATAGTCCGCGATGTTCTCCTTCTCCAGGTTCCGGGCGACCGCCTCGTCACAGCTCATCTCCATGTCCTTGCTGGCCGCCACAAAGGCCGCCCAGACCACAGGGTTGAACCAGTGGACCGCCAAAGCCAGAAAGGCCAGGCCCTTGAACAGGGGGTCCCGCCGTTTGATGTGGTGCTGCTCGTGCAGCAGCACATAGTCCTGCTCCTCCTGGGACAAAGAGGACGGCAGATAGATCCTGGGGCGGAACAGGCCCAGGACAAAGGGGGTTGGGATCTCGTCCGACAGGTAAATATTGTCCCGGACCAAGGATGCTGTCACCAGCTTCCTGCGCAAACGGCGGTAAGAGACCGCCGCATAGACGCCCATGGCAAGCAATCCTGCCAGCCAGATTCCGGAAACAATGACCGTGGTCTGGTCCAGCGCCGGAGGCGCTGCCGCCTGGCCGTTCCAGGAAAGGGATTCGTCCGGCTAGGTGTACTCCGTCGTCTGGTACACCATGGAGCTCACCCCGGGGCTTTGGTAGTGGGTGGGGATCCCCGCCCAGCCAAAGAGGGAGAGGTTTGAGGCAAAGGACACAGGACACAGCAGCCGGAAGAGCACCACACCCCACAGGGCGTAGGAAATGATTTTCGGAGACTTGTCCAGAAGCATCCGGGCCAGGAACACCATCCCAATGGCAAGGCTGGCGGTCAGCGTCATATACAGCAGGGTCGATAAAAAAGCAGACAAGAACATAGGCTCACCTCCGCATGTCGTCAATGATGCGCTGCAACTGCTCCACTTCCTCCTTTGTCAATGCTTTTCGTTTGCCGAAGGCAGCCACAAAGGCGGGCAGGGAGCCGTCAAAGGTCTCCTCCACAAACTGCTCGCTTTGCATCGCGTAAAAATCCTCCCGGGACAGGAGCGAGGTCACCTTCCCTCCCTGGTTCTGAAAAAGCCCCCGGGTACACAGGCGCTTTAACACCGTATAGGAGGTGGTGGATTTCCAGTTGAGTTCCCGCTCCGCCATTTTGACCAGTTGGCCGGAGGCAATGGGCTCATTTTGCCAAATGAGATCGGCAAAGCGCGCCTCCAGCTTTCCCATACTTTTCATAGCAAGCCCTCCAATCTACATCTTGTAGAGCAATGTTAGTCTACACTATATAGAGCCTTTTGTCAAGGCTTCTCTCGACAGTTTCCTGTTTTCCTGGTATAATTTATAATAAAGCATATCCCTCGGGCCATACGGCCCTGCCCTTCCCGCCCACCGCAGAAAAGGAGGACCCTGCCATGAAGAAACTCGTTCTATCCCTTGTGAGCCTTGTCCTGCTGGTCTCCCTGGCCGCCTGCGGCAGCCAGGACGTCCGCAAAAGTGACTGTCTGACCTATCGCCCAAGCGAGAACCCCACCCCGACCCGCGCTGAATACGACGTCCAGCTGGGCTTCGACGTCTCCCATGCCATCGCCACGGCAGAGCTGTGGGAAAACGGAGCATGCACCGAGAGCGTACCCCTGACCATCCCTAAGGAGGCCACCAAGCTGGCCTTCTCCGTGAACATAAACGGGGTCGGCGACGATGCCGAGAACAGCGCCACCGTTTATCTGGAGAGCGACGCCGCCGAGACAGTCACAGCCCAGTTCGATCTGCCGCAGACGTTGAACAACAGCGTCTTCAACGCCTACACCGAGAAGCCGCCCATCCCTGCGCCCCCAGGGACCGACTGTGTTCTGGGTGTGGCCAACTTTGACAACGGCCCTGTTAAGGAGATCAGGGCCCCGGAACTGCTGGATGTGCCTGACCTGCTGAAGGAGACCACCTGCGCCGTGGTCATCCGAATTGCCTTCAAAGTGTAACCGCACAGTCCCCAAAAGGGGCCGGAGGTCCCGAACCGATCCGCTGTTCCTTCCCAATACCAGGGTCAGGACGCGGACCGCCCCTCCATAGAAAAACGGGAGCCATCCCTCTGGGTTTGACCAGAGGAATGGCTCCCGTTCCTTGTTCCTCTGTTCTCTCTCAAACAGACCGGGCAGTCATAAGCGCCCCTCCGCCACGGGGAGGCGGAACTGTTCTTCTATGTGGACGATGCACAGGCGCTGGCCGCAAAAGCCAGCCAGGCCGTTCGTGTGCTGTCGGAGACTCCCTACTACCAGCATATCCCGCAGCAGGGACTGCATCTTTCCACAAAGCTCAGCATGAAACTCTCTGACCGCCTGGGGATGGTGAAGATGATTCACCTGAAGTTGGGCGGACCTGCCGGGACCGAGACCACATGAACCGGTGGTCCTCCCTTTCGTTTTTCTGCGTACAACGGATAAGGAGATGATCCCATGAAAGAAACCCAGGCCCGACAGGCAGCCATCCGCCTGGGCACCCACGGAGAAGACTATGGGAGCTGGATGTCAACCCCCGTATTCTACATAACAGGAGGGCTGCTGGCCCTATCTGTTCTGCTGGCTGTTCTCTTTTTTGCTGCGTTCCGGCTGGTGGTGCCAGGGGTGATGGTTTTTGCTGCGGCGGCCCTGCTGCTGGCGCTGCTGGGCTGGATCACCTGGATCAGATGGCAATACGCCTTTGGCGGCGGCGGTATGATGGACCGTGTCCATCAGACTGTTCTCTCCCATCTGGACTACGACGGAACAGGGCGGCTGCTGGATGTGGGCTGCGGCTCCGGGGCCCTGTCCATTCGGGCGGCCCTGATCTGGCCGTCGGCCCAGGTGGTGGGCATGGACTACTGGGGCGCACTCTACCACTACAGCCAGTCTCTCTGCGAGAAAAACGCCGCCAGCGAGGGGGTGGGCACCCGGTGCCGCTTCCAGCACGGAGACGCAAAGAAGCTGGCTTTCCCCGACGAGAGCTTTGACGCTGTGGTGAGCAACTATGTCTACCACAACATAATGGGCACAGACAAGCAGGCACTGCTGATGGAGACCTTGCGGGTGCTGAAAAAAGGGGGTGTCTTTGCGCTGAACGACGAGATGAGACCCCAGATGTACGGAGACATGGAGGCATTCGCACAGGAACTTCGGGACAGGGGCTACCAGGACGTGCAGCTGGTGGACACCGCCCGGGAAGCCTTTGGTTCCCGCCGGCGGGCAGGGGCGATGATGCTGGGCAGGTCCCAGATGCTGGTGGGAAGAAAGTAGGCCCCGTTCCACGGTCCTCCATACACAAAAAGGCCCGACAGAGGAGGGTACTAACCATCGGCAACCACAGAAATAGCGTGACGGGACAAGACCCATCACGCTATTTTCTCGCCCAATTGCGCCGCTGCGGCGGCACACAGCCAGCAGGCATACTCCAGCATCACAAGCATGGACCCTGGAACCCGGAATCCCGGAAGCATCCCCTGCTGCCGCAAAGCGGTCAACCCCATTTCCGCCAGTTTGCCAACGGCCATACAAACCCAGACCCACAGGGCGGCGCCGGAAAAAAGCTCAGAAATCAGGCTCATCGATGCTTTCCACCTCCGTTTTCAGGTGCAGGCGGTTCACTTCACAAAAGTATCGATAGAATTCCTCCGCATTTTTTGCCTCTTCCTCGTCCACATGATGCTTGATGTCAAAGAGGATCCTTTCCGCAATGTACTTCGACATATATTTGAAGGCGACCTTTCCCCATCGCTGTTTCTGGACCTCATGGGCAATGTATGGCCAGAACAGGGGCTGCTGGTCCAGCGGCAGCTTCAGCCGATGGTCGGGATGGGACGGGACCATCCCGTCCCGGCAATAAATGCCCAGGAAATCCTCTTTCACCATAAACGCCCCAATGATTCTCCGCTCGGTCTCCGGCTGCTCCTTCTCCCGTACGGTCAGCAGACACATGGAGTGCGGCGTCAACCGGTCCGGGACCCGGGGAAAGCCCCGGGAATACCCGCTGAAATAGCATCCCGTGGACACCGACCAGGAAGAAAGCACCTCCTCCGCCTTTTCAGCTTCTACATCGAACACCGCCTGGGACTGGGGTGAGGTCTTCAGGTTTTTCAGCAGGTATTTGCGCTCCTGCATTTCTCGAAAAATGGTGCGCTCCTCTTCTTTTTTTGCTTCGCGATCATCCAGCAGTGCCTGGATCTGTTTCTGGATGCCATCATTTTTTAAAACGAGGAACTCTGCAAAGGCGTCAGGATAAATGAATTTCTTTTCCCCAATGTCAAAGCAGACCGTAATGATGGTATCCTGCCAATCGGTAACGATACCTTTACCGAATTGATTGTGCTTGATAGGCTGGCCGATCAACTGCATCTCATACTCCTTTCTGACCAAAGGGCCTCTATGCCATGCGCACGCACGACACAGAGGCCCTTTGCATCTCCGGATCCATTACTCCTGTGCCTGTTCCTCATGCAACCCCGCGCGTCTTCTCTCGGAGATCCGTACAACCACGCTGTCCCCTTTGATCTGCAGGTCGATCTTCTCGTTCTGGAATTCCGGGATGTCCTTGACGGTGAGGATGGTCCCGGCCGGCAGGCCCGCAATGTCGATCGTAACGGTGTCGACCATATCTTCAGGGAGGGAAGAAAACGGAACTTCAAACAGCAGCTGCGACAGGTTCCCCGGAACCAGGTCGGTATTCTTCAAAAAGATATGCGCAATGCTGTTGACCTTCTTATCCTCTGAAAGCGCCTGAAAACTGACGTGCTCCGCCTCACCGCTGAGGTATCGCTTCTTTTCCTTGATCTGTGTGAGGATAACGTGACCGTCAATGTCAAGGCCTACTTTGCTCCCCTCTCTTTTGGTCCGAAACAGTCTGCTGGCATCCTGTTCCTCCATCTGGATGGAAATCGACTCCTTCAGATCCCCACCATAGACACAGCAGGGCACAATGCCACGCTTCCGCAGTTTGTTTGCTTTTTCCTGTGCATCTCGTCTCACTACCTTGATAACATCCATTGTGATCCTCCTTATGACATGGGGTGTATTTCCTGTATCGCGCAGAGCGCGGATACGATATAAAAAAAGAAAGGCCTCTATGCATGCCAAACAGCAATAAAACAAAAGCCTTTCTTCTGCGACGGTTCTTTCTCTCTATGGAAAAAAGAACCAAATTAGTAAAAAAGAAAGGCTTTTATAATGCGTGGTATCACGCAATAACAAAAGCCTTTCTTTGATAGACGGTTCTTTTTATGTTTTGTGCAGTATATCATACTCCTGATGAAAAAGCAACCCTTATTTATACTCCATCATAAAATCGTCAGGTTTAAAACCCCTTTCCCCGCCCGAAGTATAGCACCCCCAAGCAGAAGAGACCCCCGGCGCAGCCCAACCAACTGTGCCGGAGCCGGAGGAAAGGCAAAAAGATTCGTTTCTTCAGTCCACTTAAAACTTTACTTTATGTGACTATTACGGTAATATGGTCATATAGCGCCACGCTATTCTCCTTTGGATCGTCTGATCTCAATGAGCCAATCAATAACAGGAAAGGAGTCCAGTCTTGAACAAAAGAGATTTGATCGTGGAACTGTCCCAAAGAAGTGATCTGACGCAAAGCGAAGTACGAGAGGTACTGGAACTACTGTTTGCGGTGATCACAGAGGGGTTGGGAAAAAAAGAAAAAGTCATCATCTCCGGGTTTGGCAGTTTTCAAGTCAAACCTCGTGCGGCGAGAATCGGCGTGAACCCTAAAAACAAGGAAAAAATCACCATTCCCGCAACACAGGTCCCAACGTTTAAACCAGGAAAAAAACTCAAGGAGGTCGTTTGCGAAGGGAACGAATTGTCCTCATAAGGATGGTTCCCTTCCTCCGAGAAAGAAGGAGAGGCCATGAAACGCAGCGACAAGAAGGGCAGCCACACCGCTTTGGAGAAGAATGTGGTAGCTGATATCTCAGGAAATATCATCACCGTCGATTTCTCAAAAGTCAAAAAACGGGTTCCACTGCATCGCACCTCGAAAAAAACTCCGCTTTGGTTGGAAGGACCGTCACAGGGCCAGGGCCCTGATCGTCCAGCCCCATAGCAAAGAAGTGCGGTTTTACCGGGATTTTTCTTTACTTTATATGACCAGTATGATAATGTGGTCATATAGATGGTAAGGCCACTGCCTTCCCCTATCCAGTTCACCTGCGGGAGGGGGCGCCCTCCCCAACAGAACCCATGGATCAGTACGCTTATCAGAGGGGGGATCATGTTCCATAAAAGTGATTTGATGGATCCATATGTTGATTGCAAAAGTCTGGTGCAACAAAAATCAAAGAAAGAGAAGGGGTGTTTCCCATGCCTGACCTATTGGATAATTTCATTTCATTCTTTCCCATGAGCTTTTGGGCGATCATCAAAGCGCTGATCGTTCTGCTCCTGGCCTTTATCGTCTCCGCCATCGTGAAATCTCTCGTGATGCGGCTGATGAAGAAGGCATTCGTCGGGAAAGTCGTCCACACCAAAGACGCAGAGGCAACCAGAGTGTTTGTGGGCAAACTGGCTTACTTGCTGGTATTTCTGCTGTTTGTCCCTGGAATCCTCGATTCCCTGGACCTGCATTCCGTATCCGCCCCTCTGCTGGCACTGTTAAATAACGTCTGGGGATATGTTCCCAATGTGTTGGCCGCTGCGATCATCCTGATCGTAGGGATCCGGATCAGCAACCTGATCCGGCAGCTTCTGGTCCCCGTCTTAAAAAAGGCCAGGATCGACAGACTGCAGGAACGGTTGGGCATCTCTGTGCCTGAGACCGCAGAGCTCTCTTCCACCGTTGCGTATGTCATTTATGTTCTGATCCTGATCCCGGTGGTGATCGCAGCGCTGAGCGTGCTCAACATCGCAGCCATCTCTCAGCCGGCAATCGCCATGCTGAACACCATCATCCAGTTTATGCCCAACATCGCAGTTGGCATCGTGATCGCCATCCTGGGTATTTTCATTGGAAAACTGGCCGGACAGGTCGTGGAAAAACTGCTGTCTGCCTCGGGCATCGATTCGAAAGTCTCTGCGCTTCTGGAGCCGAAGGCCCATGCCGTCTCGGTTTCGAACCTCACAGGCCGGATCGTCAATGTCGTTGTTATCCTGTTCTTTTTGGTTGAGGCGGTCAATGTTCTCCATCTGCAGGTCCTCTCGGGGATCGGCGAGGCCGTGATCGCCTATATGCCAAACGCCCTGGCAGGCCTCATCATTATCCTGGGTGCCGTTGCGTTGAGCCTCATCGCCTCGAAGTTCCTTCAAAAATACAGCGCCCTGTGCGCCACCATCGTAAAGGCCGCCATCCTCGTGGTGGGCGCTTTCATGATGTTGAGTCAGCTGGGGATCGCCAAAGAACTGGTCAACGCCGGATTCATCGTGGTGATCGGCGCCGTCGCTGTGGCCTTTGGCCTCTCCTTCGGATTCGGCGGCAAAAAATTTGCAGCCAATATGCTTGAGCGCATCGAACGCCGCCTCCCTCTCTCCCCTGCCGCTGGAAGCGATGCTTCCGCTCCCTCTTCGGACACGCAGCAGGAGCAGGCAACTGAAGACTCGTGAAAAAAGGCAGCATTCTGCTTTTTATATGGAAAGGCAGGGATAATTCTGCCTTTCCACAAAAATATATTTAAAAAATGTGTCCATTTACTTGACTATGTTGCAATCGCTTTTTTTAATATTTGATTTTCCTCCTCCAGCTGAGCCATACGCTTTTGAAGTTCTTTGTCTTGCTTGGCTGTAAGAACTTCTCCGCTGTCTGTTTCTACGGTTGAATACTGCTTAATCCATTTTATGAGCGCTGATTGTGATACCCCATATTCTTTGATGAGCGAAGCTTGTGTTTTACCGTTGTGATAAAGTTCTACGAGGGTTCGTTTGAAATCCTCGTCATAGTGATTTCTTGTGGACATAAATATACCTCCTTTTGGTGTCTAAGTTAATGGTACATTTGTTTTCTTATGTGTCCACTTTTATAAGTATAATGCAAGAACCTGTGTTTAGGTTCAAAAGTTGTAATCAAAATATAATCTGAGAAAATGTCAAAAAAGTAGACTTTTCCGACCGGTTTATGCTACAATACAAAAAATAGATTTTTTCTTATATTTAGGCAGATGCTCACAGCATAATTGGCTGTAAATAAAAGTCTAAATTTATTTCCAAAGTCTGAAACAACAAACGAGAAAGGAGATTGAAAGCAAATGAAGAAAAGAGGTAATATACAAAAGCTAACTTCATTTTTCTTAGTGTTTGTTATGCTTTTGGGAGTTTTTATGCCAACGCAAACGGTGTTTGCAGCGGGGTTGGAACAGGTGGAAACTAAAATCACTAATTTTACTATTACAAAAAGTACAGGGGAAGTGCCACCGGACGGTTTTAAGGTGAATGACTTTTTGAAATTAAGTATTTCTTGGGATGCAAGTTATTATCAAAATGAATTAAAGGAAGGCGATTATTTTAATATCACGTTACCGGATGAGTTTAGATTCCCGACGAACGATTCAGCTTGTAATTTTGATATTTTAGCTCCAAACGGAACAGATGTAGTAGCAAAAGCAGTTGTTACACCCGGCACCCCGGGCGGAGGAAATATCAAGGTTACTTTCACAAAGTATGTTGAAGACAGATATGATATCAAAGGGTCAATGTATTTGAATGCAAATTTTAATACTACCATTATAAATGCTCCGGGCAATCATGAGATTGCCATTGCAATAGGCTCGTATCCTTTTACCATCATTGTTCCGATAGCTCCGTCTACGCCACAAAATCCTTTAAATAATGAAATTCTTAATAAATGGGTAGGACAAACTTTATCAAATGAAGGATATGTTAGGTGGACTATTAGAATCAACCATCGAAAAGGAATATTGAATAATGTAGTCATTACTGATCAGTTAACATCAGAAAGTGGCGACATGACGGGAATAGAGTATGTGGCGGGAAATTTCAAATTAGAAGAAGTAGAGATGGATGAATATGGTAATGTCAGAAAAGTACTTTCAACTACAGATATAAGTGACAAAGTCGTATTATCGCCTGATAAAACTAGCTTCACATACAATATGGGGAATATAGAAAATAGACATTTTATACTTAGATATAATTCGACCTACAGAGAGGGATTAAAATTAAAAAATACAGCTAAGTTGGAAGCTGATGGTGAAAGTGTAGAAAAAAAATCTAGTTTTTCAATAGCTGGTTCAGGTGGACAGGGACAAGGAGATTTAACGAGCAAAATAAAAATTATTAAAGTAGATGCCGATAAAAATGAAATCAAACTTGCCAATGCTAAATTCTTGATAACAAAATTAGTTGATAATTCGACATTTGAATTAACTACAGGAACTAATGGAGAAATATTATCTAATAAATTGATTCCGGGCAAATATAAAATCAAGGAAATTGATGCCCCGGACGGATATATCTTGGATAACGCAACAGAATATGAAGTAACCGTTACGTCAGATGGAGTTTGTGTGCAAACCATTAAAAATGAACCTGTAAAAACAAATATTACTGTAGAAAAACGGTGGATTGGAGCAACAGTGTCACCTGTTACAGCAATTCTAAAGGCAGACGGAACAGAAGTAGCTCGTCATGAATTGACGGAAGCAACATCATGGACACATACCTTTGAAAACTTAAGAAAATATCAACCGGGAACAGATACAGAAATTGTATATACTGTGGAAGAAGAAACTATACCGCAAGGATATACTGTTAGTTATGAAACGGATCCAACAGGAGTCCTTGTAATAAAAAACACACAAGATAAAACAAAGGTAAAAGTAACCAAAGAATGGGAAGATGTAACAGGAAATCATCCTGCCATTAAGTTGCAGCTTTTGAAGAATGGACAAAATGAGGGAAGTCCAATTGAATTAACAAACGGAACAACTACACATACTTGGACAGCCCTTGATAAGACGGATGCCCAAGGAAATGAGTATATTTACACCGTAAAAGAAGTAGGAGAAACAGCTAATTCTATTCAGCTTGAAGGAAATTGGTACAAAGTTAGCTACGGAGGAAACACGCAAGACGGATTAACCGTTATCAACAAAAAACTTTCCCCATGGACACCGATGATACCACCGACAAGAGATGTTAAGGTAACTAAAGAGTGGAAAGATATTTCAGGAAGTAACTTGAACGAAGCTCCTGTTGATAAGATTAAAGTAGAACTGTATAAAGACGGAACTGCCACAGGAGACATAAAGGAGCTTACAAAGGATAATAACTGGACGGTAACCTTTGAAAAACTGAAAGTCTATGAGTCAATAGAAAATCCTGCCATTCATAAGTATACTGTTAAAGAAGTAGGGGAAATTGGCTCTGCTATTCAATTTGATGGTAAATGGTTCAAAGTAACTTATGACGGAACAATGTCGGAAGGCTTTACCGTTACCAATAAGGAAAAAACACCATGGACACCGATGATACCACCGACAAGAGATGTTAAGGTAACTAAAGAGTGGAAAGATATTTCAGGAAACAACATGAACGAAGCTCCCGTTGAAAAAATAGAAGTAGAACTATACAAAGACGGAGTAGCCACAGGAAAGAAACTTGAACTGAGAAAAGATAATAACTGGATAGGAGAGTTTAAGAACCTTGAAGTAGCAGATGGACTGGGAAGCACCAATTATTACCAATATACAGTAAAGGAAATCGGAGAAACAACAGGTTCCATTAAACTTGATGGTAAGTGGTTTAAGGTAAGTTATAGCGGAAGCATGAAAGACGGCTTTACCATCACTAATCAAAAGGAAAAACCATGGACACCTATGGACCCTCCAATTAGGGAAGTCAAGGTAACAAAGCTATGGAAAGACCATAAAGGAAACACCTTTACAGCTCCAACGGAAAAAATTACCGTAGAACTATATAAAGATGGTAATCCTACAGGAAAAACACTTGAATTAAATACAGGTAATAACTGGAGCGGAGTATTCAAAAATCTTGCAGTGGCAAATGGATTTGGAAGTACAGACTACTACAGATACACAGTTAAAGAAGTAGGAGAAGATGGTAATGCCATTAAATTTGATGGCAAGCAGTATAAGGTAGTCTATGGAGGAAGCATGAAAGATGGGCTTACTATAACCAATGAGAAAGAAACTCCGCCAGTACCACCAACACCACCAAATACTGAAAAACCTAAAGTGCCAAACACAAGTACAAATAATAGCTTGCCCAAAACAGGAGATAACAGTAACTTGGTACTCTGGTGCACACTGGCTTTCTCCTCTCTGTTGGGAATGACAGGGCTCCTGATTTGTAGAAGGCACACTTTAAAGCGGAAAGAGCGATAATCCGTCTATGCAAGCCGAACATAAGAAGGGCTGGGCGTAACAGCCCAGCCTTTCTTACATATCCAGACAAACCTCAGGAAGTGATTCGCGCATGAAAATATTTGACCTTACATCCAAATTAAAAGGAGAAAGAAGTTCGATACCGAGAAAAAAATTGGCATTAGAGAAGACTTATCCGTCAGCCATACTGTTACTTGGGGTAATCTTCCTCATCTCGGTCACCATGATTATTAAAATATACGCAGAAGGACGGATGGAGAACGATGCATTCAAAAAACTGGCATCGGCAGTTGCTGCCGAAACATCAACTGACAGGGATACAATCAATTACCCATCCATCGCAACAGATAGTGTTCCTTCGGCGAGAGAACCGGCCATGGCAACCGCAACCGAGGGAATCAAAGAAGTTATATATACACGGTATGCCCCACTGTATGAGCAGAATAATGACTTTGTAGGATGGCTGAGTATAAAAAATACGAACATTGACTATCCTGTAATGCACACGCCTGATGATCCAGAATACTATCTGAGAAGAGCCTTTGACGGCAGTGATTCGAGGGGTGGCACTCCTTTCGTTGGCGCAAACAGCACGATTGACAGTGATTGTTTTATCATCTACAGCCATAACATGAGAACTGATACGATGTTCGGAACGCTGGATTATTATCGTGAAAAAGAATTCTTTCAGGAAAATCCGACTTTTACCTTCACAACTTTGACAGAGCAGCGGACATATGAGGTTTTTGCCGCCTTAGAGACACGAATCCTATATAACGATGAGGCGGGCTTTCGTTATTACGAGTATTCCGGAGAATTAACACAAGTGAGGTTTGAGGAAATCGTTGACTGGCTGAAAAACCATTCCGAATACAATTCCGGGATCACTCCTGTTTATGGAGAGCAGATTCTTATTCTGTCAACATGCAGTTACCATACAGAAAATGGTAGATTTCTTGTTGCCGCACAAAGGATAAGTGATTGATTCCGTATAAAAGGACAGAAAGATGGTGACATATTACGTTGGGACAAAGGAAATCTTTATATTTGAAATACATACGCTGTCAGCACCAATACTATAGAAACGCCACTCTGAAGGAAAATGGGAGAATGATAATCTTTGGCCGTCTGTTATAATCCGAAAACAAAAAGTAGACATAAAGTTTCATGATAAGGCGTATTTGACGAAGCAGGCGCGGACAGGTAAAAACCATCCACGCCTGCTTTTTTGTATCAAATCGACACTGAAATACGAAAAAAATCAGACGATTATTGGAAACCAGGTGATGGGAATCTCTTTCCCATCGCTTTTCTGTCTCTTTATTTATTTTCCAGAGCGGCAGGCGATTTCCATGTTGTTTGGAAAAGCAGAAAATAAAACCCATCAATCTATCAAGAGAATAACGCTTTCACTTCGGTTTTTCCTGTGGAATTTTCCGCTGAAGCACTTTGAACTGAACAAAAAACCTTGTGACACCCGGAGCAGAAATGCCTCGGGTGTTTTTGTACCCGCCGAATTTGTTGGCTTGCGGGATCCGCCTTCCTCTTCTGATTTCCTCGTTTTATCAGAAAAAGGATTGGAGGTTACATAAATGACATTTGACATGAAAGCCTTCGGAATGAGAATAAGGATGCTCCGCGAGAATCAGAAGGACATAAACAGAAAGTTCACGCAAGAGCGACTGGCATCTGATCTGAATATTAGTATTCAGTTCCTGCGTAAACTTGAACATGGCGAAAGAAGTCCATCTATAGAACTACTCGTAGAGATTAGTCGATACTTCGATGTAACCATGGACTACCTGATTCTTGGAAGAATAGTCCAAAGTGTAGATATCAGGAACGATCTGCAGAATATGATGGAGATTCTTCGAGCCATAATAGCGTCCATATCTTGAAAAGTACTACAAGCAGGGATGCTTAGTGCTACAGTTGGTTGCTCTTAATTAAAAATAAAAGGCTGTAAACTATTAATAGAGCTATATGGCATGAATATTTATTGTTTCATGTTTCCCTACAGATGAAAAAAGCTCATAT
>NZ_JAXDRS010000030.1:0-11916 GCF_034090835.1 Evtepia sp.
CTGTGTATGAATATGTTGACAAAGAAGAACATGATGCAAAATTGCTTTTCAGCGGTATGCTCCTTAAAGAATACCATGTAAACAAAGATACTGGCGAAATAGAAGAAATACAGTAAAAACGAAAGCCTTGACCACGAATGAATGGTTAAGGCTTTTCTTTATACTATCGTAATACTAAACTTACGGAGTGCTATGGAGTGATAGGCTGAGTTAAGGAAAGTAGAAATCCCAAAAAGGTAATACGGGTAGCACTTATGGCGAGTTATGGAGAGATAGGGCGAGTGCCTGTTAATCTTTAAAAGACTTTTGAACAGAAAAGGTGCGTGTCATCCAGCCATCCTTCCGGGTGATAGGAAGCAGAAGTGTCGGCAGCCAATAACGTTTCTGTTCCGGAGGCTATGTCCAGGAGAAAGAGCGCGTAGTTAATGTTGTCTTCTTTGTTGGATACATAGACGAGAGAGCGGCCATCTTTGCTGGGAATACAGGCACCGTTCCAGTTCAAATAGTTTTCGCCTAAGAGCTGGATGGATTCTTTTGACAGTTCATCGTAGGTTTTTCCCTGGTAGAGCGGGGGAGTGACTACCTGAGTGGTCCCGTCGGCGCATAGCAGGACAAGATCTCGATCAGAGGAGTAGAGGATACCCTCCTGGTTGGGGAGGGAGAACGGGACGTATTCGCTGGCGGTGAAAGGCACAGGGAGAACCACCTTGCGGCCGTCTACCTCAGCCTGCATGGCGACGATAGGCCAGGAGGAGGGAACTTCTGCGATGAGCTTTGGCTGGGAGGAGATGTCGTGGAGAATGGGGGCGCCTGCTTCGTCCAGATGGAGCAGTTTCATGTCTAAGGCCTTGCGGAGCAGGGCTTCATAGGTTTCGGGAGGCGTGGCCGGGGGATCGGTGAAGGCTTGGTAAAAGGGCTCTAGATCCTCATTGGTGGGCTCCCGCGTGAGAAGGGCGGTGCCGCTGGAGAGGGGGGTGACGTGATAGCTGGTGCTTCCTACGTAGTGCCAGGACTGGCCCTTGTCGTCTTTATTGCTGGCGTGGGTGGCCGGCCCGGCGCCCAGCAGAGCGACGGCAGTGAGCACCGCAAGGAAGAGAAGGAGGCATCGTTTGACGGATCGTTTCATAGGTTGGCACATCCTTTCCTATAAAGTGTCTGAGGAAGGCAGGTATGCAGCCTGCCTGTGTGGCGGTGGGGTGCTTTCATAAGAGAAACCATCCAGCAGATGGTTTTCTCACAGAAAATAGAAAAAAAGAGGAAGATTGTGCCATAGTCACAGAGGACACAGGAGAACTCTGCTATGATACAAACAGAAAAAAGATTGATAATCCGTTGAAAACGTGAAATACCTATGGATAAGAGCAGAACGGTATGAAATGAGGTGGCAGCGATGAAATATGATTTGATCGTGCTGGGAACGGGCCCGGCGGGCCTTTCCGCAGCGGTGACCGCCCGCGGCCGGGATAAAAGCGTTTTGGTTGTGGGCAATCGGTGGCAGGACAGCCCCCTGGCTCGGGCCAAGCGGATTGACAACTATTTGGGAATGCCCGAGATGACAGGCGCGGCGATGCTGGAAGAGTTCCAGCTCCACGCGGAGAGAGCCGGCGTAGATTTTGTCAATGGCCGGGTGATCTCTCTCATGGAGTGGGATGGCTTTGCCCTCACCATCGGTAACGACGTTTATCAGGGCAAGGCCCTCATTATGGCGCCCGGTGTGGTGCGGCAGATGAAGTATCCCGGGGAAGAGACCTTCCTGGGCCGGGGCGTGAGCTACTGCGCCACCTGCGACGGGATGCTCTACCGGGAAAAGCCGGTGGCTGTGGTGGGCCGCAGCAAGGATGCGCCCCACGAGGCAGAATATTTGAAGAGCCTGGGCTGTCAGGTGACCTATGTGGCGGCCAGACAGCCGGAGGGCATGGACCCGGAGATCCCCTTTGTCAAGGCGTCTCAGCTCATGATCAAAGGGGAACAGGCCGTGACCGGCCTGGAAGTCAACGGGGAAGAGATCCCTGTGAGCGGCGTGTTCATTTTGCGGGATGCGCTGGCCCCTACGGACCTGCTTCCCGCCCTGGAGACCGAAAACGGGGCCATCAAGGTGGACCGGACCATGGCGACCAACATCAAAGGGGTGTTTGCCGCAGGGGACTGCACCGGCGGACCGCTGCAGATCTCCAAAGCAGTAGGGGAAGGGCTGGTAGCAGCGCTGTCCGCCTGCGAGTATCTGGACCTGCAGGGAAAGGAATAATTCCCTTCCCTTGATCAAAAAGAAGTACAACAACCAAGGACAAAAGAAAGAAGGTATACTATGGCACTGCAGCATTACAATAAGGAAAGTTTCGATAAGAGCCTGAACGAAGGCAAGCTCATGATGGTGGACTTTTGGGCCAACTGGTGTGGTCCCTGCCACATGCTGGGCCCGGTCATTGAGGACCTGTCCGGTAAGTACGACGGAAAGGTCGAAGTGGGCAAGGTAGACGTGGATATGCAGGGCGAGCTGGCTATGCGGTACGGTGTGATGTCCATCCCCACGGTGATCTTTTTCAAGGACGGAAAGGAGATCGACCGGAAGGTGGGCGTGATGCCGGAAGAGGCCTTCACCCAGGTGCTGGATAAGAATCTGTAACACAATAGTCTGACCTGTTTGGAAAGGAGAAGCCGCCATGGAGTTAAAGGAAATCATGCAGCAGCGTTCCTTCGCTGTTGTGGGAGATACACTGAACGAAGCAAAGACGGCCCATGAGATCAAGGAGAAACTGCTCCAGCGGGGGTACACGGTGTATCCTGTGGGCAAGGAACTGGCTTCTCTCAACGAGATTCCCGACGAGATCGATATCATCGATCTGTGCATCCACCCGGCTAAGGGGCTGAAGCTCCTGCAGGAGAATGAAAAGGACTACAAGTGCATTGTTCTCCAGCCCGGCGCAGCAGACGAGACCCTGCTGGCTTACCTGAAGGAGCACCAGATGCCCTACCTGGAAGGGTGCCTGCTGGTGGGGATGTCCCTGTATCCCCGGGAAGAAACCTAACGGAATGAAAAAATGACCGGCTGCTTACAGGCAGCCGGTCATTTTGCTGTTCAGACAGAAAACACTGCCCGGCGATCGCCGGGCAGTGAAGTGATTTATCTTACAATGTTACGTCCAGAGAATTCCCAGCTTTTAGAGGGTGTCGACCAGGATGCCATAGCCGCCATCCTTGCGGCGATAGACCACAGAGAATGCGTTGTCCCGATCCGTGTTGCGGAATGCGAAGAAGGCATGTCCGATCAGGTTCATCTGGAGGATGGCCTCCTCAACGGACATGGGGCCAAAGGCGAACTGCTTGGATCTCACCACCTGGAAAGAAGGTGCGTCAAAACGATCCACCTCGGGAATGAAGATGAGTTCATCCACATCCTTGTCAAACTCTTCACTCACCACGCTGTCCGGCAGACGGGAGCGGTTTTCTCTCAGCTGACGATGGATGGAGGAGACAGCGGCGTCGATGGACACCATCATATCCGAGGTTTTCTCGACGGCACGGAAGATGATGGACCCGGAGAGGATGGTGAGCTCGATGGCGTGCTTGCCATCTTCGGCGCTGAAAACCACAACGGCTTCGGGGGAACCGCGGAAGAGATGATCCAGTTCGTTGATCTTATGCTCTGCGTGGGAATAGACCCGTTCGGGAACGGTCATGTGCTTGCTGGAAAAGGTGATCTTCATAGTAGGCAACTCCTTTCCTAAAAGCTGCAGGATATGGAACGTACAAACAAGGGAATGAATCTCTGGAAAAGGTTCTTTTCCTCTTCTGGTTATATTATAGCATGGGCGGCATGGTTTTGCAAGGGAAAATCGTTCATTTTGCCAAAGAATTTTGGAAGAAAAGAAGGCGGCACAGAAAACATAGAGAGAAAGATAGGAAGGAAGAGGCCCGGCGGAAACACCGTGTGGCTCTGGGGGAGACGGCAGGCTCCCGCCGGGAGGAGAAACAGAAAAATTTGGAAGAAAAAGGGAAATTCTGATTGCCTTTCCCAAGGAGGCATAGTAGGATGAGCAAAATGGCACAGAGGGGAGAAAGGGTATGACGACCAATGCGTTGAAGGAATACCTGGGTATAAGTGGTGGACATGGAAAAGCCAATGGGCAGGATGTTGCGATAGTAATTGAAATGTTCCCGGCGGGTCCAGATGGCGAGATCAATGGGGGTAAACATGGGCAAACGTTCCTTTCAAGTGCTGTGGGCTGGGGGAATGGATTTGGACCGACGGGCCTCGGGCACAATGCTGGCCAGACTCCCGGCCAGGAAAAAGAGGATGCCCACCGCCATGGGCAGGGTGATGGCCTCGTGGAGCACCGCCAGGGCGATGGGGGGGGCCAAAATGGGTTTAAAGAAAAAGGCCAGGCTGCCATAAGTGGCGCTGGTGGTTTCCACGGCCAGCATGTGGAAGACGTAGCCACCGGCGGTATTCACCACGGCCAGGAAGAGGAAGTAGGGTAGGGTTTCCAGGGAAATACCCTGTAAAAAGGGGACGTCACAGAAAATATCCAGCCCCACCGCCTCCAGCACCAGGGCCAGAACGTGGCACCAATAGATCTTCTCCCGGAGGAGCAGATAGGCCAGCACCGTGACGAAAATGGGGTTGATAGAAAAGAGTACCGCCACCACGTTGGCCTGCCCGTGGGTGATGGAGAGCTGGTAAAAGACCATGGCCAGCGGGACACACAAAAACCCCGTCAAGGCAAAGGTCTTAAAGTCCTGCCCAGTCAGGGTGATGCCTCGTTTTTTCAGGGTCCGGAGAGATAGAGGCAGCAGACAGAGACCGCCCACCAAAAACCGCTCCACCGTGATCTGCATGGGGTGGAAGGACCCCGACACCGCAGGGAGCTTCAAAACCACTTCCATGGTGGAAAAGATCAGCGCAGCCAGGGCGAGATAAATGCTGCCCAGCAGAGTCTTTCCTTTCATGATGCCCAACCTCCACCCAAAGAAATCTTATAATAAAATTATAATCTTTTTTCCATTAAATGCAAGATAAGCTTCCCCCTCTGGACAGAAAAACCCCCGGGCCAGCCCGGGGGTTTTTGTCAGCATATTGCTGGGGTCCTATTGGAAAATAGGATTAGTCGGTGTAGACCAGAGTCTTCAGGATAGCAACACCATCTTTGACGTCGCCAGCAAGGACAGAAACTTTGTCGCCCTTGTTGATAGCAGTCAGATCCTTGCCGTACAGGCTATAAACCTTGGTGTTCTTATCAACGACATAGGTAACAGCATGGTGTCGATAGCGCGGAAACCATACTGAACAGCAACCTTGTTATTCCAAATGCCAACGGCATTGGCCTGAGTGCTATCGAATGCAGCATCGCTGTACTGGTTGAAGTTCACCACGTTCAGGGTGATGTTGCTAGCCTTGTTGTCAACACCGAACTTCTCGCCGTTGATCACAACGGCGGTCTTGGTGCCGAGAGCCTTGTAGTTGTCGATGTTGCCCAGAATGCCTTCTGCCACGACAGCATCCTTGGAAGCAAAGATGTTCAGAGCTTCCTTCTTGCTGTTGTAGACAACGCTCACGTTCTTGGCGAAGTCATCAGAATAGTCAACCTTGGAGGTCACCTTCACGCCATTGCTCAGGGTGTACTCATAAACGGTAGCATCCTTGCTATAGGCGTTGATGTCGGTCATGATGGCAGTGGTAGCATCAGCATTATAAGCATCGTTCAGCAGGCTGTAACCCATGCCGATAGCCTGGCCAGCAGCAGAGTACTTTACGACTTCTGCGTTCAGAGTGTTCCAGATTATCTGGGCAGCGTTATCACGGGTCAGAGGAGCGCTGACGTCCATGGTCTTCAGGCCGTCATACAGACCAACCTGACCAGCCTTGACGTTGACGTTCACAGCCCAGGCAGCGCCTTCGAAGCCTTCCTTCACGGCGTCATAACCCAGGGAGACCAGCAGCATCTTAGCTGCCTCAGTACCGGTCACGTTGTTGTCGGGGGCAAAGATGCCGTCCCAACCGCAGACGATGCCAGCAGCGGCGCAGTACTCAATGTACTTCTCAGCCCACTTGGAGTTGGGGCTGGTCTTCACGTCGCTGAAGCTGGGGGTGGTGGGGAGTGCCATGGAAGCGTCCCGGCCGCCGTTGAGCATCATAGCGATGAGCTTAGTAGTCTCAGCGCGGGTGATGTTGTTCTCGGGGCGGTAGGAATCGTCTTCGTAGCCGTTGATGATGTTCAGTGCTGCGCACATATCAACGGCCTCTTCGTTCACGATCTTGTCCTGATCGGTGAACGCTGCGCCGGCGCCCATGACCATGACGCTGAGCATCATTGCCAGGCAGAGCACCAGGCTCAGAACCTTCTTCAGGAAATTCGATAAGAAAAACGGGTCATTCCCGTTCGGATTCCCACAGATTTCCCACAGGTTTCCCACGAAAAAAAGCCCTCCGGCGAGGGCCGGAGGGCTGGGTGATCAGTCGTCTTTGGAGGAGGGGACGAAGGCCTGCCAGGGCAGCACATCACTGAGCTCAATGAGCACGGGGGAGTAGCCGCCCAGGTTGTCATAACCGGGGTTATTTCTGGCGGGAACACTGCCGGGCACAACGATGGGCAGGGAGACCACCAGGCAGGCGCCGCCGTCCTGACCGCTCTGGGCCACCAGGACCCCGCCGTGGAGGGCTGCGATCCGCTGGGCATTGTAGAGGCCCAGCCCGGCGCCTTCCCCGGGGCGGGGAATCTCTTCCGGGGCGTCGCCGGAGAAGAGGGTCGCCATCCGGTCTTCAGGGATGCCAACGCCGCTGTCCCGCAGGGAGATAACGCACCGGCCGTTCTCAGCATGGAGCTTCATTTCTGCTTCGCCTTCCTTACCGGCGGCGCGGATGCTGTTGGAGACCAGGGCCAGGAGCATCTGGGTGAGCAGGGACTTGCTGCCCTGGAAGGGCAGGTGGTCCACGTTGCTGGCATAGGAGAAGCGGACGCCGGCCAGATCAGCCAGCCAGGACGCCTCTTCGGCCATCCCCTGGCAGACCTGGGCCAGGTCGAAGCCTTCCTCCCGGGGGAAGGTCTTGTCGTTGAGTTCCTGGGTGAGTTCAGCCTGTTTGGTCAGGCGGAGCATCTGGTAAATAAGGCGGCTCTGGTGGGCCATATCCTGCTCGAAGTCACCCATCAGGTGCCGCTGGTCCAGCACCCGTTTCATCCGCCACTGTACGGCGGTAAAGTTGGACAGGCATTCACGCATCCGGAACACCGCATTGGAGAAGGGGTGTTTCTGCTCCTGGGGCTGGGGCATGGGGCGCAGCACCAGGAGGTCACCGCCCTCCATAGGGGAGACCGTCACCCGATAGATCTCCTGTCCCAGGGCAATTTCCATGGCGCCGCCGGGATGCTCGGCCAAAGCGGCCAGAAGCTCTGCCGGACAGGTATCCCCCTGGAGCAGAAGGGAGCCCGGTTCGTTGGAGTACACCGGGTGTCCGCCGGAGAGAAAGATCACCGGCTCGGGAAAACTGCCGAATTGCGGGTCCAGACGGGAAGTGATAGGGTCCATAGCATCAACTCCTTGAAAATGGGATTAGGATACCCGGGGTAGCCGGGAAATTTCGCACCAACAGTTTAGCAAATACAGGCAGGCCTGACAAGAATTTTGTCAAAAATGGTCGGCAAATCTTGAAAAGCGGAAAAGTTTTGCAAAGTGGTACTTCCATCTTTGTAAAAAGTAGCGTATAATAAAAATACCTATGCTGGGCATTTCCGGCAAAAAAGAGAAAAATGACGCGGAAAGGATATTGGTTGATTATGGGTATGAAAGTAGGCATTAACGGATTCGGAAGAATTGGCCGGTTGGTGCTTCGTTTGGGTGTGGAGCGCCCGGATGTAGAGTTCGTGGGCATCAACAGCCACAGCCAGACCCCCGACTACATGGCCTATTTGTTGAAATATGACAGCGTCCATGGCCGGTTCCAGGGCGAGGTCAGCTGGGAGGGTGACGACCTGATCGTGAACGGCCGTCGCATCCGCGTGTTCCACTGCGAGCTGCCGGAGGAGATCCCCTGGGGTTCCGTGGGCGCTGAGTACGTGGTGGAGAGCACCGGCAAGTTCACCACCGCCGAGAAGATGAAGGGCCATCTGGTGGGCGGCGCCAAGAAAGTCCTCCTCACTGCCCCCTCCAAGGACGACACCCCCATGTTCGTCATGGGCGTCAACAACACATCCTATGACAAGAGTATGGCCTTCGTTTCCAACGCCTCCTGCACCACCAACTGCCTGGCTCCCGTGGCCAAGGTGCTCCACGATGCCTTTGGCATCAAAGAAGGCCTCATGACCACCGTCCACTCCATCACCGGCAGCCAGAAGACCGTGGACGGCACCTCCAAGAAGGACTGGCGCGGCGGCCGCGCCGCCTCCGGCAACATCATCCCCTCCACCACCGGCGCCGCCAAGGCCGTGGGCAAGGTCATCCCCGAGCTGGCCGGCAAGCTCACCGGCATGTCCCTGCGGGTGCCCACCCTGGACGTCTCTGTGGTGGATCTCACCGCCGAGCTGGAGACCCCCGCCACCTATGACCAGATCTGCGCTGCCATGAAGGCCGCTGCCCAGGGCTCTATGAAGGGGATCCTGGACTACACCGACGACGCCGTGGTCTCCACCGACTTCCTGGGTGACCACCATACCGCCATTTTCGACGCCAAGGCCGGCATTTCCCTGAACGATCACTTCGTAAAGGTCATCGCCTGGTACGACAACGAGACGGGATACTCCGCAAAAACCGTGGACCTGCTGGAATACATGTATCTGGTAGACCATAAGTAATTCATACACCATATATATTATATCGTATCCAAACGACACGCTTCGTCCCAAGACTGATGAAGCGTGTCGTCCCCTTTTCCGGGCAGAAAAATCCCCCCATCTATATTACCGTTGTGTTACAAAACCAAATTCGGACTTTACAAATTCGAAAAGTTTTCGTATAGTATCCATAAGGACACGTCTCGCCTACTGCGCCCGACGCAGATACCGCAACGGCATGCCACAGTATGTGTGCCGGACTTGGTCTGGTTGGACGGGTTCAAAAAACTTTAAAGGAGGAACACCTCTATGAGAAACCTGAAGAAGGTTCTGAGCCTGGTGCTCTGCCTGGCTATGATGCTCAGCATCATGGTTATGGGCGCCGGCGCAGCGTTCACCGATCAGGACAAGATCGTGAACAAAGAGGCCGTTGACATGTGCTCAGCACTGAACATCATCAACGGCTACGAAGACAATTCCTACCGCCCCGAGGGCAACATCACCCGCGCTGAGACCACAAAGCTCATCGCTATGATGCTCAACGGCGGCAAGGAAGGCAACCTGCCTGCGGCTGGTTATTCCAGCTTCAGCGACGTGCTGACCAGCCCCAACTCCAAGTGGGCATCCCCCTACATTGAGTACTGTGTGGCTGACGGTATCGTCTGCGGTTGGGACGGCATGTTTGCCCCCGACAACAACGTGACCGCTACCGAAGCTGCCAAGATGCTGTTGGTCTCCCTGGGCTACAAGTCCGACAAGGAAGGCTTCGAGGGCACTGGCTGGAATGTGAGAGTCAATGTCAAGGCTTCCCAGGTCGGTCTGTATAACGGCCTGAAAGGCATGGATGTCAGCGCTCCCCTGACCCGTGACAACGCTGCTCAGATGATTTGGAACGCTTTGCAGGCCAACACCGTTCTTTACTCTCCTGCTGGCCAGGCTGTCTCCAACAATCAGACCCTGCTGGCTAAGGCCTATGGCGCTACCGTCGATACCGGCGTGATGGCTCAGATCTACTACAATAAGGACACCAAGGAATACACCTATTCCATCGTGGACGCCAATGTTGACCGTAACGACATCGGTAATGTGATTGGCGGCGGTGACTTCCTGAACGGTGCTACCACCTTTGTTACCGCCGCTGACTACTCCGACCTGTTCGCTATGAACGTCACCGTCCTGCACAAGGGTAACCAGGCTCTCCTCATCCGCGTGAACGAGGGCGGCACCGTTGTGGAAGGCGTTTATGGTGACATTAACTTCAACAACACTAACAGCAACACCTTTACCGTAAACGGCCAGAAGTATCGTCTGGACAATGTGGTTGGTGATATGACCGCCATTACTGTCCTCTACAATGGCATTGATGATGACGCTTTCGACGCCATTGTTTTTCCCCAGTATTCCTTCCGTGCCATTGACTTGGACGGCGGCGGCGATGTCGACCTGTTCGTCGTCTATCCCTATGTCGTTCTGAAGGTCGACAATGTCATGACCAACAGCTTTGTGACGCGCGAACTCGCACGGAATGATGCTAAGCTGGTTGCTGTCAACGGCCAGAACCAGAACCAGATGAGAGCTGAGCCTGATGAGATCGTACAGGATCGTGTGATGATCAACAATCTGTCTGGCGCCATTGAGTTCGACGATGTTCAGGTCTCCGGAAAGCTGGCCCCCTATGGCTATGTGATGGCTGTTCCCGGTACTTTCACCGCTCAGGGTGAAGATATCTATACTGCGCTGAACATTCAGAGCGGTGTCGTTAAGAAGCTGAACACCAACGACAGCATGATCACCATGAATGGCACCCAGTATGACGGCGGTCTGCTGTCCATTTGGGACAATCAGGCTCTGGGCAGAGAGATCTCTCTGAACAACACTTACAGCTACGTTGAAGTCAATAACTACCTGTTCATGATGGATGGCGCAGGCATGGTTCCCGCTTATGACAACTATGTCGTTGTCACAAAGACTGCTAACTTTGCAGAAAACGCTGATCAGACTTGGCAGACCGATCTGCTGACCACCAAGGGCACGACGATGCGTGTAGACGTTTCTAACGTTGACCTGCAGCGGTGGTTCATCGGCGGCCCCGTTGTCGGCGCTATGTACACCTACCAGGTTAACGACGACGGTTATTATGAACTGACCGCAGTCGTCGACGGCAATAAGCAGGAAAACAGCAGCGTATTTGATCTGCAGCAGGTCTATAAGTGGGGTGCAACTCTGAATGACACCTTACACCCCTGGCTTGGGTACATTAACTCCGGCGTGGAAGATATGTACGGCACCAACTCTGCTGGCAGCTGGTTTGCGGATGAGGATGACGCAGATACTGTCTACAACATTGAGAAGGATGCTGTGATCTTTGTTTACAACGCGGACGCTGATCCCGATAACGGCGGTGTTGAGTACAGTGTTGTGAAGGGTTCCGATCTGAAGAATCTGAATGTGAATGTAGACACCATCAATTGGGCCTTTACCGGCGCCAGCGTGAAGCGGGCTGGTATCGCGACCGTCGATCTGGGTTATGTTCTCGTTGATGAGACTCCTGACGAGATCACCATGTATGCAGCCCTGACTGATGACAACGCCATCCGTGCTGTCAATGAAAACGGCAAGTATTACATCTCCGTTGATGTCATTGCTGCAGGCGGCAAGAAAGTCACGTTGGAAACTCCTGAATCCATGATGCAGGATAAGCCGCTCTTCGATCTGCTGTATAACGCACTGACGGATGCTCCCGACAGCATCTTCCAGTTCATCCTGGATAAGAACGGCAAGCTGATCGGTATCAAGAACTACGGCAGCGTCGGTACTACTGCAGAGATCACCGGTATTTACAACGGTATCATCACTTTGGACGACGATAATACCGTTTTCGTAACCGACAACACCATCTTCCTTCCCACTGGTGGCATGACCAATGGTTATGATGATCTGGTTATCGGTGACGAGATCACCTACGATGTCAATAACAATAACGAACTGGTATTTGTTGGGTACAACAAGTAATCCCTTTCGTAGTGGACCCCCCCGGCCGGCCCGGGGGGTGCGTTATACAGAACCGACGAAATGGCGAATTTACCCGAAATTACAACCCCAAGCACCACAAAACATTTTATCTTTTGGCCAAAAAAAATACCGGAACCAATAC
>NZ_JAXDRS010000031.1:0-43908 GCF_034090835.1 Evtepia sp.
TATGCTGTTTGCAATGAACAGCGAGTTGGTGTTGATTGCAGTGAGGGTCCACCCGTTCCCATTCCGAACACGGAAGTTAAGCTCACTTGCGCCGAAGATACTTGTTTGGAGACGAACCGGGAAAATAGGTAACGCCAACACAGAAAACAGGACGGCCAATCGGCTGTCCTGTTTTTTTATTTCCTCAAAATGCAAACCAGGAAGCCCCGAACCATGTGGTTCGGGGCTTCCTGGTTTGTTGATGGTTTCTTACCCCAGGTATGCTTTGCCGGTGATGGCATCAACCTGGAATCGGAGGATTGCGGTTTTATCAGTCATTTTTTCAATCATCTTGTAGCCTACCGCTTCGTGGCCAGCGCCCAGCTGGGTCACGAAGCCTTCCAGTGCTTTGACCTTTTCTTCCCGGTCCTGGACTATGGTGATGGTCCCGCAGGCAACGACACTCTCGTACTTGGCGGTCATCTTTTCCGGCAGGATCTGTGCGGAGACGATGACGGACAGGCAGCACTTGGGGTCCTTCTCCAGGCACTCCATTTTATAGCCATAGGGGGCGGAGTGGATGTACACAGTGTCGTTCACCAACACGTAGTTGACGGGCACAGCGTAGGGATAGCCCTCGTCCCCGTTTACCGAGAGAACGGCGTGGTGGCCTCTCTTTAACAGGGCCATAGTATCAGCAGGGGAGAGCTGGCGCTCAGGCTTATGCATGGGATGCTGTTTCATGGAAACTCCTCCTTTTATCATGAACCGATTGGTCTTGTTTTTGCTGAGGATAGGATAGCAGAAAAAGGAAGAAAAAATATGTTGCAGTTGCATCATAGAGAAAAATCTTTTACACTGGAGAAAAGGAAGGAGGCTGACAGCCTGTGAATGCAAAGGAACTGGTCAGGGAGTGCCCGCTGTTTCATCAGATCGCACCGGAAGATTTGGAGGCCATGCTGAACTGCCTCAACGCCCGGGAACAGAAGGCCCGGCGGAGAACCTTTATCATGGAGACCCCGGGAGAGCATCCCCTCATTGGGGTGGTCCTCTCCGGTTCGGTGGAGATGATCAGTGAGGATTTTTTCGGAAAGAAATCGCTGCTGTCGGTGCTGCCGGTGGGTAGCGTATTTGGAGAGAGCTATTCCTGCGTGAAAGCCCGAAACCGGACCATTGCCTACCAGGCCCGGGAGGAGTGCCGGGTGCTGCTGCTGGACTATGAGCGCATTCTCCACGCCTGCAAACTGGTCTGCCGCTTCCACCACCGGATGATCGAAAATATGCTGGAGCTCATTGCGGAGAAGAACCTGGAGCTGGTAGAAAAGCTGGAGGTGATCTCCCGCAGTACCATTCGGGAGAAACTCCTGACCTATCTGGCCCGGGAAGCGGAGCGCAGCGGGAGCCGGGTCTTTACGATTCCCATGGGACGAGTGGAGCTGGCGGAGTATTTGTGCGCGGACCGGTCGGCCATGACCCGGGAGCTGGCCCGGATGCAGCGGGAGGGCATCCTGCGATATGACAGACGGACTTTTGCGTTATATGGAGAAAATAACGCTGCAAAAGATATTATCTGAGGCGTAAGATGCCTGGACGCCTGGGAATGCAACCACTGGTTGCCGGATTTGCACGTGGAAATTGGTGGACGGCAACAGCGGTTTCTGCTACCATACGGAAAAACGAAGGGAGACGACGGTATGATTTTTGCAGATAAGCTCATACAGCTCCGGAAGAAGAATGGATGGTCCCAGGAGGAACTGGCGGAGAAGATGTTGGTATCCCGACAGTCGGTCTCCAAGTGGGAGAGTGCCCAGTCGGTGCCGGATCTGGAAAAGATAGTTCGGTTATCCCGGCTTTTTGGGGTGACCACAGACTATCTTCTCAAGGATGAAGTGGGGGAGGAAGAAGGGGAAGGCGTGGTTCGGGAAGAGGTCTCCCATTTGCAGAAGGTGACGATGGAAGAGGCGGTGGACTTTTTGGCGGTGAAGGAATGGGCGGCGTTCAGGATCGCTCTGGGTGTGGCCCTCTGCATCCTCTCTCCGATCCCACTGATTCTGTTGGGAGCAGCCAGCGAGCTGACCCCGCCGCCTTTTTCCGAGTCTGCGGCCGGCGGTCTGGGCTTGACAGGGCTGCTGGGATTCGTGACAGTGGCGGTGGCCCTCTTCCTGTGGTGCCATGGAAAGACCGCCCGGTTTCAGTATCTCAATGGTCCCATAGAGACCCAGTATGGGGTACGGGAAATGGTGAAGGAGAGGCGGAACTATGCGCAGGCTCCCCACACCATGTACCGGATCACGGGGATCTGCCTTTGCATCCTGGCCTTTGTGCCGTTGTTTCTGGGGCTGATCCTTGCGCCGGAGAACGCCTTTTTTATGGTGATCACCCTGTGCATGGGGTTTGTGATCGTGAGTGTTGGGGTCTTTCTCCTGGTGCGGACCGAGATCCGCTGGGCTTCCTTCCATCAGCTTCTGGAGGAGGGGGAGTACACCCAGGAGGAAAAGGAACGGCAGCGGAAAGAGGAACCCTTTGCTCAGATCTATTGGGCGATCGTTCTGGCCCTGTACCTGGGCTACAGCTTTGTGACCTTCAACTGGGGCTACAGCTGGATCATCTGGCCGGTGGCTGCGGTGCTCTATCCTGCGTTGACGGGCATCGCCTCGGTACTGAGGAAAGAATAAAGGAAAGCCCATGGCGGAAGGGTTCCGTCATGGGCTCGGTTGTTTACAGGGTGTCTAAGTATTGCGCTACGTCAAAGGGCTGGACCTTTTCGTCCTTTCTCAGATAGAGGGGGTGATGGGGATGGCCCTTTTTGCTGCGCTTTCCGGCGCACAGCCAGCGGGCGCCATATTCGGTGCCGATGGCGGCCATGTCCCGTACACAGTCTTTCAGGTAGGGCCGCTTTTCGATGATGGTGCCCCAGGCGGCCCAGATCGAGGGAGTGAAGCCCTCTCCCACCTGGCTGAGCACATAGCGGAAGGCGGTCATGTTCTCCCGGTGCAGGGCCTGGTTGCAGACGGCGTCCATATCCTCCGGCCGGGTGGCCCGCTGGGCGTAGACGTTGAACATCAGAAAGCTGTCAAATCCGTTTCCGGCGGCGATTCGTTCCACGGATTTCAGGGTGTTGTCCAGATCACCCGGTGCGGCGGTGGAGGGATTGATGCCGATGCAGATGAGGGGATTCTCTCCCCGGGTGCCCAGAAGGTACCGGTACTCTGCGTAGTGGTCGGGAACATACCACCACCGGTCCCGGTCAAAATCGTCCCGGGTTGGGATCAGGGCTTGGGCAAAGGTCAGGATGGACAGATCTTGGGTTTCACAAAGGGGGATATGCATAAGAACCTCCGTCTCCGGGCCCGGTCATTTTTCCATGGGCACCTCTTGCTTTTTTTCTACATAGTGCTACAATACCACAGAAATGAAAGTCTGTCGAGACGCCGTCACTTTGCGGCGTCTCGACTTTCTCTGGAAGGGACGGACCATCAGACCGGAAAGGAGATTATGTCTGTGCGCACGCAAAGAAGAATCTGGATCTGACCGAGGGGGTCATATGGAAACAGCTTCTGCTGTTTTTACTGCCCATTGCTGTGGGCACACTGTTTCAGCAGTTTTACAGTACCGTGGACGCGATCATTGTGGGGCAGTTTGTAGGCTCCGACGCCCTGGCTGCGGTGGGCGGTTCCGCCGCGATGATCACCCAACTGGTGGTAGGGGTGTTCACCGGCCTGGCCTCCGGGGCTACGGTGGTCATTGCCCATGGGTATGGCGCAGAGGACCGGACCAAACTCACCCGCGCGGTCCACACGGCCATCGCCTTCAGTATGGTAGCGGGGGCGGTGATCACGGTGGCAGGCATACTCCTGACACCCAGCGCCCTGGTCTGGACGAAGAACCCCCAGGAGATCATGGGAGATTCCATTTTTTACTTGCGCCTGTACTTTGTGGGCACCATTCCCATGCTGGTGTTTAATATGGGTTCCGGTATCCTGCGGGCGGTGGGCGATTCCCGGCGGCCGCTCTACTATCTGGTGATCTGCTGCCTGCTGAACATTGTGCTGGACCTGCTGTTTGTGGCAGGCTTCCATATGGGGGTGGCTGGTGCGGCGGTGGCTACCACCCTGGCCAATCTGGTGAGCGCCCTGCTGATTCTGGGCCAGCTGGCCCGGAGCACCGAAGGGTATCGGCTGGTGGTTCGAAACATCCGAATCCATGGAGCCACCTTGGTGCATATCCTGGGCATCGGGGTCCCTGCTGCCATTGAGAGCGCCATGTATGCGGTGTCCAACCTGCTCATTCAGGTGCCCATCAATGAGCTGGGGACCGACTCCGTGGCGGCCTGGTCCGCCACCAGCAAGGTGGACGGGATCTACTGGTCCCTCATTATCTCCTTTGGCGTGGCCATTATGGCCTTTGTGGGCCAGAACTACGGCGCAGGGAAGTACGACCGGATGAAGGCCAGTGTCCGGGTATGTCTTGCCATCGCCCTGGTGATGACGGTGGTGCTGAGTGTGCTGCTGCTGGTGTTTGCCAAGTACTGCTTCCGCATTTTCACCGACAACCCCCAGGTGATCCATTACGCCACCCAGGTGGTGAGCTATTTTGTCCCCTTCTACTTTATCTGGACCTTTATTGAGGTCATTGCCAACGCCCTGCGGGGCGCAGGGGATGCCCTGGTGCCCATGCTCATCAGCGTGGGCGGAATCTGTGGGTTCCGTATCCTGTGGATCGTTCTGGTGGTGCCCCACTGGAGCAGCCTGCTGGGCATTGCCATCTGCTATCCCATCTCCTGGCTCATTACGGCGGTGATCCTCATCCTCTATTACCGGAAAGGCCGGTGGCTGAACCATGTGCCGGTGGAACATCCGGCAGAGCCATCCCGGAGCTGAACGAAAAAGAGGGAGCCTTGGTGCAAGGATCCCTCTTTTTTTGCAGGGAGGAAAAGAAAATTTGCGAGAACCCTTGCATTTTTTAGGGGCCATATGTTAAAATGCTAAGCTTTTATCGAAAGGAAGGAGAGCTGCATATGATCCCCAAAGGAATCCTCATTGACTGCGCCTGCATTTTTCTGGGCGGTAACCTGGGCGCTGCCTTAAAGCAGGCGGTCCCCAAAAAGATCCTGGACCCCATGAACGTGATCTTTGGCCTGTCTGCCATTGCCATCGGCATCCTGTCCCTCATCAAACTGTCCTTTCTGCCTGCGGTGATCCTGGCCCTGATCCTGGGCGGGCTCATTGGGGAGCTGCTGGACCTGGAGACGCTGGTAAAGAACCTCTTTCATCGGCTCATCACCCGCTTCCGCTTTTCCATTCAGGGGGACCGGGAGGCTTACCTGCAATTCTATCTCATCGTTGCGGTGACCTTCTGCGCCAGCGGCGCCAACATCTTCGGCGCCATTACGGAGGGGATGAGCGGGGATATGACCGTCCTGCTGTCCAAGGCAGTGATGGATATTTTCGCGGCCACCATCTTTGGGGCTACCTTGGGCCGGGCGATGAACCTCATCCTCCCCCTGCAGCTGGCGATCCTGTGCGCCTTTTTCTACGGAGGTCAGTTCCTGATGCCCCTGGTGACCCAGGAGATGCTCAATGACTTTATGGCCGCGGGAGGGCTGCTCACCATTGTGCTGGGCCTGAACATCGCTAAGATCAAGCAGACCAGCGCAGTGAACCTGCTGCCGGCGCTGGTGATCGTCTGGCCGGCCTCCTGGCTGTTTTCTCTGTTCTTTTAATAGAGAGGGAAGACGGCGTCTGTTCAGAAGGCGATTCAAAAAAGGCCTGGAGACCAACTGGTCTCCAGGCCCTTTTGCAGGAGATGCGGGGAGAGGTCCGTGGACAGCGCCGGAGCGGGGAGGGTCAGACCACGGGGGTGAGGGTTTTGCTGTGCTTGCCCAGCAGGACCAGAAGAAGGACCATGCCGATCCCGGCGGTGAGGGAGGAAAAGGCCAGCAGAGCCCAGGCGCTGGCGTAGTCCAGCAGCAGGCCGCCGCTGAAGCTGGCCAGGACGCTGCCCAGGGTGATGGCTATGGTGAACCAGGCCTGCCCCTGGATGCGCTGCTGAGGGGCGATGGTGTCGTTGACGTAGTAAATGGAGGCCAGAGCGTACAGGGCATAGCCGGGCATCTCGAAGATCCGCACCAGATAGAGCACCCCCATGGAGGGGGCCAGCCAGGCACCGAAGGCGTGGAGGAAAAAGCCAATGCCGGAGATCTTTACCCAGAAGCGGCTGTCCGAGCGGTGGAGCATCCGGCTGAAGAGGAACATGACCGGCAGCTCCAGAGAGGACTGGATGAAGAGCATGGTGCCCATCTCACTGCTGTCGCCCCCCAGGGGGAGGACGATCTGATAGGCAAAGGTGTTGAGCAGGTTGTGGCTGAGGAAGAGACAGACCACCCCCAGCAGCAGCAGGAGCACCCGGTGATAGGCCCGGAAAAAAGGGCGGGTGCCGGCGGTGGGCTGGGGTTCCTCCTGGTGGGGCTGGGGGGTGCTGTCGCCAAAGCGGAAGGACAGCACGGACAGGAGAAGGATCCCGTCCAGCAGGGCGATGGCCAGAGGGATGGAGGAGGCCCCGAACCAGAGGACAAGACGGCCGCACAGGGCGGAAAAGCCCCCGTAGGCGATGGACCCTACCCCCCGGGCCAGGCCGAAGTTCAGAGGGATCTTCTGGTTCAGACAGGCCATTCCCAGGGCGGAGGAGAGGGGCATGATGAGCTGGAGGAGGATGAGCAGCACCCCATAGAGAAGGAGCTGGGTCAGCCGGGGGACCAGCACCAGCAGCAGGATGGCAGCGGCCAGCTGGAGCGCTGTCAGCAGGGCGGTGAACTGCCGGAGGCTGATGCGCTGCAGGCTGTCAGCCAGCCGGGAGACAAAGGGCTGCAGCAGGGCGGAGAGAAGCCCGGCTACGCTGATGAGCAGACCGATCTCCGTGTTGCGAAACCCCTGGGCCAGAAGGTATACGCTGGAAAAGGTGGCGATGCCGCAGTAACAGCTCCAGTAACTGCCCTGGATGACAGTAAACCGTAAGGTGGGAGAGGGGCGGCGGGAGGAATGAGAGCGCTTCACAGGAGCCCTCCTTTTCATACAGATAGATGGCCTTATTATAACAGAAAGAGACAGGCTTTTCTCCCCTTCTCCCTCTTTTTTTCTTCGGGAAAGGGAGACAGAGGGAAGGAGGCGGGGGAAAGGGGGAGAATGTTGGCGGCTTTTCCGGGATGGGTTGCCAAAAGGGCGGCCCCCGTGGTATACTCCCATTACTTATGACGGGTATCCTTTTTTTGGCAGGATGCCCCGGAAAGGAGAACAACGCCATGAAAAAAATGACGAGTGTCCTCGTCGTGCTGGTGCTGGCCGCTGCTCTGCTGGCCGGCTGCGGCAAGACCGAGACCACCGACAGCGGCGCGGTGGTGAACAAATCCTATGACGTAGAAAATATGGTGAACATCCAGGGGGAGAAGATCACCCCGGCAGACACCGACCTGCTGGGCGGCAGCATGGAGGGTGGCTTTTTGGCCCTGTGCCCTGCCTCCTGGCTGGAGCTGGACCTGCAGCGGCTCAACGTCTACCAGGGGAGCAACGCAGTCCATGTCTCCTATGTGAGCGACGCAGCCATGGAAGAGATCCAGAAGGTGGACCTGGAGGCCCTGTCTCAGGAAGAGCAGGAGGCCTTCCTGGACCGTCTGTATAACGAGATGCTCTATCCTGTGCTGAGCATTTACGCCGTGGCCGACGGGAACCGGGAGATCCAGGACCAGATCGCTCTGAACTACGAAAAAACTGAGACTCTGGCCATCGCCAACGGCTATCATTACTGCCTCTCCTACAACCCCACCCTGCCGGAGGGCATAAAGGAGAGCGAGAAGGCAGCCATGGAAGTGCTCACCGGCAGCATCGAAGAGGTGAAGGCGTGCGTGGCCCTCTTCCCTCCGGAGCAGAACACGGAGGCAGGGGGGAACATGGCTTCCCTGACCCAGTTTACTGCCCAGGATATGGAGGGCAAGACCGTGGACCAGAGCATCTTTGCCGACTATGACCTCACCATGGTGAACCTGTGGACCACCTGGTGCGGCTACTGCGTGCAGGAGATGCCGGAGCTGGAGAAGCTCCGCCAGCAGCTGCCTGAGAACGTGAACCTGCTGAGCATCTGCTGCGACGGCAACACGGAGAAGGAGCTGGCCCAGCAGATCCTCACCCAGAGCGGGGTCAAGTTCCAGACCATCGTGGCCAACGACCAGTTGAACCAGAGCCTGGTGCAGTATGTCTCCGGCTTCCCCACCACGGTCTTTGTGGACAGCAAGGGGAATCTGGTGGGCAAAATGCAGGCCGGGGTCCCCAGAGGGGACAGCGTGGCAGAAGCCTACCTGAGTCTCATCAACGAACGCCTGGCCCAGGTGAAGCAGTAAGCTGCCATGGACCAGAAGAAAAAAACCATCCTGCGCTGGTGTGTGGTGGTCTGTGCCCTGGCCTTTCTGGCCCTGGGCGTGGGGAGAGGTGAGCACCTGGTGGTGCTCACCAAGGCCGCCAACATCTGCCTGGAATGCATTGGGATTGGATAAATGACAGAAAAGAACAACAAGAAGCATTCGGTTCGGAAGCAGGGGCGCATCCGCCTGCTGGTACAGGTCCTCTGCGCCGCCGTGGTGAATGGCTACGCCATCGGCTTTGCCAAGGGGAAGATCTTCACCGGGGACAGCAAGGCGGTGTGCCTGCCGGTGCTCAACTGCTACTCCTGCCCGGGCGCCCTGGGGGCCTGCCCCATCGGGGCTCTCCAGGCGGTGCTGGGCGGGCATAAGCACAATATTTCCTTCTATGTGCTGGGCTTTCTCATGCTCTTTGGGGTGGTGCTGGGCCGGTTCATCTGCGGCTTTCTCTGCCCCTTTGGTCTGGTGCAGGATCTGCTCCATAAGATCCCCAGCCCCAAATTCCGCCTGCCGGACAAGGTCCACCGGCCTCTGACCTGGCTTAAGTACGGGGTCCTGGCCCTGCTGGTGGTGCTGCTGCCGATCTTCCTGACCAACTCCTTTGGGATCGCACCCCCCTACTTCTGCAAGTGGATCTGTCCCGCCGGGACCCTGGGAGGGGCCTTCCCTCTGATGGCTAAAAATGAGAGCCTTCGTATGGCGGTGGGTTTCCTCTTCCAGTGGAAGGTGGGGGTGCTGGCGGTCATCCTTCTGGCGTCGGTGTTCCTCACCCGCCCCTTCTGCAAGTATTTGTGCCCTCTGGGGGCCTTTTACGGGCTCTTCCACCGGTTCAGCTTCTATCAGATGCATCTGGACCACCACACCTGCATCGACTGCCAGGCCTGTGAAAAAGCCTGCCCCATGCAGGTGCCCGTGCGGGAGAACATCAATAGCCGGGAGTGTATCCGGTGCGGCAAGTGTAAGGCGGTCTGCCCCACCTGCTCCATTTCTTCCGGGTTCCGACCCCCCACCGATCCGGCCAAAGTCCCTTTGAAAAAACAGGAACCAGAATCCTGACAGAGGATACAAAAGAACCCCCGCGTCCCAGAACATAAGGTCCTGGGATGCGGGGGTTTGTTTCCTTCGGTCAGGGCTTTTCCATCAGGAAGTTTGGGAGAAGAACACCGTTCCGCAGGACCTGGTTTTCCGCTGCCACCCGGTACCCCTGGCGGAGGAAAAAGGGCCGGGCGGTGAGGGAGGCATAGGTGTGATACCGGGCGGAAGGGACGGCAGCCTCCAACGCCTGGCAGAGGGCATAGCCGATGCCTTCCCCCTGCCGGTCCCAACGGACATATAACCGGTCCAGGTATCCCTCCGGGGCCATATCGCCGAACCCGAGGATGGCGCCTTTCTCCCAGGCAACCAGGGTGCAGTGGCAGAGAAAGGAACGGTTCCATTCCGCCAGGTCCACTTGACCGGTGGCCCAGGACCGGCATTGCTGGGGGGTGTAGTCTTTGCAATTGACCCGGTGGACGGTGGCATAAAAGAGTTGGGCCAGCACGGGACAGTCAGCGGGACGGTAGGGACGAAGTTCCATGAAAGGATTCTCCTTTCGGTGATTCCGGTGGTTGGTAGGAGGGGAGCAGAAAGTGGAAGAGCTGGTGGTAGTGGGGAGAAAACACGCTGCCCCTTCTCCAGAGGAAGGTGATGTCATGGCTCTCGTGGAAGTCCTCCAGAGGGATTTCTCGGAGCAGGCCCTGGTCCAGCTGATCCTGGGCGGCAGCCTGATAGAGAAAGCCCACCCCGCAGCTGCGCAGCAGCACTTGCTTCAGTACATGCATGTCGTTGACTTCGATGAGGCAGGGGAAGTCCTCCACCGCAAGGTTCTGCCGGCTGAGGGCACGACGGACGATCTCCCGGTTTCCGGACCCTTTTTCCCGGATGACCAAAGGCTCCGAGAGCAGGTCTGCCAGCACCCGGGGTGGACGGGCGAAGGGGTACTGGGCGCTGCACACGGCCAGATAGGGTTCCCGTCGGAAGAGCAGGGAGTCGTAGTCGCTCTTGCAGAAGAAGCCCTCCACCAGCGCAGCGTCCAGTTCACCTGCGTCCAGGGCGGCGCAGAGGGTCTGGGTGTTGGAGATGCGCAGGGAGATGGGGGCCAGAGGATAGGTTTCATGGTAGCGGGCCAGGGCTTGGGGGAGCAGATAGGTCCCGGCGGTGGGGGTGGCGCCTAAGCGCAGGCGATGGACGCCGGGGCCCGGCTCATGGAGGCGGCGCTGCAAGGAGAGCACGTCGTGCTTCATGGTGGTGGCGGCGCTGCGCAGCTGCTCTCCCTGGGAGGTGAGGGTGAGGCGTTTGTTGGCGTAGGTGAAGAGGGGGACACCGTATTGGGCCTCCAGCCAGCGGATGTGCTGGGAGACGGCGGGCTGGGTCAGGTTCAGGGCTTCGGCAGCCCGGGTGTAGTTCATAAACTGGCAGACGGCCAGAAAGGTGTCCATTCGGAAGTCCAGCATGGGGCATACCTCCTTTTTCTCATCATAACATAGTGTTATATATAAATAAAGATATATCATTTTTCTTTATGAAAAAACTGTGCTATGATAGAGCCGCCTGAGAGAGAACCAAGAGAAAGGGGACCATCCCATGAAAAGACAGGAAAGCACCGGTAAGATGCTGTGGAAGCTGTTCCGGGCCACCTTTTTGCTCAGCGCCTTTACCTTTGGAGGCGGCTTCGTCATCGTATCCCTTATGAAAAAGAAGTTTGTGGAGGAACTGCAGTGGCTGGAGGAGGACGAGATGCTGGACATCACCGCCATTGCCCAGTCCTCCCCCGGTCCCATCCCTGTGAACGCCTCGGTGATATTGGGCTATCGGATGTACGGCGTGGTGGGCTCCCTGGTGGCGGTGCTGGGCACCATCCTGCCGCCCATGATCATCCTCTCCCTGATCTCCGTGTTTTATGCGCAGTTCCGCAGCAACCGGGTGATCGCCCTGGCCTTGCAGGTCATGCGGGCCGGTGTGGCAGCGGTGATCTTTGACGTGGTCATCAACCTGGCCAGGAATGTGGTGTCCACCCGCCGGAAAGTGTACATTATCCTGATGGCGGCGGCCTTTGTGGCAAAGGTCTTCTTCGGCGTGGACGCCATGCTCCTCATCCTCTTCTGCCTGGGGGTGGGTCTGCTGGACCTGGCCCTCCAGGCGTATCACAGAAGAAAGGCGGTGGCGCCATGAGCACCCTTCTCCAGCTGTTTGTTTCCTTCCTCCAGGTGGGGCTGTTCAGCGTCGGCGGCGGCTATGCTGCCATCCCCCTGATCCAGAACCAGATCGTGGACGTCCACGGCCTCATGACCCTGGCGGAGGTTACCGATCTCATCACCATCGCAGAGATGACACCGGGGCCCATCTCCATCAATTCCGCTACCTTCGTGGGGATGCGTCTGGCAGGGGTCCCTGGTGTGCTCCTGTGCACCCTGGGCTGCATCCTTCCCTCCTTCCTGATCTGGCCTTCTTCTACTATAAGTACCGCAGCTTCGGCGGGGTGCAGACCGTGCTGGGCGCCCTGCGCCCGGCGGTGGTGGCCCTCATCGCCTCGGCTGGCCTGTCCATCCTGCTGCTGGGGGTGTTCCAGTCCGACCTGGCAGGGGTATCCCTGGGGAACTTCCGCTGGGTGGAAGGGGTCATCTTTGTGGGGGCCCTGGTGCTCCTGCGGATCAGGAGACCCAGCGCCATTGCGGTGATCTTTGGCTCCGGTGTGGTAGGGACCGGACTGTACCTGCTTATGGGCGCGCTGTAGCCCCATCCCATGAGAAAACAAAAAACGACGCTCCGGCGGACAGGGCCCACCCTGTCTGCCGGAGCGTTGCTTTTTCCCCGGGGGCATGGTACACTTTTCAGACAGAGAATTTCGGAGAGAGCAGGGGGATCAAGCATGAAACAGGACCTGACCAACGGCAGCATTCCCAAGGGACTGCTGCTGTTTGCGTTGCCTCTTATGGTGGGCAACGTCTTGCAGCAGCTGTATAACCTGGCGGATACCTGGATCGTGGGCCGGTTTATCGGAGAAGCGGCCCTGGCGGCGGTGGGGGCGTCCTATACCCTTATGACCTTCCTGACCTCCATTCTGCTGGGCCTTTGCATGGGAAGCAGCGTCTATTTCTCCATCCAGTTTGGGCGGAGAGAGGAGGCCAGGCTGCGCCAGGGGATCTTCCAGTCCTTTGTGGTGATCGGGGGGCTGACCCTGGCTCTCAATGTCCTGGTGTATCAGCTGCTGGACTGGCTGCTGGTGGTGCTGCGGATCCCGCAGGACATCACCGCCCTGACCGGAGAATACCTGTGGTGGGTCTTTGCCGGGATCGCAGCCACCTTTCTCTATAATTTCTTTGCCAACCTCCTGCGGGCGGTGGGAGACTCGGTGACCCCTCTGCTTTTTTTGGGGGGTTCCGTGGTGCTGAACATCGGGCTGGACGTACTCTTTGTGGTCCCGCTGGCCATGGGTGTTCAGGGAGCGGCTCTGGCCACGGTGCTGTCCCAGTACATAGCGGGGCTGGGACTGGCGCTGTACACCCGCTGCCGGGTGCCCTCCCTGCGGGTACGCCGGGAGGATATGGTGTGGGATCGCCGCTCCCTGCAAAGCATCTTCCACCTCTCCTCCCTTACCTGCCTGCAGCAGTCGGTGATGAACTTTGGTATCCTCATGGTGCAGGGGCTGGTGAACAGCTTCGGCACGGCGGTGATGGCGGCCTTTTCCGTGGCGGTGAAGATCGACACCATCGCGTATATGCTGGTGCAGGACTTCGGCAATGCCTTTTCCACCTTTGTGGCCCAAAACTACGGAGCGGACCGGCGGGACCGGATCCGCCGGGGGATTTTTGTGGCCCTGGGCTGCGTGGTGGCCTTCTGCCTGGTGATCGGCGGGCTGGTGTGTCTCTTTGCCCCCCGGCTCATGGGGGCCTTTGTGGGCGAGGAAGCCCGGGAGGTCATCGCCATTGGCACAGGATATCTGCGGATCGAGGCGGCCTTCTACCTGGGCATAGGCATCCTCTTCCTGCTCTATGGATATTTCCGGGCGGTGAATCGTCCGGCGGTGTCGGTGGTGCTGACCGTCTGCTCTCTGGGGACCCGGGTGGTGCTGGCCTACACCCTGTCCGCCCTTCCGGGGATCGGGGTGACGGGCATCTGGGTCTCCATCCCCATTGGGTGGTTCCTGGCAGACGTCACGGGGGTCCTCCTCTGGCGGCGGGAAGGAAAACGCCGTACCGGAACCACAACAGGATAAAAGAAAACGAACCGCAGAAGGAAACTTCTGCGGTTCGTTTTTATGTGTACACAGGGGAAAAGATGGGGGCAGATCAGGCGATGCCTTCCATGAAGCGCATCATCACGGTAGCCACCTGAGCGCGGGTAGAGGTATTCTGGGGCGCCAGGGTGTTGCCTTCCAGGCCGTTGATGAGCTTTTCGCCCACGGCCCACTTCATGGCATCCACAGCCCAGGAAGAGGTCTTGCTGCCGTCTGCGAAGGTACCCAGATCAGCGGAAGCGGACACATCCAGCTTCTTGTACTGGGCGTAACGGTAGAGGATAGCAGCCATCTGCTCACGGGTCAGGCCGTCGTTGGGGGCAAACTTGTTGCCTTCCACGCCGTTGACGATGCCGTGGAGTCTGGCCCAGTAGACGGGATCGCTGTACCAGCTGCCTTCTTCCACGTCTTCAAAGGGATAGCCCAGGTTCTCGCCGTCCAGGCTGGGCTCGCCGTCCAGACGATAGAGGATGGTGACCAGCATAGCGCGGCTCAGGGTCTCGTCGGGGGCGAACTGGTTGCCTTCCACGCCGTTCATGACCTTGTTTTCGTAGACGTACTTCACAGCGTCATAGTACCAGCTGCCGGCAGCCACGTCGGTGAAGGGCAGCTCGGGCTCCACGGGAGTGGACTCATCCACGGGGATGGCGGCGTTCACGGAAGCGTTGTCCAGGGTGATGGTGTAGTTCTGGCTGTAGGAGGCCTTGCCGGGCTCGTAAGCGTAGATGACCAGAGCCAGCTCATGGCCTGCCTTCACCTCGTAGAGGTTGGGCTGGAGGTAGAGGGTGTAGTTGTAGAACTGGCCTTCCTTCAGGTTGACCTTGGTGGCGGCGGAAGCGGAGTCATAGCCGGCGGTGGGGTTGCACAGGTCCATCCAGCCCCGGGCAATGATCTTGTAGGGCACCTGGCTGGGTACCATCTCCACCAGGTCGAAGTTTTCCAGGCCGCCGCCCATCCAGGCGCCGCCTTCCTTCAGGGTGTTCTTTTTCACGTAAGTGGGAGCGGTGTTGAAGGCGGACAGGGTCTTGCCCTCGGGGGCGATGTCCACCAGCATGGCGCTGACCATGAGGCCGTCCCGGTTGACCAGCTCAGTGTCGGGGATATTGAGGGCTGCGGGGATCTCCGTGTTGCCCACGGCCATGTAGTTGTCGTGGTCCAGGGTGTTGGGATCCACGAAGTTGTCGTGATCCACGGTCTTCTCAGTGCCTCTGGGGGACTCGGAAGCCGGAGCATTGGCGGTGGCGGCCTTGAAGTTCACGGCCACGGAGCCCTTGATGACGGTGTCCTGGGTCACGTCCATGGTGTACATGGAGCTGGAGGCGGTGGAACCGGCGGTGAAGGTGTCCTTCCAGTTGCTGCGGTCCACGCCGATGGCGGCGTAGTCGCTGCTGATGGTGGTGTTCTTGGCAGCGTCCTTACCGGCGGTCAGGGAGATGGCGTCCTCGGTCTTCCAGCTGTCGTAGGTGTTCCACTGGTTGGCGTCGTAGTTGCTCTGGGCGGTGACGGCGGGCATGTTTTCTGCGCCGTTCTTCACGTCGTAGAGGTAGTGGGAGAACCAGCGGTTCAGGATCTCGTCATAGTACTGGTCGCCGATGGAGAAGACCAGCTTGCCGGAGGGATAGGTGGGGGTCAGGTGACCGTCCTGGTGGAGGAGGATCTTGACCGGGACCCCAGCCTTCTCATAGGCCTTGTACATGAGGTCAAATTCCTTGGTCCGGACGTTGTCGTCGTTGAGACCGTGGACAATGAGAGCGGGGCACTGGATGTCTTCTGCGTCCAGGGTGTAGTCGCGGGTGGCCCAGTGGTTGCTGTAGTCGCCGTTGGTGGCCAGCTGATCCTTGCGGATCTGGTTGAGGTAGTTGCCGTACTTCTCGGAGATGGTGTTCCAGTCGGCCTCGTCCAGGTAACGGCCGGCGCAGTACCAAGCCAGCCAGTCGGAGTAGGCGGGGTTGCTGCGGGTGGAGATGCCCTGGGAGTTGGTGTACTCATACCAGCTGGCGATGCCGGCCACGGGGACGATGGTCTCCAGGCCTTCCACGCCGGTGGTAGCCAGGCCGAACTGGGTGGTGCCGGCGTAGGAGCGGCCGGTCATACCCACCTTGCCGTTGGACCAGTCTGCCTCGATGGTGATGTTGCTGGTCTTGTCGGTGTAGGCCACACGGTCGCCGTGGAGCCACTCAATGATGCAGCGGAAGGCATCGATCTCCAGGTCGGTGCCGCAGGTCTCAAAGCCGTCAGAGCCCTTGGTGCCCAGACCGCCGGATTCCACCACGGCGTAGCCGCGGACCAGATAGTAGTCGTACCAGTTCAGGTCCTCGTAGTCATACATGCCCTCGTGGGGATTCCAGTAGTACCAGTCAGAGGACTTGGCTGCGTCAGCGGCCTGCTGGGTGGTAGCGGAGCCGGCTGCCTTTCTGGGGGCGGGCTGGCTGTAGAGCTTGCTGATGTCATAGCCGTCCTCGCCGTAGGGAACGGCGCCGGAGGTGCAGCCGGTGATATAAGGACGGGCTTCGTAAATGGTAGCGGCCTTGTAGTCCCCTTCCATGGCAGCCCGGGGGAGCTGAACCAGGGCCTTGACCAGGTCCAGCTTGCCGTCGCCGTCGGTGTCGTAGTCGGTTTCCACGTAGACGCAGTAACGGATGATGTCGCTCTTGGCGTTGTCATAGCCTTCCTCTACTGCGCCGGAGGTATAGGGGAAGATGGGCTGCGCCATGCCGTTCATAAACAGGGGCTCCATCTTCTCTGCGTGCAGGGCGTCATAGAGAGGCTGCACGGCCTTTTTCAGGACCTCCCAGTTGGCCAGGGTGCAGGGACCAGCGGGATCATAGTTGGCGATGCCCTTGGTCATGCCCATGCTGTCGGCCAGGGCGTTGTAGTCGTCAGGGTAGGTGCCCAGCTGACGTTCCTCCATGCCGGCCCAGCGAAGGAGGAAAGCCACGGCTTCCTGATTGGTGATCTTCTGGTTGTCTCTGCCGGAGGCAGGGAGCTGGAGGTCAGGGCTGATCTGGTTGAGCTCGCCCCAGGTCATGACGTCGTTGCCGCCGTCTTCCACGGCCAGCGCCGGGGAGAGGACCGAGAGCATAAGAGCCAGAATCAGCAGCATGACCGAGACTCTTTTCTTCATGGGTGTTACCTTCTTTCTCTTTTTTCTTGTGCCTCGTAGAATATTCATGCACTGCGGACCGGCCAATCCCGCAATAAATACATTCTATTCTGAAGAGGAACAATAAATTAAGTATATAATTTCACGAAACCCCTGTCAATCGCCCGGCCTGGGCAGAAGGGAGGGAAACCGGGGGAAAAGGGCGGCTTTGAGAGAAGTGCCGAAGGCCGCAGAGGAAGAAAGAGAAAGGGTTTTTGTCAGAATCCTGTTGTTCTTCCCGCCGGCGCTGCCCCTTTTCTGGTTTAATTGAACAAAGTTCCGGTAAAAATGAATCTTTTTTCTCGGGAAAGAGAACGGACACATTGGGTAAAATGTCAATACATTCTCAGAAAACAGGGGGATTTCTTCCCATTTGGATACAAACAGTGGAAGATGCTGAAAGGAAGTAGGTTTTTTGTAGGATAACGGCAGAGTGGAAGTGGTGATCTGGGAGATTTGACAGCAGAAGAGAGGGAGGACCGCAGGGGAAACGGGAAGGCGCAGCGGAAGGCCTCGTTCCCCTTCCTTCGACAAGGCAGGACGCAGGAAAGCCCCCCTGCAGGCGGACCCAAGAGGTCCGTCTGCAAGGGGGCTTTGCAGGGTGACAGATATTATATGATGTATTTTTATGTTATCCTGCGTTCCAGCCGTGGGCTCAGGCGGCTGAGCAGTTCGTTGGGGATGGTGCCGGTCTGCTGGGCCAGGGTCGAGACAGAGAGGGTTTCCTCTCCGTCTCTGCCAATGAGAACGGCGCTGTCGCCGGGGGCGGTCTGGGGCAGATGGGTGACATCTACAATGGTTTGGTCCATGCACAGCTGCCCCAGAATGGGGGCCCTGTGCCCGTGGAGGAGGACCCAGCCCCCCTGCAGGCCCAGGGAGCGGGGCAGGCCGTCTCCGTACCCGATGGTGAGGACCGCGATGCGCATGGGATGGGGCGCCACAAAGGCCCGGCCGTATCCGGCGGATTCCCCTTGGGCCAGGGGCTTTACGGCAGCCACCCGGGCGCGCAGAGAGAGCACAGGCCGCAGCGAGAGGGGGGACGTTTCCTGGGCTTCGGTGATTCCGTAAAGGGCCAGCCCCGGCCGGGCGAAGGCTCCCCCCAGATGAGGATAGTGGAGCATCCCGGCGCTGGCCAGCAGATGGTAGGGAGGACAGGGGATGCCACGCTCTGCCAGGGCGTCCCGCAGCCGGGAAAAGGAATCAGCCTGGGCCTCAGTAAAGGCGATGTCCTGGGGGGCTCTGGAGTCAGCCCGGGAGAGATGGGTAAAGATCCCGTCGATGCGGAGGGATTTGAGAGAGAAGATGGAACAGATGGCGTCCAGATGATGCACATCCTCCCCCAGCCGGTGCATTCCTGTGTCCACCGCCACGTGGACATGGAGGGGTTTACCGTAATGGGCCAGCTCCTGGGCGTAGGACAGGTCGACTACAGTCTGGGTCAGGTGATACCGGCGCAGCAGGGGGACCTGAGAGGGATGGGTGTAACCCAGGACAAGGATCTCCCCCTTCACCCCCGCCTTACGCAGCTGGACCCCTTCCCCTGCGCAGGCCACGCAGAAGGCGTGGATGCCCAGACGGTTGAGTTCTCTGGCGATCTGAGGTCCGCCGTGGCCGTAGGCGTTGGCTTTGACGGCGGGCATCAGGCGGGTGTGCTTGGGCAGCAGGGCTTGCAGGGTGGAGACGTTGTGGGCCAAAGCGTCCCGATCCAGGGTGATCCAGGCTCTGGCCTGGGAGGCTGGAGCGGGGGGACGGAGGCGGTACAGAAGGAAGGCGACCGCCAGGGCGGCCAGCAGGGACAGCAGGCATACCCCTAAATATTGCACCAAGCTGTTGCCGATGACCCAATCGGTGCATCCGGTGACCTTGGCCCCGCCCCGCAGAACCACCAGCATGGCCGGGTGGAGCACATAGATCCAGGTGGAGAGGGTGCGGCAGAGGGGAGAGGGTTTGGGGTTCCAAGAAAGAAGCAGGGGATAGAGCAGCCCCATCACCACCGGCAGCATCAGGTACATGCTGTCGTGGCGCTGCATCTGGAAGTGGTGAAGCAGCAGCCCTTCCGCTGCCATGGCGAGAAGGGCAAGGGCCAGCCCTATCTTGTATTTTCGAAGGGGGAGAGGGTGGGGCCGTTGCCCCAGAACTGCCCCCATCCACAGGAAGAGGGGCGCCATGAACAGGCCGTTTCGGGTATAGCTGTACAGCTGGAAGCCCAGGTCATAAGCAGCGGCCAGCCCGGGCAGTTGGGCGGTGAAGCCATAATAACTGTCCCCCAGCAGGGCGACGGCGTACAGGAGGAGAACGGCGACGGGGAGACCCTTCCGGGGCAGGAGCTTTCTCAGCAGGCAGAGCACCAGGATGCCCAGGATGCAGCCAGGGAAGTACCAGAGATGATAAAAGGTACCGTCAAAGACCAGCAGACGGAAGAGGGACAGGGGAGAGAGATCCTGATAGTGCCCTGCGTACAGGCCGATGGGGAGGTAGAGAAGGATGGCGAAGGCATAGAGCAGCAGGAGCTTTTTCAGGGCTTTGGCCACTGGGGGGAAGGAGGATCTCCCCAAGAGATAGGGGCCCAGCACGAACTGTCCGGTGACCATAAAGAAGAAGGGGACCGCCACCCGGGCAAGGACACGGGTGAGAAGAAAGTCCCCCATGGGGGTGTAGGTGGTCAGGGGCGAAATGTGGATGGCCACCACCAGAAAGGCGGCAATGAGCTTGAAGACATCCAGGCCCCCGTAGGTGGTGCGGGAATCAGCCATGGTTCTGCCTCCATTCCGTGATCAGGAACCCGTCGATGTTGTTGCCCGAGACCGTGCAGGACCAGCCGGGGTGGGGAAGAATCACCGTGGGACCGTCGGAGGCAGCTGGCCGGAAGGAAATGCGGAAGAGCTGGCCCTCTGCTACCCCCTCATAGGGGCGGACTTCCCAGGGGTAGGCCCGAATCCAATCCAGGTATTCCTCCAGGGTGATCCCCATCTCCTGAATGCGTTGGGCGTGAGGGGTCCCCACATATCGAAAGTGCCAGGGCTCGTGGCCGATGCCGGTGATGGTTTCCTTTTCCGACGGATAGCGCTGGATAAAGCCGTAGCGGGCCATGGTCTCCCGGAAGGCCTGGCAAATCCCCGCATAGGGGAAGGCGGGGCGGATGAAATCCACCGGTTCCTGACCATACCCCAGGTCGATGGCCAGGCCGGTCTGGTGTTCGCTGTGACCGGGCAGGGCCACGTAGGTCTGGGTGAAGGCCAGGCCGTTGTCCCGGAGGGAGTCATCCCAGATGGTCTGCTGCTCCTGCTGGGACCGCCAGCCGCTTACGGGGATGAAAGAGGCCCAGCCACCCAGAGAGGCGATAAAGTCGTTCAGGGCCTGGGCCGCCTCCCGGGCCAGCAGAACGGAGGAGGGTTCCTCCGGCACCGGGGTCAGGGAGACAGGCGCAGGGGAGCGGTAGGGATAGGCGGGATTGACCAGAATGAGAGGGCCGGAAAACCGGGCTTCCTCCGGCAGACAGAGGGGGGTCATTGGTCCATCGCCTGCCTTATGATGGTGTCCAGAATCTGGGGGAAGGTGTAACCGGCGGCCTTCATCATGCCGGGAAAGCGGCTGTGCTCGGTGAAGCCGGGGATGGTGTTGACCTCGTTGAAGTACAGTTCCCCCTCCCGGGTGAGGAAGAGGTCCACCCGGGCAAAGCCGGCGCAGCCCAGGGCCCGGTAGATGGTTTGGGCGGTCTCTTTGACGGTGCGGGCAGTGCCCTCATCCACCCGGGCAGGAACGTGGATGGCCGAGGTTTTGAGGGTGTACTTTTCGGTGAAGTCGAAGAAGCCGCTGGAGAGCTCGATCTCGTCGATCTCCCCTACGATCAGCTCCTGGGTCCCCATGACGGCGCAGCCCACCTCGAAGCCGTCAATGGCCTCTTCCAGCACCACCTGGTCGTCGTAGGCGAAGGCATGGGCGATGGCATCGGGAAGCCCCTGGGGGTCGGACACCTTGGTGATGCCGTAGGAGGACCCGGCCTTGACCGGTTTTACAAAGAGGGGGAATCCGGCTTTGTCTGCCCATGCTGCGGCCCTGGTCCGGTCGTCCCAGGCGGAGAGCACCAGGGAGCGGGGGACCAGCACCCCGGCCATGGCGGCCAGCTTGTGGGCCCGGTCCTTGTCCATGCAGAGGGCAGAGGCCAGGGTGCCGCACCCGGCGATGGGGATGTCTGCCAGCTCCAGCAGACCCTGTACCGTGCCGTCCTCGCCGTTTTTTCCGTGGAGGACCGGCAGGGCGCAGTCCAGGGGAATGGTGCGGGTGCCCTCTGGGGAGAGGACCAGCAGGCCGTGGACTTCGGGGTCGGGAGAGATCATAGCGGGGGTGAGGGAGGCGGTATCGCTGTGCCAGGAGTCATCCAGAAGCCAGTCAAAGGGCCCGTTGTACAGGAACCACTGCCCTCGTCTGGTGATGCCCACCGGGACGACCTGATACTGCTGGGGACTGAGGTTGGTCAGCACAGAGTAGGCCGACTGAAGGGAAACGGTATATTCCGGCGAGCGGCCGCCGAAGAAAACAGCAACAGTATGTTTTTTCATAAGAGACCTCCTGGAATCCGTCAGGAATCGTCATCCAGTCACAGTTCCTCAGAGAGGAAGATAAATGACGGGAAAACGGACGAAAAACCCTTGAAATTGCCTCTATTTTAGCAGAAAAAAAGCGAAATTGTTTTAAGGATGGTTTGCAGAATCCTTAAGAAAAGTTGCATATTGATTAAAAATCATTAAGAAAAATTGAATTTTTTCTCGCCCTTTTCTTCTGTGGAAAAGCCAAAAACAAAAATATGAACAAAGTGTGAATAATGGAAGCGGCGTCTTGACAAAGAAGGAAAAGAGGTTTATACATAGCCAAAGTAATCAGTGATTACTAACTAATACAGAGAACAACCAAATGTTATATGGAGGTCATTTGATCATGGTATTTGAAGCAGTTGCAGAGCTCATCGCAGAGCGCGTAGAAAAGGACGTATCCGAAATCAAGGCAGAGAGCACCTTCCGCGACCTGGGCATCGACTCCCTGGACACCGTGGAGCTGCTCATGAACCTGGAAGATAAGATCGGCATGGAGATCGAGCTGGACCAGAAGGTGGAGACCGTGGGTGACCTGGTCGCCTTCATCGAGAAGAAGCAGCAGGCATGATCCGCACACCCTTATGTGACCTGCTGGGGATCGAGTACCCGGTTTTGCAGGGTGGCATGGCCTGGATCGCCGACGGCAAGCTGGCTGCCGCTGTCTCTGAGGGAGGCGGCCTGGGCATCATTGCCGCAGGCAACGCACCGGCAGACTACGTGCGGCAGGAGATCCGGACGGCCAAGGCGCTGACCAAGAAGCCATTCGGCGTCAACGTGATGCTCATGAGCCCCTTTGCGGGGGAAGTAGCCCAGGTGATCGCGGAGGAGCAGGTGGCAGTGGTGACCACCGGCGCAGGCAACCCCTCCCAGTACATGGCCATGTGGAAGGAAGCCGGAGTCAAGGTGATCCCTGTGGTGGCCTCGGTGGCCATGGCCAAACTCATGACCCGGCTGGGCGCCAGCGCCCTCATCGCCGAAGGCGGGGAGAGCGGTGGCCACGTGGGAGAGCTCACCACCATGGTGCTGGTTCCCCAGGTGTGTGACGCCACCACCCTGCCGGTGATCGCCGCCGGCGGCATTGCCGACGGCCGTGGGGTGGCTGCCGCCTTCATGCTGGGGGCCTGCGGGGTGCAGATGGGCACCCGGTTCCTCAGCGCGGTGGAGTGCAGCATCCATCCCGACTACAAGGAAAAGATTTTGAAAGCCAAAGACCTGTGCACCATGGTGACTGGCAAGCGGCTGGGCCACCCGGTGCGCAGCCTCCGCACCCCCTTCGCCCGGAACTACGCCAAGGCGGAGTACGGCGGGGTGGACGACGAGACTCTGGAGGCCATGGGCGCCGGCGCTCTGCGCCGGGCGGTAGAGGACGGCAGCATGGAAGATGGCTGCTTCCTGTCCGGCCAGATCGCTGCCCTGGTGAAAAAGGAAGAACCGGCGGCGGAGATCGTCCGGGACGTGATAGAGGGGGCAGAGCCCCTTCTGAAAGGAGCCATGAAATGGGTAAGATAGCCTTTGTGTTTGCCGGACAGGGCGCCCAGTACCCGGGGATGGGCCAGGCCCTGGCCCAGGCGTCTGGGGCTGCCGCCCGGGTCTTTGACCAGGCGGACGAACTGCGGCCGGGTACCTCTCAGCAGTGCTTCCAGGGGACCGAAGAGGAGCTGCGGGAGACGAAAAACACCCAGCCCTGCATGTTTGCCGTAGAGATGGCGGCAGCCGCCGCCCTGGAGGAAGCCGGGATCCGGGCCGATATGGCAGCGGGCTTCTCTCTGGGTGAGATCGCTGCCCTGACCTACACCCAGGCAGTGAACTTTGCGGACGGATTCCGTCTGGTGCGCCGCCGGGGCGAACTGATGCAGGAAGCGGCCGAGGCCCAGCCCACCGCCATGGCGGCGGTGCTGCGCCTGTCCAACCAGGCGGTGGAAGAGGTGTGCGCCGGGTTTTCCCAGGCCTATCCTGTGAACTATAACTGCCCCGGCCAGGTGTCCGTAGCCTGCCGCCAGGAGGACCTGAAAGATCTCTCCGCTGCGGTCAAGGCGGCGGGCGGCCGGGCCCTTCCCCTGAAGGTGCGGGGCGGGTTCCACTCTCCCTTTATGGCCTCTGCCTCTCAGGGCTTTGCCCAGGTGCTGGAGGACTGCACCCTGGCAGAGCCGGCCATCCCCCTCTACTCCAACTGCACCGGACAGGTGTACGAAGGGGACAGCAAGGACCTGCTGGCCCGGCAGATCGCCTCCCCTGTGCGGTGGCAGACCATCGTAGAGAACATGATCGCCGCCGGGGCGGACACCTTCGTGGAGATCGGCCCCGGACGGACCCTGTGCGGTCTCATTGAGAAGATCAGCAAGGAGGTCCGCACCTTCTCTCTGGACAGCCTGGAGGATCTGGAACGGATCAAAGAGGAGGTCAAGGGATGCTGAAGGGAAAGGTTGCGATCGTGACCGGCGGGTCCCGGGGCATCGGGGCTGCTGTGGTGCGGAAGCTGGCATCTCTGGGGGCAGATACCGCGGTGATCTACAGCGGGAACCAGGAGCTGGCAGAGGCTCTGTGCGCCGAGTGCGCCCAGACCCATTGGGTCAAGGCCCAGGCCTACCGCTGCGACGTAGCGGACTTTGACCAGGCAAAGGACACAGTGGCCCAGATCAAGAAGGACTTCGGTACTGTGGACATTCTGGTCAACAACGCCGGCATCACCCAGGACGGCCTGGTGGCCATGATGAAGGAAGAGAACTTCCGCCGGGTGCTGGACGTGAACCTCACCGGAGCCTTTCATATGATTCGCCACTGCACCGGTATCTTCCTGCGGAAAAAGCAGGGGGCCATCATCAACATGGCGTCGGTGTCCGGCCTGATGGGCAACCCGGGGCAGGCCAACTATGCAGCCTCCAAGGCGGGGCTCATTGGACTGACCAAGTCGGTGGCCAAGGAACTGGCCCCCAAGGGGATCACCTGCAACGCAGTGGCACCGGGCTTTATTGAGACGGATATGACCCGGGACCTGGCAGCGGACAGCGGCGTGCTGTCGGCGGTCCCCCTGGGCCGGATCGGACGGCCGGAAGAGGTAGCGGAGGCGGTGGCCTTCCTGGCTCAGGCCGGCTACATCACCGGCGAGGTGCTGCGGATCGACGGCGGCCTTGCCATGTAAGACCTTATCACCAAGACAGGGAGCGAATGGCTCCCGGGAAAGGACCAAACAATGGAACAGACCATGCGCAGAGTGGTGGTCACCGGCCTGGGGGTCATCAGCCCCGTGGGCAACGACGTGGACACCTGCTGGAATAACCTGATTTCCGGGGTGCACGGCATTGGCCCCATCACCCTGTTTGATACCACAGACTATAAGACGAAGATCGCCGCGGAGGTCAAGGACTTTGATCCCCGGGCTTATATGGACAAAACCGACATGCTGCGCAGCGACCGGTTTGCCCAGTACGGGCTGGCTGCCGCCTGCCAGGCGGTGGAGGAGAGCGGCGTCATCGGTACCCTGCCCCCCGAGCGGGTGGCGGTGTACTTCGGCTCCGGTATCGGCGGCATCCGCACCTTTACCGAGGAGCACAACAAGCTGCTGGCCCGGGGCCCCAAGCGGGTCTCCCCCTACTTCATCCCCATGCTCATTGCCAACATGGCCGCAGGGATGATCGCCATTCGGTTCAACTGCCAGGGTGCGGCCATTCCCGCAGTGACCGCCTGCGCTTCCGGTACCAACGCCATCGGCGAGGCAGTGCGGGCTATCCGCCACGGCTATGCTGACGCAGTGATCTCCGGCGGCGCTGAGGCTGCCATTTCCCAGTGCGGCATCGCAGGCTTTATCAACATGCAGGCCCTGTCGGTGTCCGAGGACCCGGAGGCTGCCTGCCTGCCCTTTGACCGCCGCCGCGGCGGCTTCGTCATCGGCGAAGGAGCTGCAGCCCTGGTGCTGGAGGAGTATGAGCACGCCGTGAAGCGGGGCGCCAAGATTTACGGCGAGGTGTGCGGCTATGGCGCCACCTGCGATGCCTTCCACATTACCGCCCCCCGTCCCGACGGGACCACCGGCGCCCGGGCCATTACCCTGGCTCTGGAGGAGGCAGGCTATCGTCCCGGCGAGACCGTGTACATTAACGCCCACGGCACCGGCACTCCCATGAACGACGTGATGGAGACCGGCGTGGTGAAGCAGGCGCTGGGTGAGGAGGCCTACAAGGCCTACATGAGCTCCACCAAGTCCATGACCGGCCATATGCTGGGCGCAGCGGGTGCCATTGAGGCCCTGGCCTGCCTGAAGGCCCTGAACGAGGGCATTCTGCCCCCCACCATTCATCTGCTGGACCCGGACCCGGAGTGCGACCTCAACTATGTGGCCAACCAGGCCATCCGTACCGACCTGGATCTGGCCCTGTCCAACTCCCTGGGCTTTGGCGGCCATAACGCCTGCCTGGCCTTCCGAAAGGTGAAGGTATGAACGACGCAGAGATCAGAAAGTACGCCATTCTCATGCAGGAGCTGGGTCTCACCGGACTGGAAGTGACGGAGAACGACCGGGTGGTGCGCCTGGAGCGCACCCCGGCGGCTCCCGCCGCCGCTCCGGTGACCACCGTTCCCCTGCCGGAGGAGCCGGCCCCGTTGGAAGACCGGGGAACCGTGGTGACCTCTCCCATGGTGGGGGTGTTCTACGCGGCCCCGGCGGAAGACGCCGACCCCTTTGTAAAGGTGGGGGATGTGGTCCGGAAGGGACAGACCCTCTGCATTGTAGAGGCGATGAAACTTATGAACGAAATTACGGCGGAACAGGACGGAGAGATCACCGAGATCTGCGCTGCCAACGGCCAGGTGGTGGACTACGGCTGTCCTCTGTTCCGAATGAAAGGGTCCTAATATGACACAGGAAACGATCAAGGAAATTTTGCCCCATCGGGACAATATGCTCCTGCTGGACGAACTGGACCGGGAAGAGGATGTGGCCCTGGGCAAGTATCGGGTGCGGGGAGACGAGTGGTTCTTGCAGGGCCACTTCCCCGGCGCGCCGGTGGTGCCCGGGGTTATTCTCTGCGAGATCCTGGCCCAGTCGGTGTGCATCCTGTTGAAGGATGCCATTCCGGAGGGGTGCATCCCCATGTACACCAGTATGAAAAACGTGCGGTTCCGGGCGCCGGTCCTCCCTGGCGACACCGTACAGACCCGGTGCCGGATCACCCGGGCCAAGCCGCCCTTTTACTTTGCGGAAGGATCGGGCTACGTGGGGGAGACGCTCTGCGTAAAGGCGGAGTTCTCCTTTGCCGTGACGGAGCGTGACTTATGTTCTCAAAGATCCTGATTGCCAACCGGGGAGAGATCGCCGTGCGGATCATCCGGGCCTGCAAGGAGATGGGCATTGAAACCGTGGCGGTGTACTCCCAGGCGGACCAGGACGCCCTTCACGTGGCCCTGGCCGACGAGAGCTACTGCGTGGGCGGCCCCGCCCCGGGGGAGAGCTATCTCAACCAGGAGCGGCTGGTGGCCACCGCCTTGGCGGCGGGGGCTCAGGCGGTCCACCCGGGCTATGGCTTTCTGTCGGAGAACCCCCAGTTTGCTGCCCTCTGCCGGAAGAATGGACTGGTATTCATCGGTCCCTCTCCGGAGAACATGGAGGCGCTCAGCGACAAGGCGGAGATGAAACAGAAAATGGCCCAGGGCGGCCTGGATGTGATTCCCGGCACCCAGGCCCTGTCCGGCCCCCAGGAGGCCTTGACGGAAGCGGCCAGAATCGGCTATCCCGTGATGCTGAAAGCCAGCGCCGGCGGCGGCGGCCGTGGGATTCGCATGGTGCAGGCCCCGGGCGAAATGACGGCAGCCTTTTCTCTGGCAGTAGCGGAAGGGGAGGCGGCCTTTGGGGACGGTTCGGTGTACATGGAAAAGTGCGTCTACCCCGCCCGGCACATTGAGGTGCAGGTCCTGGCCGACGAGGCGGGGAACGTGGTGTGCCTGGGGGAGCGGGACTGCTCCATCCAGCGCCGTCACCAGAAGCTCATTGAGGAGTCCCCCTCCCCGGCGGTGAGCCGGGCCCAGCGGAAGAAGCTCATGGCCCTGACCGCCCAGGCAGTGAAGAGCGTGGGCTATGTGGGCGTGGGCACCCTGGAGTTTTTGCTGGACCGGGACGGACGGTTCTGGTTCATGGAGATGAATGTCCGGCTCCAGGTGGAGCATGGAGTCACCGAGATGCTCACCAAGGTGGACCTGGTGAAGTGGCAGATCCGTGCAGCGGCCGGGGTTCCCCTGAACTTTGCCCAGCAGAGCGTCTCTCTGACGGGAGCGTGTCTGGAGTGCCGGATCAATGCTCTGTCCCCCGGGCGGCTGGAGACCCTCCATGTGCCCGGCGGTCCCTTTGTCCGGTTTGATACCTATTTAATACAGGGGGTGTCCGTTTTCCCCTACTACGACTCCCTGCTGGGCAAGCTCATCGTCTACGCAGGGACCCGGGAGGAAGCGGTGCGAAAGATGAAAGCGGCGCTGTGCGAGTTGGTGATCGACGGCATCGAGACCAACATCGCCGAGCAGCTGGAGCTGGTAGGCGATCCCCGGTTTATGAGCGGGGAGTACGACCTGACGTTCATGGAAGGCAGGTGAGACGATTGGCCTTTTTGACCTTTCGGCATAAACCCAAAAACGAGTTGGAGAAGGGGGGACGCATGGCAGCTCTGGTCCAGGAGGATGCCAGCGAACCGGAAAAGACCTGTCCCAACTGTCATAAAACCATTCCCCTCAGCCGTCTCTGGGCCCAGGAGAATACCTGTGGCTGCGGCTATCACTTTCGGATGAGTGCCCGGCAGCGGATTCGTTTCCTGACGGACCCGGAGAGCTTTACCGAGCTGTTTTCCCAGGTGGAGGGGAAGGACCCCCTGGACTTTCCCGGCTACCGGGAGAAGGTGGAGACGGTGCGGGCAGCCAGCCGGGAGCGGGAAGCCGTTCTCTGCGGCACCGCCACCATTGGCGGGGAGCCTTGCTGCCTCTTTGTGATGGAGCCCTATTTCATGATGGGGAGCATGGGAACCGCAGTGGGGGAGAAGGTCACCCTTCTCTTTGAATACGCCTTGGCCCATGGCCTGCCGGTGGTGGGCTATACCGTGTCCGGCGGGGCGCGGATGCAGGAGGGCCTCTTATCCCTCATGCAGATGGCCAAGACCAGCGGGGCGGTGAAGCGGCACAGCGACGGAGGGCTCTTTTACCTCACGGTGCTGACCGATCCCACCACCGGTGGCGTGACCGCCAGCTTTGCCCTGGAAGGGGACATCATCCTGGCTGAGCCGGGGGCGACCATCGGCTTTGCAGGCGCGCGGGTGGTGGAGCAGACCACCCGGCGGCCGCTGCCCAAAGGCTTTCAGCGGGCAGAGTTTCTCATGGAGCACGGGTTTGTGGATGCCATCGTGCCCCGCCGTACCCAGCGGGAGACCATCGCCTCCCTGCTCAGACTGCACCAAGGAGGGGAGAACCCTTGAGTATACAGGCGTATGACCGGGTCCGTCTGGCCCGGGATAACAAGCGGCCCACAGGGCTGGACTATATCGAAGGGATCGTGGAGGAGTTCATGGAGCTCCACGGAGACCGCCGGTATGGAGACGACGGCGCTGTGGTGGGCGGCATCGGACGGCTGAAGGGCCGGCCGGTCACAGTGATCGCCATTGAAAAGGGACACAGCGCCCGGGAGCGGATGGCCCGCACCTTCGGCGCACCCCACCCGGAAGGCTATCGGAAGGCCCTGCGGCTCATGAAGCAGGCGGAAAAATTCCGCCGACCGGTGCTGTGTTTTGTGGACACCTCCGGAGCCTACTGCGGTGTGGGAGCAGAAGAGCGGGGCCAGGGTCAGGCCATTGGGGAGTGCCTCATGGAGATGATGACCCTGAATACCCCCGTTGTCACGGTGCTCATTGGAGAAGGGGGCAGCGGCGGCGCCCTGGCCCTCTCGGTGGCGGACCGGGTCTGGATGCTGGAGAATGCAGTGTACTCGGTGATCTCCCCGGAGGGCTGCGCCAGCATTCTGTGGAAGGACTCGGCCAAGGCGGCAGAGGCCGCCCGGCACCTGAAACTCACTGCCCGGGATGCCCAGGCTTTGGGGGTCATCGAGACCATTGTGCCCGAGCGGGACCTGGGGCAGCCGGGGTTCTACCGGGCCCTGCGGGAGAAGCTGTACCGGCAGTTCCAGGAGCTGGATGAGAACCCCAGCCTGCTGGAGGAACGCTACCAGCGGTTTCGTTCCTTTGGCCGCTTTGAGGAGGCGTGACCCATGCAGCTGTATAAACGCTATTGCCGGGAGACCGTGGACCCAGCGGGGCGGCTTCAAAGCATGGAGCTGGTATATCCCCCGGACTTTAACTTTGGGTATGACGTAGTGGATGTACTGGCCCGGGAGACCCCCACAGACCGGGCGCTGGTCTGGCGGGGCAGTGAAGACCGGGAACGGACGGTTTCCTTTGAAGAGATGAGCCGCCTGAGCAACCAGGCGGCTCATGTTTTTTTGTCGGCGGGGATCGGCCGGGGGGACCGGGTGATGGTTGCGCTGAAGCGGCATCTTTCCTACTGGTTCGTGGCGGTAGCCCTGCATAAGATCGGGGCGGTGCTCATTCCCGTGCCCCATATGCTCACCCGGGAGGACTTTGCCTACCGGATGGCCTGTGCCCAGGTGTCTGCGGTGGTGTGTACGCCGCAGAATGGGGTGCCCCAACGGGTGCAGGAGGCCGTGGAGGACACCGGCCTGCCCTGCCGGCTGTTTACGGTGGAGCAGGAATGGCCGGACTTTCAAAATCTGACCCAGGCCATGGAGGGGCAGCCCTCTGTCCTGGCCCGGCAGGAGACCAGGGCCAAGGACCCCATGCTGCTCTATTTTACCTCCGGGACCACCGGACAGCCCAAAGGGGTGGTGCATGACTTCACCTATCCCCTGGCCCATATTGTGACGGCTGTGTTCTGGCAGCAAGTCCGGGAAGGGGGGCTGCACTTCACCGTGGCAGAGACTGGGTGGGGCAAGGCCTCCTGGGGGAAGATTTACGGCCAGTGGCTGGCGGGCTGCGGGGTGATGGTCTATGATTTTGACACCTTCGACCCCAAGCAGCTGGCCGGGATCATCAACCGGTATCAGGTGACCTCCTTCTGTGCGCCCCCCACGGTGTACCGTTACCTGGTAAAGAAGGGGGTCCCGCCCATGCCCTCCCTGGAGCACGCCTCCACCGCAGGGGAAAAGCTGCATCCCGAGGTGTTCCGCGCCTTTCGGGAGAGCACGGGCCTTGCGGTGCGAGAGGGCTACGGCCAGACCGAGACGGCGCTGCTCCTGGCAAATTTCCGGGGCATCCCCCCGGAAGAGGGGGCCATGGGGGTTCCTTCCCCTTTGTACCAGGTGGAGCTGCATCGGCCGGACGGGAGCCTGGCAGAGGTGGGAGAGATCGGCGAAGTGGTGGTCCGCCCCCGAAAGGGAGAGCGCCCGGTGGGGGTATTTATGGAGTACCTGGGGGACCGGCAGCGGTACCAGGAGGTGTGGCGCGGCGGTGTGTATCACACGGGCGACGCTGCCTGGAAAGACGAGAAGGGAACCTACTGGTTTCACGGCCGGTTTGATGATATAATAAAAACCGGTGGATTTCGTGTCGGCCCCTTTGAGGTGGAACAGGTTCTCATGGAGCACCCGGCGGTGCTGGAGTGCAGCGTGATCGGAGAACCGGACCCGCTGCGGGGGCAGGCCATTCAGGCGGTGATCGTGCTGTCGCCGGGGTACGCCCCCACCCGGGAGATGGAGCAGGAGATTCGCTCCTTTGCCAACGGGAAGATGGCGGAGTACAAGTGGATTCGAACCATCCGGTTCGTCTCTGACCTGCCCAAGACCATCAGCGGAAAGGTCCGAAAGGGCGCGCTGAGAGGATGACCACAGGCTGCGCATCCGCCGGAGAACGCAAGAGGCAGGAGGAAGGATGATGGCAGAGGGAACCAAGCGTCGGGGCAACAAGCGGGAAGAACTGGTGGAAGCAGGCATCCGGGAGATCAATCAGTATGGGATCACAGGGTTTTCCATGCGGAGGATCGCAGACGCCTGCGGGGTATCCTGCGGCGCCCCTTACAAGCATTTCGGCAATCGGAAGGAATTCATTGCGGCGGTCATTGAGTACGTCAACGCCCAGTGGCACACCCATCAGCGGGAGATCCTCCAGACCTACGAGGGGAACACCCGACGGCAGATCGTGGAGATCAGCGTGGCGTATGTGCGCTTTTTGGTGGAGCACCCCCATTTCCGCTCCATTCTGATGCTGAAGGACGACGAGTTTGACAACGTTTATCACCGGATGCGGGGGGAGCTGAGCAGCCCCACCCAGAAGCTCATCCGCTGCTATCAGGAGGAATCCGGCATGGACGAGGAGACCCTGCAGCGGAAGATCTATGTGATCCGGGCCCTGATCTTCGGTGCGGCCCTGATGTTTGACAACGGGGAACTGCCGTACCAAGAAAAAACCGTTACCATCGTGCGCAGCAGCATCGACCGGGAGTTTGACTTGCCGTGACCAGCCCTGCCTGCGCAGACCAGATGCCCTCTCCGGGATTTGATCCCGGAGAGGGCATCTGGATAAAAGAGGAAAAAAGAAGATTGACAGGGGAGAACAGGGTTACTATAATGAACCTATAAGTTCTATGTTTTGCCTGGAAGCAGGCAGGAAGGACAAGTTGATATCGTCGGATGAGAAAACCGGGAGATACCGCCCAGGCGGAGCCGAAGGGGCAAGCGAAAACTCTCAGGCAAAAGGGACCGGTTTTTGACGAGACTCCGGAGAGCGGAATCGCACCGAAGAGGCAACCCGCGCAAGCGGAGAAACTTTCAGGTTCAGGTACGGAGGCGCAGAGTTTGGCATGGATTCAAACACTGCGCCTCTATTTTCATATAGTATGGTGAAAAGGAGCGAGCGTTATGGAACGGAAAACCCCTCTGTATGACATCCACGTAGAGGAGGGGGGCAAGATTGTCCCCTTCGCAGGCTATCTTCTGCCGGTGCAGTATGGGACCGGCGTCATCAAGGAACACATGGCGGTGCGCCAGCAGGCGGGACTCTTTGATGTCTCCCACATGGGTGAGATCCTCTTTACCGGCCCCACGGCGCTGGCCACCCTGAACCATCTGCTGACCAACGACTACACCAATATGGCAGTCAACAAGGTGCGCTACGGGGTCATGTGCAATGCCCAGGGCGGCACCATTGACGATCTGGTGGTGTATAAGTTTGGGGAAGAGGCCTACCTGGTGGTGGTGAACGCCTCCAACCGGGAAAAGGACTACGCCCACATGGTGCAGAATCTGCTGCCGGGCACCAAGGCGGAGGACATCTCCGACACGGTGGCCCAGCTGGCTCTCCAGGGCCCCAAGGCACCGGATATTCTGAAAAAGCTTCTGCCGGAAGATCAGATCCCCAAGGGATACTACACTGCCCTGCCCCGGGTGACCCTGGGCGGGATGGAGTGCATGATCTCCCGCACCGGCTACACCGGGGAACTGGGCTATGAGATCTACACCGCCAGCGAAAATGGCCCCAAGCTGTGGAAGCTGCTGCGGGAAGCCGGCGAGGAGTTCGGCCTCATCCCTTGCGGCCTGGGCGCCCGGGACACCCTGCGCCTGGAGGCTGCCATGCCCCTGTACGGCCACGAGATGGATGAGACCATCACCCCCCTGGAAGCAGGGCTGGACTTCGGCGTGAAGCTGGGCAAGGAAGAATTCATCGGAAAGGATGCGCTGACCGCTGCCGGGGCACCCAAGCGGGTCCGGGTGGGCCTGAAGGTCACCGGACGCGGCATCATCCGGGAGCATCAGGACATCTATGTTGGACAGGAGAAGTTCGGCCACTCCACCTCCGGCACCTTCTGCCCCTTCCTGGATCAGGCAGTGGCCATGGCCCTGGTGGACGCAGACCACGCCGCCGTGGGCACTGTGGTGGAGGCAGACGTCCGGGGCCGCCGGGTCGGCGCGGAGATCATCCCCCTGCCCTTCTATAAGAGAGGGTAAGCAGAACGGAAAACCGATACGCTTTGCGTGAAAAATAATCATATTTTGGAGGAATATCGCTATGTCTATGATCCCTGCTGAACTGAAGTACACCAAGTCCCACGAGTGGATCCAGGAAGAGGATGGAGTCTTTACCATCGGCCTGACCGACTATGCCCAGGACGCCCTGGGTGACATTGTGTTCATCAACCTGCCGGAAGAGGGCGACGAAGTCACCGCCGGAGAGCCTTTCTCCGACGTGGAGTCCGTGAAAGCGGTTTCCGACGTGTTCAGCCCTGTGACCGGCACCGTGACCGCCGTGAACGAAGCGCTTCTGGACGATCCTGCTCAGGTCAATGAGGCTCCCTACGAGGCATGGCTCATCAAGGTGTCTGACGTGAGCGCCACCGAGGAACTGCTGGATGCAGAGGGCTACGAAGCTGTCGTTGCGGCAGAGGAGGCATAAGTATGGGCAGCTACATTCCCTCTACCCGGGAAGAGCGGCAAAAAATGCTGGAAGCCATCGGCCTGACCTCTCTGGATCAGCTGTATGACGTGGTGCCCGAACAGGTGCGGGTGAAGAGCCTGGACCTGCCGGAGGGCATGAGTCAGATGGAAGTGCTTCAGAAGGGCACCGCCATGGCAGAGAAAAACCGGGTGTTCCGGAGCGTGTTCCGGGGCGCCGGGGCGTATCGCCACTTTATCCCGCCCATTGTAAAAACCGTGACCAGCAAGGAAGAGTTCCTGACGGCCTACACCCCCTATCAGGCGGAGATCAGCCAGGGCGTCCTGCAGTCCATCTTTGAGTACCAGACCCAGATGTGCGAGCTCACCGGCATGGATGTATCCAACGCCTCGGTGTATGACGGGGCCGTGGCCGCAGCAGAAGCGGTGTTCATGTGCCAGGAGAGAAAGCGCAGCACCGTGGTGGTGTCCGGCGCAGCCGATCCCCAGACCATTACGGTGATTAAAACCTATTGCGAGAGCCGGGATGTCCCTGTGGTGGTGGTGCCCGCCAAGGACTATGCCACTGACGTCCAGGCCATGAAGGAAGCCCTCACCGGAGAGACCGCTGCGGTCTATATCCAGAGCCCCAACTACTACGGGGTCATGGAGGATGTGGAGCCGGTGGTCGCCGACGCCCATGCGGCAGGTGCAAAGGTCATCATGGGGGTGAACCCCATTTCCCTGGGCCTGCTCAAGACCCCCGGGGAGTACGGGGTGGACATCGCCGTGGGCGAGGGCCAGCCTCTGGGTATGCCCCTGTCCTTCGGCGGGCCTTACCTGGGCTTTATGACCTGTAAACAGGCCATGATGCGAAAGCTGCCCGGCCGGATCGTGGGTGAGACCAAGGACGCTCAGGGCCGCCGGTGCTATGTTCTGACCTTGCAGGCCAGAGAGCAGCATATCCGCCGGGAGAAGGCGTCCTCCAACATCTGCTCCAACCAGGCCCTGTGCGCCATGACTGCTTCGGTCTATCTGGCTGCCATGGGTCCCGGGGGCCTGCGGCAGGCAGCGGAGAGCTCCGCCGCCCACGCCCACTACCTGGCCGACGAACTGGCCAAGCTGCCCGGGTTCTCTCTGCGCCTGGGCGACAAACCCTTCTTCCATGAGTTTGTGACCGACTGCCCCATAAAGCCCGAGGCCCTGTGCGCGGCCCTGGAGGAGCGGGGCATTCTGGGCGGCCTGCCGGTGGACGGCGGCATCCTGTGGTGCTGCACGGAGCTGAACAGCCGCAGCGACATTGATCACCTGATCGCAGTGCTTGGGGAGGTGTGCGGAAAATGAAACTGTTGTTTGAGCGCAGCCGGCCCGGACGGGGCACTACCCTGCTGCCCCCCTGTGATGTGCCGGTCCCGGCGTTTGACTCCGCCCTGCTGCGGGGTGCTGCGCCCCGGCTGCCGGAGATCGCCGAGGTAGATTTGGGCCGGCACTATACTGAGCTGGCCAAGCAGACCCACGGGGTGAACGATGGGTTCTATCCCCTGGGTTCCTGCACCATGAAGTACAATCCCAGAGTGGACGAAGAAGTGGCGGCCCAGCCTGGGTTCACCCAGCTGCACCCCCTCCAGCCGGAGTCCACGGTGCAGGGCGCCATGGAAGCTCTCTTCCTGGCGGAAAAACTCCTGTGCGAGATCACCGGCATGGACGGCATGAGCTTCCAGCCCGCCGCCGGCGCCCACGGGGAATACACCGGTCTGCTTCTCATCCGGTGCTACCATAAGGCCCGGGGGGACCTGGCCCGGAACAAGATCATCGTGCCCGACGCCGCCCACGGCACCAACCCCGCCTCTGCCACCATGGCAGGGTTCAAGGTGGTGTCCATCCCCTCCAACGACCAGGGCTGCGTGGACCTGGACGCTCTGCGGAAGGCCGTGGGTCCGGACACCGCTGGCTTGATGCTCACCAACCCCAACACCGTGGGTCTCTTTGATCCCAATATTTTGGAGATCACCCAGATCGTCCACGACGCCGGCGGCCTGTGCTACTACGACGGCGCCAACCTGAACGCCGTTATGGGTCAGGTGCGGCCGGGCGACATGGGATTTGACTGTGTCCACCTGAACCTCCACAAGACCTTTGCCGCGCCCCACGGCGGCGGCGGTCCCGGCAGCGGACCGGTGGGCTGCAAGGCCTTCCTGGAACCTTTCCTCCCCGCCCCCCGGGTGAAGGAGGAGAACGGGACCTATACCTTCTACACCCCGGAGCAGACCATGGGCCAGGTGCGCAGCTTCTACGGCAACTTCCTGGTGACCCTCCGTGCCCTGGTCTACATCCTGACGCTGGGCAAGGAAGGCATCCCGGAGGCCTCTGCCGGTGCCGTGCTCAATGCCAACTACCTTATGAGAAAGCTCATGCCCGGCTATGACATGTCCTACAATACCATTTGTATGCATGAGTTCGTCATGACCCTCCAGGGCCTGGCCAAGGAGACCGGCGTTACCGCCATGGACGTGGCCAAGCGACTTCTGGACTTCGGCATCCATCCGCCCACCATGTACTTCCCCCTCATCGTCCATGAGGCCCTCATGGTGGAGCCCACGGAGACCGAGAGCCCCGAGACCCTGGACGAGGCAGCGGAGGTATTCCTGCGGATCCTGGACGAGGCCCACGCCGACCCGGAGAGCCTGCATCACGCCCCCCATGACTGCCCGGTGGGCCGTCCGGACGAAGTGACCGCAGCCCGGTCTCCCATCCTTCGCTATTCCTTTGAGAACGAATAAACGATTTTGCGACACAGGAGGACTGCCATGCTCCGAACCCTTTCTGTTGTGATCACGGAAGAGACCGATCCCCGCTGGAATCTGGCCATGGAAGAAGTGCTGCTGCGGACCGTGCAGCCCGGCCAGTGTATCCTCTACCTGTGGCAGAACCAGCGCACGGTGGTGATCGGACGGAACCAACACGCAGCCAACGAGTGCCGCATCCAAACACTGGAAGCAGACGGCGGACATCTTGTCCGCCGTCTGTCTGGTGGTGGCGCGGTTTACCACGACCTGGGGAACCTGAACTTCACCTTTCTGACCCACTGGAAGGACTACGATGTGGAGAAGCAGACCGAGGTGATTCTCCGGGCGGTGCAGGCGCTGGGGATGCGCGGAGAGAAAAACGGCCGCAACGACCTGACCCTGGACGGGGGAAAGTTTTCCGGCCACGCATATTACCGGGCAGGGGACCAGTGCTATCACCACGGCACCCTCATGGTGGAGGTGGACCTGACCCCTCTGGAGCGGTATCTGAACGTCTCCCCTCTGAAGCTCCAGGCCAAGGGGGTGCAGTCGGTGCGCTCCCGGGTGGTGAACCTGCGGGACTATCGGCCGGATCTGACCATTTCCATGCTGAAGCAGGCGCTCACGGAGGCCTTTTCCCAGGTGTACGGTCTGCCGGTGACCCAGCTGGGCCGGGGAGAGGTGGACCAGGAGATGCTGTACACCTGCCACGCCCGGTTCGCCAACCCGGTCTGGACCTATGGGGAGGAGATGCCCCTGGACCACAGCCGGGAGGCCCGGTTTGACTGGGGGACCCTGCGCCTGGACTACACCTGCCGGGACGGGGTGATCCAGGAACTGGCCCTGTGGTCAGACGGACTGGAAGGGGATTACCTCAGCCGGGTCCCCACCCTGCTCCGGGGTTGCCCCCGTGAGGCGGGGGCCATTCGGGCCCGCCTTGGGGCGGAGCCGGGAAACACGGAAGAAATGACCCAGGGGATTCTGTCCCTGTTGATGGAGGAATGAACGGTATGAACTATGATCTTGCCATTGTTGGGGGCGGACCGGGCGGTTATACCGCCGCGGAAAAGGCCGCCAAGGCGGGGCTCCAGGTGGTCCTCTTTGAGAAGGAAGACCTGGGCGGCACCTGCCTGAACCGGGGATGTATGCCCACGAAAGCCCTGCTGCACAGTGCGGAGACCTACGCGGCCATCCAGGCGGCGGGAGAACTGGGCATTGAGGTGCCCCAGGTGAACTATGACTTCGCCGCCATGCACCGGAGAAAAGACAAGGTAGTGGAGTCGCTCCGCCAGGGGGTGGAGAAGCTCATGAAGAGCAGCAAGGTGACTGTGGTGAAAGGGACTGCGGTCTTGCAGGGGGAGGGCGTCCTTACCTGCAACGGCGAGACCTATGAGGCAAAGGATATCATCCTGGCCACCGGCTCTCAGGTGTCCTATCCCCCCATCCCCGGCATTGATGGGCCGGGGGTCTATAACAGCCGCGACCTGCTGGAAGGGGAAGGAAAGGATTTTTCCTCTCTGGTCATCATCGGCGGCGGCGTGGTAGGAATTGAGTGCGCTTCCATCTACCTGTCCCTGGGCTGCCAGGTGACGGTGCTGGAAGCCGCCGACCACATCCTGCCCTTTATGGACAAAGAGATCGCCCAGCGGCTGACCATGGTGCTGAAAAAACGGGGGGCAGAGATCCTGCCCAAGTCCCAGGTGCAGCGGATCGAAGGTCAGCCCGGCGCAGTCACCGTGACCTATCTGGACAAGAAAGGCCAGGAGCAGACCGTGACGGCGGAAGGGGTCCTGGCTGCGGCAGGCCGCAAGGCCAATCTGGAGGGCCTTCTGGGCGAGGGAATCTCTCTGGAACTGGAACGAGGGGCCATTGTGGGCGACGAAGCAGGTCGGACCAGCCTGCCCCATGTGTACGTCATCGGAGACGCCAAGGCCCGGAACATCCAGCTGGCCCATGTGGCAGCGGCCCAGGGAGAGAACGCAGTGGCCGCCATTCTGGGTAAGCCGCTCCCTCTGGACCTGTCGGTGGTGCCCAGCTGTGTCTATACAGTGCCGGAAGTGGCTTCCGTGGGCTGCACCGAAGGAGAGGCAAAGGAAGCTGGCTTCTCGGTGAAAACCGGGAAATACCTTACCGGTGCCAACGGAAAGTGCCTCATTGAAGGGACGGAAAGCGGCTATGTGAAGCTGGTCACCGACGGGGCCAGCGGCCGTCTGCTGGGGGCCCAGCTGGTGTGCCCCCGTGCCACCGACCTGGTGGGTGAGCTGGCGCTGGCCATCCAGAAGGGACTCACCGCCGACCAGGTGTCCTCGGTGATCCATCCCCACCCCACCTTCTGCGAGATGGTGTACGGCGCAGCGGAAGGGCTGCGGTCGGAGTAAGGGATGCAGGCTGCGGCGATCACCCCACGGGTTTGGCACATGGAAGAGGATTACCGGGACTATTGCACCCTGGTGGTGGGAGAGACCCAGGCGATTTTGTGGGACACGGGACAGGAGAAAGGAGATCTTCCCGCCTTTGTCCGGGCCCATACAGACCTTCCCTGTCTGGTGCTGAACAGCCACGGGCACAGTGACCACATCGGGGGAAACCATCGCTTTCCGGTGGTGTACGCCCATCCGGCGGACTGGTATCTCCTGGAGGCCCAGGCCTTTCTGACCAGCCAGAGAGAACCTGCCTACGCCATCGAGCCCCTGGAACCGGGCCTGGTGTTTGACCTGGGCGGGCTCCACGGACGGGTGGTGTCCCTGGCGGGGCACACCCGAGGCTCTATGGGACTCCTGCTGGAAGAGGAGCGCCTGCTGCTGGCAGGGGATGGCCTGAACCCCACCCTGCTCATGCTGGGGCAGGAGACCGATACCCTGGCCCGGCTTGGGCAGACCTTAGAGGAAAGTCTTACCCTGCCCTTTGACCGGTACCTCTCCAGCCACAGTCCCCGGCCGTATCTCAGGAGGATGGTGGAGGTCCACCGGCGGCATTGGCTCCGTTTTATGGAAGAACCACCCCAAGAGGAGGGCCCGTATGGCCCCAAAGTTTGCCGGAGCCTCTATAAAGAGGGCAGCGCCCGGTCGGTTTTTCTGGTAGACCGGCGGCTGCTGTCTGGAAATGAACCCACGTAAAAGAAAATGAATGGCCCCCAAGGCAGAGCATCTCTGCCTTGGGGGCCATTTCTATGGGGAGGAAAGGGATCCACACGGAGATCACGAAGAAGAAAGCTCAGGTGACCGCTGCCTCAAAGGCGGATTTGACCGCCTGGCTGTCACCGCAGATAATGAGGACCGCATATTGGTCCTTGGTAAAGACCAGTCCCTGCTCAGCCCGGGCGGCCTCTTCCGGTTTATATTGGCGGAAAAGGGCCTTCCGGTTGTTGAGATGGGTGCGGAGACTGTCGGCTGCGGCTTCTGCGTCCGCCGGGTTTTTGACGGAGATCACGGCGATCTCGTCGGCGGTCCCGGCGGTGGCATAGGAGAGGAGAAAGTTTTCCACCTTTTCATAGGGAAAATCCGAGAGGTAAGAGAAGGCCCGCTTGGAATCGGGGAGCCCTCCGGTCACGGAGATCATATCCGGCAGGGAGGGGGCGGCTTCCAGCATGGAAGCCTGCAAGGTGGGCAGATCCACTGTCTTCCGGCTTGCCGCCGGGGCGGCGGTGTCGCAGGCAGACAGGAGAAGGACCAGAAGCAGGGCCAGTCCCCCTGTAAGGATACGGAAACGTTTCATAGGAAAGGACCTCCTTTCTTACATCCCCATGGTGTCAAAGGGGTCTTCCACGGGGTCGCTGCTCAGGTTGGTCCAGTCCAGGTGGGTGCCGAAGGCGTCGTTGATGGACTGGCAGCCTTTTTCCAATTCTTCCTGAGTCAGGGTGGAGGGGAACTCCGGGTCGTCCTCCTGGGGATAGCTCAGGTACAGGGCCAGCAGATAATCGTTGCTGCCCAGGGGGAGCCAGCTCCGCTGGACGGACAGATGGGCGTAGGCTTCGGTCTCGGAGAGGGCAACGTCCACGCCGTTGAGCAGGGCCTGGGTGGCCTGGAGCTGCTGGTCATCCAGGGAAGAGAGCTTCAGAGAGAGCATAGGAGTTTTCTGATCGGCTGCCTTACGGATCAGGCCAGGGATGGCATAGATGGAGTCCACATCCTGTTTGTTCTGGAAGGCGTAGTTATACTGGGTGCCGGTGGCGGCGGGGAAGAACGACAGATCCCAGCTCATCATCTGCTGGTGCATCTGCTGGTCGTTCAGGTTAAAGCTGGCGTAGTTTCCGCCGTTCTGGTCAGAGTATACGTCCACGTGATACCAGTCGTCCCCCAGCTTGACCAGGTTCCAGGTGTGGTACTCCTCCGTGTTGTGGACTACCATGCATTCGATGTTCATCATTTGCATGAAAAGACGGAAGGTGGTTGCATATCCTACGCAGACGGCGTTGTGATATTTCAGGGCGCCGTAGGGGTTGTCTGCGTCCTCCTGGGTGTCGGGGATCACTTGAAGTGCGCCGCTGTCATAGCGGAGATTGGCCGTCATCCAGTCGTAAACGGCTTTTTCCTTTTCATAGTCGCTCATGCCGTCTTTCAGGAGGGAGGACAGAACATCGGAAGCCATAGAGAGGATTTCCTTCTGTTTGCTGTCCAGGTTGCCGGTCTGGCCGGACTGGTAGGCGTCCGAGATGGGACGGGTGGAGACGATGGTATAGGTGCCGTCCATGATCGGGACATTGTCCTCGGTGGTCTCATTTTTTTCGCTTTGTGCTGCCTGCATTTGCTGGACCGCTCTGACGGTAAAAAGGCTGGCGCCTGCAGAGATCAAGACCGCCACAAGCAGAACGGCCAGAAGTCCATACATCCATTTCTTTTCTTTCATCATGGCTGTTACCTCGTCATTTCATAGGGTGTAGGATTTCCTTTGGTGTGGAAACTATAGAGAATTGGTGAGGATTTGTCAATGGAATTAAGAGAAAGTTAAGAGAGATGAAGGAGATTTAAGAAAGGGGATATGAAGGGCAAGGCGGCCTGCAAAAAAATGGGATCCAAGCAGAAGCTGCTATGAAAAGAAAAAACGTGGGCAACCCGGACGAACCGTCCGAATTGCCCACATTAAGACACAAAGCACTTGATACTGCCCGATTCTTTTTTAGAATGGACATCCGTCAATCTCACACAGAATCCTTCCTATAGACCATAAACAGAGACGCAAAACCAAAAACTCTTTCTGCTTTCACTGTCTTCCGTTCTCCTGTCCGTACTTGGGACAGGGGTACACGAGGAAATTAAGATATGATATCGTAAACGCATCTCTCTGCAAGAGAGGTGCCACAAACTTGTAAAAAGCGACAGAATTTACGTCGTATCACAGGACCAAGGACCCAAAGATCCTTCTCCTTCTATCCACCCCCTGACTGCTGCTGTTTCCAGCTATCCTTGTGCAAAGCCACAGCTACACTGCGCAGGAAACAACACAATAATGATCTTCCGATCAAGGGAACGGCTTGCCGTGGAAAGAAAGGGGATCACCCTGTCTATCCGCAGGATACAAACCGGTGGTTGTGACGAAAAATTCCTTCTGAATTCATAACGAATGCATTACAAAGGAGGCTTTCTTACAATAAAGTGTATCACAATCAATCTTTCTTCTGTTCCGTTTGGATTAACGATCACATATTCAACTGTAACGATGTTCAGTTTTATTCAAGAGAAATGACAGGTCCCAGAGAGAAATAATGAGCATCCACAAGGAGTCAGCCTTTGCTGTCAGCAAGGAACAGGGACTGTGCCATCAGGGAGATCCTGTTACCAATTGCCAAAGAGGAGTGGAGCCCATGCTCTCTGGTGGAAAATCGCGCTGCCCATGGGACTCACCTTACCTTTCTTTTATCATCCGACCCGACGAACGGGACAGAGAGTAGTGGAAGTGATTCTTCCTTGGCTCTGGCTAAAGTATACAATAAAAGGGGCGGCATGTCAATAGGAAATAGGGAAAATGTCATAAGAAATTTTTGAAAATCGCCCTGCGCACCGTGGGTACGCAGGGCGGGAGGATCAGGGCTTTTGCAGGTCGGTGAGATCGTAAGGGGTGGTCTGATAGACGTAGTAGTTGAGCCAGTTGGTGTAGATGAGCTGGCCTGCGGAGCGCCACCGGACGATGGGGGGCTGGGTGGGGTCGTCGCCGGGGAAGTAATGCTGGGGGACCTGGATCTTGATCCCCTTGTCCACATCTCTCTGGTATTCCAGGGCCAGGGTGTTGCGGTCGTATTCCAGGTGGCCCAGGAAGAAGAACTGGCGGCTGTCCTCGGTTTTCACAGCAAAAACGCCGGCTTCCTCGGAAACGGCCAGGATCTCCAGATCGGGGACGGCTCGGATGTCCTCGGCCAGCACCTCTGTGTATCGGGAGTGGGGGGCGTAGAAGCGGTCGTCAAATCCCCGGAAGAGGGGGGAAGAGGGCTTTAAGACGCTGTGGTCAAAGACGCCGAAGAGCTTTTCCTTCAGGGAGTACTTGGGCACGCCGTAGTGATAATAGAGACCGGCCTGGGCGCCCCAGCAGATGTGGAGGGTGGAGTGGACGTGGGTTTTGGACCAGTCCATGATCTGGCAAAGCTCATCCCAGTAGTCCACCTGCTCAAAGTCCAGGTTTTCCACAGGGGCGCCGGTGATGACCAGTCCATCATAATACTTGTCTTTGATCTCCTCAAAGGAAGTGTAGAAGGATTCCAGATGGCTGCGGTCGACGTTTTGGGCGATATGGCTGACAGTTTGCAGCAGCTCCACCTGGATTTGCAGGGGGGTATTGGAAAACTTTCGCAGCAGCTGAGTCTCCGTAACGATCTTGGTGGGCATCAGGTTGAGGATCAAAAGTTTCAGCGGGCGGATATCCTGGTGGATGGCCCGGTACTCGGTCATAACAAAGATGTTCTCTCCTTCCAGAGTTTTTCTGGCGGGAAGGGAATCGGGGATTTTAATGGGCATAATAAAACCTACCTTATAAGAGTATTGCGTTTGCTTGGTTCTTAAAATACCATAGTTTTTGCGGGAACGCAAACCTTTCCCGCTGAAAACAGCAGGTCTTTTATATAATAGGTGATGTGGGGAAAACCGTGTGGAAAAATGGGAAAAGTGAGGGGGAAGAACTGTCGTTTTCCAGAAGGGGTCCGGAAAATGTGGAAAAAATTCGAAAAAATATGAAAAAAGTGCTTGACATCTGGGGAGAAGGGTGGTATTATACCCAAGCTGTCGCGAACGACAGGCGCGAAAAACTGGAAAAAATCAAGTAAAAAAGTGCTTGACAAGCTCCAAGAGTTGTGCTAAAATACAACTCACGCCTGACGAAACAAAGCGGCGTGCACCTTGTA
>NZ_JAXDRS010000032.1:0-12473 GCF_034090835.1 Evtepia sp.
CCGGCCTCATCAGATGGGTTTAAGGAGGGGGTATGTATTATCACTAATAAAGATGGAGCGATGCGCTGGGATTACTTGATATAGCTTCTTACTGTGCCGTTTGTGTTGTAGATGGTGTTGCCACGCCTGTAACCTGTGCAGACGCCATTTGCTCCGTAGTAGCTGTCGCCGCGCTTGTAGCCGCTGCATGTGCCGTTGGTGCGGTAATAGCTGTCGCCGCGTTTGTAACCGGCGCATGTGCCGTTGGGACGATAATAGCTGTTGCCTTTCGTGTAGCCCTTCATAGTTCCGTTCGGTCTGTAGATGTTTGCCATTGTTCTTACCTCCGTCATTTAAGTATTTGGGATTGATTTCCCATGACAGGGAACCTGGAGGGGATGCCTGGATTCCCTGTTTCGGCCGATTATCATCCGGCCTCATCAGATGGGTTTTAGGGAGGGGTATGTATTTACTTCGTAGAAGCTATTGTTGTGTCGAGGTATAGAAAGCGTGTTCATCCATGAGAATAAGACCGTCGAGATCATTTTCAAATATCACGACATTTTCAAGCAAACAGAGCGGTATCTGGAAGAGCTTGGCGCAAAGGAGGGCAAAGCAACATGAAGGCATACAACATAGCAATCTATATCCGGCTCTCCATTGCCGATGAAGACACCGGTACATCCAAGGCTGAGAGCGACAGCGTAGGAAATCAGCGAAGTCTCATCAACCGCTTCCTGGATCGCCACCCTGCGCTCTCGAAGTACTCACGGTCAGAGTTTTGTGACGATGGCTTTACCGGTACGAATACTGACCGCCCTGCTTTTACGGATATGATGAACCGCGTCAAAAAGGGCGAGTTCAATCTGATATGCGTAAAAGATTTTTCCCGCTTTTCGAGGGATTATATCGAGATCGGCGACAGCCTTGAATGCCTGTTTCCGTTTCTTGGAGTGCGTTTCATTTCCGTCAACGACAACTACGACAGCGACAATTATGTAGGCACAACAGGCGGATTGGATGTCGTCATGCGGAACATTGTCTACGCCGCTTACAGCAAAGACCTGTCCATGAAAACGACTACGGCAAAGATACAGCTCATGAAGCAGGGCAAATTTGTGGGCGGCTACGCGCCCTACGGGTATGTACTGCATCCGACGATCCGAAATAAGCTTGCCATCGACCCGGAGGCGGCGGAAGTAGTCAGAAAGATATTTCTGCTTGCCATAGATGGGAACACGCCCACGGAGATAGCGATACGGCTCAATGACGAGGGAATCCCTACGCCGGGACAGTATTTCATAGAGCGCCACCCTGACACGAAGAAATACCGGCGATCTTCCGACAAACTGAACTGGTCTCACGCCATGGTTTATCGGACGCTGACCAAGCTGGTTTACACTGGCTGCGCTGTCGGGCATGAACGCAGGACTGTTGCTCCGCTTTCCCGCAAAACGGTAAAGCAGGACATTGAAAAGCAGTTTATCGTGGAGAACATGCACGAAGCCATTGTCAGCCGCGAGGAGTACGACCAGGCGCAGGCTGTCATCCGGAAAACAGGCCGCTCACCTTCAAAGGCGTCATACTACCACCCGCTGCGCTCCCTTGTCCGATGCGGCAACTGCGGAAGGTGCATATACCATCATCGGCGCTGCGGACGAATACGGCAGCGGGCTCACATTAGATCGCCCGGCGCTCCAAAAAGTGACCGAGGCCGTTGTCGCTGGCAGGGTGGATGTGGTGTTAGTCCATAGCCTGACCCGGATAGGCCGGGAGTGGGGCATGACCCAACGCTACATTGACCTGCTCACCTGGCACAAGGTAAAGCTCCTATGCATCCGGGATCGGCTGCTGTTCGATAAAAACGGCGCTGTCCCAATTTTGACAATAAAAAATGCGGAGTGGCCTTTGTAGGATACTCAGATCCTATAAGGACACTCCGCATGGTCGGAGTGCGGGGACTCGAACCCCGGGCCTCCTGCTCCCAAAGCAGGCGCGCTACCAACTGCGCAACACCCCGATATGAAATTGTGGGACTGCCTGGGCGGATTCTCCCAAAGCAGGCGCGCTACCAACTGCGCTACACCCGGAAATCATATAGAAGGGCAGAAGAAGGGTTGCCAACGGGCACCTGACATCAAGGAAGTGAAGGAAGGTGCCGAATAGGTTAAGGTGTATTATACTAAATAACCGGAAGAATTGCAAGGCGGGAGCGAGAATTGCTCCTGAAAAATTTGCAAAAGCAGCATTGGTTCTTTTTTGTTAGAAAGACCTGTAAGAAGGGGACGACCTGATGCAGCAGGAGGGGAGGGGGAGAAGGTGTGGATTTGTACAGCTCTTTGGTTAACATGTGCTAACTTCTTGTGAAAGACGCTGAAAAAAGGGAAGGAGAGAGAGAACAGATTGACAAATGGGTCCTGTTTCGGTAGAATACAGAAAGGTTAGCGAGAGCTAATTTTTTGATTGCCATAGAGTTAGTTACATCTAACTACAGAGCAGGAGGTGGAGAAATGATGCCGTTGACTCTTGTTTCCTCCGGGGAAACCAATGTCATCCAGCGGATCGGCGGAAAGCCGGAGGTGAAGAAACACCTGGAGCACCTTGGGTTTGTTGTAGGCAGTGAAGTGACGGTGGTTTCTTCCATCGGCGGAAATCTGATCGTCAACGTGAAGGATGCACGGATCGCGATCAGCAAAGAAATGGCTGCAAAGATTATGGTGTAAAGGAGAGGGAACTGCGTGCGTACATTGAGACAGGTAAAGGTTGGCGACACCAGCCGAGTGGTGAAACTCCATGGAGAAGGTGCTGTTAAGCGGCGGATCATGGACATGGGCATCACCAAGGGGGTCAGCGTTTTTGTTCGAAAGGTTGCTCCTTTGGGGGATCCCATTGAAGTTACGGTGCGCGGCTATGAATTGTCGCTGCGGAAAGCCGATGCAGATATGATCGAAGTGGAATAATGGGGTTGTTTTCTCCGTTGCGGGGAACAATCCTGTTTTTATCCCGTTCGGTTAGTTTTTGCTAATTAAGAAAGGATGATGGAGATGGAGAGAGAAATACGAATTGCCCTGGCGGGGAATCCAAACTGCGGAAAGACGACCCTGTTCAATGCGTTGACAGGATCCAACCAGTTTGTTGGTAACTGGCCCGGCGTCACGGTGGAAAAGAAGGAAGGAAAGCTGAAAGGGCACAAGAACGTAGCGATCATGGACCTTCCCGGTGTGTACTCCCTTTCACCTTATACGCTGGAAGAAGTGGTGTCCAGAAACTATCTGGTGCATGAGCGGCCGGATGCGATCCTGAACATTGTTGACGGAACCAACCTGGAGCGGAACCTGTATCTGACCACGCAGCTGACAGAGTTGGGGATCCCCGTGGTGGTCGCCGTGAACATGATGGACCTGGTCAAGAAAAACGGCGATGTCATCCGTCTGGATGAACTGTCCCGGTCTCTGGGATGCAGGGTGGTAGAGATCTCTGCCCTGAAGGGAACTGGCGTGATGCAGGCCGCAGAAGCTGCCATCGAGGCGTCACACTCCGATACTACGGTCCCCATGCATACGTTTTCCGGTGTGGTAGAACATGCCCTGGCGCATATCGAAGAAGCTGTGCTCCACGAAATGGCGCCGGAACAGCAGCGGTGGTATGCCATCAAGGTGTTTGAGCGGGACGAAAAGGTCCTGACAGAACTCCAACTGAGCAAAGGCGTCAAAGACCATATCGAAGCAGATATCCAGGCAGCAGAAGAGGAGCTGGATGATGATGCGGAAAGCATCATCACCAACGAACGCTATCTGTACATCGCCTCGATCCTGAAAGGGGTATACAAAAAGAAAAACGCCGGCGGCATGACGATCTCGGATAAGATCGACCGTGTGGTGACCAACCGGTTTGCCGCTCTGCCCATTTTTGCCGCTGTCATGGTGCTGGTCTACTTTATTTCCGTGACGACGGTGGGGACCTGGGTGACCGACTGGACCAATGATGGTGTCTTTGGCGATGGCTGGCACCTGTTTGGGATCGGCGCCAGCGAGTATGAAGAGGCCATCACCGAGCACGCAAAGGAACATCTGTGGACCAAAGAGATGGAAGACACCGTGCAGAAGGCTGCGGATGCCAATGTCATTGGTGCAGCGGATATCCTGAGCGCCATGCAAAGCGAGGATTTCGGTGCCTTTGACGAGGCGGTGGGAACCTATACAGATGCCCTGGAAGAAGCGGGATATGAGATCGGAGCATTGTACGATGCCGGCATGGAGGGCGCCCCGGAGACATCCGAGTTTGGTGTCTGGGTCCCTGGTATCCCGGTCCTTCTGGGGGATGGCTTGGCTGCCATCGGGTGTGCAGACTGGCTGCAAAGCCTGATCCTTGACGGTATTGTGGCCGGCGTGGGTGCGGTGCTTGGCTTCGTGCCCCAGATGCTGGTGCTGTTCCTCTTCCTTGCGTTCCTGGAAGCCTGCGGTTATATGGCCCGGATCGCCTTTGTGATGGACCGGATCTTCCGCCGGTTTGGCCTCTCCGGTAAGTCCTTTATTCCCATGCTGATTGGCAGCGGCTGTGGTGTTCCTGGTGTCATGGCTTCCCGTACCATCGAAAACGAGCGGGACCGCCGTATGACCATTATGACCACCACCTTCATTCCCTGCGGCGCCAAGATGCCCATTATTGCCCTGATCGCAGCGGCTCTGTTTGGAGGCGCCTGGTGGGTGGCCCCCAGTGCCTATTTCCTGGGCGTTGGAGCCATTGTGCTTTCCGGTATCATGCTGAAGAAGACCAGAATGTTTGCCGGAGACCCGGCTCCCTTCGTGATGGAGCTGCCGGCCTATCACTGGCCCACAGTGGGGAACATCCTCCGTTCCATGTGGGAGCGCGGCTGGTCCTTCATTAAGAAGGCTGGTACCATCATTCTGGTGGCATCCATCATCATTTGGGCAGGTTCCTCCCTGGGTGTTGTGGATGGCCAGTTCCTGTTTGATCCTGAAATGGAGCTGGAAAACAGCTTCCTGGGCATCATTGGCGGAGCGATCTGCTGGATCTTCTCCCCTCTGGGCTTTGGCTCGATCAAGGCGACCGTAGCGACTGTGATGGGCCTGGTGGCCAAGGAAGAAGTCGTTGGCGTGTTTGGTGTTCTGGACTTTGAGAGCATGACTCCCCTGGCCGGGTACGCCTTCCTGGCGTTCAACCTGCTGTGCGCCCCCTGCTTTGCTGCCATCGGTGCCATCAAGCGGGAGATGAACTCCGCCAAGTGGACCTGGTTCGCCATTGGCTACCAGTGCGGCTTCGCATATGTTGTGGCGCTCATTATCTATCAGCTGGGGATGCTGTTCTCCGGACAGGGCAGTGTTCTGGGCGCAGGCGTTGCCTTCCTGTTTATTGTGTTTATTGTCTTTATGGTGGTGCGGCCTGAGCGCACGCCGGTTTCCGCTGGAACAAAAAGAGCGGGAAAAACTGCGGCCTGATCAAGGTCAGGTTTTAGAAAGGAGATCACATAATGTTAGAGCTATTGCGAGAGAATTTAGGCACCATCGTGGTTGCGCTGCTGGTTGCTGCTGCTGTAGCCGGTGTTGTGATCCATTTGCACTGGCAGAAAAAAAGAGGATCGTCCACCTGTGGCTGTGATTGCGGCAGCTGCGGATCCGGACATGTCTGCCACCCCGGGAAACATTGAGTTCTCAGTTGGCTGAGCAGAGGTCCTGTGCGGCAGAGTCGCAGGAAAACAATCCAATACGCCCTGAAGGGAGCAGAGCATTCTGGGTATCCAGAGCGCTCCGCTCCCTTTTCTTTTGCCGGAAGGATTGATTCTTTTCCCCCCAATATGGTATTTTATAGGAGAAAGGTCTGGACTCTTGACTTTCCGGGAAAAGCATGATAGAGTAAATCTGTCACAGCAAAGGTTTAAAGCTGTAAAGTTGATGGACGGTTGAAACGAGGACCGCTTCAACCGGAAGAAAGGATGGTCCGTTATGCCTGTCACTGACTTTTTGGAGCGCAATGTGAAGCTCTATGGCAATGAAACCGCTCTGGTAGAGCTGAACCCGGAGATGAAAGAAACCCGGCGCATGACCTGGAAGGAATATGACCTGATCCAGCCGACAACAGATGAACCCTTACGCCGTGAGATCACGTGGAATGTGTTCAATGAGAAGGCCAATCGGTTTGCCAATATGCTGCTTTCCCGCGGCGTGAAAAAGGGAGATAAGGTTGCCATTCTGATGTACAACTGTCTGGAGTGGCTGCCTATTTATTTTGGTATTTTGAAAACCGGTGCGTTGGCGGTGCCCTTTAACTTCCGTTATTCCGCCGATGAGATCCAGTACTGCGCCGACCTGGCCGAAGTGCAGGTGCTGGTGTTTGGTCCGGAGTTCATCGGGCGAATCGAGAGCATTGCCGACAGGCTCAGCCAGGGCCGCCTGCTGATCTACGTGGGGGACAACTGCCCCACCTTCGCAGAGAGTTACCGGGAGCTGGCAGCGGACTGTTCCTCTGCGCCTCCTCAGGTGCTTATCACCGACGATGACGACGGCGCCATCTACTTCTCTTCCGGCACCACCGGTTTTCCCAAGGCCATCTTACATAAGCACCGGAGCCTGACCCAGGCCGCAGAGATGGAGCAGAAGCACCACCAGATCACCCACGATGATGTGTTCCTCTGCATCCCGCCTCTCTATCACACCGGCGCCAAGTTCCACTGGATGGGCAGCCTGATCGCGGGCAGCCGGGCGGTCCTGCTGAAAGGCACGGCGTCGGACGTTATCCTCAAGGCGGTCTCTGACGAACGGTGTACACTGGTCTGGCTGCTGGTGCCCTGGGCACAGGACATTCTGGACGCACTGGACCGGGGCGACATCCGTCTGTCTGACTACCATCTGGACCAGTGGAAGCTGATGCACATCGGTGCGCAGCCGGTGCCCCCCTCCCTGATCCGCCGGTGGAAGGAGTACTTCCCCAACCACCTGTATGACACCAACTATGGCTTGTCCGAGTCCACCGGCCCGGGCTGCGTCCATCTGGGGATGGAGAATATCCACAAGGTGGGTGCCATTGGAGTGCCCGGTTACCGCTGGGAAGTAAAAGTGGTAGACGAGGAAGGTAATGAAGTGCCCCAGGGCGCCGTAGGAGAACTGTGCGTCAAGGGCCCTGGCGTTATGACCTGCTACTACAACAACCCCGAAGCCACTGCAGAGGTCCTGAAGGACGGCTGGCTCTACACCGGCGATATGGCCATGAAGGACGAAGATGGCTTCTACTTCCTGATAGACCGGAAAAAGGACGTGGTGGTCAGCGGCGGTGAGAACATCTATCCCGTTCAGGTGGAGGACTTCCTCCGGGCCCACAACAAGATCAAGGACGTGGCCGTCATCGGTCTTCCCGACAAGCGGTTGGGCGAGATCTGCGGTGCCATTATCGAGGTCAAGGACGGCATGACCTGTACCGAAGAAGAGATTCGGGACTTCTGCATGGATCTGCCCCGGTACAAGCGTCCCAGAAAGATCATCTTTGAGGACATCCCCAGAAATGCCACCGGAAAAATCGAGAAGCCCGTCCTCAGGAAGCGGTATGGTGCGGAGTACCTGGTGGCGCAGCAGAACCGAAGCTGATCCCCGGGTCAGAGAATAAAACACCAGGAACGAAGGAGCGAAGACGATGCCAAGAGGGAAAAAAAGGGAGCGCAGCATGGAACTGTATGAGCACATTGCGGCGCTGCAAACCGTGGAAGAGTGCTGCCGTTTTTTTGACGATCTCTGTGCCATCACAGAACTGCGGGCCATGGAGCAGCGGTTTGACGTAGCAAAAATGCTCCATGCAGGAATGGTGTATACGGCCATTTTGAACGAGACCGGTGCCAGTTCCGCTACGGTAAGCCGGGTCAACCGGGTCCTGAACTACGGGACCGGCGCCCTGGGGGAACTCATGGACCGGGTCGCAGAGGAGCGGGGAGAGACCCCGACAGAAGAAACCAAAGAATAACGGAGGACGGAATGAAAGAACTGATGTTGGGCAACAAGGCGGTTGCCCGTGGACTATATGAAGCGGGATGCGCAGTGATCTCCAGCTATCCCGGCACACCCAGCACGGAGATCACAGAGGAAGCGGCCAAGTATCCGGAGATCTACTGTGAATGGGCTCCCAATGAGAAGGTTGCGCTGGAGGTGGCCCACGGCGCAGCGGTGGGCGGCAAGCGGGCTGCCTGCTGCATGAAGCACGTGGGTCTGAACGTGGCAGCAGATCCCCTGTTCACCATATCCTATCAGGGGGTGGACGCAGGCCTGGTGATCTGCGTGGCAGACGATCCCGGCATGTTTTCCTCTCAGAACGAGCAGGACTCCCGGCACTATGCCATTGCCGCCAAGGTGCCCATGCTGGAGCCCTCGGACTCCCAGGAGGCACTGACTTTTGCCAAGCGGGCCTTTGAACTCTCTGAGGAGTATCACACCCCGGTGCTGCTGCGGATGTGCACCCGTATCTCTCACTCTCAGAGCATCGCTGAGGCAGGGGAGCGGAAGGAAGTGCCCCAGAAGAAGTATGTGAAAAATCCAGAGCGGGTCATGATGACCACCAACTCCCTCAAGGCCCATTACCGGGTGGAAGAGCGCACCCAGGCCATGACCGAGCTGGCAGAGACCACCGACCTGAACCGTCTGGAGATGGGAGACACCTCCCTGGGTATCATCACCTCTTCTACCAGCTATCAGTATGTCCGTGAGGTGTTTGGTGAGAAGGCCAGCGTATTGAAGCTGGGGCTCTCCTGGCCCATGCCGGTGAAGAAAATTCGAGAGTTTGCAGCCCAGGTGGATCAGCTCCTGGTGGTAGAGGAACTGGAGCCCATCATTGAGAACCACTGCCGTCAGATCGGCGTGGATGTGATCGGGAAAGAAAAGATCCCCATGGTGGACGAACTGACCCAGGGGGTCATCGCCCGGTGCATGGGGCAGGAGGCCAAGGCTACGGTCGCCCTGGAAGACGCCATTCCCAACCGGCCTCCGGTCATGTGCGCCGGCTGCCCCCATCGCGGCGTGTTCTACACCCTGGCCAAGAACAAGTGCATGGTGTATGGAGACATCGGCTGCTACACCCTGGGTGTCATGCCGCCTCTGAACGCCCTGGATCTGAACGTCTGCATGGGGGCTTCCTGTTCCGGTCTCCACGGCTTCAACCTGGCCGGGGGAGCAGAACACGAGAAGCACAGTGTGGCCGTCATCGGTGACTCCACCTTTGCCCACTCCGGCATTACAGGCATCGCCGACATTGCCTATAACCGGAGCAACTCTACGGTCCTGATCCTGGATAACTCCATTACCGGTATGACCGGACACCAGCAAAACCCCACCACCGGCAAGACCCTTCGGGGGGAACCTGCGGGACAGATCGACCTGGAAGGGCTGTGCCGCGCGGTGGGCTTCCGCCGGGTCCGTGTGGTCGACCCCAACAACCTGAAGGAGATGGACAAGACCCTGAAGGAAGAGCTGGCAGCGGAGGAGCCCTCTGTGATCATCACCCGCAGCCCCTGCGTGATGCTGAAAGACGTAAAGAAAGCACCGCCTCTGAAGGTCGATCTGGACCGGTGCAACGGCTGCAGCCTCTGCATGCGGATCGGATGTCCGGCCTTGAGCCTGCGGGGAGAAAAGGTAGAGATCGACAAAACCCAGTGCATTGGCTGCCAGGTGTGCATGCAGATGTGCCACCGGGACGCACTGATCGTATAATAAGGAGGAAGAGGAAATGGAAACTGTCAATATTATGATCGTTGGTGTAGGCGGACAGGGTTCGCTTTTGGCCTCGAAGATGCTGGGCCATCTTCTGGTGAATACCGGATATGACGTGAAGGTCTCTGAAGTTCACGGCATGAGCCAGCGGGGCGGCAGCGTGGTGACCTACGTGCGCTTTGGCGATAAGGTGTATTCTCCCATCATTGACAAGGGCGAGGCGGATTTCATCGTCTCCTTTGAGCTGCTGGAGGCTGCCCGCTGGATCGAGTATCTGAAGCCCACCGGCCGGATCGTGACCAATACCCAGCAGATGGAGCCCATGCCGGTGATCGCCGGTCTGGCCAAATACCCGGAAAACCTGGTAGAGAAAATGCAGGCAAAGGGCGTCCAGGTGGATGCCATGGATTGCCTGGCCCTGGCTGAAGAGGCCGGCTCTTCCAAGGCGGTGAACATGGTGCTCATGGGTCGTCTGTCCCACTATTTCCCGGACATTCCTCAGGAAGCCTGGCAGGCCTCTCTGGAGGCCAACGTGCCGGCAAAAGTTCTGGAACTGAATAAGAAGGCCTTTGCTCTGGGACAAAAGGGCTGAGGGACGAGAAGTCTCTCCTGTTAAAACAAAAAGAAATCCCCCGTATCGGTAAGAAATGAAGCCGATACGGGGGATTTCTTTTTGTGATCTTATGCGTAGAAGTTGTGACCGCCAATGGTGCAGACATAGGTTCTGCTTTGGTCTGCCCAGGAGCGCATGGTGGTGACATTAAAGTAGAGGCATTCCTCTGCTTCCCGCACACCATCCAGACAGAGCATGGCGGCAATGACGCTCTCTTCGTCTGGTTCACGGTAAATGGTTCCGTTGGCCACGGGAGAGAACTGTCCCGGCGCAAAGACCACGTCTTTGATGGTATCCGGAAACCGTTCATCTACGACCCGATTGAGGATGACAGTACCCACTGCGATCCTGCCTTTCATGGGCTGGTTGCCGGACTCGGAATAGATGGCCCGGGACAGCCAGTACAGATCTTCTTCCGGGTAGGTTCCCGGGGAAGCCGGGGGTGCTACCTGCTTAAAAATAAGGGTATTGGTTTCAGGGTCTTCCCGGAGGGTGCACCCCAGGGCGTCAGCCATGGGATGAACAGGAAGCAGCACATCCTGTTCTTGTGCGATGACCGTGGCAGGGACATAGAAATACCGGCCATTGACAGAAAAATACGTGTCTCCGTGGGAAGCCTGCACGGAGAGACCAGTTCCCTCTGCGGTCAATGTCCCGTCTTGGACGGTGATTTGGACAGAAGGGAAGAGGGCGCGGAGGACCATGGACAGGCCCAGATAAGGGGTGCCCTCCACGGTGCTTCTGGGTGCATGGTAGCCGATGGAAACACCGTTCACAATAACGTCAGAGATAGAAGCGGGGGAAGCGTTGAAAGCAAGAGGGAGGAGGGGGGCGCCATGCATTTCCGCGTCAAAGGCGACATGATCGTGGGTAAACAGATACCCCACGTTGGTTGACCGCACCGTTTGTGAGCGTGGGCTGGTAGGGGAGGCTTCCTTTGCCAGCGCGGAAAGACAAAGCACCAGCAGAAGTACGAGCAAAATCGCCGCACTGGGCAGGTGTTTTTTCATGTTTCTACAGCTCCTGTTTCTGAATTTTCATGATTGTTACCACATTGTAACTTAATTGTAAGAATAAATCAAGAAAAATATCAGAAAAAGGAAAAAATGGCAGAAGAAACTTCTTTGAGATCGAAAAGGGGATAAGGAAACACCCCGCAGCCCGGGGGACTGCGGGGCGGCAGATCAGCCTTCCGATAACTTTTTGTTTGCCTTTTCTACGAAACGGTCGCTTTGGATAACAGCCCGTTCGTGGGTGCCTTCTCCGATGAGGCCTTTGGCGTCGTGGGCAGTGACACGGAACACCAGGCGGCGGCCATCGACCTCTGTGAGTTCTGCCTGGCAGGTCACATCCATTCCAAGAGGGGTTGCGCTCACATGCTTTACGTGCATGAGGGTACCCACAGTGCTGCTCTCAGGAGAGAGGTGAGGGGCCACTGCGGTCCAGGCGGCCTGCTCCATCCGAGCGATCATGATGGGTGTGGCCAGAACATCCAGGGTCCCGCTGCCGACCGCTCTGGCAGAGTCCTCTTGTGTGACAGAAAAGGTGATTTCGTGTGTCAATCCAGGCTGAAGCATGGGAAAAGACCTCCTGTAATAACATATTGATTTTGTGATGAAAAAGAGTGCATTCTCATATAGCCACCACATTATATCAAAAAAGCATGGGACTTGAAAAGCCAGGAAAAAAAGTGTGTGAAAACAGACAAATTATGGAACAAAAATTTGTATAATCTTCCGCACCTTGTCTGTATTGACTTTTAATATAAGGTGCGGTAGCATAAGGAAGTAATCTTGTGCACAGCACAGGCTGGAGTACATATCTAAAGACAGGAGGATACATCAAATATGTTTGAGCATTATGAGAACTATGATCGTTTTATTCCTGATGTAATGCTGAAGAAGCATAAGAAGCATGAGGAATATCTGCAGGGCCTGTATACCGGCAAGGATCATAGAGAGGTTTATAAAAGCAAGCTGGGCACCGTGGAAGATGCCATCGGCATCATCGAGAGCGGCGACTGCATCGTCTGGTCTATCCACGGCTCCGAGCCCCGTCTTTTCCTGCGCAACCTGCACCGCATCGCTGACCGCATCGACCCGGCAAACCCCGTTGAGCTGTGGTCCTGCGTGGACCGCTGGGGCCCCGAGTACCAGGTACACAGCAATCCCGAACTG
>NZ_JAXDRS010000033.1:0-69917 GCF_034090835.1 Evtepia sp.
ACTTAATAAAAACTGAGTAGTAACCACTTTGCCCGTGAGGGCATCACCAAGGAGGTGTCTCGAAATGGCGGTTCCGAAGAGTAAAGTCTCTAAGCAGAGACGGGATAAGCGGCGTGCCAACTGGAAGCTGGCAGCTCCCGCAGTCACGACCTGCCCCAAGTGCGGCGCATATCGGCTGCCCCACCGGCTGTGCAAGGCCTGCATGACCTATGACGGCAAGGTGTTTGGTCAGGTTCAGCAGGAGAACGGTTAATACGCGGAAAAAGAAGAGGGGACCGCCCCTCTTTCTTTTTTTGCGCAAGTACGGGAGAGAGCCCGGGAGAAAGGCGGAAGAGCCATGTCCAAGACGATCATACAAACCGTCCAGCCGGGCAGTCCGGCGGACCTTGCCGGGGTGCTGCCTGGCCAGCGGCTTCTGGCCATCAACGGCCACCGGGTGGTGGACGTGCTGGATTACAAATACTATTCCTATGACGCCAAGCTCACCCTGACCCTGGAGGGGGAAGGCCCCCGGGAGGTGGACCTCACCAAGGACGTGGGGGAGGATCTGGGGCTGGAGTTTGAGACCTACCTCATGGACCGGGCCCGGTCCTGCGCCAACAAATGCGTGTTCTGCTTTGTGGACCAGCTGCCCGAAGGGATGCGGGAGACCCTGTATTTTAAGGACGACGATGCCCGTCTGTCCTTTCTCATGGGGAACTATATCACCCTCACCAACCTGAGCAAGCGGGAGCTGCAGCGCATCCAGGACCTGCACATTTCCCCCATCAACATTTCCGTCCACGCCACCGACCCGGAGGTGCGGAAGGTGCTGTTGGGCAACCACCGCCGGGGCGGGGAGTGCCTGGAGATCATGCAGAAGTTTGCCCAGGCGGGGATCGTGATGAACTGCCAGATCGTCTCCTGTCCGGGGCTCAACGACGGCCCGGTGCTCCAAAAGAGTATGGAGGACCTGACGGCTCTGTATCCCCAGGTGAAGAGTGTGTCGGTGGTGCCTGTGGGGGTGACCCGTCACCGGGAGGGCCTGTATCCTCTGCGGCCCTACACGGTGGAGGAAGCCCAGGGAGTGGTCCGCCAGGTGGAGGCCTTTGCGGAGACCTGTCTGGCCGAGAAGGACAGCCGGATCTTCTGGTGCTCCGATGAGTTTTACCTCCAGGGCCATCTGCCCCTGCCGGAGGATGAATATTACGAAGAGTATACCCAGCTGGAGAACGGCGTGGGGATGCTCCGCCTGCTGGAAGTAGAGCTGCGGGGGGCCTGCATGGGCGCCCCGGAGGGGATGCAGGTCAAGCCCTTTTCCATTGCCACCGGGGTGGCGGCCGCCCCTTTCCTGCGGGAAATCATTGACAGGGCGGCGGGAAAATGTCATACTGAATTAGATTACCAAGTCTATCCAGTAGTGAACCATTTCTTTGGGGAGACCATTACCGTGGCGGGCCTTTTGACCGGGCAGGATTTAAAGGCGCAGCTGCAGGGGAAAGACCTGGGGTGCCGCCTGCTCATTGCCCAGAACATGCTGCGCCATGGGGAGACGGTGTTCCTGGACGACATGACCTTGGAGGAGCTTTCCCAGGCCCTGGGCGTGCCGGTGATCCCGGTGGAGCAGGATGGGTTTGCGTTATTCGAGGCTATATTTGAGTCAGACTTTTAAAAGGGGCAAGCGGGGCTTGGTGCTTCGTTCGGTTTGGTAGAGAACGGGGGTATCAAGCTTTCTGTTTGGTATGTGGCCCCTTTTAAAAGTAAGGGATAGCAGCCTCTGCGCGCGCCCTTCGGGCACACTGGAGGCTGAGAAGTAAAAAAGTCCCGGCAGAGCCGGCACTTTTTTCTATCCGATTTTCTTCCCCTGTCTGCGGACAGGGGAACTCTGCGAGGCTGGGGCGACAAACCATAGACGTCCTGAAAGGGCGAATGTGTCACCCTGCGACCGTTTCGGAGAAGCGTTCCCAAATCGACGGAGAACAACAATGGGGAAGAAGGGAAGCCCATCAGGGCTTTGCATTCCCCAGGCGAGCGAGTGAGAACGAGCGGACCATTACGGGGTCCAGGGGCTTGCCCCTGGTGCTCTTTCGCCCGGGCTTTCTCCAGAGAAAGCCTGGGAAAGGTTCCCATTCCCTCGGGGTGGACAGGGCATCCGAACGGATTTTGTCTTGCCGGTCGCCAACTTGAAGGGAAAACCGAAAGATTGGAACTGGTTTCGACCTGGAGAGAATGTAAGAAGGATTCACACCGGAACGGCGTGTGAAATAATACGAATTGTAATAGAAAAGGAGGTTACAGAACCATGGCAAAACCTCTGGTAGCGATTGTAGGACGGCCCAACGTGGGCAAGTCCATGCTCTTTAACAAGCTGGTGGGCCGTCGGCTGTCCATCGTGGAGGACACCCCCGGTGTCACCCGGGACCGTCTGTATGCCGAGTGCGAGTGGCGGGGCCGCCGGTTTGACATTGTAGACACCGGCGGTATCGAGCCGGGTACCACCACGGAGATCCTGGCCTTCATGCGCAAGCAGGCGGAGATCGCCATTATGAACGCCACGGTGATCGTCTTCCTGTGCGACATTAAAACTGGCCTGACCGCTTCCGACCAGGACGTGGCCAACATGCTCCTGCGCGCCCGGAAGCCGGTGGTGCTGGCGGTGAACAAGATGGACCAGGTGGGTATGCTGAACCCGGATGTGTACGAGTTTTACAACCTGGGTCTGGGCGATCCCATTCCTGTCTCTGCGGTCCACGGCCACGGCACCGGCGACCTGCTGGACGCCTGTTTTGACTACTTCCCCCCCGAAGAGGAGGAGGAAGAGGAGAGCGACGTCATCAAGGTGGCGGTGATCGGCAAGCCCAACGTGGGCAAATCCTCCCTGATCAACCGGGTCCTGGGAGAGGAGCGGGTGATCGTCTCCAACATGGCAGGCACCACCCGGGACGCTGTGGACAGTTACTTTGAGAACGAGGACGGAAAGTTCCTGTTTATCGACACCGCAGGGATGCGGAAGAAGTCCAAGGTCAACGACCAGATCGAGAAGTTCTCGGTCCTTCGGGCCACCATGGCCATTGAGCGCTCCGACGTGTGTCTCATTATGATCGACGCAGCGGAAGGGGTCACAGAGCAGGACACCAAGGTAGCCGGTCTGGCCCACGAGTCGGGCAAGGCCTGCATCATCGTGGTGAACAAGTGGGACTCCATTGAGAAGGACGGCAAGACCATGGACCGGATGCGGGAGGATATCCGCCGGGACCTGAGCTATATGAGCTATGCGCCCATTCTGTTCATCTCGGCCCTCACCGGCCAGCGGGTCCCCCGTCTGTTCCAGCTTATCAAGTACGTGAACGATCAGGCGGCCATGCGCATCACCACCGGTATGCTCAACAGTCTCCTGGCCGACGCCACGGCCCGGGTCCAGCCCCCCTCCGACAAGGGGCGCCGCCTGAAGATCTACTATATGACCCAGGCGGGGATCCGTCCGCCGCACTTCGTCTGCTTCTGCAACGACACGCAGCTTTTCCATTTTTCGTACCAGCGTTATCTGGAAAATCAGATTCGGAACACCTTTGGCCTGGAGGGTACGCCCATTCGGCTGACCATCCGGCAAAAGGGAGACAAGGAGGACTAACACCCTATGGAACAAGGCATTTCGGTGCTGTTGGAGGCCCTGCGCCCTGGCTCGGCGGCCCTCTGGCTGCTGGTGACGGCGGTCATTTCCTACCTGCTGGGCACCTTGAACGGGGCCATTCTGGTCTCCAAGTTCTTTTTAAAGGATGACGTGCGCAAGCACGGCAGCGGCAACGGAGGTCTCACCAACTTCCAGCGGACCTACCGGGGCAGCAAGCTGATCCTCATTGTGCTGGTCACGGACATGCTGAAGATGGTGCTGGCAGTGGCCATCAGCTGGGGCCTGTTTTCCGTGGCGCTGGCCGGGGCTCCGGTGCCTCTCTTTGTGAAGTATTGGGCCGGTGTGTTCTGCGTGCTGGGCCATGTGTTTCCCTGCACCCTCCACTTCCAGGGGGGCAAGGGCATTCTGGCCGGTGGGACCCTGGCTCTTCTGGTGGACTGGCGGGTGGCGCTGTTTGCCTGGGGCTTTTTCCTGCTGGGGGTGGTGTTCACCCGGTGGGTGTCTCTGGGTTCGGTGATGGCGGCCACGGCCTTTGGTGTGAGCTCGTCCATTCTGTTCCCTATCCCGTCCATTATGATCCCCGCGCTGCTGGCAGCCGCTCTCATTGACTGGAAGCACCGGGGCAACCTGAAACGACTCATCCGGGGGGAGGAGCCCAAGCTCTCCTTCCGCAGTAAGAAGAAGGAGTAGTCCTTCCCATTCACGACCGAAAGAAGGTGCAGTCATGAAGACAGTGGTACTGGGCAGCGGCGGCTGGGGTACGGCTCTGGCGATGCTGCTGGTGGAAAACGGCCATGAGGTGACCCTCTGGTCCTATCTGGAGGAGGAGTCCCGACGGCTGCGGGAGACCGGGGAGAACCCCCTTCTGCCCGGGGTCAAGCTGCCGGAGGGGTTGCGGTATACCAGCGACCTGTCCTGCGTGCATGGCAGCCAGGTGGTGGTGATGGCCACGCCCTCCTTTGGGGTGCGGTCTACCGCAGAGCAGATCAAGGGCTATCTCACCCCGGATATGACCCTGGTCTCCGTGTCCAAGGGCATTGAGAAGGGGACCTCCCTGCGGATGACCCAGATCATCCAGCAGGCCACGGAGGATCGCTGCCCGGTGGTGGCGCTGTCTGGTCCCTCCCACGCAGAGGAGGTGGCCCGGGGGGTGCCCACAGCGGTGGTCTCCGCCTGCCCGGACCGGGCAGCAGCGGAGCGGATCCAGGACCTGTTTATTAACCAGCGGTTCCGGGTGTACAGCACCTCCGACGTGGTCGGGGTGGAGCTGGGGGCGGCGCTGAAAAACGTCATGGCCCTGTGCGCCGGGTGCTGCACCGGCATGGACTACGGCGACAACACCAAGGCCATGCTCATGACCCGCGGTCTGGCGGAGATGGCCCGTCTGGGCGTAGCCCTGGGGGGCCGTCGGGAGACCTTTGCGGGCCTGGCGGGCATGGGTGACCTGGTGGTGACCTGCACCTCCATGAACTCCCGGAACTACCGGGCAGGCATCCTCATCGGACAGGGGGTCCCCGTCCAGGAGGCCATCCAGTGGATCGGCGCCGTGGTGGAGGGCTATTACGCCGTGGACTCTGCCCGGGAGCTGGCCCAGAGCGTAGGGGTGGAGATGCCCATCACCCAGGCGGCCTATGAGGTGCTCTACCAGGAGAGAGACCCTGGGGACGTGGTTTTGTCCCTGATGCGCCGGGAAAAGCGTCACGAGACCGAAGAAACCTGGCTCTGATTTTTTTGACCCCGCTGAAAAAACTGTAAAATAGGACTTGCATTTTTCCCGTATTTCTGCTATTATACTAACCGATGCTTTTTAGATATCAATGCACTGGTACCAAGGGCGGTTCTCCTGTCCCCGGTTCCGGTGGAATCATAAACCAGCGAGGAGGTTCAAGCGAATGGCTAAATGTGAATTTTGTGACAAGGGCGTCGTGTTCGGCATTCAGGTTTCCCACTCCCACCGACGCTCCAATCGTCCCTGGAAGCCCAACGTGAAGCGCGTCAAGGCGATCGTCAACGGCACCCCGAAGCACGTCTACGTGTGCACTCATTGCCTCCGTTCGGGCAAAGTGACCCGCGCTGTCTGATCGACAAGCCAAGAAAAGCACAGGCCAGTGGCCTGTGCTTTTTTGCGTTTTCCGGGCGGCTGGAGCAGGGCTGTCTTGTCAGGGGGGCGGGGGTATGCTATAATGACACAATCCCTTGTTTTCTGCCCTTTCCCCGGGCGGGGACAGGGGGGCCTGCCGGGGCGGCCTGGCAGGCGGTTCCCAAGCATCCCTGAACGTGGAGCGAATCCAACAGACTGCCGGGCCGGCGGGAAAGCCGGTCCAGATCACAAGAGGAGGAATTATTGTGGCATCGCAATCGTCTATTAAACTCTCCAAACTGGTGGAGCGGTTCGAGCTGGAGATCATCAACCTGGGCAAGAACTATGACAGCTGCCTCATTCGAAAGAATGACATCAACCGGCCCGCACTGCAGATCCTTGGTTTTTTTGACTATTTTGACCCCAGCCGCCTCCAGGTGATCGGCAAGGTGGAGTGGACCTATCTGAACAACCAGACCTCTGAGGAGCGCCTGAGATGCTTCGACGCCTTTTTCCGGCGTCCCATCCCGGCCCTGATCCTCACCCGCAGCCTGGAGCCTTTCCCCGAGCTTATGGAGATGGCGGTGAAGCATGAGCGCACCATCCTCCGCAGCAAGGAGAATACGTCTCTCTTTATCCCCAACCTCACCGACGTGCTGAAAGCCAAGCTCTCCCCCCGGATCACCCGGCACGGGGTGCTGGTGGACGTCTACGGCGAAGGGGTGCTGCTCATGGGCGAGTCCGGCGTGGGTAAGAGCGAGACCGCAGTGGAGCTGCTCAAGCGCGGCCACCGTCTGGTGGCGGACGACGCCGTGGAGATCCGGCACATCGGCACCCGCCTGGTGGGCACCGCCCCGGAGATCATCCGGCACTACATCGAGCTGCGCGGCATCGGCGTGGTCAATGTCCAGCAGCTGTTCGGCATGTCCTCGGTGCGCGAAGAGAAGAACCTGGACCTGGTGGTGAATCTGGAGCCTTGGAACGAGAACACGTTCTATGATCGCATGGGCACCAACGAGGAGTTCACCACCATTCTGGATATGAAGATCCCCTCCATCACCATCCCCGTGAAGCCCGGCAGAAACCTGGCCATCATCGTAGAGGTGGCTGCTATGAACAACCGCCATAAGCGCATGGGTTACAACGCCGCCAAGGAGTTTGCCAAGCAGCTGGACGCACATTTCGAGCAGATGATGCAGAACTCCCAGCTGGAAGCGGCAGACGACTACGACGAGTATGAGGACCTGAGCGCCCAGGACGAGGATTGATGCGTTCCCTCATAGGGAAAGGAGATGGAAACAAATTGAATTTTAAGAAAGCAGCAGCGCTGCTGCTGGCAGGGACCTTATCCCTGGGGCTTCTTTTGTCCGGCTGCGGCCAGGACAAGGGGGCCGAGACCCCGGGTCAGACCGAAGAGACCCAGAAGGTCAACGTGAACTATGGCATTTCCAACGGCTGGGATTCTCTGATGCCCTACTACACGGTGTCGGGGAGCAACTATTCCCGGATCATCTATGATAAGATCTATGACCGCCTGGCCTACATCCAGCCGGACGGCACCTGCCTGCCCCGGGGGGCAGAGAAGTGGGAGAGCGCAGACAATGGCAAGGCCATCGTCTTTACCCTGGACAAGGATGCGGCCTTCCACGACGGCACCAAGGTGACCGCCCAGCACTGGGTGGAGACCATCCAGCGGGTGACGGACCCAGCCAGCCAGACCCTGGGCCGCACCACCTTTGCCGGCCTCACCGGCACCGATGACACGGGTACCGCCGTGGCCGGGGAGAAGCTGGGGGCCGAGGCAGTGGACGACTACACCCTGAAGCTCACCTTTGATCACCCGGTGATCCCCGAGGAGTTTCTGGTGGACAAGAGCCGGGACCTGTACGTGCTGCCCACCCACCTGCTGAAGGACATCTCTGCGGAGGAACTGGTGAAGGCAGACTTCTGGCAGAAGCCGGTGGGCTCCGGTCCCTGCAAGTTCGTCTCGGAGGTCTCCGGCAGCAGCCTGGTGCTGGAGGCCAACAAGGACTATCAGCTGGGCGCACCCGGGTTTGACACCATGATCATCACCGTGATGGACAAGGCCAACCTGCTCACCGCCCTCATTGCCGGCGACCTGGATTACTATACCTTCGGCGGCACCGTGTCTGAGGAGAACCGGCCTGTGGCAGAGCAGGCAGGCTTTACCGTGTCCGAGGGCACCGTTCCCAACATCTTCTACGAGCTTATGCTGAACAATGAGACCATTTCGGAGCGGGCGGTCCGCCAGGCCATCAACATGGCCCTGGATAAGGAGCTGCTGTGCCAGCAGACCACCGGAACCCTGGGGTCTGTGACCAACTCCAGCATCCTGCCGGACACCCCCTATTCTCAGCCCATGACCGCAGGCAGCTACGATCCCCAGGGGGCCATCAACCTCCTGAAGGACAGCGGCTACCAGGGCCAGACCTACACCCTGGCCTGCACCAGCGCCCGGTCCAGCCTGGCTGCCCTCATCCAGCAGAACCTGGAGGAAGCGGGCATCAAGACCGAGATCCAGACGGTGGATTCTTCCACCCTGTTTTCCGGGTTCTCCGATGGGAAGTATGACATGGCCATTGCCAGCCACACGCCCAACAGCCTGCCGCTGTGGTTTGTGAGCAGCCGCTTCAACCAGGACAACAACATGTTCCGGGTGGCGGACCTGAAGAACTACACCACCTTGATCGGCGCCATTGGTCAGGAGACCAACGAGAAGGCGCGGATCGCACTGGTGGATGAACTGGAGGCTTATTTGAGCCAGGAGATGCCCTTCGTGCCTCTCTGGTTCGGCAAGGCGCTCCATGTTCAGTCCAAGACCGTCAGCGGCATTGACTACGCGGCGGCGTCCTACTGCAACGAGAACGTGTGGCAGTGGGAGAAGAAGTAAAGGGAGACCCTTTGCTTTTACATGATACATGAACCTCCGTAAGGCGGGGCACTGCCCCTGCCTGTGCCCTTCGGGGCCGGAAGTGCAGGAGGGATTTTCTTGGGAAACTATACTGTGAAACGGCTGCTGGGTGCCATTCCCGTGTTTTTCGGGATCACCTTGCTGGTCTTTTTCATGATGAATATGGCCCCTGCCACCATTGCGGATGCGGCAGGGGCAGGGGAGGCCTCCAGCGCAGCGATGCGGGCTGCGCTGGAGGCTGATCTTGGTTTGGACAAGCCCATCGTGGTACGGTACGTGCTGTGGCTGAAGGAGGTCCTTACCGGGGACCTGGGGCTGTCCTACCGCACGGGGCAGCCGGTGCTGGATATGATCGCCCAGCGGGTGGCCCCGTCTCTGCTTCTCACGGGGACAGGGGTCGGGCTGGCGGTCCTTCTGGGGGTGCCCCTGGGGGTCATGGCCGCCTGGAAGCCCAAGACCGTCTGGGGCCGGCTGGCAGGGGGATTGACCCTCTTCAGCTTCAGTGCGCCGGGCTTTTTCCTCTGCCTGGTGGGTATTTTTGTGTTTTCGGTGGTGCTGGGCTGGCTGCCTGCCGCCGGGATGTACACGGCGGGGCACAGCGGCAGCGGAGGGGACCTCTTGCGGCACCTGATCCTGCCGGCCTCGGTGGTGTGTCTGGGGAGCCTGGGGAACCTGATCCGCCAGACCACCTTCGCCTGCCGGGAGGTCCTGTCGGAGGATTACATCCGCACTGCCCGGGCCAAGGGCCTCAGCGAAGGGGCGGTGGTGTGGAAGCACGGCTTCCGCACCGCCCTCATCCCGGTGCTCACCACCATTCTAAACCATATCCCCCATGTGATCGGCGGCTCCATGGTGGTGGAGCGCATCTTCGGCTGGCCGGGGATGGGAAGCCTGTTTTTCACTTCGGTGAACAGCCGGGACTATCCTGTTATCATGGGCCTCACGGTGGTGATCGCCCTGGCGGTGCTGCTCACAGGCATTCTTATGGACCTGGTGTACCGGCTGGCGGACCCCGGCATGGGGTGGGGAGGGGCGAGACCATGAAGAGACGAACCCTTTCCCCAACGGCAGCGCGGTTTTTCGCCCAGCGCAGCGCTGTGGTGGGCCTGGTGTTTCTGGTGATAGAGATTGCCCTGGTGCTGGTGCTCCCCCTGGTTTTGGGCCAGGACCCCAACGCAGTGGACCGGACGGCGGGCTTTTGGGCGCCCCCGGGCGGGGCCCATCTGCTGGGCACCGACGACGTGGGCCGGGATGTTCTGGCCCGTCTGCTGTACGGCGGACGGATCTCTCTGCTGGTAGGGTTTTCCTCTGCGGCCCTCAGCGCTGTGATCGGCATTCCTTTGGGCCTTTTGGCCGGGTATAAAGGCGGCCGCTGGGAATACTGGATCATGCGGGCCTGCGACACCTTCCAGTCCTTCCCCAGCCTGATCCTGGTGCTCTGCCTGGTGTCCCTGGTGGGGCCGTCGGTGTGGAACCTGATTCTGGTGATCGGCGGGCTGGGCTGGTCCTCTCTGGCCCGGCTGGTGTACGGCAGCACCTTGTCAGTGAAGGAAAAGGAATATGTGGAGGCGTCCCGGGCCCTGGGGGCCTCCGATCGGGAGATCCTGCGATACACCGTCTTCCCCAACGTGGTGGCGCCGGTGTGGGCTTCCCTGCCCATGAAGGTGGCCCGGGCCATTTTGTCGGAGTCCAGCCTGAGCTTTCTGGGGGTGGGCCTGCGGCCCCCCCAGGCCTCCTGGGGCAACCTCATGAAAAACGCCATGGAGCTGGCGACCCTCACCGGACGGCCCTGGGTATGGGTCCCGCCGGGGCTGTGCATTATGGCCACGGTGCTCTCCCTGCTGCTGGTGGGGGAGGGCCTGCGCAAGGCCATGAATCCCAGGACCTGGACCAAGGCGTAAGAAGAGCCTTGCCTTTTTCCGGGAAACTGTGTACAATATATCCTTCTAAAGCATTGGAACGAACACGGCACGGACGTCCCAGAGGGACGGAACACATGGAGGTACCATACCGTATGAGAAAAACCAAAATCATTTGCACCCTGGGCCCTTCTACGGATTCCCCGGAGGTGCTGGAAGCTATGATGCAGAGTGGCATGGACGTAGCCCGGTTTAATTTTTCCCACGGCTCCCATGCAGAACATAAGAAGCGGCTGGATCAGCTCAAGGCGCTGCGGAAGAAGCTGAACAAGCCGGTGGCAGCCCTGCTGGACACCAAGGGGCCGGAGATCCGCCTCAAGACCTTTTTCAACGGGAAGGAGACCCTGGAGGCCGGGCAGATCTTTACTCTGACCGCCCGGGATGTGGAAGGCACGAAAGAGATTTGCAGCGTCACCTACCGGAACCTGGCCCAGGACGTCCGGGTGGGCAGCCAGATCATGCTGGATGACGGACTCATCAGCATGACCGTGGTGGAGCGCACTGAGACGGACATCACCTGCCGGGTGGAGAACGGCGGTCCCATCAAGGACCGGAAGGGAGTCAACGTCCCCGGGGTCCATCTGTCCATGCCTTATATGAGCGCCCAGGACCGGGCGGACATCCTCTTCGGCATTGAGCAGGGCTTTGACTTTGTGGCAGCCTCCTTCTGCCGCAGCGCCCAGGACGTGATGGAGATTCGCCGCCTGCTGGACGAGAACCATTCCGAAATGCGTATCATCGCCAAGCTGGAGAACCAGGAGGGCGTGAACAACGTGGACGAGATCCTGGCGGTGGCCGACGGGGTGATGATCGCCCGAGGCGACATGGGCGTGGAGATCGACTTTACCGAGATCCCGGTGATCCAGAAGGATATCATTGCCTACACCCTGGGTTACGGCAAGCATGTCATCACCGCCACCCAGATGCTGGACAGCATGATCTCCAATCCCCGGCCCACCCGTGCGGAGATCACCGACGTGGCCAACGCCGTGTACGACGGCACCTCTGCCGTCATGCTCTCCGGGGAGACCGCCGCGGGAAAATATCCGGTGGAGGCGGTAAAAACCATGGCGGCCATTGCCCGGCGCACCGAGGCGGACATCAACTACTTCGGCCGGATGCGGAACATGACCCCGGACATTCGCCTGGGCATCGGCGGGGCCACGGCCCACGCCGCCTGTACCACGGCGACGGATACCAACGCTTCTGCCATCATTACCGTGACCAAGAGCGGGGCTACCCCCCGGCTCATCAGCCGGTTCCGTCCGGAGACGCCCATCATCGCCTGCGTGATGGATGAACCGGTCCAGCGGCAGCTCTCCCTCACCTGGGGCGTGTACCCCATCATCATGCCTTGTGTCCAGAGCACCGACGAGATGATCGAGGGCTCGGTGGAAGTAGCCAAACAGGCGGGCCTCATCCACGACGGGGAGATCGCTGTGGTGACCGCCGGTGTGCCGGCCGGTATTGCGGGAACCACCAACATGATCAAGGTGCATCTGGTGGGCAGCAGCCTCATCAGCGGCGCCGGTGTGGGAGACGAGAATGTGAAAGGCATCCTCTGCGTCTGCCGGACCCTGGAGGACGTGAAGATCAAGTTCCGCGCCGGAATGATCCTGGTGGTGCCTCACACCAACAATGAGATGATGCCCTATCTCCGTCAGGCGGCGGGAATCATCACCGAGGAGAACGGCCTGGGCAGCCACGCAGCTGTGGTGGGCCTGAGCCTGAACAAAGCGGTGATCGTAGGGGCCATCGGGGCCACCCGCACCCTCCACGACGGCATGAAGGTCTCCATGGACTGCCGGCAGGGGTCGGTGCAGAGCCTCGCGGAGTAAAAGATTTTTAAAAGGGGAACGAGGGGTTGTTTCTTCGTTCGGTAGGATAGAGAACGGGGGAGTCAAGTTTTTTGTTTGGTTTTTATCCCCTTTTAAAAATGATAAATTGCAGCCTCTGCGTGCGCCCTTTGGGCACACTGGAGGCCGAGAAGAAAAAAAGTCCCGGCGGAGCCGGGACTTTTTTGTATCTCATTTGCTTCCCCCGCCTGCGGGCGGGGGAACTCTGCGAGGCAGAGGAGACGATCAGCAACAATAAAATTGAATACACATCGTGATGCATAGATTCGATTCTTTATCTCGTTCACTCCAATTGAGGTTACGCATCATTTTTTTCTTTAGACTTGTTGGAACCCATGGTGTTTGCTTGACAAACTTACCTGCCATGTTATAATAAGGGTACGGGTACTGCGACAAGCGGTTTCAACCCGTCAATGAAGTTCTTTTATCGTCAAAGAAACCGTCACTTGCCGGAGTGGCGGTTTCTTCCTTTTATCCGTACCGTTACGGTATATCCAAAGATATGTAACGTGATCGTGATAGGCATGGCCTCTGCGGGAGGATCTGGCTGAAACCGCCTGCCGTTGTTGCAGTACTCGTACGCTTGTATTGTATCATTTTCGTTGTTTTGTTGTCAATGTGAATCCCCGCGCCCACCCTTGACAAGCGGCGGGGAAAGGACTATAATACCCCCGTCAAATTGGCAACGACGGGAACCTTCCCGGAATCCCCGCCCAGAGAGGGTGCGCCTTGGGCTGAAAGCGCGCCTGCGGAGGGAGGCCGGAGCAAGCACCATCCCTGAGCCGCCCACCGAGCGCGCGAGCAGTAGGCTGGGCCGGGCCCGCCCGTTACAGCGGCAACGAAGCGGCGCAGGCATGAGATGTCCTGCGCAAGCAGGGTGGAACCGCGAGATATTTCTATCCCGCCCCTGACAGAAATGCAGGGGCGGGATTTTTTTACGCCCCAATATCCAATCAGGAGGAGTTTGTTATGTCTGACGCAAATCTGTATACCTTTGAGAATCCCGAGTATAAGCAGACCTATTGGCACACCTGTTCTCACGTCCTGGCCCAGGCTATGAAGCGCCTGCACCCGGAGGTGAAGCTGGCCATTGGTCCTTCCATTGAGAACGGCTTTTACTATGACTTTGATACCCCCGAACCCTTCAGCGAGGCCCAGCTGGCTGAGCTGGAAGGGGAGATGCGGAAGATCTGCAAGGAGAAGCTGAAGCTGGAGCGGTTTGAGCTCCCCCGGGCAGAGGCCATCAAGTTCATGGAGGAGAAGGGCGAGCCCTACAAGGTGGAGCTCATCAACGACCTGCCCGAGGACGCTGTCATCTCCTTCTACAAGCAGGGCGAGTTCACCGACCTGTGCGCCGGTCCTCACCTGGATTCCACCGGCCGCATCAAGGGCAACGCCATCAAGCTCACCGCCTGCAACGCTGCCTATTGGCGCGGCGACTCCAACCGCCAGACCCTGCAGCGGATCTACGGCATCGCCTTCCCCAAGAAGGATGAACTGGACGAGTACCTGAAGAAGCAGGAAGAGGCCCTCAAGCGGGACCACAACAAGCTGGGCCGTGAGCTGGAGTACTTCACCACCGTGGACGTGATCGGCCAGGGCCTGCCCATCCTGCTGCCCAAGGGCGCCCGGGTCATCCAGACCCTGCAGCGCTGGATCGAGGACGAGGAGCAGCGCCGGGGCTATCAGCTCACCAAGACCCCCTTCATGGCCAAGCGGGACCTGTATCGGATCTCCGGCCACTGGGATCATTATCTGGACGGTATGTTCGTGCTGGGTGACCCGGAGGACGAGACCAAGGAGTGCTTCGCCCTGCGTCCCATGACCTGCCCCTTCCAGTATCAGGTCTTCCTGAACCGGGGCCGGTCCTACCGTGATCTGCCCATGCGTCTGGGCGAGACCTCTACCCTCTTCCGTAATGAGGACTCCGGCGAGATGCACGGCCTCATCCGTGTCCGTCAGTTCACCATTTCCGAGGGTCACCTGATCCTCCGTCCCGAGCAGCTGGAGGAAGAGTTCCGCGGCTGCTTCGAGCTGGCCAACTACTGTCTGGAGACCCTGGGCCTCAAGGAGGACTGCTCCTTCCGGTTCTCTCAGTGGGACCCCGACAACACCGACAAGTACGAGGGTACCCCCGAGCAGTGGGCCCACGCACAGGAGGTCATGGGCAAGATCCTGGACGACCTGGGCGTGGATTACACCATCGGCATTGACGAAGCTGCGTTCTACGGCCCCAAGCTGGATATCCAGTGCAAGAACGTGTTCGGCAAGGAAGACACCCTCATCACCATTCAGATCGACATGCTCCTGGCAGAGAAGTTCGGCATGGAGTATGTAGACGCCGACGGCCAGAAGGCCCGTCCCTATATCATTCACCGTACTTCCATGGGCTGCTATGAGCGCACCCTGGCTCTGCTCATCGAGAAGTATGCCGGCGCTCTGCCCTGCTGGATGGCGCCCGAGCAGGTTCGTTTCCTGCCTGTGACCGACCGTGCCTCCGACTACTGCGCCGACCTGGCCAAGACCCTGACGGCAGAAGGCTACCGGGTGGAAGTGGACTACCGCAACGAGAAGATCGGCAAGAAGATCCGGGAAGCCCAGCTGGAGAAGGTCCCCTATATGGTCGTGGTGGGCGACCGGGATATGGAGAACGGCACCGTGTCTCCCCGTCACCGTTCCGCCGGCGACCTGAGCGCCATGTCCTTCCAGGACTTCCAGCTCATGCTGAAGAAGGTCGTGGACGAGAAGCGGAAGGACAGCGACCTGTAAACAGCCATGGCAGCGAAGAAGGAGATGGTTCGGGATCGGCTTATCGTCCGAACCAGTGTCATTGCGATTGTCACCAACCTGTGCCTGGTGGGGTTCAAGGTGCTGGTGGGGCTTATGGCCAACTCCATCGCCATTGTGCTGGACGCCATGAACAACCTCAGCGACGCGCTCTCCTCGGTCATTACCATTCTGGGAACCAAGCTGGCCTCCCGGCCGCCGGATAAAAAGCATCCCTTTGGATACGGCCGGGTGGAGTACCTGACGGCGATTTTGATCTCCTGTCTCATCCTCTTTGCCGGGGTGAGCTTTGCGGTGACGTCAGTAAAGAAGATCATTCACCCCGACGAGACCAACTACTCCCTGGTTACGGTGGTCATTGTTGTGGTGGCCATTGTGACCAAGCTGGTGCTGGGCGCCTACACCAGGCGGATGGGGAAGGAGACCGAGTCCGATGCCCTGGTGGCGTCGGGGGCGGACGCCACCTTTGACGCGGTGATCTCCGCCGGGACCCTGGTGGGCGCTCTGGTGGCCATGGCCACAGAGTATGTGATCGACGGCTGGATCGGCGCCCTTATCTCCCTGGCCATTATGAAGGCCGGCCTGGAACTGCTGATGGACACCCTGAGCAGCATTGTGGGCCGCCGGGCGGACAGCGCCCTGACCAAGGAGATGAAACAGCGTCTGTGCACCGTGGATGGCATCCTGGGAGCCTATGACCTGGTGCTCCACAATTATGGTCCCACCCGGACCATCGGCGCAGTAAACGTGGCCGTGTACGACTGGCGCACTGCGGCAGAGCTCCACGCCATCAGCAAGCAGGCCCAGCAGCTTATTCTGGATGAGTACGCCATCCAGCTGTATGTTGGGTTTTACGCGGTGAACACCCAGGAGGATGATCTGAAAGAACTGGAGCAGTCGGTGCGGGAGTATGTGCAGGCCCAGCCCTATGTGCTGTCCATGCACGCCTTTTATGAGGACAGCAGGACGAAAGCCATCTCTTTTGACGTGGTGATCGACTTTGCCGCCAGCAATGTGCGGCGGGAGCTGGCCCACGGCTTGGAGGAGGCTCTGGAGGCCCAGCATCCCGGTCGGAGCTTCTCCATTCGGATCGACCGGGACTACAGCGACTGACAAGGAGGAAAGGGCATGTTTCTGGAGACCACCCCGGAGGGGAAGATGCGGAAGGAACCGGCAGATTACCACTTTGTGGACCCGGAAGGGTTGGGCCGGTACGCGCTGTTTATCCGTCCCTCCCAGGGGGACATCATTCCTGCGCCCCAGATGGAGCCCGCCCTGCTGGTGACCGGACGGTACCGCCCGGTAAGCCTGGAGGGACGGAATCTGTTTGTGACCAAGGACTGCTATGCCTTTTTCCGCCATTTGGACGAGAAGGGCATTGAGGCCACGGAAAAGGGCGTGGTGGTGATCGCCATGGGCAAGCTGCGGGAGATCCTGCAGGAGAGCCCCGAGGCCCTGGACAACGCCCGTCTGACCGCAGACGGGAAGAGCCTGTACCTCATTAAGAATAAGCGAACCAATTTAGGATGATAGAAGACAGGGGAAGGACTGCGGCCCTTCCCCTGTTTCTGTTGCGGGAGGGACCCCCTCCCGGATAGACGAGAGAGAAAAGGGGGTAGCTATGACCTTTCAATCCTACGGCTTTCTGTTTCTCTTTCTCCCCCTGACGGTGCTGCTCTGGTGGCAGCTGAACCGAAAAGGGTGGGGGAAAGGTGCCCAGGTTTGGCTGCTGGGGGTGTCGCTGTTTTTCTACGGCTGGCACCGGCTGACCTGCCTGTGGGTGCTGCTGGGAAGCATCCTGTTTAACTTCCTGCTGGGGAAGGCGCTGGCCCGGACGGGGCAGAAACGGTGGCTGATCCTGGGGCTTGTGGGCAACCTGGGGATCTTGGGGTACTTTAAGTACGCCAACTTTTTCCTGGAAAACCTGAATCTCCTCTTTCCCACGTCCTTTGGGACCTTACAGCTGCTGCTGCCTTTGGGGCTCAGCTTCTTCACCTTTCAGCAGATCGCCTTTCTGCTGGACGCAGCCCACGGGGAAAAGACCGACTACACTTTGTTGGAGTACGCCTGTTTCGTGAGCTTTTTCCCCTGCGTTGCGTCGGGGCCCATGGCCTTTCACCATGAGGTGATCCCCCAGCTGCGGTCGGCCTCGGGCCGCACCCTGACCCGGGGAGAGCTCACCCAGGGGCTATGGCTCTTTTCCCAGGGCTTGTGGAAAAAGGTGATCGTGGCGGAGGCCTTCGACGCGGGGGCGGACTGGGGGTTTGCCAGCGTGGGCCAGCTGAACAGCACCACGGCGGTGCTGGTGGCCCTGAGCTATACCTTCCAGCTGTACTTTGACTTTTCCGGCTACACTGACATGGCCCGGGGCTTGGGCCGGATGCTGGGCCTGAACCTGCCGGACAACTTTGACACCCCTTACCAGGCTTTGACCATTGGCCAGTTCTGGAAGGGATGGCATAGGACCATGACCCGGTTCTTCACCCGGTATGTGTACATCCCCCTGGGGGGCAGCCGCCGGGGCACGGCGGTGACCTGTCGGAACATTATGATCATTTTCCTGCTTTCCGGCCTGTGGCACGGGGCGGACTGGTCCTTTGTGCTGTGGGGTGGGCTCCACGGAGCCGCCATGGTGGCAGACCGTCTGCTGGGCAAGCGGGTGGAGCGGCTCCACCCGGCGCTGTCCTGGGCGCTGACCTTTGGGTTTGTTACCTTCTGCTGGGTGTTCTTCCGGGCGGAGAGCATTTCCCAGGGGATGGACCTGTGCCGCGCTGTGGGCGTGTGCAGCTTCGGGGGGATCGACCCCGGCTTTACCTCTGCCTTCCTGCTGCCCCTGCCTGCCTGGCTCACCCGGTTTTTGTCCCTGGACCCCCAGCGGGCGGCGCTGGGCATGACCCTGGTGTTTTTCGCCTTTGCCTTCCTCTTCTGCTTCCAGGAGCGGGGCGGCAAGGAGAAGGAGACCCGGGTGTCTCTGGGCGGCTGGACCGGGGTGCTCTGCGGCCTGCTGCTGTTCTGGTCGGTGATCTCCCTCACCGGAGTGACCCAGTTCCTTTACTCGGAGTTTTAAGGAGGCAGGACCATGGAAAAACGATTTTTACGGGGCTTTTTTGCAGTCTTTCTGGTGCTGACCCTTCTCTTTGCCGGGGTGGTATACGTGGTGGACCCCTGGTACCATTACCACGGCCCCTGGGGGAACCTTCCCCTTTGCCTGCGGGACGGGCGATACCAGAACGACGGGGCCGCCCGGCACCTGTCCTATGATACCCTGCTTCTGGGTACGTCGGTGACCGCCAACTTCCGGGCGGAGGATATGGATCAGTACACCGGGGGCACCACCCAGAAGCTGATCGTCCAGGGAGGATACTTCCAGGACTTTTACGGCCCTCTGGACGCAGCGCTCTCCACCCATTCGGTGGAACAGGTCTACTGGGGGGTAGACTCCAACTGCTTCCGGCGGTACGACAGCGAGAGCACCTGGCAGGCGCCCTCCTACCTGTTTGACCGCAACCCCTTCAACGACGTAAAGTACCTTCTGAACAAGGACATGATGTTCTGGGACCTGACGGAGGTGCTGGAGCGGGCCGCGGAGGGGAACCGACAGGATGAGAAAACCGGCGGTTACACCTGGGGCGAGGACCAGGAGTGGTCCCGGCGGATGGCTCTGGGCTGCTATCACCGCCCGGAGGTCCAGGCAGCGCAGCAGCCCAAGGACGCTTTCCTGGGTCCCACGGAGGAGAATCTGCGCAACGTGTTGCAGCGGGTGGACGACCATCCCCAGGTGACCTTTACCTTCTACCTGGCCCCTTACAGCATTCTCTTCTGGGACGATGCCATCCGCACAGGGGAGCTGGACGCCACTCTGGAGATGCATCGGGTGATCCTGGAGGAACTGACCTCCCGGGAGAACACGCGGATGTTCTACTTTATGGACAACACCCAGCGGATCACCCACCTGGACAACTACTGCGACTACATCCATTACTCACCGGAGGTTTGCCGCCAGCTGGCGGAGGAGATGGTGACGGGAACCCCCATGACCCGGGAGGAGATTGCCCCCAGACTCCAGGCCTTTCGGACCTTCCTGACAACCTATGACTACGAGAGCCTGTTTTCGTAACCAATGCAAAACGGCAGGGACTGCGTATGCAGTCCCTGCCGTTTTTGGTTCAGGGTAAGGCTTGGGTAGCTGCTACCGGAATCCCCAGACCGAAGGGGTCGGGGTAGAGGACGGTGCCGGGGGTCACGGGTCCTGCCGGGGCGGGCAGGGCGGAGAGACGAGCGGCGCAGTCCAGCAGCGCTTCTTTGGGGACAGCGCCCAGGGTTTTCATCGGCAGAAGGGTGCCGTCCGGGCGGCGGAGGGTGGTGGTGAGCACCCGGCGGGGGACTTTGGTCCCGGCCAGGGCGTAGGCTTTCCCCTTGGGACAGCAGTTGCCAGTGACCGTCCCCTCCTTGTCTACCTCCACCCGGCAGCCCTTGGGGCAGAGGATACAGGTAATGGCCCCCGGGCGGGGCAGGCCTTTGGCCATGGCGTTGGAGGTCTCCGGGGGCATCTCTTCCAGAGGTTTCCCTGGACGAAGCCGTCGAGGATGCCGTCGTCATGTACGTAACCTTTCTTCGTATTCATAGATCTGTATTCCTATATACAAAGTATATCTGTGTCAGTATAGCACGCCTCAAGCCGTTCCCGCACCCTCATTGGCAATTCAGAACAAGAATTGGGCAGTTTGTACCAAATTACTTGAAATGCGGGTAGGGGGTTGGTATAATAAAAAACAATTCAATAAGTGCTCCCAACGGTTAGCTTTTGCTAACCGTTGGGAGCCAAGGTATCATATGCGAGAAAGGCTGTTCATGAAAGTAAAGATTAATCAAGATAAGAACATGTCCGAGATTGAGATTATCGTCAACTGCCCCACTGTGGATACCCACGTGCGCAATCTGCTGGACGTCCTACAGCAGTGTGCGGTGTCGCTGCCGGGCATGGTAGATGATATGTCCGTTTGCGTTCCTCTCTACGCCATTCTCTATATCGAGAGCATCGATCGGAAGATTTTTTTCTATGATGAAAGCCGGGTCTTCCAGCGCAAGGATTCCTTGGCTGCCCTGGAGTCTCTGCTGGAGCAGTACCGCTTCCTCCGCATCAGCAAGAATTGTATTGTCAACATCTTCCAGATAACTGCTACCTACCGTTGTGACAATCATCGGTTGGGTATCCTGCTGCGGAACGGGGAACGGCTGGTGGCAGGTCGAGTCTATACGTCGAAGGTGCGGAAGAGCATCCAGCAGCTTGGGATGTCCCTGTCTGGGACGGCACAGATGCTGGAGCATTCTTGGCAAGAGCGGGACACATGAGGGACTGGTTGGATGGTTCCGGAGAGAAAACTGCTGGAGCATCTTTTTTTGGCACAAAGTTAGCGGAAGCTAATTCTTTGGGTGGCTTGCTTTCCGGAGAAAGCATCCCTGTGTTTTTGTTTGCCATCCATCGCCTGCACTCGGACATCTTGGAAAAGGCTGCTCCATTCCTCACACCAGAGCGCTGGCGTCGAGCTACCGCCTTTCACCGGGAGGCAGATCGACTGCGCTGTGTGGCCGCTGGGCTGCTGAGCAACTTTTGCTTGTGGAAGTGGTGCGGGGAACGTCCTATGACGTTGCGGCGGAACCGGTACGGAAAGCCTTTTTTGGAGGGGAGCCCAGTCCAGTTCAGCCTTTCTCACGCGGGAGATTGGGTGGCCTGTGGGCTGGCTGATTGTCCCCTTGGTGTGGACATCGAAAAAGTCCAGCCGGTTGAGCCGGAGATGTACGGACTGTGCTTAACACCTCGGGAGCGACAGCAGCTGGAGTGGATGCCAATGGCTCCAGAGCGACGATTTATCCAGCTTTGGACATTGAAGGAGAGCTTTGGTAAGCTGCGCGGGGACGGGCTGAACTGTAGGTTTCCGCGATTTCAGGTGGAACCGTTGGAAGGATCCCTCTACCATGCCGTCATCCGCCATGTCCAGACCGGCCAACCCTGCGCCAACGCCGTCACCCAGTCAGTGGAAGAGTGCTACTGCCTCTCCGCTTGTGTGCTGCCAGAGCGAACGCTGCGTTCCGTTGTCACCGTGCCGGTGACCTTGGCGGACATGGAGCCGTGGATGGTGCAGACAAAGTCGGTCAGATGGTTGTAGACGGAGCGGGTAGAAAGGAACTTATGAAGCTGATTTGTTTTCCACATGCCGGTGGATTTGCGTTCTATTTTAACTTTATAAAGAGGATCGAGACGCTGGACAAAGAGGACGTCTTCCTCTACGAATACCCCGGCCGTGGCTACCGGGCCAGAGAACCCGGTGCCAAAAGTCTCATGGACATCGCTCAGAAAGCGGCGGCGCACATCGCGGACTTCGTCGGCGACGAGTCTTTCTGCATCTTCGGACACAGCATGGGCGCCTTCGTGGCCTACGAGACGGAAGTCATATTGGAAGCCGAACACGGCAAACAGGCTACCCGCCTCATCCTATCCGGACAGCACCCGCCGGTGTGCTTCCAGCCGCGCCGTTACGGGTTCGATTCTGAAGAGGAGCTGAATCACTACCTGATGCATCTGGGTGGCTTCCCGGAGGAAGTGAAGAGAAATTTGGAAATGTTCCATACGCTTTTCGTCCTCTGCTGGGAGGACATCCGGCTGTTAGAGCAGTACCGTCCCACCTGTGATGTCGTCCAGGCGGAGACAGTGGTCTTATGCGGCGACGATGACGCAGAGGTAAGGGACCTGGAGAAACTAATCCAGTGGCGGGAGACCACCCCCAACCTATTGGAGGTAAAGGTCTTCCCTGGTGCCCACTTTTATATGCGCGAACAAGAAGCGGATTTTCTGTGTTATATCCAACAAACCATAGAAGGAGAAAAGACAGTATGAGTACATTGATCAAAGGAATTGGTGGGTATCTGCCGGAACGGGTGGTTACCAGCGAGGAACTGGAGGAGATGGTCGGCTACAAGGAGCACGGCGTGAAGTTTGGCCTGTGCAAAATGCTCACCGGCTGCGCCTCCCGCCACTGGGCAGGCGAGGACGAGTTGTGTTCCGACATCGCCGCCCGAGCAGGGGAGATTGCCATGAAAGAAGCCGGCGTGGAACCTCAGGACGTGGACGCCATTTTGTTCACATCAGTCACCCAGGATTTCGTGGAGCCAGCCACTGCCAACGTGGTGGCGGATAAGCTGAACATCCGCAATGGCTTTGCGTTTGATGTCAAAAACGCCTGTAACGCCTTTCTCAGCGGCGTGGACATCGCCGACAGTTTCATCGCCACCGGCAAAGCGGAAACCATCCTGGTGGTCTCCGGTGAGTGCTTGTCTAAGTGGACCAAGCTCCACTACGAGGATAAGGAAGAACTCATCCAGCGTGCCCCGGTGGCGCTCTCTGTGGGCGACGGCGGCGGTGCCTTCCTACTGCAAAAGTCTTCGGACAACGAGCGAGGCATCCGCACCTCTTGGTTCAAGACCACCCCGGAGATTTGGAACAACAACGTCATCTGGGGTGGCGGCGTAGCGTACCCCGGTGACCCGGATAAGATGTACGTCCCCGGTACCACCAAAGTTCTTATTGACGCCGCAGCGGAAACGCCCTACACTATCCCTAAGGTGCTGGCTGCCGCTGGTTGGACCAAGGAGGATCTGGACTATATCGTCCCCACTCAGGTGGCCAAGTGGATTGTGGCCCACATCAGCAAGGCTATGGACATGGATTTGAGCAAGATTGTGGAGATTGTCAAGGACTGCGGCAACATGGGTGCCAGCAACGTGCCTCTGGCGGCTTACCGCGCCTGGCAGGACGGGCGGCTCCGTGATGGGTCCAAGGTTTTGATGGTAGGCGGGGCGGTCGGCGCCAATATCGGCATGATGACCGCTGTTTTGTGAGAGGAAAAGGGTCTTATGGAGCAGAGAATGAATTTTCGGACCTTGTTGGAAGAGACCGTTGGCAATATGGCCGGTCACACCGCAATCGAATATTACGTAGACAAGGAGAAAAGGAAGGTCAGCGGTGATACCTACCTGACCCACATCCAGGCCATGACCAACTACCTGAACCACCGGATGCAGCCCCTGGAACCAGGTGCTTGGGTGGCGCTGAAAGCCCCCAACTCTGTCTACTGGTTCGGTGTCATGTTTGCCCTCATGAAATGCGGTTATCGGGTCATACTGATAGACGCCCAGAACCCCCGCCAGTTGGATGAGCACTTCGTGACAGAGGCCGGAGTGAAAGCCTTCATCAGCCACCGTCCCGCCGGCATCCCCGGTGTCCTGGATGTGGACATTGTAGAGGTGGAAAGCATCGGCGACCAGACGATTTTGAGCGACCCGGCCACTTACCCGCCCGTAGGCGATGACCGCTGGGCGGACAAGGTCTCCTTTCACACTTCTGGTACCACTGGCACCGCCAAGGCCTACGTTTTCGCCGCCTCCGCCATCGTGGGGACGGTGCGCTACATAGCAGAGTATTGGCTGAGCAACGACTGCATCACGGAGCGGATGATTTCCTCCGACTTGGAGGAGAATAAGAGCCTGATGGCTCTGCCTTTCCGGCACATCTCTGGCTTTTTGCTGGTGGTCACCTTCTGGCACAGGGGGAGCTGCTTGGTCTTCCCACCCAACAGCGGGGTGTTCTCCATCATCGACATCTGTAAGCAGGAGAACGTCTGGATGATGTTTTGCGTCCCTGCCATGTGGAAGAGTTTTATTCGCATCGCCCAGGCGCGTTACGGTGGCTGTGGGGAAAAAGAGTTCCAGAAGCTACTGGGCAAGAACCTCAAAGTGGGCATCAGCGCAGGCGCCAAGCTGGATGCGGAATCCGTCAAAGTCCTGTTGCATAGTGGCATCTACTTCCTCAACAGCTGGGGAATGACTGAAATTGGTGCCTCCACCATGGGTGGCATCGACGAGGACCCCTCTGTCGATTACGTAGGCTGCTTCTTCAACAAGCACAAGGCCAGAATTTTACTGGAGGACGGCACCTATGTAGACAATGGCATAGGTGAGTTGGTACTGGACGGCCACTCTTTGTACGAGTCCATTCTTATTGGTGGAAAAGAGGTTTTCCGGGAAGGGCCTTTCCGCTCCGGCGATATTTTCAAGCTGGACGGACAGCGTGCTTACTTCCTGAGTCGTTGCAAGAGCGTCATCGTCACCGACTCCGGCGAGAACGTTTACCCGGAGGAGATCGACGTTTATTTCGAATTCCTCAACGACTACTCTAGCGGCTACTGCACCGCAGGCTATCAGGATCAGGTGACCCTCTTTGTAAGCCCCAATGACTATGATGAGTTCGAGCAGACGGAGTGCTTCGCACAAATTCGCAAGGTAAACGCTGGTCTGCCTATAAATAAGAAAGTGACCAAGCTCTACGCCTTCCGCGATCCGTTGCCACGGACGGGCAAGGGGGAAGTGGCACGGTTCCAGATGGCCCAGGTGCTGGAGGAACGGGCAGACGGCGTGAAAGAGATCAAGATGAAGGGACGGAATGTATGAGATGACCATTGAAACAGTAAAGAGCACCATCAAAGGCCACCTGGGTGAGCTGCTGAACCTGGACCCGGCGCAGATTGACGATAACGACCTGCTCATCGACGACCTGGGGGCGGACAGCATTGTCATCGTCCAACTGTACCTGAGCTGCCAGGAGGATTTTGGCGTCCTGATGTCAGAGGAATTGGATCTGTACATCTCCCAGAGTGTGCAGTTGCTCAGCGAGGTGGTCATGCAAAAGCTAAGTGAGGAGGCAAGGCAGTAAATGTTTATCGAATTGAAGGACGCCAGCAAGGTGTATGGCGAAGGAGAATCCGCCGTCAAAGCCCTGGACAGGGCAGAGATGAGCGCCGAGCAGGGCGAAGTCATCGTCGTGTTGGGTCCCTCCGGCTCTGGCAAGAGCACCATGCTCAACATCATCGGTGGCTTGGACACCCTGGACAGCGGTTCCCTGACCGTAGGCGGCCGGACGGTCTCTGGCTTGAAACAGAAGGCACTGACCGAGTGCCGCCGAGAGGACTTGGGGTTCATCTTCCAATTCTATAACCTCATCCCTGACCTGACCGCCCGGGAGAACGTGGAAGTGGTGGCGGACATCGCTTCCAGGCCCATGAATATGGACGAGATCTTCGACACCTTGGACATCAACGGCCTCCAAGACCGCTTCCCCAGAGAACTCTCCGGCGGCCAGCAGCAGCGGGTGGCCATTGCCCGCGCTATGGTCAAGAATCCCAAGTTGCTCCTGTGTGACGAGTTGACCGGCGCTCTGGACACCAAGTCCTCCCTGGGCGTCCTCCAGGCAGTGCAGGCCCTGAATGACCGTTATCACACCACGGTGGTCATCATAACCCATAACGCCGCCATCAGCGGCATGGCTGATCGGATCATCCGGATTAAGGACGGCAAGATTCAGAGCAACGAGGTAAACGTAAACAAAGTGAGTCCGATGGATCTGGTGCTGTGATGAAACTGAATCGAAGATATAAGCATAATATCAAACACAACCTTTCCTTCTACCTGGCAACCATCGTCCTGACGGCGGTCTCCATCTTCCTGTTCTTGTCCATCCTGACCACCGGCACCGGGCTGGACGGCTACGTGACCGATTTCGCAGAGCGGCACAACATGGAGGGAGCCCAGTTCTCCACACTCATTCCCGTTGAGAAGGAAGACCAGAAGGAATTTGAGAAGAAATATGATCTGAGCCTGGAAGAGACCGGCTACGTGGATGTGGAGGAGAAGGACTACACCGTCCGTGTCCTGAAACGGAACCGGAAGATCGACACATATGAGGTCTTCGAGGGAAAGGATGTGGTGGACGACGACGAGATCGTGATCTCCAAGGGCTTCGCCCAGGCCAATGACCTGACCATCGGGGAGAAACTCAAGCTGGACGGTAAAAAATATACCATTACCGGCTTTATGCTCCGTCCTGACTATATCAACTGCCTGAAAAACCTCACCGACTCCTATCGAGACAACGAGGGCTTCGCCGTGGCGGCAGTGTCTGACGCCGCCTATGACAAGCTGGAGGACGAGACCGTCTATTACACAGTGGTCTACCATGACTCCGCCAAAGAAAAGGTGTTCCGCAAAAAGGTGAACAAGGACTACACCATCCTTCAGTACACCGATGCCTGCGTCAACCCCCGCATCGAGGCGGTGCAGAACAACCCCAAGACCTACATGATCATGTCCTACATGATCATGTGCCTGATGATGGTCATCGTCAGCGTCCTGGTGGCGGCCGTCCTGAACCGGAAGGTCAAATCCGAGTGTAAGATCATCGGCACCCTGAAAGCTCTGGGCTATCGCAAGGGTGAGTTGGTCCGCCACTACGCCGCTATGGCCCTCATCGTCAGTATCGCTGGCACCGTTATTGGTCTAATCATGGCCGTTGTGGGCGCACAGAGTATGGCGGAATACTACGCCGTGGACTACGAACCCATGCCCATCCACTACGCCGTCCCCTTATACGGCGCGGCCATCTGCATCGTCCTTCCTACTCTCTTCTACGTGGTCTCTGCCATCCTGACCACCGAGCGGCTACTCCGGTGGAACGCAGTGGACCTGCTCAAGGCTTCCACCAGCAAGAATGGCGGTTCCAAAGCCTTTGCCAGCAATCGCACCATGAAATTCAAGTGGAAGTTCCGTCTGCGTACCCTGCTCAGCAACAAGGCCCGGGCGCTGGTGGTGCTCATAGGCCTGGTAGTCGGCGGCTATATCATAGCCATGGGGCTGACCTTCTTCGACAGCTGCGACAACTTTGTCAACAACTCGGTCAACAACATCGGCAGCTTCTCCTACCGCTACTACCTGACCAGTTATGAGACAAAGGAACAGGGGAAGGGCTGCGAAACCTACATCAACGAGTCCCTCCAGCCCAAGGATATCGAGAACAGCCAGTTCAACCTAAGTGGATTGCAGAAGGATTCCAAATACATCACTCTCACCGACCTGGACGGAAAGAAGGTCTCTCTCCAGGACGGGGACTACTACCTGACCGAGATGGCCGCCAAGGTCTACGGCTTGGACGCTGGGGATAAATTCACCTTCTTCAGCCCCATTACCATGGACGAGTACACGGTAAAGATCACCGGCATCGTAGAAGACTGCGCTCAGAAAACCCTGTACACCACCGGCAAGACGGTGCGGGACCTGATGGAACTGGACAACGATGTGTATAACGTCATCATGTCCGACCACAAGCTGAAGCTGAAGGACAGCGAGGTGGCCGTGACCAACACCAAGGAGTCGGTGCAGAATCAGATCCAGTCGGTGATCAACGACCTTCAGCAAATTATTATGGTCATGATCCTCTTGGGTGCTGTCCTCTGCGTGGCAGCTGTCTACCTGACCGTGAACATGATGGTGGAAGAGAACGGAAACACTATCTCCATGCTGAAGATTTTTGGATACCGGAAGAGTGAGATTAACTCCCTGGTCCTATCCGCCAACCACATCCTGGTGCCTCTCAGCATAGTCATCAGTATCCCCTTAGGCATACTGGCCGGCGACCTGTTCTACACCATGATGATTGACAACCTGTCCGCTTACATCAAATCGGTCATCAGCGTCAAGAGCAGTATCATCTGTGCGGTGCTGGTGGTGGTCAGCTACATCATATCCCTGACCCTGCTCAAGTGCAAGGTGTTCCGGGTGAACATGGTGGAATGCCTGAAGGACAACCGGGCGTGACCCAGATTTGACAGTAGAACCATAAGACGAACATAGCCGGGATGGGAGATCCTTGTCCCGGATGTATGTGATTCAGAAAGGGATTTTTATGACTATCACATTGGATTTGAATCAGTTTCAAGAGAAAGATAAGAACTTTTTCACCGAAATGCTTCCTTATGTCTCCCCAGCCATCCGGAACATCCAGCGCCAGGGCGACCAGGTGTCGGTGGAGTTGGAGGAACGGGACGAGGCAGAGGTGACCCAGAAGGTGGGACAGCTGCGAGACATGATCCTGAACGGCCAGCTCAGCGGCAAGGAGGTCAAGATTAGGACTCTGGAGGATCACTCCGGCTCCGTGCCCTTGAACCAGTCTCCCATCTTCCAGACCCTCCTGGATACCGAGGGCGTTAAGGAGATCGCCGATGGCGTGTACGCCTACAGCGACCTGTTCCTGCAGGTCTATCGCTACTTTGACCGAAAAATTGAAGCCTTCGGCAAAGAGGCCTTTGGGCCGGTAAAACAGTACGATTTTCCGGTGCTCTATCCCATCGACAGCTACGAAAAGGGTGGCTACTTCGAGACATTCCCCCACTACATCATGTTTCAGACCACCATGAAGAACGACCTGGCCGTGCTGGATCGCTTCGCCCAGAACGGCACCCAGGACAAGACAATCTTTGAGGAGATGAAGACGCCCGCTCTGGTCCTCCGCCACGCCACCTGTGCTCCGGTCTATCAGTTTCTCAGCGGTAGCACCATCCAGCGGGACGCGCCCCAAACCTACCTGGTCTCCGGTCGCTGCTTCCGAAACGAGGCGGGAAACGCCTACGAGCTGGCGCGGCTGAACGAGTTCAACATGAAGGAGTATGTCTTCGTGGGCGCACCGGAGACCTGTGTGGAAAAAATCGGCCAGGCCAAGGAACTGTGGCACTTCTGGCGGGACACCTTTGACCTGAACTGCAAAGTGAACACCGCCAACGACTCCTTCTTCGCCAGCAACTACAAGAAGTTGCAATTCTTCCAGGCTCTGGGCGACTCTAAGCAGGAGTTCGTCTGCCGCCTGGACGATCCCAACAAGGAAATTGCCGCCGCCTCCGCCAATTTCCACCGCACCCACTTCTCCAAGCCCTACAACATCCGCTTGGACAACGGCAACTTCGCCTACACCGCCTGCTTCGCCTTCGGCGTGGAGCGGTTGACCTATGCGCTGTTGTGCCAGAAGGGGTTGGATGTGAGCAAATGGGACGAGAAGACCGTACAGGAGTTAAAACAGTATGACATTGAACTATAACGGCCCTCGTTGCGCCTGTTGCATCATGCCGGAAGCCAAGGGACATATTACCCTGGGCGACGACGGCGTGTGCAACGTCTGCCGGGCTCTGCAAGAAAAAGTATCCCCCAGCCAGTCCTTCGACAGCAAGATCCCGGAGGAGAAGCTGGAGACGCTGAAAAAGATCGTCGCCCCCTACAAAAAGGGCAACCAGTACGACTGCGCCGTCAGCGTATCCGGCGGCAAGGATAGCATCATGACCCTGTATGTAGCCGTCTGCGTCCTGGGTCTCACCCCCCTGGCCATCATCATAGACAACGGCTTCGCCCTGGATGAGATGTACGACAATGTCAAGAATGCCACCGACATCCTGGGAGTGGATCTGATGGTCTTCAAGACCGCCGATCTGCTGAAAATCTTTCCCCAGATGATCCGCTCCGGCAAGCCCATCTACTACTGCAGGGTCTGCCATGCCCTCATCGACAACGCCATCCGCCGCATCGCCCATCAGAACGGCATCGACCTTATCTTAGGCGGCTATACCAAGGGACAGCAGTACATCCGTAACTCCGAGCTGTTCTGGATCTATAAGGAGTCTGACGAGAACGCAATGGAGTTGTTCCGGAATATGCCGGGCTACGAGGACTACGCCAACCTCATCCACAACCAGAACAAGTACTTCCGGGAGCACTACGGCAACATACGATTGCTGTCCCCATTCAAGTACATCGAGTGGAACGAGGATAAAATTTTGGACATTATCACCCGGGAATTGAAGTTCCAACTGCCCAAGCGGAGCTGGCCAGATAAGTCCTCCAACTGCTCCTTCAACTACGTGGCCCAGTATCTGACCGAAAAGATCTTCCACTATGGCCAGCATGAAGTGGAGCTGAGCGAGCTGGTACGGGTAGGCGAGTTGAGCCGGGAGAGGGCGTTGGAGATCATCCATTCCCCGATCGAAGAACGTGATTTAGAAAAACCTCTGGAAAAGATGGGACTGACAGTGGAGGATGTGTATTGCTATGACAAACAGTGAAATGAAGAAACAGATCATCGAAATGTTTCTGGAGAACGTGCCCGAGTTGGAAGGCATCAAGATCGCCAACGACACCATGCTCATCTCCTCCGGCTACGTGGACTCGTTTAGCATCATCAAGATGATTGTCCTGTTCGAGAAAGCTTTTTCCGTGACCATCGCCCTGGACGAGATTAACTACGAGGATTTTGAGACGGTGGAATCCATCGTGGACAAGGTGATTTTGAAGGGAGGTCCGCATGATGCAGATGAGACCGCTGACCGAAACTATGGTGGCCGATTGCAGTGACTTTTTGTTCGCCACCGAACTGGGGCGGCGCTATTATCCCCTGCGCAGATTGCTGGACGACGCGGTAGAAAAAGCCTGCCAGCGGGACGACATCTTCCTGGCCTACGAGGGTCAGCGACTGGTGGGGGTGTTGTGGTACGTAGAGGAGGGCTCCTTTTATATCTACCCCTACCTGCACATGATCGTAGTAGACGAGTCCTGCCGGGGCAAGGGCTACGGACGGCGGATGCTGGCCTATATGGAGGAGTGTCTGCTGGAAAAGCGGATGACCAGTAAGATTTACCTGATAGTTACCGAGAACAACCAGGCCGCCCAGGAGTTGTACGCCAGCGTGGGCTACCGGAAGGTGGGACGGCTGGAGAACCTGTATCGGAAGGGCGTCCACGAGCTGCTGATGGAGAAATTCCTCAGTAAGATGACCAAGATCGGGCAGCTGAACGCCAGTTGAGGATGCAAATCGTTTCTGCTACTGAATGCGTCTGCGCATATAGTTGTAGCGTCCGTATCTACTTTTCGCATGTGAACAAGATAGTCTTTCCTCCTTACGGCTCTTCTGTCCAAGATTTTTCCGTAGGCCCTTATCTTGAATTAGGAAGGTGCATGTTCGCTCTACGGTGGCACTATATCAAGTCAATTCCGAGGCATAATACTGATAAATATCTGCGGCTGGATTTGTACATAAAGAAAGCGGCCATGCAGGAGCATTTCTGCTCTTGCATGGTCGTTGTTTCGTTTTAGTCCATTATCTGAAAGGTGTCTCTCAAAGATTCGCGGTTTCTGAAAATTCCTAAGTTGCACCAACCTTGGCCACAGCGTTTTCGGTCAGGTAGAATAAGTTTCGCAAAAAGGAAAGAGAGACATGGTTTGCAGATCTCTGGTAAAATGAAGTTGTGACACTAAACATTCGAAAGGAGACAGCAAACCATGTCCGAGAAAATTGTACAGCTAAACGAAGAAGTTATCAAGGGGCAGATCAAGGGACTTGTGCGCGGAAGCGTAGAGGAAACCCTCAACGAGTTTCTGGAGACCGAGGCGGAGAAGCCAACCCAGGCCGGTACGAGCGCAACGAGCAGCTCCAGGGCTACCGCAGCGGCCACTACAGCCGTAACCTCACCACCACTTCTGGGGATGTCACTCTCAAGGTGGAGCTCCTCCTGGGAGAGCAGACGGAGCCCCGGCAGCCGTTGGCGATCCCATGGTCCCGGAGGTGAGCCAGCACGTCCGGGTCCTCCTGGTGGAAGGCCACTAAGAGTTTTCCGGTTTTCCGGCAGGGAACGTCTAGTTCCTGGCACAGGGCGGCAAAGCCCTGGCTCCTCTGGACGCAGAGTTTGGCCATGAGGCTGCCGGGTTTGTTGTTAAACCTGGCGTGGATGACGGCGGAGTTGCGGCCGCGCATCAGGGCGTCCATTCCCTCCTGGACCAGTTTTTCCGTGCGGGTGTCGATGGAGGAGGTGGCCTCATCCAGGATGAGTACCGGAGGATCGGCAAGGCAGCCCGGGCGATGGCCAGCAGCTGGCGCTGGCCCTGGCTGAGGTTGGTGCCGTCGCCGGTGAAGAGGTGAGTATCCTGGAGAACGATGCCCAGGGAGCGGCGGGGGTCGGTTTTTTTGATCTTGTTGATGTTGATGCCGTCGTAGCGGATCTTCTGAATGTTGGTCACGTCGGTGGTCAGACGGGTGATGAGTCCGGCGGTGCTGAACTTGTCGATGTTGGAGAAGGAGAAGGTCTGGATGTTCTCAAACACGGCCTGGCGCAGGTTGCGGGCCAGGCCGGCGGCCAGACCGATCAGGGCGATGAGGAGCATCCATGTGCCGGTGATCTGGATGTGGCGCAAGTCACCTTTGGAGACGCCGTTGTCGATGATGGAGGCCATCATGAGAGGAATGAGCATTTCCGTGGCCACTTCGGCCAGCATGAAGAGGGGGTCAGGATGGAATCCCGTTTGAATTCTTTAATCTGGGATGCAATGGTTTTCAGCATGGGAACACTCCTTTTCGGTCAGATTTTGCTGGATCATATCGCAGAGAGAGAGGAAGGTCTGAATCTGCTCTGGGGAGAGGCCGCGGACTGCAGCAGCCTCCACCACTTCGAAGGCATCCATGGCCTGCTCGCAGAGCTGGAGCCCCAGGGGGGTGAGGGTGAGCTTTTTCAGCCGGGCGTCCTGGGGGACGCTCTGGCGCTGGATGTGCCCCTTTTCCTCCATGTGCTTCACGATGCCTGCCACAGAGGAGCGGGTGATGTGAAAGGCGGCCTCCAGATCCCGCTGGAAAATATCTCTCTGCTGGTGGCAGTATAGAAAGCCCAGGATGCGGTTGTGCATAAGGGAGAAGTCATCTGCGCCGGCCGAGCGGGTGATATCCAAAAACTTTCGGGTAAAGGCGTGGTTCAGAAATTTGATGCGGGGTCCGATGGCCAGGGGACGTTCGGTGGGATGCATGGGAGGACCTCCTTTAAAAAAGTTCGATACCGAACAGTTTGGCTCCGTACATTTTAAGAAGGAAGGACCGGTTTGTCAAGAGGGGTTGGGTCCTTTTGCCTGGGAGCGCACAGAGGGGGGCTCTGGTCTGGGTTCCTGCGGGGGAAAGAGTTGACAGGAACCGGGAAGTAGGGTACAGTTTGAAAGAAAACGACTGGTTTCTCAAGAACGGAACTACCAATGTAAGGGGGAGATACTATGAGCAGATTACGTGCGCGGATTTTAGCGCTGGGATTAACCCTGGTGGTGGTGGGAGCCCTGTCGGTCTCCATGCTGCCGGTGACCTATGCGGCCTCAGAGTACGATTGTCCCGGGCAGAAGCTGGCGGCGCTGACCTTTGACGACGGACCCAGCGCCTATTCCGACCAGATTCTGGATGCCCTGCGGGACCACGGGGCCAAGGCGACCTTTTTCATGAACGGCTATAAAATGTGGTCCTATCCCGACGCAGTGCGCCGGATGGCCCGGGAAGGGCACCAGGTGGCCAACCATACCTACAACCACCCCTATCTGGCCCAGTGCACGGACCAGCAGATCCGGCAGGAGCTGGACGCCACCGCCCAGGTCATCACCTCCCTCACAGGGCTCACCGGGACGGGCGAGACCGGCTTCTATATGCGCCCTCCCTATTTCAGTTACAACGAGCGGGTGCTGGCCGCTGCCGGTGTGCCGGTGGTGTGGTGCACGGTGGACTCTTCCGACTGGAAGTACCAGAGCGCTGACCGGCTGGTCAGTTATGTGAGCAGCCAGCTGCAGGACGGGGGGATCGTGCTCATGCACGAGACGGTGAAGAGCACCGCCCAGGGTCTGGGCCGCCTCATCGACACCCTGAAAGCCCAGGGCTATGAGCTGGTGACCGTGGACGAGCTCTTCTGGCGGCGGGGCATCACCCCCCAGCCCAGCACCTACTACACCAGCGCCCCCAACACGGGGATCAACCGCTGCGCCCGGGCGCTGTATTTTGACGAGAGCAAGCTGGATACCCACTGGGCCTATGAATCCATCTGCTATGTGAAGGAAAAGGGCCTCATGACCGGGAACGCCTATGGGGAGTTCACCCCCAACTTCCCTCTGACCCGGGGCATGTTCGTGACCATTCTGGGCCGGATGGAAGGGGTAGAGGATGCCGGGGTGGACACCGGCTTTGCCGACGTGCCCCAGGGCCACTACGCTGCCCCCTATGTAGCCTGGGCCAAGGAGAAGGGCATCATGATCGGGACGGGCGAGGGCTTTTTCGGCGTGGACCGGCCCATCACCCGCCAGGAGCTGGCTGTCACCCTGGCCCGGTACGGGACCATGCGGGGTCTGGAGCCCGAGCCCTTTGACCTTACCGCCTACCAGGACCACGAGCAGATCGCAGAGTGGGCCAAGCAGGGGGTGGCGGACTGCTCCGCCCTGGGCTGGCTCAAAGGCGTAGGAGAAAACTTTGAGCCCCTGGGGAACACCACCCGAGCTATGGGTGCGGTGATCCTCCAGCGGCTGTGCGAGAGCACCTTCCCCGGCGACAGCCAGGAATAACAGAGACCGACCCCCGGTATCCCTGCGGATACCGGGGGCCGTTTCCCTTTTTCGGGGAGGGTTTCTTGACAGAGGGCCTATAATGAAAGAGAGAAGAAAACCCAGCGGGGAGGTGGGAGACAATGAAACGGACCCCTGTGACCCATCCTGTGCGGCGGTACGGGGTGCTGTGCGTGGGGCTGGCCATCCTGGCCCTGGGCATCGCTTTTTCCATCAAAGCCGGGCTGGGTACGTCGCCCATTTCCAGCCTGCCCTATGTGGTGAGCCTTTTTGCCCCTATGAGCGTGGGGGTGGCCACCATCGCCCTGCACTGTGTCCTTATTCTGATGCAAATGGCGCTGCTGCGGAAGAATTATGACCCGGTTCAGCTCATCCAGCTGCCGGTGGCGATCCTCTTTGGCTACCTCATGGACCTGAGCGTCTGGCTCATCCGGGACCTGCCCTGTGAAGGGTACGGGATGCAGTGGGTGTACTGCATCGTTGGCATCGTTCTGGTGGGCATCGGCGTGAGTTTTGAGGTGACCGCCAACGTGGTGACTCTGGCGGGCGAGGGCGCGGTCCTGGCGCTGTGCCAGGTGTTCCCCGTCCCCTTCCCCCGGGCCAAGGTGGCCTTTGACAGCAGCCTGGTGCTGCTGGCAGTGGTGCTGTCTCTGGCGGTTCTGGGTTACCTGGCAGGGGTGCGGGAAGGCACGGCGGCAGCGGCGCTGCTGGTGGGCGTGGTGGCCAAGCAGGGGAACCGAACCATGGCCCCCTTTGCCCAGCGGTATCTGGCGTGACCCTTTCATATTGTGCAGACAGGAAGGCGCAGAGGAGGCCCCTTTGCGCCTCCTGTTTTTTGTCAGGAGGTGTGCTCGGGGGAGGCTATAGGTCAGGCGTTATGTTGTATTACGTTGCAAGGACGGAAAGTTTTTGGTATAGTAAAACAACACACGCAGTCAAAAAGGCCTTTTCTTCCCACCGGGAAGAGGAGGCAGGGGGCAGGTCCCGCCGGAAGATCCGGAGGAGGACCGCCCTTTTCCGTTTTCTCCGGGAAGCTGCAAACAGAAAAGGAAAGAAGGGATTTCTTATGCAGCGTCACGGCACTCCTGCGCCGGACATGTCCCAGCAGCTGGCCACCGCTCCGGTGACCAAACTGCTCATTCGCCTGGCCATCCCCACGGTGTTGGCCCAGCTGGTGAACCTGTTGTACAACATTGTGGATCGGATCTACATCGGTCATATCCCCCAGGTGGGGGAGATCGCCCTCACCGGGGTGGGCCTTTGTTTTCCGGTGATCTACCTGATGTCCGCCTTTGCCTTTCTGGTGGGGCAGGGAGGGGCCCCCAGGGCGTCCATCGCCATGGGGCAGAAGAACCATCAGGAGGCGGAGCGGATTTTGGGCAGCTGTTTTACCTCGCTCATTGTGGTGGCCATTCCCCTGACGGCGGTCTTTCTCATCTGGAGCCGCCCTCTGCTCTACCTCTTCGGGGCCAGCGATAACACCATCGTCTACGCCCTGCCCTATATGCGGATCTACGCCAGCGGTTCGATCTTCGTCATGCTGGCCCTGGGGCTTAACCTGTTCATTACCACCCAGGGACACACCCGGTTCGCCATGATCACGGTGCTCATCGGGGCGGTGACCAACATCGTTCTGGACCCCATTTTCATCTACGCCTTTGGGATGGGGGTCAGCGGCGCAGCTTTGGCCACCATTCTCTCCCAGGCTCTGTCGGCAGTCTTTGCCGTGTGGTTTCTCACCAGAAGCCCTCAGACCGATCTGCGGGTCCGGCGGCAGTATCTGCGCCCCACGAAAAAGGTGATGCTGCCGGTGCTGGCCCTGGGGCTGGCGCCCTTTGTGATGCAGGCCACCGAGGCGGTGCTGAACGTGGCCTTTAACGCATCCCTTTACCGGTACGGCGGGGACATTGCGGTGGGGGCCATGACCATCGCCAGCACTGTGATGCAGATGGTGTGGCTGCCCAGCCAGGGCATCGGCCAGGGCGCCCAGCCCATCATGAGCTATAACTACGGCGCCAAGAATACCAAACGGGTGATGCAGGCGTTCCGGAGCGTTCTGGTGCTCAGCGCAGTGTATATGACCCTCCTGTGGGCGCTCATCCAGCTCTGGCCCCAGGTGTTCATCTGGATCTTCAACAGCGAGTCCCAGGCCCTCATGGAGACGGGGATCTGGACCCTCCGGGTCTATACGGCGGTGCTTTGCCTGTTTTGCATCCAGATGGCGGTGCAGCAGGCCTTCCTGTCCATTGGCATGGCCAAGGCCTCTTTGTTCATCGCCTGCCTGCGGAAGGTGATCCTGCTGATCCCCCTCATTTATATCCTGCCCCATTTCATCGAGAACCAGGTGTTTGCGGTGTTTCTGGCAGAGCCGGTGTCGGATATCATCAGCATCACCGTCTCTCTCGTCCTCTTCCTCACGGTGTTCCGCCGGGAGATGCGCCGGATCGAACCCAGGACCGCTTGAGACCAAACAACCAGTGGAAACAGAAAGAGACCGCCCGATGGGCGGTCTCTTTTGCTCTGGGGAGAAACCTTATTTCATAAGCTCTGCTCGTTTGTCGTCGGCGGCTTTCAGACCGGCGTCGTGGTCGTAGCCATAGACATAGCTCAGCTCTGCGGGCTCAGAGATCTTGATGGAAGTCACCTTTCCATTTTTTACAAAGAAGGTGATATCCCGCACGTCGTTGGTCTCCGGGGTAAAGGGCTGATACAGATACGCGCAGTCGTAGTCCAGGGTGGGGACTGGTTCGTTTTCGCTGGGGTTGCACAGGGGCTCTGCCGCGTCCTTTGCAATGGAGTAAAGGTCCTTGGTATAGGCGGCCAGAATATCCCGCTCTGTGCTGCCCACCCCCACGTTCCGACCGGTGGTGGCTCCCTCTGCGTTGGTCCACAGGGCAGAGATGGTCTCCTGGCCGGAGACCGTCTTGGTCTCTACATACAGCTGGGCAGAGGCCACCAGGTCAAACCAGTAGTGGGCATAGGCCGCAGCGGTGCCGTCTCCGGAGAGCTTGCCTTGCCAAGTGGCCTCTTGGACGGCCTGGAAGGGCTCCCGGAGGGAGAGGATGTTGTTCTGGTATCCGGTGTCCAGGTTCTTGGGAAATTGCAGGAAGAAAACAGTTTGTTCTGCGGTGGGATCGGACCCTTCATGGGCATCCGGGGCTTTGGGGTCAGTCTGTCCGGTGGGCTCCGTGGGGGCAGGTGCCGGGTCGGGCGAGGGTTTCTCGCCGGTGCAGGCAGTCAGGCCGAGCAGAAGCATCAAGGCCAGTAAGGCTGCTGCGACGGAGTGTTTGCGCCGTTTCATAGGGGTCCCTTCTCTTGCAGGAAATCTGCAGTATGTATTGTTGGGCGTGTGCCCTGGTACTTTGATTATACTCCCCCCGCAAAGAAAAACAAGGAAGGACGTCGGATATCAAATTTTAAAAATGATTAAGAAGAAAGCCGGAGGTCTGCTTTGGCAGACCCCCGGCTGGGAGGAATCATTTCATTAGGTGAGCTGAAGGGAAGCTTTCGCACCCATGAGGAGGGTGACCACGTCGGGGGCATTGATGAGCTCAAATCTGGGGTCCATCTGCTCTGCGCGGAAGCCGTTGTGCTCCATGCAGGCGTTGCAGATGCAGACCTGGCCGCCCAGGTTCAGGAACTCTTCCAGGGTGCCGCCCACTTCGGGGAAGGGAGCGCCGATGTCCACGCCCTTGGTCTCGCCGGGCTGGCCCAGGCCCACGGCATGGACCATGAGAACGATGCTTGCGGTATGACCCTGGTCCAGGGCTTTGCGAGCCAGCAGCACGCCAACGGTGAGGTTTTCGGGGTTTTCTTTGCCTTCAAAGAGGGTTACGACGAAATCAGTCTGCTTCATGGTGGAAATCTCCTTTCAAGGTTTGGCTTATGGATAAAACGTGGTGAAAATTTGAGAATTTGGCGAAGAGGCGATTCGTTTATGGGAGAGAAGTTCGTCTCTTGCTTTGTGAGCTTATCATAACCCATGGGTTATGATGTTACCGTGATGTGGTCACAAAGAGAAGAAAAAATTTTTTGAGGGCGAATTTGGTTTGAAAAAAGGGAGAATCCATGAAACGATAGCGCGGTTCGTGCGTTTCAGAGATAGAAGGGGGTGAAGCTGTGTCAGAGTTTGAGGCGGTGTATCTGGCGCATTTTGAAAAGGTATACCGGTATGTGCTGTCCCTCTGTCAGAACAGCGCCTTGGCAGAGGAGATCACCCAGGAGACCTTTTGTAAGGCCATGGAGCATATGGACCAATTTGACGGGAAGGGACGGATCTCCACTTGGCTGTGCCAGATCGCCAAGAATACGTACCTTTCCCACTATCGAAAGCACAAGCGCCTGGTGCCGGAGGCATCAGGGGAAGACTGGGCTGGGACGGCATCGGATATGGAAGAGGCCTACCTGGACCGGGAAACCGCCCGGACCCTGCACCGACTGCTCCACCAGCTGCGGGAGCCCTATAAGGAGGTGTTCATGCTGCGCACCTTTGGCGAGCTGCCCTTTGGACAGATCGGGGAGATTTTCGGCAAGACGGACAGCTGGGCGCGGTTGGTGTTCTACCGGGCGAAGAATGAACTGAGGAGGCGATTGGATGAAGGTGACCTGTCAGGTAATTGAAGATTTGCTGCCGCTGTATCACGACGGCGTGTGCAGCCAGGCCAGCAAAGCGTTGGTAGAGGAGCATATAAAGGACTGCCCCTCGTGCCAGGAGGAGCTGCGCCGGATGGAGGAAGCGCTGGTGCTGCCCCACGTTGCGCCAGACAGCGAAGGGGCGCAGAAGGCCATTGCCTCTGCCTGGAAGAAGGCCAAGCGGACGGCCTATGTGAAAGGGATCGTGCTGGCTGGGGTGCTGTGTGTGCTGGTGGTGGGTGCCTTTCTGGGTCTGACCCAATGGGATGTGGTTCCGGTCTCGGCGAATGCCATGAAGGTAAGCGACCTGTCGGAGCTGCCCGACGGCAGCACGGTGTTTCGCTTGGAGTTTACCGACGGGAAAGCGGTGCGGAGCGTGCGTTATGACAGGGGCGAGGACGGGAGCCTGTACGTGACCCCGGTGCGGCCTGTGCTGGCCTTTGCCCGGGAGGAGGGGAGAGCCTACCCCTGGCATGTGTTCCAGTTTGACGGCGGTGAGCGGAAAAGCCTTGCCTTCCCGTCCATTCCTATGGATGGGGTGACCAAACTTTACGTAGGCCCTCGGGGAGAGGGGACCCTCCTCTGGGAGGAAGGGATGGACCTTCCGGCGGCCACAGAGGACGTGATTGCAGAGGTCAGTCTCAAGGGAAGCTGAGAAAAAAACCGTGGGCTGCGGAGCTCCCGCAGTCCACGGTTTTGCTGATCTGGAAAGGAAAAACGAAAGGAGAGCATCTACAGAGTAGATGCTCTCCTTGGTCCGAGTGCTGAGATTCGAACTCAGGGCCTCTTGAACCCCATTCAAGCGCGATACCAAGCTTCGCCACACCCGGAAGTCTTTTGCCGTGTCAGACAGCTTAATCATAATAGCATGGGTTGCGCAGAAATGCAAGAGTTTTTTGAAAAAAGTTGAGAAAAAGTTGTACAACAGAAATGTGTGAAATGATGAATTATCCGTCAAATTAGACAGATGGGTCGAAAATCACGGCATTTGCGGCGATTTGGGACCAGGTTTCCAAGGAATCGAAGCAGGAGCGGAGCTCCTGGGCGGTGACCCACGCTCCCTCCATTTTTTCTGTTTCCCGGACGGAGACGGTACCTTCGGCCTCCAGAAGGTACACCAGGGCGGTGTGGTAGTCGCTGACGCCCCCGCTGTTCTCGTTGATGAGGCCCAGGCAGGTGAGGGAGCGGATGGACTCCACCTCCACTTCCTCTCGGAGCTCCCGCATGAGGCCGGCTTCCAGCGGGTCGGCGGCTTCCTCTTCGGTGGGGTTGATATGGCCGCCCACGCCCAGAGAGAGCTTTTCGTGGAGGCGGGCTTCGGTCTGTTTCTTCAGGCGGCGGAGGAGGAACCAGCGGTTCTTCTGCCGCAGGAGGACATAGGGGATGATCTGTTTGGCGGTGGTGTCATACTCCGCCTGTTCCCGGGGCAGGAAGTAGTGGCGGTCCAGAATGAACTGGCGCAGGGAATCCAGGTCCTGGGTGACCCAGACCTGGCCTGGCAGACGTTCTTCCAGCTCCTGCCGGGAGACGACCAGAACATGTTCCATGGGAGATCCCTTCTTTCTTTGGTTTTTCTGCTATTGTATCAGATATTCTTCCCAACGCAAGGAAAAGAAACAGCGCGCACCGGTTCTCTCGGTGCGCGCTGGGGGGAGATCATACCTTGTCGATCTTCCGCTCGGGGATCACGAAGATGAAGAGGAGGGAGCTCAGGAGCAGAAGGAAGGGGTAGTAGAGGTTGGGGATCACCTGGAAGGCGGACAGCTCGTACCCCATTTCGTTGGCGGCGGTGAGGGCCACCAGCATCTGGGCGCCGTAGGGGATGATGCCCTGGAAGACGCAGGAGAAGGTGTCCAGCAGGGAAGCGGTCTTCCGGGGAGAGATGCTGTAGTCGTCGGACATTTCCTTGGCGATGGGGTTGGCCATGACGATGGCCACGGTGTTGTTGGCGGTGGCGATGTCCATGGCGCCCACCAGCAGGCCCATGCCCAGCTGGCCGCCCTTCTTGCCCTTAAAGACCCGCTTGATGCCGTAGAGCAGGGCTTCAAAGCCGCCGTACTCCCGGATGAGGGCGCAGATGGCGGAGACCAGGATGGCCACCATGGTGGTCTCAAACATACCGGAGACGCCGGAGCCCATGCTGGCCAGCAGCTCGGTGGGGGCGGTGGCGCCGGTGACCAGCACGATGAGGGCGCCGGAGACGATGCCCACCAGCAGGACCACAAAGACGTTGATGCCGATGATGCCGCCCACCAGGACCAGAACATAGGGGATGATCTGGATAAGGTGATAGTCGTGGATGATGGGCTGGCCCGGGTCCTGGCCGAAGGAGAGGATCAGGATGAGAGCCAGGGAGACCAGGGCGGCGGGCAGGGCGATGGCGAAGTTGGCCCGGAACTTGTCCTTCATCTGGCAGCCCTGGCCGTTGCAGGCAGCGATGGTGGTGTCAGAGATGAAGGAGAGGTTGTCGCCGAACATGGCGCCGCCGATGACGGAGGCCACGCACAGAGGCAGGGCGAACCCGGAGGCAGCGGCCAGGGAGACGGCGATGGGGGTGATAAGGGTGATGGTACCAACGGAGGTTCCCATGGAGAGGGAGACGAAGCAGCTGACCACGAAGAGGACAGCCACGGCGAACTGAGGCGGGATGACGGACAGGAGGAAGTAGGCCACGCTGTCAGCGCTGCTGCGGCCCACCACGCCCACAAAGATACCGGCGGTCATGAAGATGAGGATCATGATCATGATGTTTTTGTCGCCCACGCCTTTTCCCATGAGGACCAGCTTTTCGTCAAAGGAGAGGGCGCGGTTCTGGATACACGCCACCAGAAGGGCGATAAGGAAGGCCACTACAATAGGAATATTGTAAAAGCCCATGGGGATTTTGAGTCCGTATTCAAATAGGATGCCCAGACCCAGATAGATCACCAGGAAGACGCCAATGGGCAGCAGCGCCTTTACGTTGCCGTGCTTCTGCTTCATATAAATACCTCCGAATTCTCTCAAAGTGTCAGGGTCCGGCAGACCCTGCACAACAAAGGAAACGTTACAGGAAATGATAGGATTTGTCAAGGGCGGCAGGGGAAAGGGGAGGGATCCTGGCGAAGAGGACGGAAAGAAGGGGAAAACCCCCGTTCCGGGGAAAAATGGTCTTGCAATTTTGCCCGGAGACTGGTAGAATACCATAGGTCTATGTAAAAAAGGGTGGTCCTCTGGGACGCTGCCAAAAGGGCAGCACCGCTTTGTCCTACGAACACCTGTATAACAGGAGGAAAAAAGACTATGGATCTCATGAAAAGCTTTATTGAGAAGAACATGCCTGCCAAGGAAGCACCCCAGGTCAGCGTGGGCGAAACCGTCCGTGTGCACCTGAAGGTCAAGGAAGGCAACCGCGAGCGTATCCAGGTGTTCGAGGGTACCGTCATTGCCAAGAAGCACGGCGGCATCAACGAGACCTTCACCGTTCGTCGTATCTCCTACGGCGTCGGCGTGGAGAAGGTGTTCCCCCTCTACAGCCCCGTCATCGAGAAGGTGGAGACCGTCCGCAGAGGTAAGGTCCGCCGCGCCAAGCTGTATTATCTGCGCGACCGCGTGGGTAAGGCAGCCAAGGTCAAGGAGAAGCTGTAAGCCATATGAGTTTTCCGAAAAAGGGAGCGCCCCGGGCGCTCCCTTTTTTTAGGATTCCCGCCGAATCCCCGGAAGGGGCCTTTTCAGCGGGGGAAAAATCGTGTATACTAAATAATCTAATTGTAACGAGAGACCATACCCGCCCTCTTGCAGAAGGCGGAGTGTCCAGGGAGGTGGAACCATGCATATCCAATGGTATCCCGGTCATATGACCAAGACCCGGCGGATGATCGGGGAGAACCTGAAATATGTGGACGTGGTGGCGGAGGTGATCGACGCCCGGATCCCCATCGCCAGCCGGAACCCCGACATTGACGACCTGGTGGGCAGCAAGCCCCGGGCGGTGATCCTGAACCGGTCGGACCAGGCGGACCCGGCGGCCAGCAAGGCCTGGGGGGCCTATTTCCGCAGCAAGGGCATGTCGGTGCTGGAGTGCGACGCCCGCAGCGGGGCTGGGGTCAAGCAGTTTTCCCCGGTGATGCGTGAGGCGCTGAAGGAGCAGATCGCCAAGTGGCGGGAGAAGGGCCAGGTGGGCCGTCCCGTTCGCGCCATGGTGGTGGGCATCCCCAACGTGGGCAAGTCTACCTTTATCAATAAGGTCGCCAAGAAGAAGTCTGCCAAGGCCTCGGACCGTCCCGGTGTCACCCGGGGCAAGCAGTGGGTCACGGTGGACCAGGGCCTGGAGCTGCTGGACACCCCGGGTATCCTCTGGCCCAAGTTTGAGGACGAGACCATCGGCCTGCATCTGGCCTTTACGGGGGCAGTGCGGGATGCTATCATGGACGTGGAGACCCTGGCCTACCACCTGATCCAGCTGCTGGCCCAGCGCAAGCCCGAGGCCCTGCTCTCCCGGTTCAAGATGGAGCCCCAGGAGGGCATGACCGGCTGGGAGATGCTGGAGCTGGCGGGCCGGAAGCGAGGCTTCCTGGTGTCCGGCGGCGAGGTGGACCTGGAGCGCACCGCCAACATCCTGCTGGACGAGTTCCGGGGCGGCAAGATGGGCCGCATCACCTTGGAGATGCCCGAGGACCTGGAGAAGGAAGGGGAGGCCGATGGAACACCCTGAGTTCTGGCAGATCGAGGAGGATTGCTTTGCCCGAGGCTTCGCTGTGGTCTGCGGCGCAGACGAGGCGGGCGCCGGTCCTCTGGCGGGCCGGGTGTACGCCGGGGCGGTGATCCTGCCCCGAGGCTGGGACGCCCCCTACCTGAACGACTCCAAGAAGGTGACGGAAAAGCGCCGGGCGGTCCTCTATGAGAAGATCACCCGGGAGGCAGTGGCCTGGTCGGTGGCCTGGGCAGATGAGAAGGAGATCGACGAGATCAATATCCTGAACGCCCGGATGCTGGCCATGGAGCGGGCCATCCAGGGGTTGTCCCTGTGGCCGGACCTGGCCCTCATTGACGGCAACCGGAACACCGGCATCGCTGTACCCAACCAGACCGTGGTGAAGGGGGACAGCAAGAGTGCCTCCATTGCGGCGGCTTCCATCCTGGCCAAGGTGGCCCGGGACCGGTACATGATGGAGATGGCAGAGCGCTATCCCCAGTACGCCTTTGAGAAACACAAGGGCTACCCCACCAAACTCCACTATGAGCGGCTGCGCCAGTATGGGCCCTGCCCCATCCACCGGCAGAGCTTTTTGAAGAAGCTGTGAGGGGAGGCGACCGACAGGCCCTGGGCCTGTGGGGCGAGGAGCAGGCCGCCCGTTATCTGGCAGGGAAAGGCTACCGCCTGCTGGCCCGGCGGTACCGCTGCCGCCAGGGAGAGCTGGACCTGGTGATGGAAAAGGATGGCATCCTCTGCTTTATCGAGGTGAAGCTGCGGAAGAACGCCGCCCTGGCCCAGGCCCGGGAGTTTGTAACAGCCTCCAAGCGGGACAAGCTGCGCATGGCAGCCCTGTCCTATATAACAGAACATCCCACGGACCTTCAGCCACGGTTTGATGTGGTGGAGGTCTACGCCCCCTGGGGCACCCAGACGAAAGAACCGTTGATCCGACATTGGGCCAACGCATTTGAATAGAACCGACCCAACGATATGTAAAAAGGTGTGTGAATCAAAATGAAGTATATCAGCACAAGAAATAAGGGCGTTTCCCTCAGCGCCAGCCAGGCCATCGCCCAGGGTCTGGCCCGGGACGGCGGCCTGCTCACCCCTGAGGTGCTGCCCACCCTCACGGAGGAGATGCTCAAGGACCTGTCCGGCAAGACCTATCCCCAGCGGGCTGTGGCCGTGATGAAGCTCTTCTTGGAGGACTTTTCCGAGGAAGAACTGAGCCGCTTTACCGCTGCCGGTTACTCTTCCGAGAAGTTTGACGACAGCCGGGTGGCCCCCCTCCATCCCCTCAACGACGAGACCTACTGCCTGGAGCTGTGGCATGGCCCCACCTCTGCGTTCAAGGATATGGCTCTGCAGATCCTGCCCCATCTGCTCTCCGCTTCCCTGGTGAAGAACCAGGAGGAGAAGACGGTGTGCATCCTGGTGGCCACCTCCGGCGACACCGGCAAGGCTGCCCTGGAAGGGTTCAAGGACGTGGACCGCACCAAGATCCTGGTGTTCTATCCCAAGGACGGCGTGTCTGCGGTGCAGGCCCTGCAGATGCAGACCCAGCAGGGGAACAACGTGGGTGTGTGCGCCGTCCACGGCAACTTTGACGATGCCCAGACCGGCGTGAAGATCCTCTTCTCCGACGAGGCCCTCCGGGGCGACCTGGCAGACCGGGGCTACTTCCTGTCCTCTGCCAACTCCATCAACTGGGGCCGCATCCTGCCTCAGCTGGTGTACTATATCTCCGCCTACTGCGACCTGCTGGCCCAGGGTAAGATCACCATGGGAGAGAAGGTCAACTACTGCGTGCCCACCGGTAACTTTGGTAACATCCTGGCCTGCTGGTACGCCAAGCAGATGGGTCTGCCTGTGGGCAAGCTGATCTGCGCTTCCAACAGCAACAACGTGCTCACGGACTTTATCACCACCGGTACCTATAATAAGAACCGTCCCTTCCACACCACCATGTCCCCCTCCATGGACATTCTGGTGTCCAGCAACCTGGAGCGTCTGCTCTTTGCCCTCTCCGGCCAGGACGACCAGGCGGTGGCGGACTACATGAAGCAGCTCAGCGAGACCGGCACCTACACCGTGCCCGAGGCCCTGAAGGCCAAGCTCCAGGCGGACTTCTACGGCGGCTACTGCGACGAAGAGACCACCAGCCAGGTGATCCGCAAGGTGTGGGAAGAGGAGAAGTACCTGATCGATCCCCATACCGCCGTGGCCTACCACGTGATGGAGACCTACCGCAAGGAGAGCGGCGACCGGAACAAGACCGTGTTTGTGTCCACCGCCAGCCCCTTCAAGTTCTGCGACAATGTGCTGCGCAGCCTGGGGGTGGACCAGGTGAAGGAAGGTCTGGACGCCCTGGATCAGCTGGAAGAAGTGTCCGGCCGTCCGGCGCCCCAGCCCCTGGCCTCTCTGCGGGATAAGGCAGTCCGGTTCCGGGAGAGCGTGGACAAGGAAAAGATGATGGACGTGGTCCTGGACATGCTGAAGTAAAAAGCGGGGTGACAGGGTGGCACTGTATGTGATCGGAGACACCCATCTTTCCCTGGGCAGCAGCAAGCCCATGGACGTGTTCGGCGGCGCCTGGGAGGGGTATATGGAAAAGCTCTCCCAGGGCCTGGGCGTACTAAGAGAGGAGGACGTGCTCCTTGTTGCGGGGGATGTGTCCTGGGGCATGAGCCTGGAGGAGTCGGAACAGGACTTTGCCTGGCTGGATGCCCTGCCGGGGACCAAGATCCTCATGAAGGGGAACCACGACTACTGGTGGAACACCGTGTCCAAAATGGAGCGGTTTTTCCGGGAGAAAGGCTTTGAGAGCCTGAAGATCCTGCACAATAACTGCCACCTGTACGGGGAGACCGCCCTGTGCGGCACCCGGGGATGGTTCTACGAGGAGGAGCGGGAAGGCCAGAGCCAGAAGGTCTTTCTGCGGGAGCTGCAGCGGCTGGAGACCTCGCTGAAAGCGGCGGGGGACCGGGAAAAGCTGTGCTTTCTCCACTACCCCCCCTTCTACGCCGGGTACTGCTGCCAGCCCATTCTGGATTTGCTGGAGGCTTACCATGTGAAGGCCTGCTATTATGGGCATCTTCACGGAGCAAGCCACCGTCTGGCCATCCAGGGGGTGCGGGGAACGGTGGATTACCGTCTCATTGCGGCGGATTACCTCAAGTTCCGCCCGGAAAAAATCTTGGAATGAAGAAAAAAAGGCTGGTAATTCCAGAAAGAATCTGATAATATAGCCTATATATGCTGCAATACAATGCCCTTTCCGGCCCACGCGGGACCAGGAGAGGACGTTTTACAGGAGGAAAAAAGGACATGAATGTCAAGAGTGTAGTAGAAAACAAAGAGAAGTTTGAAGTCGAACTGATCGTGGAAGTCGGTCAGGAAGAGTTCGAAGCCGGCATTGATAAGGTGTACCGCAAGACCCGCGGCAGCATCTCCGTTCCCGGTTTCCGTAAGGGCAAGGCTCCCCGTAAGGTGATCGAGGGCATGTACGGCTCCGGCGTGTTCTATGAAGATGCCATCGAAGAGCTCTATCCCCAGGCCTGCCAGGACGCCATCCAGGAAAAGGGTCTGGACTCCGTGGCTCCCCCCCGTGTGGAGATCATCGACCTGGGCAAGGAAGGCTTCACCTTTAAGGCTACTGTGACCGTTCGTCCTGTCATCACCCTGAAGCAGTATAAGGGTCTGGAGGCCGACAAGGTGCTCCCCACCATCACCGACGACGCTGTGGACAACGAGCTGAAGCAGTACGTGGACCGCGCCACCCAGCTGGAAGTGGTGGACCGCGCCGCCGAGATGGGCGACTCCGCTGTGCTGGACTATGAAGGCTTCAAGGACGGCGTGGCCTTCCAGGGCGGCAGCGCCAAGGGCTATGAGCTGGCTCTGGGCTCCCACACCTTCATCCCCGGCTTCGAGGAGCAGGTGGTCGGCATGAAGGCCGGCGATGAGAAGACCATCGACGTGTCCTTCCCCGAGGACTATCACGCAGAGGACCTGGCCGGCAAGCCCGTTCAGTTCAAGGTGAAGTGCATCGAGGTCAAGGAGAAGAAGGTCCCCGCTCTGGACGACGAGTTTGCCAAGGACGTGTCCGAGTTCGACACCCTGGCTGAGTTCAAGGAAGACCTGAAGCAGAAGATCGTGGACCGGAACATGGCCCAGAGCGAGGCAAAGTTCCGTCAGAGCCTGCTGGCCATGCTGTGCGACCAGGTGGACATCGAGCTGCCTGAGGCTATGGTCGACACCCAGATCAACCGTCTGGTGGACAACTATGCCGCCCGTCTGGAGCAGCAGGGCATCAGCATGGAAATGTACATGCAGTACATGCAGATGGATGTAAACAAGATGCGGGAGGATCTGAAGGATCCCGCCGTGACCCAGATCAAGCAGCAGCTGGTTCTGGACGCCGTGGCAGCCGCTGAGAATATCGTTGTGTCCGACGAGGACGTGGAAGAAGAGGTCAAGAAGGCCGCCGCCAACCTGAACGTGCCCTACGAGCGCGTGGTGGAAGGCCTGGACCGTGAGGCTCTGAAGCTGGACCTGGCCCGTGACCGTGCCATGGCTGCTGTGGCCGCTGCTGCCAAGCCCCACCTCATCACCGCTGAGGCCGACAACGGCGAGATCAAGGTGACCGAAGTGACCAAGGACGAGGAGAAGAGCGAAGAGGCTGAGGAGAAGGCAGAAGAGAAGAAGCCTGCAAAGAAGCCCAGAGCAAAGAAGGCCGCCAAGCCCGCAGAAGAGGGCGAAGAGGCTGCTCCCAAGAAGACCACCCGGAAGAAGACCGAAGCTGAAAAGGTAGAGGAATAATTTTCCGATTGGCGGGCATACTTTGCTCTGAATGGAAAAGGAGATCGAGCTATGAGTTTAGTGCCCTATGTAGTAGAACAGACCAACCGGGGAGAGCGTTCCTATGATATCTTTTCCCGGCTGCTGAACGATCGGATCATCTTCCTGTCGGAAGAGGTAAACGACACCACCGCCAGCCTTGTGGTGGCCCAGCTGCTGTATCTGGAGGCCCAGAACCCGGATCAGGACATCCAGTTTTATATCAACAGCCCCGGCGGCTCTGTCACCGCCGGCATGGCCATCTACGACACCATGCAGTATATCAAGTGCGACGTGTCCACCATCTGCATCGGTATGGCTGCCAGCATGGGCGCGTTCCTGCTGGCCGCCGGCACCAAGGGCAAGCGCATGGCGCTGCCCAATGCGGAAATCATGATTCACCAGCCTTCTGCTGGAACCCAGGGTCAAATTACCGACATGGCGATTCACCTGAAGCGTTTGGAGACCATCAAAAAGCGCATGAACCATATCCTTTCGGAGAATACCGGGAAACCCCTCGATGTGGTGACGGCGGACTGCGAGCGGGACAACTTTATGTCCGCAGAAGAGGCTATGGAATACGGCCTCATTGACAAAGTGATCGAGAAGCGCTGATACGAGGGAAAGGGGGGCGTACAGCCCCCTTTTTCTGCGTTAGAAAGAGGTGACTGACTATGGCCAAAAACGACGAGAAACGGGCGATCCGCTGCTCCTTCTGCGGCAAGCACCAGGACCAGGTGGCGAAGATCATCGCCGGACCCGGGGCCTATATCTGCAACGAGTGCGTCCATCTGTGCATGGACATTCTGGATAACATGGCCCCGCCGGAGGAACAGATCTCCCCGGATATGCCTGACATCATCCCCAGCCCCAAGGAGATCAAGGCCTACCTGGACGAATACATCATCGGCCAGGACACGGCCAAGGTCGCCCTGTCTGTGGCGGTGTATAACCATTATAAAAGAATTTACTTCGGCGGCGGCGACGATGTGGAGCTGCAGAAGAGCAACATCCTCCTTCTGGGCCCCACCGGCAGCGGCAAGACCCTGCTGGCCCAGACCCTGGCAAAGATCCTGAAGGTCCCCTTTGCCATTGCCGACGCCACCACCCTCACCGAGGCCGGTTACGTGGGCGACGACGTGGAAAACATTCTCCTGCGCCTGGTGCAGGCTGCCGACTACGACGTGGAGCAGGCCGAGCGGGGGATCATCTATATCGACGAGATGGATAAGATCGCCCGGAAGAGCGAGAATACCTCCATCACCCGGGACGTCTCCGGCGAAGGGGTGCAGCAGGCTCTGCTGAAGATCCTGGAAGGAACGGTGGCCAACGTGCCTCCCCAGGGGGGGCGGAAGCATCCCCACCAGGAGTTCATCCAGGTGAACACCAGAAACATCCTCTTCATCTGCGGCGGCGCCTTTGACGGCGTGGAGAAGATCATCGAGAAGCGGATCAACCAGAAGGGCATCGGCTTCGGCGCAGAGATCATGGGCAAGGAGGAGCTGGAGCAGCGCAAGGTGCTCAGCCAGATCCAGCCCCATGACCTGCTGAAGTTCGGGATCATCCCCGAGCTCATCGGCCGTCTGCCGGTGATCACCGCTCTGTCTCCCCTGAGCCGGGAGGATCTGGTGCGCATCCTCACCGAGCCGAAGAACGCGCTGGTGAAGCAGTATCGCAAGCTGCTGGAATACGATATGGTGAACCTGGTCTTTGATCCGGGCGCTCTGGAGGCCGTGGCAGATAAGTCCATGGAGCGGGGCATCGGAGCCAGAGGCCTGCGTGCCGTGCTGGAAGAGGTCATGACGCAGATCATGTACGACATTCCCTCGGACGGCACCATCACCGAGGTTCACATCACCCCGGAGAGCGTCAAAGACGGCGCAGAGCCGATGCTCGTCCGGGACCCTGACCGGACCCCCCGTCCTCCCCTTGGGGCTGCGGCCCTGCGGGCCCAGAGCGGCGGCCTGGCCCGGCGGGACGGAACAGCGTAAGCAAACAGTGGGCGGAGGGGATGACTCTCCGCCCTTCCTGTCTCTATCATAGCAACTGGCATCCCGGCGGCAGCGCCGGGGACCGGGGCCCTCAAAGGGTCCCGCGAAAGGAAGTGAATTGGTATGCCAGAGGAAGAAAAGACCAATCGACAGACCATCCCGGCCCTGGCGTTGCGGGGCCTTGCGGTCTATCCCAAAATGTTGATCCACTTTGACGTGGGGCGTGAGATGTCCATCAACGCCCTGGAGGAATCCATGACCTCCAACCGGCCCATCTTCCTGGTGGCCCAGAAGGATATCCGGGTGGAGAACCCCGGCCGGGATCAGCTCTTCACCATCGGCACCGTTTCTGTGGTGCGGCAGATCCTCCGCCTGCCGGGGAAATCCGTGCGGGTGATGGTGGAAGGCCAGTACCGGGCAAAGCTGTGGGACCTGGTGCAGACCGATCCCTACCTGGCGGCAGAGGTGGAGCAGGTGGAGTTCCCCAAGGACCCGGAACTGGAGAGCAAGGGGAACACCCTGCGGGCAGAAGCAGCCATCCGGCAGGCGTACGAGCTCTTTGACCGGTACGCAGAGCTCACCCCCAAGAACACCGCCTCTGAGATGCTGATGAATATTATGTCCAGCGAGGATGCGGGCTATATTGCCGACTTCATCGCCCAGAATGTCTCCATGCGGGTGATGGACAAGCAGTCCATTCTGGACGAGCTGCGTCCGGTGCAGCGCCTGAACAAGATGAACCGGCTGCTGCGGCGGGAAGTGGAGATCCTGGAGATGGAGCAGAGCATCCAGCGCCGGGTGCAGGAAAACATGAGCCAGAACCAGAAGGACGCCTTCCTGCGGGAGCAGGTGCGGGTGATCCAGGAGGAACTGGGAGAGGACGGCGAGAACGAGATCGCCGGCTACCGCCGCCAGATCGCCGACGCCAAGCTGCCGGAAGAGGTGGAGGCCAAGCTGCTCAAAGAGGTCATCCACCTGGAGAAGCAGCCCTTCGGCTCGGCGGAAGGCTCGGTCATCCGGAACTACCTGGATGTGTGCCTGGAGCTGCCCTGGACCAAGACCACCAAGGAGCGGGTGAACGTCCAGGCGGCGAGAAAGATCCTGGACGATGACCACTTTGGTTTGGATAAGGTCAAGGACCGTATTTTGGAGTTCCTGGCCGTGAAGCAGCTGGCACCCGACCTGAAAGGACAGATCATCTGCCTGGTGGGCCCTCCCGGCGTGGGCAAGACCTCCATTGGTATGTCCATGGCCCGGGCCATGAACCGGAAGCTGGCCCGGATCGCCCTGGGCGGCGTCCACGACGAGGCGGACATCCGGGGCCACAGAAAGACCTATGTGGGGGCCATGCCCGGGCGGATCATCAACGCCCTGCGGCAGGCAGGCACCCGGAATCCCTTGCTGCTGCTGGACGAGATCGACAAGCTGGGCAGCGACATGCGAGGCGACCCCGCAGCGGCCCTGCTGGAGGTGCTGGACAGCGAGCAGAACGGCACCTTCCGGGACCACTTTGTGGAGCTGCCCTTTGACCTGTCCGACGTGCTCTTTGTGACCACGGCTAATACCACCTCCACCATCCCCAAGCCTCTGTTGGACCGGATGGAGGTCATTGAACTGGCCAGCTACACCGACGAGGAAAAGTTACAGATCGCCAAAAACCACCTGCTGCCCAAGCAGCTTAAGCGCCACGGCCTGAAGAAGAGCCAGCTGCGGGTGACTGACGACGCCATCCGTGAGAGCATCGTGTCCTACACCCGGGAGTCCGGCGTGCGTATCCTGGAGCGGGAGCTGGGGGCCCTGTGCCGCAAGGCGGCCATGGCCATCGTCTCCGACGGGGCCAAGCAGGTGCGGGCCACCAGGGACAACGTGGAGACCTACCTGGGTCCCCGGAAGTACCACCCGGAGAAGAACGGCATGGAAAACCAGGTGGGCCTGGTCAACGGCCTGGCCTGGACCTCTGTGGGCGGTACCCTGCTGGAAGCCGAGGCCAACGTGATCCCCGGCAGCGGCAAGGTAGAGCTCACCGGTAACTTGGGTAACGTGATGAAGGAGTCCGCCCGGGCCGCCTTCACCTATATCCGCAGCCGGGCTGTGCAGCTGGGGGTCCCCGCAGATTTCTATAAAGAGAAGGACATCCACGTCCACTTCCCGGAGGGCGCAGTGCCCAAGGACGGCCCCTCGGCGGGCATCACCATCTGCACCGCCATGGTCTCTGCCCTCACCGGCATTCCCGTCCGGGGCGACGTGGCCATGACCGGCGAAGTGACCCTGCGGGGCCGGGTGCTGCCCATTGGCGGCCTGCGGGAGAAGTCCATGGCGGCCCTGCGCAACGGCATCCACACCGTGATCATTCCCCAGGAGAACGCATCCGATTTGGAGGAGATCGACCAGACGGTGCGCAGCGCCCTGCAATTCATCCCCGTGTCCCACGTAGACCAGGTGCTGGCCCACGCCCTGGAGCATCTGCCCCTGGCAGAGCCCTCTGACCTGGGGGAGATCCCCAGCGGGATGCCGGAGGCAGGGACCCACGCACCCCTCCATCAGGCCTGAGAGGTATGCTATGAAGTTTAACACACAGAACGCGGAGTTCATTCTCTCCGCTGCGAAAATGGCGGATTGCCCCCGGGACGATCTGCCCCAGATCGCCTTTGCCGGACGGTCCAACGTGGGGAAATCCTCCGTCATCAACCGTCTGCTGGGCCGGAAGAACTTTGCCCGGGTGGGTTCTGCCCCGGGCAAGACCACCCATATCAACTATTTCCGCATCGACAAGCAGGTCTACTTTGTGGACCTGCCGGGCTATGGCTACGCCAAGGTGTCCAAGCAGGAGCGGGCCCGCTGGGGCAAGCTCATTGAGCAGTGGTTTGCCGACGCCAATCTGCTGACTCTGGGTATCCTGCTGGTGGACCTGCGCCATAAGCCCACCAAAGATGACTGCACCATGGCCCAGTGGTTCAAGGACAGCGGAAAGCCCTTTGTGGTGGTGGCCAACAAGCAGGACAAGATCAAAAAGAGCGAGTGGGAGCCCAACCTGGCCCGGATCCGGGAGACGTTGGAGCTGCCGGATACGGTGCCCATCATCTCCTTCTCCGCGGAGAAGGGATTGGGTAAGGAAGAACTGCTGGGTGTGATTTTGGATCACATCCACGGCGGGTACAAGCAGGAGAAAGAGGACTAAACAGAGACAAGAGAAAAGGAGTGATTGGATGAAACGGAGCGGGGGGATCCTTCTCTATGGCATTCTGGCAGGATTCTGCATTGGGTTAGGCGGCACAGTATTTCTACGCCTGAAAGACGCCTTCCCAGGCGGTCAAGTGGCGGGGGCGTTCCTCTTTGCCATCGGATTGTTCACCATCTGTACCCGAGGGTACCTCCTTTTCACGGGAAAAGCCTGTTACCTCTTCGACAACCCCTGGCCGGGGTATCTGTTTGATCTGCTGCTCATCTGGGTGGGCAACTTCCTGGGCTGCATGATTTTGGGCGGCCTGGAGAACCTCACCGGCATCACCGGCACGGAGGCCGGGGTGGACGCTGCGGCGGCCGCTCTGGTGGCGGGCAAGATGAATTCCTCTTTGCTGAGCCTCTTTGTGCTGGGCATCCTGTGCAATGTGTTCATTTTCATTGCGGTGAATGGGTATGCCAACAATCCCCACCAGCTGGGCAAGTACCTGGCTCTCTTCCTGGGCGTGGCCATCTTCATCCTCTGCGGCACGGAGCATAGCGTGGCAGACATGTATTACTGGTGTGTGTCCGGTACGCTGTATGACCAGCCGGGAGAATCCCTGCTGCGCCTGGTGGTGGTTTCCCTGGGCAACGTGGTAGGCGGTGTGCTGCTGCCCCTGGCCGAGAAGGCCAAGGCACGCCTGGATGAGAAGCAGGCGGCCAACGTGTAACACCAAACAACAAGCAAAAGACGCTGCGGTTTCATTCCGCAGCGTCTTTTTTATCCTTCGTCGGTGAACTTGTAGCCAATGCCCCAGATGGTCTGGATGTACTGGGGGGCGTCGGGGTTGGGTTCGATCTTTTTCCGCAGCTTTCGGATAAACGCCATGATGTTGCTGGCGTCCATCAGGTATTCGCTCTCCCACACAGCCTGGTAGATCTGCTCCTTGGTAAAGACTTCTCCCCGGTTCCGGGCCAGGAAGCAGAGGATGTCGAACTCCTTGGGGGTGAGGGGAATGTCCTGGCCCGCCCGGGTGACCCGGCGGAACCGGGGCTGGATCACCAGGTCCCGGCACTGGATGGCGTCGGGGGCCGGGGGCGGGGTGTCCCCGGGCTGGGCCTCCACCATGAGGCAGCTGCCCGGGGTTTGGAGCAGGTCTTCCAGGCTCTCCTGCAGGTCTTTGGCCCCGGGGAGCTCCGCGGGCGCCAGCCGGAGCTTGTCCGACAGCCAGGAGAGAAGGGAGGCGTCCAGGGTGAGATAACTGATGGGTTTCTTCATGGGGGCGCCTCCTTTCTATATGAGGGTGTGGTATTTTTTCAGGTACCGGGCTTTGGCGGCGGAGACCAGCAATAAATAGAGCAGGACCACCGTCACCAGGAAGGCGAAGTACCACAGGGGCAGGGCGGTGAGCCCCAGCAGCTGGGCCAGGGGGGTGTAGGTCACGGCGGTGAAGCAGAGAGTGCCCAGCAGGGTGACCAGGAGCACCGGCTTGGAGGGGAGGGTCTGAAGGAAGGGAAGCTTCTTGGACCGAAGCAGGTGAAGGATGAGCACCTGGGTCCACATGGACTCCAGGAACCAGCCGGTGTGGAAGAGGGCCAGGAAGAGGGCCTGCCCGCCCGGGGTCAGGGCGGCGAAGGGGCCGCCGCAGAGGGTGGGGCAGAGGAAAAAGTAGAGGAAGAGGAAGGTGGCAATGTCAAACAGGGAGCTGATGGGCCCAAAGGAGAGCATGAAGCGTCCCAGGGTTTTGCCGGACCAGTCGTGGGGGGAGAGGAACTCCTCCGGGTCCACCCGGTCGAAGGGGAGGACGATGCACAGGGCGTCGTAGAGGAGGTTGAGCAGCAGAAGCTGCACCGCCATCATGGGCAGGAAGGGGAGGAAGGCGCTGGCGCAGACGATGGAGAGAATGTTGCCGAAGTTGGAACTGGCCGTGATCTTAATGTACTTGAGCATGTTGACGAAGGTCTTTCGTCCTTCCAGAATACCCTGTTCCAGGACCCCCAGGTCCTTGTGGAGGAGCAGGACGCTGGCGGCGTCCTTGGCGGCGTCCACGGCGTTTTCTACAGAGATGCCTACGTCTGCTTTCATGAGGGCGGGGATGTCGTTGAGGCCGTCCCCCAGGAAGCCTACCGTGTGGCCGTTGTCCTGGAGGGCGGTCATGATGCGGACCTTCTGCCCAGGGGTGAGCTCGGCAAAGACGTGGATCTCTTCCACCAGAGTCCGAAGCTGTGCGTCAGAGAGCCGGTTGAGTTCCTCTCCGGTGAGCAGGCCCTGGGTGGAGATCCCCACCCGGCGGCAGATGGACAGCGCCACAGCGGCCTGGTCGCCGGTGAGGATCTTGGGGGTGAGGTTTCGGGCTTTCAGGGCGGCCACCGAGGCGGCGGCAGAGGTTCGGGGGGCGTCGAAAAAGGCCAGGTAGCCCAGCAGGGTCATGTCCTTCTCCTGGGAGAGGGAGAGGGTCTCCTGCTGGTCCGTGTCCTTGCGGGCCACGGCGATGACCTTCATGCCGTCTTCCAGCAGCTCCTGGACCACAGCGTTGACGCTGTCCTCCGGGTGGTCGGGCAGAGGGAGGGTCTCGCCCCGGTACTCCACCTGGCGGCAGCGGGCCAGGACTTCCCGGATGTCTCCCTTCATGAGCAGCTGCTGCCGTCCCTGGCTGTCCCGGGTGAGGACGGTGACCACCTTGCGGGAGTAGTCAAAGGGGAGTTCATCCAGCTTTTGGGTGGTGGCCGCCAGGTTCCGGAAGTGGTCCTCCCGACCGGGCATGGTCTGGCAGGCCAGGATGGCGGTGTCGATGGGGTTGTGCACCCCGGAGTGGAAGTGACTGTTGAGAAAGGCAGCGTCCAGAACGGTGGGACTTTCGTTGCCCAGAATATCCATGTAGTATTCCAGCAGGATGCCGTCCTGGGTGAGGGTGCCGGTTTTGTCCATGCACAGCACGTCCATGCTGCCGAAGGCCTGCATGGCGTTGATGTTCTTGACGATGGTCTGTTTCCGGGAGAGCAGGGTGCTGCCCCGGGCCAGGCAGGCGGAGATCACCATGGGGAGAATCTCCGGGGTGAGGCCCACGGCCACGGACAGGGCGAACACAAAGGCGTTGAGCCAGTCCCCCCTGGACAGGCCGGAGATCACAAAGACCACCGGGACCAGCACCGCCATAAAGCGGATCATCACTCCGGCGATAGAGTTGGCCCCCTTTTCAAAGGCGGTGGAGCCGGGGTGCTGGGTGCGCAGGAAGCTGCCGTAGAGGGTGTCCTTGCCCACGGCGACGACAACACCTTCGCCCTTGCCGCTGATGACGGTGGTGGCCAGAAAGGCCAGGTTTTCCAGCTGGGGCAGAGGGGTGGTCTCTTCGTAGGAGATGGTGCGGCTGCTCTTTTCCAGGATGGCGCTCTCTCCGGTGATGGCAGACTGGGAGAGGAAGAGGTCGGTGGTCTTGACCAGGCGCAGGTCCGCAGGGACCCGGTCTCCGGCAGACAGGCAGACCACATCACCCACCACCAGGTCCTCTGCGGGGATCTCCACCAGTACCCCGCAGCGCCGCACGGTGACTTTGGTGTGCACCATGCGGTCCAGCTGCCGGACCGCTCGGATGGCGTGCATCTCCTGGGTAAGGCGGATGGCGCCGCTGAGGAGGATCATCACCAGCAGGATCAGGAAGGTGGTGACGTTCCGGGTTAAGTTGGAGGCCAGGAGCACGTCGGTCACCAGGGAGATGAGGGCGATGACCGCCAGAATGATGGTAAAGGGGTTGAGAAAGGCCCGTCGGAACCCATGGAGCAGGGCGTGGCTTTCCCGGGGGTCCAGGATGTTGCGGCCGTAGGCGTGGGCCATGGCCTCCGCCTGCTGGGGAGAGAGCCCCTGGGGCGAGGTGGACAGGTCCCGGTAGAGCTCCTGCGGGGAGGCATGGGCGTATTTCTTCATGCGGCTGTTGAGCCAGGCTGAGGTCACCAAGGCAGGACCTCCTTTCAGGGGTTTTCCTTATTTTATCATAAAAAACCGGGGGATGGGTCGGGAGAATCCTTGCTTTTTTCTTGCGTCTGAGAAATGACGTGGTATGATGGAGGAAAGGAGGGATGTTCCATGGGATTTTGGTGGTATCTGTTGGTCATGGACCTGGTGGTTCCAGGGATCATGGTGTATTTTGGCTGGCGATTTGTCCACAATCCTCCTGAGGAGATCAATGGCCTGTATGGCTACCGGACGGCCCGTTCCATGAAAAACCGGGAGACCTGGCAGTTCGCCCACGGGGTGTGCGGGCGGTTCTGGTTCCGGTGGGGACTGGTGCTGATCCCTCTGACCATTTTGGGCCTGGTGCCGGCCTGGGGCAAGCCGGTGAGCAGAGCTTCCTGGATCGGACTGCTGATCTCCCTGGTGCAGCTGCTCTTCCTGGCGGGAGCCATCGCACCCACGGAGCGGGCCCTGAAGAAAACCTTTGACCATAACGGGATCCGGCGAAAGAAGGAAACGTAAAGAAAGGATTTCTCTTGACAAAGAGAAAACGATTGTATAATATGAAGTTAACTTCACAGGAAGCTAACTTCATATCGTGGGGTGAGAGAATGAAAACAAAAGTAAAGGAGTGTCGGCTGCAAGCGAACCTAACTCAGCAGCAGTTGGCGGAGCGGGTTCATGTCTCTGCCCGCACCATTATCTCCATCGAGAAGGAAAAATATAGTCCTTCCCTGATGTTGGCCTACCGTATGGCTCAGGTTTTTGGAGTGACGGTGGAGGAGTTGTGCTGCCTGAAGGAAAACATGGAACGGGAGGACCGAGAGAATGAAGATTTACAGTAAATCGAACTTTGCCATTGGACTTGGGCTGACGGTCATTGGCCTGGCTCTGCTGGGGGTAAATCTGTGGAAAGGTATGACCTGGAAGGGAATCTGCCTTTCGGTTTTGTGCCTGGTTCTTGGAGTAGGTGTTATCGTCCGCAGCTTGTCCCAGCATATGAGCCGAGAGGATGCGCTCCAGAGCAAGGACGAGCGGAATCAGCTGGTGAAGCTCCGCTCTCGAGGGATATCCTTTTTGTGGGCGGAGGGTTTTTGCTTCCTGTTTTTACTGGGGAGTCTTGTGGTTCGCCCGGTGCTTGGGCCGGCTGCGGTGGGGATGGTCACTGCGTTTGGTGTGATGCTGGGTGCGATGTTTGCCCTGGAGCTGGTAACCTTACTGTATTACGAGCGGAAGCTGTGACGATTGGAAGGAGTAGTTTTGTTGGGATCGTTCTATGCCTTAGTTCCTGCGGGTGGAGCCGTTATCATTACAAAGGCGTTCTTCCAGATTGAGTGCTGGGTCCGGCGCATAGGTTCCATTGATTCCAGCGTATGCGGGGCAGAGAACAGGGGTGCAGGGAAACGGTGATTTTCTCCTGGATGAGTATATGCGTTGGCTGCTCTTCTGCCAATCAAACCGTGTCGAATCCCTCTGGACTTTCGGAACAGGGAGGCTCTGTGGAGGTAGAGATGGAAGGGGTTAGGGGCCTTACCATTCTGGAAAATGGGATAATTGATATTGTCGCTTTCTTTTCTATGTATGCTCCATTAAAGAGATTTTAGTAGATAGTTCTTTTATAACTGATGGAACGTCCAGCTTGCCCGGAGGATTGTGCTTGCCACACTGAGAGAAATCTCCCCAGAACAGCAAACCGACCGGATCCAGGGCTATTGCCGGGCGTTTTTGTTTCCAATGGCATGATTGGCGTTCATCCATGGCAAAGCTATACGGAGAGCCAAACTTGTGCTATGATAAGAGTGCAAGTCTGGCTCTCCGTTCCTTTAGAGGAGAGACTTCAATGCGTGAAAAATCACAATCGGATTTTGCGAGAAGGCGGGGATCAGCGCAAGGATGGGAGGTATCGGTTCCGTGCATCTGCGTGTGGCAAACGCTTAAAATGGCCCGTTGGCAAAGCGGCTTTCTTTACCAACGCCTTTACCAATATTGCAGGAAAAAACATGAGAAATCCTGAGAAGATTCGAGAAGAACTATAGGACGTGTAAGGAGTTATAAAAAGATGACCAAAATACTTTTCGTGTGCCACGGCAATATCTTGAAATGTCCCGAAAAATCCTGTAAAATTAATGGTTTCACGGCTCAAATAGGCGCTTACTACACCACTACTACACCATTTTTGAAAGAGCCTTGAATGACGTGATTATGTGAAAACATGAGATATGATAAAGCGGCAGTTTCCCAAGAACAAGGAAGCTGCCGCTTGCTTTATGTGGTGAACGATATATCCTGCTTTTTCAAGCTCCAAGACGGCGGTGCGAATAGCATCGATACTTTCTTTGTTGATATGAGAAAGTCCCGCAAGGGTGTAGTCCCAGTTTTCCGGAAGCGACAGCATTTGAGAAAGCAAGCCCTTTGCCTTTAGGGTCACTTCCTTGTTTCGCAGGTGGTGATTGCTCATGACGGTATAGCCCTTGTTTTTCTCTACTCTGAAAACTGCCATGATTTCTGCTCCTTTCATTTTTATTTGTTACGCAGTTAAAGGGCGATTTTGAGGAAAAAGGTATATTCCCCTTGCTTTGCCAAAACCGCCCTCAAAAAGCCTTGTATTTCAAGCCTGTATATGCCTCTACTTCGTAACATGGGCATGAAAAAAGCGGTGTTCTTATACTTCCTTTACAGAAGCAAAAGATCACCGCTTTTATGATTTCCTATTTAATTTTAATTTCCACAACATACCTTTCGTATCTGTGGTAAAATAACTTTATTCGCAAGAGTTTTTACAGCACATCAAGGCTTTTTCCTCAAAAGTAGTAAATTGGTAGTAAATTCAATCTGTTCTCTTGCAAATATCCTTGTATTTTAAGGGGTTTGAGGGTTAATTATTAAAGTTTTTTTATAAATATATGCTATATTAATACTAATATCGTTATATATTCGCCAATGTCGTTATTTGGAGTGAGAGTGTGAGAGAAAAAACTTGTTGTTTTACCGGCCATAGAGACATCCCTTCTGGAGCATATCAACGCATCTTTAGCAAGACTGAAGAGATGGTTGAGAAACTTATAAAGGAAGGTTATCTTTACTTTGGCGCAGGTGGTGCATTAGGATTTGATACTATTGCGGCGTTTACTGTGTTGAAGCTAAAAGAAAAATATCCTGATGTGCGCTTAATACTTGTTCTTCCGTGCCTTTCGCAGACAAGAGGTTGGTCAAGTCACGATGTAGAGATATATGACGATATAAAAAGTCGCGCAGACAAGGTAGTCTATACCTCAAAAGAATATACAAGAGGTTGCATGCATAAGAGAAATCGTCACCTGGTTGATAATAGTTCTGCTTGTATTGCATACCTTACAGACAGCAAAGGTGGAACCGCTATACCGTTGACTATGCCCAAAAGCACGACTTGATTGTTTACAATATTGCAGACCATATTTGATCTGCCGTGGGAGGCCAGTATGAAGAAGAAAATAACCTTTGTTTTGCTTGCGGTTTTCTTGATATTAGGAACCGTGTTTGCAATCAGTGCATTTGCAAAAGATGATGTTACGCCCCAAGAAATGGCGTCGCGAATAGAAAATGCTATTCATGAGGTGCTCGGTGATGAGTACAAAAAGTAAACCGAAACCGTAGTAGCGGGCACGCTAAAATATGCGGATAAAGAAGGTAATGCAATCAATTATCACATTCTGAAAACCACATATTATGAAGCAGATCCCAATGCCGTTAAAGGACTAAATGTGGATGCGCTCGGTGTGTTGTTTGATCCTGAAGGCGCTATAAGCTGTAAGGAAATGAAAATAAAAGATTGGGATGCAGCACTCTATGCGTTTGATGAACTCTCGTATCTCTGTTGGACTGATACACCGGAAGTGAGCTATGTTTTGGAATATAATCCTGACACAATACCAGACGAAGAGATAATAAAAATGGCTGAGAGTGCAGAAGCATCAAAAGAATAACTGAATATACTATCGTCAAAATTTGACGAACAATTTGAGGGGTCACGGTCTACGGACCCCTCAAAGCGTTTGAATGAATATAATGAAGGGTAAATGCTTCGTGTCACTTCGTATTTTCTCGGAATACGGAGGTATACATGAACCTGAGAGAAATAAGAACAAGTCGAAAACTTAAAGTACAAGAAGTATCAGATTATCTGTGCTGCTTGCCATCTGTTTACAGTCGGTACGAGAACGGCAAACGAGAGCCGTCCATCGATATTCTTCTGAAGCTGTCGAAGTTGTACAGCGTCTCAGTGGATTACCTGATCGGAAACGATGAGGTCGTTGACACAAGCATAACCAAAAACGAAGCAATAATGATTAAGGCCATGCGCCAGGCTGACGAGAGAGCCAGGCAAGATGCGCTGGTATTGTTAGAGCGCCACAGAGTAAGCAAATAAAAATCTAAACAGAGAGATGCAGAGTGACACAAAAGCTTTGCTCTCTTTATATCCTGGAAGCACTGTGAAAACGGTGCTTCCTTTTTTATGGTCGCAAGAACGCACGCATTTTTGAAGGTATGACTTTTGCGGTCTAACAGAAAGAAAAGTGCGATCTTACACGGCAATTTTGCCAAAATGGCGATGGTATGAGTTGATGTTGCCGAAACGGCGATAGAACCAAAAACACCTCAACATTATAATAGAGATGAAGTATAATCACATCTTTCTGAGAGGACAAAGTGCGAGGTTAAAATGGAAAATGCGATCTGCGAGTATTACTCAAATGTAACCCCTAAGCCTGTAGACTGGCTGTGGTATCCGTACATTCCTTTTGGGAAACTGACAGTTATCCAAGGGGATCCCGGCGAAGGTAAATCGACCTTCGTACTTAACTTGGTGTCTCTTCTGACGAACGGACGCCCTATGCCCGACGGATTCAGAACCCCTAAACCTCGTGTTGCAATCTATCAGTGTGCAGAAGACGGTATGGCCGATACCATCAAACCGCGACTTGAGCAAGCTGGAGCTGACTGTGAAAAGGTCGCCTATATCATCGATGACGATATTGCCTTAACACTTGAGGATGGCAGAATTGAGTCTGCCATCAAGGAAACAGGAGCAAGCGTTTTTATTATTGATCCGATTCAGGCATTTATTCCGCCCGACGCTGACATGCAGAGCGCCACAAAGATGCGTTCTGTATTGAGGAAGCTTGCAAATACAGCTGAGCAAAATAATTGTGCTGTTATTCTGATCGGTCATATGAACAAAGGTAGTGGTGCTAAAACGCTATACCGTGGACTTGGTTCCATAGATATTGCCGCTATAGCAAGAAGCGTTCTGATGATTTCCAGGGACGAATCAAGGCCTGGGATCCGGTATATGTATCCGATTAAATCCAGCCTGGCTCCTGAAGGGTCGGCTATTGCCTTTTCCTTCAAGGATGGTGGTGGCCTGGAATGGCAAGGCCGATATGAGTTAAATACATCGGAGTTAATTGACAGCGTCACTGTTAAAACATCAAAACGAGATAAAGCTCGCGCAAAGCTTCTCCAGATGCTTGAGTTTGGTGATAAACCTGCTAAGGAAGTATATGCCTGTCTTGCAGACATTGGTGTTGGTAGTCGAACAGTTGAAAAAGTCAAAAAAGAATTGCAGATTAAGACATACCGTTCCGGTGGATGCTGGTATTGGAGCTTGCCCAAAATTAGAAACTAATGGAGAGAACCGCTGTGGCAAAAATAAAAGTAAGTTACAAGCCGTTATTTAAGTTGCTTGTAGATAAAAACATGAGAAAAAAGGATCTATGCGCATGCGCAGGAATCAGTCCTGCAACGATGACAAAAATGGGAAAATGCGGTCATGTCACAACCGAAGTATTGGGAAAAGTTTGCCGAGCACTGGATTGTGATCTGAACGATATATTTGAGTTTATTTATTTGGATGAGGAATAGAGATGGACAATCTTGTTTGGAATGTTTTCTACCACGATATGAATAGAAACAAAATCAAAACATTTAATGTGTTTCAGCATGGTGGTTTTAGAGAAGACATTCAGAAGCATTTTAAGAAATATAAGGATAAAACAGTTTTTGCAGAAGAACTGAGACGATCTTTATTCTATTACTTCTGCAGTAAATGCGAATGGGAGGTAATTATTGCTCCCTGGTGCGGCGGCAAAGGAACTGAAGACATCAAAGTTGATGTCTATTGGCAGGTAATGAATAACTGGGAGATATTCCTGGACTATGTATGGTATTCGAAAAGGAAAAAGTGATGATGAGTACGACCCATGAAACAGAAAAAGTATATAGAATTGGTGGCTATGTAAAACGAGCCAAGCTTAACCTTCGGAATGAGGGCGATATTAGAGCATTTCACCGTGGGATCTTTGAACGGCGTTTTGGCGGCTTTGAAGATGGTGAACTGGTAGATGTTTATATCGATATTACCGGATACAAGGAGACTTGCAAGCGTCCTGAGATGCTTCGTCTTATGCGTGACTGTGCTGAAGGAAAAGTTAATCTCATATTTGCGGAAACAAAGGGATATCTGGCTGCAAACACAAGAGAGTTTTGCTATTGGCTCCATTTTATTTTCAACCTGGGTGATAGGGTCGATATTATCACAGATGACGATCAATTCAACATCAATACGATTATGAACGAAGAACGGCAGCGAGAGGCGCTGATAAAAATGGCTGAAGACTACATATATCTTAATCCGCCGGACCACCAAAAGTGGTTAAGTGGCGTGGTTTCTGCCATCGCAAATTTAGGAGAGGACGGATAAGGATATGTCGGATGAAAAGAAAAAGGAAAATGACCAGACGAGTAGTGATACTACCGGTGAAACAGAGCGCAGACCAGCATGGAGGCCGCAGGATGCAGACCGTGAATATTTTCGGTACGAAACGAAAAAAAGAATACAGCATTATACAGTGCCTCCCCAAACAATTTTCAGACCGGCTAAGCCAGCACCGACGATTCGAGATGAAGATCATAAGCGAGTTGCTGTGTATGCCCGTGTCAGCACCAAAAGTAAAGAGCAGGTTTCTTCTATAGAAAACCAGACGAAGTATTATACCGAGAAGATTGCAAAGACTCCGAACTGGGAGTTGGCAGAGATATACAGTGACGAAGGTAAATCTGGCACTTCGAAAAAGTGGCGTCCTGATTTTAAGCGTATGCTGGAAGACGCTGCAAAAAAGAAAATGGATCTAATTGTGTGTGCCAGTGTATCTCGTTTTGCTCGTAACATCTCCGACTTGATTGAAGAGGTTCGAAAGCTCAGAACTACGAACCCTTCTAATCCGGTTGGCGTTTACTTTGAAACTGAGGATTTATATACGCTGGATCCCAATATCAATGAACGACTGCAGATGCAAGGCTTGTTTGCTGAATGGGAATCTGGAAATAAGAGCCGCCGTATGATTCTTTCCTATGACCAAAGAATATGTACGGGGCAATTCCCATTATCTGATTTGCTGGGTTTGCGCCACACTATTGAAGGTGGTTTCGTTATTGAAGAAGACGAAGCCATTACTGTGAAGTATATTTTTATCGCTACTGCATGCGGACATACTGCCGAAGAGATTGCGGATGTGCTGACAGAAAAACAAAGACCAACTTTACGCGGTAGAACAGAATGGACGCCACAGATGGTGAAAGCAATCATGGAAAACGAACGCCGTTGGGGTGATCTGGAGGTCCGTAAACGAGTTGTTATTGACTACAAAGAAAAGGTTACTGCAAAGAATGATGGTATTCGTGAAGGCGCATATATACCTGGATATCATACTGGTATAGTCACGCCGGAGCTCGCCAGAGCAGCTCACATGATGAGGGCAAGTAGGTATAAGTTCGGTAGCGTTCCGGATGTCTATGTCATCAACGAGGGAGCACTAAAAGGCTTCGTGAGCATTTCACCTACCTGGAGTGGAATTGATAATCAGGCTTTTCAGGATATCTCCAGACAAGTGTATGAGGACGAGGAGTTTGAAGTTCTGCAGCGTGAAGCTAACATTTTAAGCGGTAAGGAGCACAGCAATGTGCTTTCCATGACATTGAATGATTACCGCGTAGCTCCTGGTGTCGTGTTTATGACTCGAAGTGATCCGCAGCTTACATTCTCCAATCGAAGTCTGCGACTGAACGGTGTTTGCAGACAGAAACTTGGTGAACAGAAATATGTTGAGTTCCTATATCACCCTGTTTTGGAAGTGATTGCGGTTCGCAGTAGTTATGCCACAAACCCTAATGCGGTTCCTTGGGACGATTCAAAAGCATCTGCACTTCAGCTTTGCACATCTGCTTTTTCCGGTGCGATTTATGACAAGCTCGACTGGATGAAGAAGTACAAGTTCCGTTTCCGTGGAATCACTCGTATTCGTGATGGTGAGAAGATACTATTCTTTTTCTTGGACGAGCCACAAATCCTTGTTGGTAAAGACAAAAAGCGTTTGGACGCGCTTGATACTACCGACTCAACCGCAAAGTTTATTCCGTACAAAGAAAGTGAACTTGCAGAGTCTGCCGGGAAGGTGTCTGCTGTGGCATATCCGGAAAATTGGAGAGAACATTTCGGCGTGAGCTATGAAATTAAACAGAAACGAAGCAGCGTGATTGACGCTGTGTCTGCTTCTGATATTCGTAACCGTGGCACCAAAGTAATAAATCCCTTTATTGGGGATATTCCGTCTCAGAGAGAGCTCGAAGATGAGTTGGAGCAGCTCTACGAGGCCATGTAATGGGAGGACAATATGGATAACGATCAAATCACATTCCTTGGTGCTACGGAAAGTTCCACCGTTAGCGACCAAACAGAAGGATATACCCCGAAGGAACAGGAACTAATTCGACAACTGGTTCAAGAACGCTTAGGCAAGAAAAATGCCATTGAGTTTGAGTCACTCGATGACTATGTAGTGCCACCTAAGATGTTCTTCTCAATGATAAAGAAACCAGCCGTTAGCATTCGCGCAAACAGGCTGGAGTTCAGCATGTCTGCGATTCGATTATTTGAGGGTGTGCAGCATATTCTTCCCATGCTTAGTGAACGGAAGAAACGCATGGTTGTAGCGATCTGTGCTGAAGAAGAACTTTCTTCTATTGAGTGGGCCAGGTTGAAAAAAGACAAGTGGGTTAATCGCTCTATTTCCTGTCCGGAATATGTTCAGAACATCTATAAGATGATGGGCTGGAACAAGAATTGCCGTTACAAGGTGTACGGCCATCTTTCTAACTCTGAACGAGGACTGGTATTAGTATTCGATTTAGCTTCTGCTGTTATGTTCGATCCGCTGCCAGAAGAATATTTTGACAAGCGTTCCGGCAAAATGAAAAAGCGTATTAACAAATATTACCCGGATGAAATCCGTATGAAACTTGGCCGGAGCTATTCGGACTATGAAGCTACGCAAAGAATGAGCAGCTTTGAGTCCTTGTCTGGGTATATGGATACAGCCGGATCAACGGTAGCTTCGACAGTTTCTGATGAAGACGCAGCTGCTATTAGCATCCAGGAGCAAGAGCGCAAGCGTGAGGCTCTACTTGGCACTATTATAAGAAACGGAGGCGAAGGAGATGGACAAGGTAACAGCTAAAGAAAAATCACATGTAATTGAGATGACATTGCAAGGGGCTCGTAATTGCATTAGTGTTGGCAAGGGCGTTATTAGGGCTTTAGGGGAACCCAGCCATGTATCATTGAAGATATCCGATAACCATGATTCTCTCAGTGTATTTCCTTGTGACGAGGATGATGTAATGGCATTTCGAGTTCCGGTAAAACTTTTGACCGATCATCATTGTGTCATGAAGATCAACAGTAAAAGGTTTGTACATGGAATTATGAGATCTAACAACATGGATATCACCAGAACATACACGCTTTCAGGAGAATACATCAAAGATATGAATACATGCGTATTTTCACTTGTTGATGGCGTAACTATGAGAACACTTATAGTTAGAGGGCGACAGACATCAGATGTACAAGATAATTGAAATTCAGCCTATAGAAGGAAATCTTCTTTATGTACATAGTTCCATTTTGAATTGCAGGTGCGAGGTTAAAACAGCAACTATTGGTGAACGAGGGCTACTTCTTGTTGATGTTGGTGATGAGATAATAGGACCACATCGTATCCTGTTGAGTATTGTAGAAAGCGTAACAGTATCCCCAGATAAAAAGTTCATTACCATAGAAACTGAGCACTCAATCTATAAGCTGGAACGGATTGATTGAATTAAAAAAGAATGTGCAAATTCTTGAAAAAACAGGAATTTGCACATTTGTCGTTTCAATTGGTTTATAGTATAATTGGGGTGTCCTCAAGGGAAGAAATCGCTTCCACTTGACAAGACCCGAAATTTGAATACAATAATATGTGACCCCCAAGCCACTGTGTCTGGGATGTGTGGGACGGGTATCATTATTCAGGGTAGAATAGTGCACGAAAGTATTTTCAGCAAAAAAGCCCTATCCGGTACTGAAATGATACCAAAACAGTACAACACACCTTTGAGACATAGAAAATTGGTGGGATTACCCATGGAAAACTGGCCTTTATTGGGATTATATCTCACTTCCGGGACTATAATAAATCCTGATTTGCCGAGTGGGAGTGACCTGGAGGCACCCAAAAGCCTGATATGACTGGGTTTTTGAGGGGTTAAGTCCCTCTGTGGCAACGATTTGGCATGATGTATAAAAGAGAGCGAACTGATATCCATTGGTCAGTTCGCTCTCTTTTTAATTACATAATGTTTCCCATATATTTTTAATGCTATCGCGAATTGTAAACCATTGGTCACTGAGGATTGCATAGTAGTTTTTGTCGCGTTTCAGAAAATTTGTAGCGGTCAGTGTATAAATACTTTGCAAAATTATATGCTGTGTATTCCAAAGGTGCGGCAGAGAACGAAGTAAAACGTGTATGGCAGGAAAGATTAATTAAAATATGCAGAAAACATCTTGACCAATTGTTTGATGACAAAGATGATGAGCTTCGGCATGTCTATCGATGAGGGGCGTATTTACTATCAAAAAGCCTTGGCTGGATATGAGGAACTTTCAGAGATCTGTAAGGATGCTTTTGCCTCAAGTCTTGCCGACACACATTTGTCCTATGCCAAGCTTTTGATTAAGGCTGACGACTTTGCCTCTGCAAGCATCCACTGCAGAAAAGCCATCGACCTATACACGGCATTAGAAAAGCAAGCATCTGCTGTTTATCATGATAATCTGACGGAAGCTTATGGTACCTATGTAGCAATTCAAAAGTCTGTTGACAAATAATACCCTCTCTTCAAAAAAATACGCAAAGCGTAAAAGATGTGCATCAAAAAAACATTAACGCACATCTTTTACCGTACTTTGCTTATTGAATACCCGAGTTTGGTGATAAGTTTTATTGTTTCCGTGGCGGTTTTTCTGTCGTATTCCTTTTCCACTTCCGGAAGATCGTTATAAGGCACTAAACACGGAGTTTGTTTTTTCTGGTCATCACGAGTTGGACCATATGTCCATCCTTGCATAATTCTTGATTGTGCCCATATATTATGAGTGTTCTCTGCAAGCATTTCTGTAAGCATAAGTAAATCGTGTGTTAGTTCAATCTCTTTAGTACTTATTGGTTTGGGGGAAAACATTTGTTAAGCTCCTTCTGCATAAGAAAGGGGCTGGGAAGAAGGGGTATTTCCCCAGCCCCTTTCTGCTGTTACCACTTGCTGTGATAAGTGGTATATCCGCCACCGAAGGTATTCTTGTAAGTATGCGATTTCCTTCCATTGTCATGATATGTAGTCTTGCCTCCACCGAATAAGTTGTTGTAGGTGCGGGATTTGCTACCATTATCATGATAGGTAGTATACCCACCATCAAAAGCGTTCTTATAAGTATGAGATTTGGTGCCATTGCTGTGATAAGTGGTTTTGCCGCCAAACAGATTGTTGTAGGTGTAAGACTTGCTACCATTGCTGTGATAGGTTGTGTAACCGTCTCCGAAAAGATTTTTGTAAGTTCTGCTTGCCATTGTTCTTACCTCCGTTATTTAAGTATTTGGGATTGATTTCCCATGACAGGGAACCCGGAGGGGTGCCGGATTCCCTGTTTCGGCCGGTCATCAGCCGGCCTCATCAGATGGGTTTAAGGAGGGGGTATGTATTATCACTAATAAAGATGGAGCGATGCGCTGGGATTACTTGATATAGCTTCTTACTGTGCCGTTTGTGTTGTAGATGGTGTTGCCACGCCTGTAACCTGTGCAG